>NZ_LVJN01000019.1 GCF_002109495.1 Magnetofaba australis IT-1
GTAATGCTCGACGTACTTTCCCACAACCCGTTGGGCATCTTCCAGCGATAATGGCGTCTGAGGCCGAATGCACTCACGCTTCAAACTACCGTGAAAACGCTCCAGTTTTCCGTTGCTCTGCGGATAGTAAGGCGAAGTCCTCACATGCGTCATGCCGGATTCCCGGATGAACGCCTTAAAATCGTTGGCAACGAACTGCGGCCCATTGTCTGAGATCAGCCGCGGCTTAGCTTCCGGATAGGCCTCCTGAGCTCGGAGCAGGACCACTTCAACCTCATCTTCCTTCATCGACTCACGAATCTCCCAGTGGAGGATAAACCTGCTACATCCATCCAGGACACTGCACAGATAGTAGAACGTCCCCTGGATATTCAGATAGGAGATGTCCACATGCCAGTGTTTATGCGGCTCCGAAGGCTGTTTGAACCCTGTGCCCTTCTGCGAGGGCGGTGGGCTCCAACGACGCATCAGCCCGGCAGTTCTGAGCACACGCAGCACTGAAGAGGGGCTGACCGCCACCACGTCTGCATCCTGCATCATGTAGGTCAGACGCCGATAGCCCTCTGACGGATGTTCATGGAAAAAGGCGACAATCGCTTCCCTCTCCCAATCGTCCAGCCAAAAATCTCGGGGAATACGGCCATTGTGGTCGTTAACCATTCCATAGCGCTTGCGCCATGAATAGAACTTGCCCCTTTGCACGCCTATCCAGTTGATAATCCGGCTCGTGTCGATTTCGCTCTTGTCTGACCAAGACGCCACGAAATCCACCACCGAATCCCGTATGTCCGGCTCCACCCAGCAGCCGTTCAGCTCACCCCAAGACTTTTTTTTAGCGCAACATGCGCCTCAAGAAGCTCGGACATAACCTCATTTTTGGTTGCCAACTTCGCTTCTAGTTCGGCAATCTGTCGATCACGAGCCTTTTGGCCGCGTTTGTCAGCCAAAGCCGCTTCGCCATTCTCAAACAAAGCCTTTTGCCAGCGATAGTACTGGCTGGGCTGAATGCCCGCCTCGTCACACAGATCCGAGAGAACCACCTTCTCGACCAGGTGACGGCGCACATAGCCTACCTTCTGCTCAGCCGTAAATCTCCGCTTCTTCCGTTCCATACAAACCTCCGCTTATTATCTACACATTATAAACGGCTTGTTTGTCATTTTCCAACTGAACCGAAACATGCCCACGAAATGATTTGGGGCCAATGGGACGCGATGGTAAGCGCCCCAATCATCGGTAAACAGGTTGGCGATGCCAAAAGGCTCCAGCAGTTTACGCAGCTCTTTGAGCACAGCATCTTTCCGAGTTCCGAAGACATATGCCAGGACGCGGCCTGACTGGCGTTCGATGGCATGCCAAATCCATCGAGGGTTGGCCTTGCTGCCGACATAGGACCACATTTCATCAGCTTCTGCTTGATCAACCCGAACCACGTCGACCGGCGTATCGGAAGCCAGTTCAGCCAGAAGTGGAAGATTCACCTGTGAGATTCCGGTGTTTTTTTATCTCTCGGGTGATGGTGTTGCGCCCGACACCCAGGACGCGAGAGGTGTCACGAATCCCAGCGCCGTTAAGAGTCATCTCAAGGATTTGACGTTTTACCTCTGGTTGACGCCCTTTGTGGGTGTAGGTCGTTTGGAAATAGCGGCGTTTACAGTCTGGATTGTCGCAGCGGAAGCGCGGCTTCCCATTGGACTGTTTTCCATTCTTTACAACGTTTTGGCTTCCACATTCTGGGCAATGCACGGTAATCATGGCCATCTGTTTTCTCCACTATCCATGTGAGAACGATGGCCAAATCCATGCAAGTTTTATACAAAATCAGCTAAACGGAGCCACTACCCAAAAGTGAACATATGGGCGCTGAAAGATATCGAGGGCTATGCCCTCGAGCTCCCAAGGTCAACATCCAAATCGTGGGCTCCGCCCACACCCGCTTAAGGGTCACAGACCCTTAAGAATCCCGACAAATTTCCGTTGGAAATTTGTCCCATAGTCAGCGCAAGCTCAGCCTACGTCACGCAAACATTGAGCGCTTTGGATGTGTGTCATTCTGGATTCAAGCAACTATATAACTCCAAAAGACTCTGCCAAAGCCGGTTTGCAAACATAACGGTATGGTGTGTTTGTGACGCTTCAGTGGCGCGCAAACCGAGCGCGCAGACAAAAAAAACCCCGCCAGAGGCGGGGTTGAAAAGCGGTTTTGCAAATCTCGGAAAACGGCGTGTGAAAAGGGCGATCAGCCCAATAGCGATAACACAACGCTGGGTTGCTGATTGGCCTGCGCCAACACCGCCACGCCGGCCTGCTGAATAATGGCCGAACGCGTCAGATTGGTGGTTTCGGCGGCCACGTTGGCGTCCATGATGTTGGAACGCGCCTCGGTGAGGTTCTGCGCGGTGGTGGCCAACACCGACGTCACCATATCCAACCGGTTCTGCACCGCGCCCAGAGTGGCGCGAATCTCCGACACGCTATACAGCGCCGTATCCACCAATGTGATGGCGGAGCTGGCCCAGGAGGCGCTGGTGCCGATGCTGACCAGGGAGATCCCCAGGTCGGTGGTGCGCGCCCCCTTGATGGTCAGAGAGATGGTTTGGCTCTGATTGGCGCCCACAAAGAACGTCACGCTGGTGCCCTCAGTGGACATCAACGTGGAGCCGTTGTACTCGGTGGAGGTGGCGATGCGCTGAATCTCCGAGATCAGCGCTGAGACCTCCACTTGCAGATTCTGCCGGTCGGTGGTGCTCAACGAACCATTGGCCGACTGCACCGCCAATTCGCGGATGCGCTGCAACGCATCATCGGTTTCATTCAAGGCGCCTTCGGCCACCTGGGCCATGGAAATGCCGTCATTGGCGTTACTGATCGCCTGGTTCAGACCACGGATCTGCGCCGTCATATTGGTGGCGATGCCCAGACCGCCCGCATCATCGGCGGCGCTGTTGATGCGCAACCCCGACGACAGGCGTTGAAAGCTTCTGGCCAGACTCTTTGACGTCTTATTCAGATTATTCGCAGCGCTGAACGCCAGCGTGTTGGTATTGATTGATATTGGCATAGCGGTTCCTCCGCATGCGTCGCTCCCCATGAGCGAAGCCGTTGCCCCATCCGTGGCGGAGGTGGGTTAATCATTGTCGCGGGCCAACCCGGGCCCCGTGCGGAACGCCTCCGCTTGTTGGACAGTCTGACGCGCTCATCCAAAGCGCTGCGCTGACGGCTTGATCGTCGCCGTGCGCTCGACTGTGCGGCCGCTCCCCTGGCCTGTGGATTGATTCTCTTATCGGGACCAATCCAAATCCCGCGCAGCGCGCGCCCAGGGCGCGGCTGTCTCTTTTACCTCTCCCCGAACGCGTCCAGGGGCGCCGCCGCCAGCAGCCGCGCCAGCATGGGATGCTGGTTGGCCTGCGCGTCGATGGCGCCCTGCGCATAGCGTTCGATGGCGTCGCGCGTCAGATTGGCCACGGACGCCGCCTGCGCGCCGTCCAGACGTCGCGCCTGCCGCTCCTCCAGGGCGCGCGCAGAAGCGTCCTGCAGATCGTCAATCACCTGCTCCAGACGATTGCGCGCCAAACCGAGATCCATGCGCAGATCGCCCACGTCCGCCAGCGCGCTCTCCACGCGCTCAACGTCCGGTTGCGCCTGCGCGCTGACGGCGGCTGCGGGCTCTTCGCCCAGACCCAGACCCTGCGCGCCGAGCTTATCCCACGAAAAGCTCACCACGCGCCCGGATCCCAGATCCAGACTGGCGCCCGCGCTATTCGCGCCGCCGCGCAGCAGTTGTGACTCATGCCACTTGACCCGCTGCGCCGCCTGGTCGATACGCGCCACCAACTGGTCCACTTCGGTCTGTAGACTCAGCTGCTCGGCGGGGGCAAACCCGCCGCGCTCCACCAACATGACCACCCGGCGCAGACGCGTCAGGGCGCTCTCGGTCTCCTGCAGCGCCTCATCGGCCACGTCGATGATGGAGATGCCGTCATTGGCGTTGCGTATCGCTTGGTTGTTCCCCCTGAGTCGCGACATGAATTGAGGCGAAAAAGCGATCCCCTCGGGGATCTCGCCGCTTCTGCTCGCACGCGCCGCGCTGGACACGCGCGAACGCATTGCCGCCGACGCTGACGCGTTGGCGCCTCGTCCCAATTGTCGCCGCGTTTTCAGGGAGGTGACATTGCCGTGAAGGTGTATCGTCACGGTCCCAGCCTCCTTCTATAAAGCGCGCCTTCCTTGGTCGAATAGGGGTTGCTCCTTGGGCCAACCCTGCCCGAATTGCTCCCTTGGATGTTCAACAGCCTCCTTTCCGCCGCGCACTCCCGCGCGCAAAACGCAAAAAGCCAACGCACGTTGGGGAACGTGGATGGCAAACGCCATCGGCGCGGACAGCAGGCGATTTTTCGCTCTGCGCATCCACGCTCTCACCACTCCCTGGCGCGTTGGCTTTCCTTATGGGCAATTTCGCCCTAAACATCATTTCATACTTTAAATCAGCACTTTAATTCCCGTTATCTGGATAAGCCCTGCGTTGGTTTTTTCGGGCCTATCGGTTTGTTTATCGAACGCTCTGACGTCAGCATGAGCGTTTTTTTCAACATAACGCGATTTTTGCGTTGGTTTATCTCGTCGCAATGCCGGAAAACCCTGCTTTGTGCCGCAATTCGTTAAAATAATTCTCTTATTTTCAGAGTTTTATGGGTTTACATCGCAAGCGGGCCAACATCTGTCTGCGTTGGTCGTTACGACAACATGCCCGAGAGCTCGCGCATGGCGCGAATCAATGCCGCCACCTCGGCCCGATGCGGCGCATTGACGCCCTGGACGCCGCGCCCACGGCGCCCATTTTGACGCATCTGCGCATCCAGGCTCTCCAGCTCCCGCGTGGCGTGGCCCAACTCCTGGCGCACCAGATCCCAGGACTCTTGCGCCATCGCCGCCTGTTGTGGCCGCTGCTGACGACGCGCCCTGGAGACGGAGCGGGGTCCGCTCAAGCTCACGCCGCACACCGTCTTGTGAGGAAATGCATGCTTCATGGGGGCTCTCCTTCCATCCATGGCCGGGAGAGCGCGCGGCGCGAGAGCCGCGCACCCCCCTTTTTTCCGCCCATCCTTAAGCAGTCATCAACGCCTACCCAAGCAGACTGAGCGCCAACGCAGGCTGTTGATTGGCCTGGGCCAATATCGCTGTGCCCGCCTGCTGCAGAATCGACAACCGGGTCAGGTTGGCGGTCTCGGAGGCGATGTCGGCATCCATGATGCGCGACTGCGCCGCCGTCTGCTGCTCGGCTTGGTTGTTGAGGTTGGCGATCACCGACTCAAACCGGTTCTGCACCGCGCCCAACGTCGCGCGAATAGACGTCACGCTACTCAACGCATTGTCCAAAAACGTAATCGCCGCCTGCGCCTGGTAGTTGCTGGTGCCGCTGATGGTGACATCGGCGCTGATGCCCAGCCCGGTGGCGGTCACGCTCTTGATGCTGAACGCGATTTTCTGACCGCTGTAGGCCCCCACCTGCAACTTGACCGTATACCCCTTGCTCAACAGCGTGGTGCCGTTGTACTGGGTGGCGCCGCTGATGCGGTTGATCTCGGAGAGCAGCTGGTCGAACTCGACCCGCAGATTCTCCCGATCGGTGGTGGTCAACGTGCCATTGGAGGATTGCACCGCCAACTCCCGCATACGCTGCAGGGCGTTGGTGGTTTCATCCAGGGCGCCTTCGGCCACCTGCACCAACGAAATGGCGTCGTTGGCGTTGCGTGAAGCCATATTCAGGCCGCGAATCTGCGAGCTCATGCGGGTGGCGATGGACAGACCGGCGGCGTCATCGGCGGCGCTGTTGATGCGCACCCCCGAAGAGAGCCGTTGAAAGGTCGTGCTCAAGTCCGTCGCCACGCTTGTCAGATTGCGTTGCGCCCGAATGGCTTGCACATTTGTATTGATGGAAAACATGGTCTACCTCCGCACCAAGTGTTTTTTCCCTTATCATGGCTCCCATTCCATGGGTGGAGGTGGGTTGCTCGTTTCATCGGACCAACCCTGTCCGAAATTACGCGCGCACGCGCGCCTCATCCTTGATCTCTATGCGATAGGACTCCTCCTTGAGACGCGCGGCGGCTCATGCGACGCGCGCGCTTGCGTCATCCCTGGCTCCAGCCAAATCAACGCGGCTTGCCGTGACGGATTTCCTCCATCACGGTGGCAAAATTGGCGACGCCCTGGCGCTCACGCCATGGCTTACGCCTGGTCCTTCCCTGGACCTGGACGTCGCCAAACATCGTCACATCATCCCAACAGACTGAGCGCCAAAGCCGGCTGTTGATTGGCTTGCGCCAAAATCGCCGTGCCCGCCTGCTGCAAAATCGACAACCGGGTCAGATTGGCGGTCTCGGCGGCGATGTCGGCATCCATGATGCGCGACCTGGCCGCCGTCTGCTGTTCCGCCTGGTTATCCAGGTTGGCGATCACCGACTCAAAGCGGTTCTGCACCGCGCCCAACGTCGCGCGAATGGACGTAATGCTGCTCAGCGCCGTATCCAACAAACCAATGACCGCCGTTGCGTGACTGGTGGTGGTGGTGCCACTGATAGTCGCGCCCGTACTCACGCCAATGGTGGAGGCTTTCACGCCTTTGATATGGAACGAGATAAACTGACCGCTATAGGCGCCAATCTGCAATCTGGCGCTATAGCCCACGCTCAACAGCGACTTGCCATTAAACGTGGTGTGTTGCGCAATGCGGTCAAGCTCCGACTGCAACTGCGCAAACTCGGTTTGTAGATTATCCCGGTCCGTGGTGGTCATGGTGCCATTGGCCGATTGCACCGCCAGCTCCCGCATACGCTGCAGAGCGTTGGTGGTTTCGTCCAGGGCGCCTTCGGCCACCTGCACCAACGAAATGGCGTCGTTGGCGTTGCGTGAAGCCATATTCAGGCCGCGAATCTGCGAACTCATGCGCGTGGCGATGGACAGACCGGCGGCGTCATCGGCGGCGCTGTTGATGCGCACCCCCGAGGAGAGCCGTTGAAAGGTCGTGCTCAAATCCGTCGACACACCAGACAGACTGCGTTGCGCCCGAATGGCTTGAACGTTCGTGTTAATAGAAAACATGGTCTTACCTCCGCACCAATTGCTGTTGCTTGTTATGGCTCCCATTCCATGGGTGGAGGTGGGTTGCTCGTTTCATCGGACCAACCCTGTCCGAATTATTGCGCGCGAACGCGCCTCATCCTTGATCTCTATGCGATAGCACTCCTCCTTGAGAAAACACGGCCGCTCGCATCATGCGAAAACGAATGCGTCATCCCTGCTCGCCATTCAGCCAATGCCATTGGCCAAGCGGGAATATCCCCGCCCGCCATGCCGATGCATAGGGCGACGCCCTGGCGTTCAAGCCATCAACTCCTGGTCCGTCCTTGGACCTGGGCGTCGCCGAATGTCGTTTACATCACCCCAACAGACTGAGCGCCAAGGCGGGCTGTTGATTGGCCTGGGCCAATATCGCCGTGCCCGCCTGCTGCAGAATCGACAACCGGGTCAGGTTGGCGGTCTCGGAGGCGATGTCGGCATCCATGATGCGCGACTGCGCCGCCGTCTGCTGTTCGGCTTGGTTGTTGAGGTTGGCGATCACCGACTCAAACCGGTTCTGCACCGCACCCAACGTCGCGCGCATGCTGCTCACGCTGTTCAGAGCATTGTCCAACACCGAGATTGCCGACTGCGCTGGCAAAGCGGAGTTGCCGCCAATTGACAGCGTCTTCACCTGCAGAGCAGTCGCCGTGGCGCTGTAGAGCTGGAACGTGATCTTCTGCCCGCTATAGGCCCCCACTTGAATCTTGCCCGAGTACCCACCAACGCTCAGCAGCGTTTTGCCGTTGTACTGAGTGGCGCTGGAGATGCGGTTGATCTCCGAAGCCAGTTGCGTGAACTCGGTGTTCAGATTGGTGCGGTCCGTGGTGGTCAAGGTGCCATTGGCCGATTGCACCGCCAGCTCCCGCATCCGTTGCAGAGCGTTGGTGGTTTCGTCCAGAGCCCCTTCGGCCACCTGCACCAACGAAATGGCGTCGTTGGCGTTGCGCGCCGCCATGTTCAGGCCGCGAATCTGTGCGCTCATGCGGGTGGCGATGGACAGACCAGCGGCGTCATCGGCGGCGCTATTGATGCGCACCCCCGAAGAGAGCCGTTGAAAGGTCGTGCTCAAATCCGTCGACACCTTCGACAGACTGCGTTGGGCCCGAATAGCTTGCACATTTGTATTGATGGAAAACATAGTCTACCCCCGTACCAAGATCGTGTTTCGTGTCTGGTTCCCATCCATGGGTGGAGGTGGGCTGTTCGTTTCATCGGACCAACCCTGTCCGAAAATTACGCGCGTATACGCGTCTCATCCCTGATCTCTATGCGATAGCACTCCTCCTTGAGAACACGACCGCTCGCAGCATGCGCAAACGGATGCGTCATCCCTGTTCACCGTTGATCCCATCAACTCTGTTGGCGAAAAGAGCGCACACTTCTCCCGCTCCACCTATGCATAGGGCGGCCTTGGCGTTCAAGCCATCAACCTCTGGCCCCGTTCTGGACCTGAGCGTCGCCAAACATCACAACATCATCCACACAACACGCCGAGCCTCGGCGCAGCGTGTTATGTGAGCCGCCTGACAATCGCCGTCCCTGTTTGCCCGATACGTCACAACCGGATCAGGTTGGCGATCTCCTCAGCGGCGCTCTCGGCGCCCAAAAGGCGCGCACAAACCGTCGCCTTCCGCTCAACTTGGCTGTCATCGTCACGTCAGCAGAGAGTGGGTCGCCTGCGCGCTTTGATTGGCCTGCGCCAAAATCGCCAGACCCGCCTGACGCACGATATCTTCGGTG
The DNA here is from genome assembly GCF_002109495.1 of Magnetofaba australis IT-1. Taxonomy (NCBI): domain Bacteria; kingdom Pseudomonadati; phylum Pseudomonadota; class Magnetococcia; order Magnetococcales; family Magnetococcaceae; genus Magnetofaba; species Magnetofaba australis. Next base: position 8,863 of record NZ_LVJN01000019.1, read on the forward strand.
GCATGGCGCACATGCTCCTGCGCCCGCCGCGCATCGGCGCGCTGGGCTTGCTGCATGAGCGCCCGGTCCGCCTCACGCCGCAACGCGCTGAGAACATTCTCAAAACGGTGTCGATCCACGCCCGCAGCCTGCTCCTCCTCTGCAAAATCGGAGAACCCAAAACCGATACGCTTTTGGCGTAAACCAGATCGATTGGCCGCCTGGTCGATCTCCTCAACCAACCGCCACAACGCCGACTCTTCCGGATCACAGTTGGCCTGTGGATCCAGATTCAGGCCCATCAACTGGGCCATGACGTTGGAGCCCGCCAACACCTGCGCCAAATAACGCGTCTCCAGGCGCCGACTGGCGGTCAACGCATGCGCGTGCGCCTGTCCATTGACGCGCAGCCCTGTGGCCAAACGCGACAAGCCGGTTGCGAACGAGCTTGGCGACAATGTGTCAAGCTTATGTAAAGACACCACATTTGTGGTGATGGTCATTGCCATAATCTCTTCCTCCCCTGATCACGCGCGGCACAGCGCGCGACATCCATGATTGGAGGCGGGGCGCTGGCGGCCTGTGGCCGCCAATCCCCCTGTCAATGGCGGGCCCTTGGCCCGCGCATGACATCACTGCATTGGATTCCTTAACCCAACTCAACCGCATACGCTGCGGCAACGGGGCTCCTTCCCATCAGTACAACGACAGCGGAACACGCCTGTCGTGTGGCCTTCCCTGGCCATGCGAACCCACCCACCCTGTCAGGAGAGGGGCTCACCTGTGCAACTTACTCCGTCAACGTCATGGCGCAGCTCACGCGACATAACGATCGCCATCCATGGCTCATGAGCCGTTCCCAATACCGAATCGACTCCATCCGGTCGCCGCTGAACGCTCCTGCTGTCCACGGCGAGCTCCCAGCGCGCCAGCGCCGGAAGTTAGAGCGCGGCGGCGCCTTGTATAGCCCATCCATGGGCTCAGGCGCCGCCAGGCATCATGCGCTCAGAACAATTACCCCAACAGACTCAGCGCCAAGGCCGGTTGCTGGTTGGCTTGCGCCAGGATGGCGGTGCCAGCCTGTTGCAGAATCGACTGCGCGGTCAGCTGCGCGGTCTCAAAGGCGATATCCGCATCCATGATGCGCGACTTCGCCGCCGTGGTGTTCTCCGCCTGGTTGTTCAGGTTGGAGATCACCGCCTCAAAGCGATTCTGCATCGCGCCCAAGGTGGCGCGGATGTCGGTGATGCTGTTGATGGCCAAATCCAGCGTGCTGATGGCCGACGCCGCCCGGCTCGGGCCCGTGCCGCTGATGGTCAGCGCGCTGATGGCCAGCGCATTGGCGGTGGCCGCCTTGATCACGAACGAAATCATCTGGCCACTATAGGCTCCCACCTGAATTTTGGCGGAGTAGCCCGCGGTGCTCATCAGCACCTTGCCGTTGAAGCTGGTGGTATGCGCAATCCGGTCGATCTCCGACACCAACTGCGCAAACTCGGAGTGCAGGTCGTCGCGGTCGCTGGTGGTCATGGTGCCGTTGGCCGCCTGCACCGCCAGTTCGCGCATCCGCTGCAACGCGTTGGTGGTCTCCTCCAGGGCGCCCTCGGCCACCTGGGCCAGCGAGATGCCGTCGTTGGCGTTGCGCGCCGCCATGTTCAGACCACGCACCTGCGCGCCCATGCGGGTGGCGATGGACAGGCCCGCCGCGTCGTCCTTGGCGCTGTTGATGCGCAAGCCCGAAGAGAGGCGTTGATAGACGTTGCCAAGCTTTTGGCTGGTCTTGTTCAGATTCCGTTGCGCGGTCAACGAAGCAACGTTGGTGTTCACATATAAGCCCATGATGCCTACTCCTTAGCTGTGTGGCCGACACTCCTTGCCGACCATCCTTCCATGGATGACGCCGCGTTTGCCTGCATGGTCTGGCGACGCCATATCCGACTCCTGACAACTGTGCGTTGTGTACAAACAACGCATGGATGACCGTCCCTGGTCATGTTTTGCAGACGAGAAACTGCCGGTCCCTGGCGGTTTCGCGTCTTAAGCGGACAAAATCCCATTTTATCCGCTACATAGCACATCCAGCGCTACGCTTCCCCACGCCATGACAACACACGCGCTTCCGCGAAACCCGTGCGCCTCCATAAGGGGAGAACACGGGCGGAGACGCATGTGCGGCTCCGCCCAATCTTTCCATTAACCCAACAGACTCAGCGCCAAGGCTGGCTGCTGGTTGGCTTGCGCCAGGATGGCGGTGCCAGCCTGTTGCAGAATCGACTGCGCGGTCAGCTGCGCGGTCTCAAAGGCGATATCCGCATCCATGATGCGCGACTTCGCCGCCGTGGTGTTCTCCGCCTGGCTGTTCAGGTTGGAGATCACCGCCTCAAAGCGATTCTGCATCGCGCCCAAGGTGGCGCGAATGTCAGTGATGCTGTTGATGGCCAAATCCAGCGTGCTGATGGCCGACGCCGCCCGGCTCGGGCCCGTGCCGCTGATGGTCAGCGCGCTGATGGCCAGCGCATTGGCGGTGGCCGCCTTGATCACGAACGAAATCATCTGGCCACTATAGGCTCCCACCTGAATTTTGGCGGAGTAGCCCGCGGTGCTCATCAGCACCTTGCCGTTGAAGCTGGTGGTATGCGCAATCCGGTCGATCTCCGACACCAACTGCGCAAACTCGGAGTGCAGGTCGTCGCGGTCGCTGGTGGTCATGGTGCCGTTGGCCGCCTGCACCGCCAGTTCGCGCATCCGCTGCAACGCGTTGGTGGTCTCCTCCAGGGCGCCCTCGGCCACCTGGGCCAGCGAGATGCCGTCGTTGGCGTTGCGCGCCGCCATGTTCAGACCACGCACCTGCGCGCCCATGCGGGTGGCGATGGACAGGCCCGCCGCGTCGTCCTTGGCGCTGTTGATGCGCAAGCCCGAAGAGAGGCGTTGATAGACGTTGCCAAGCTTTTGGCTGGTCTTGTTCAGATTCCGTTGCGCGGTCAACGAAGCGACGTTGGTGTTAACGTAGAGTCCCATGATGATCCTCCATGATCGGAACGCTTCCTGTTCCTACTGCTAATGGTGCTTTGATTCCCTTTGGAGCCATAAACCCGGCCCCCCTGGACATTGTCCCCGCACGCAGTGGCGCAATCCTGAACGGATCGCTGATTAACGCAACACCCGCCGTTTTCATCCTGAATACGGCCAACCCACGGTCGCTCTGCGCATGTCGTTGACTCCATGCCCTGCTTGTTTGCGGAGCGTCCAGCCCCTGTTCACGCGCCTTGCCGGTTCCTCCTGAACCACTCTCCTTGGCGCCACACTGCCAGAAGTCCAATCCCTTGGACCTCTTTCGCCATCCCTGGCGATTGCGCGCCATAGCCCACACTGTGGCGACCGACGGGCATGCGCACGCGTCACATTCCAATGACGCGATCCCTAAGGAGCCTCCAGCTCCCGATGGCGTCAGAGCGGTTCCATCCAGAACCCCTCCCTTGCGCTTTCACATCGTTGATATGGAGAAGACCACTCTTTGGCCCTCCCTCGCCATCCATGGCGAATCAACAACGCGTCAACGCGCCTGCGTGGCTGAAGTCAACCCAACTATGCCGTTTGCATTGACCCCATGCCCTGCTGGTTTACGGGGCGTCCAACCCCTTTACACGCCTGCCGGTTTTTCTTGAACCCACACTCCTGAGCGTTCCCACCGCTGGAAAGTCCATCCCATGGCTTTCCAGCGCGCCCCTGGGAGTGCGCGCGCATTGCTCACGCTGCGACGGGCAGACCACGCGCCTGCGCCATCATGCAGCTGACGATGCACAGACCCCTTGGACGCCGCTGTCGCGCATCTCCGAAGAGCAGCGCTGATGCACATCATCAAACGTCTGGCTCGTCGCCTGGATGCCATGGCGTGATCAACATAGCGATGTTGGCGTTCACGTCTCGCCGCAAGACCCCAACTGCTGCGCCGTGCGGCGCGCGTTGTCGATCTAATAGCGATATCGCATCCGATTGTATATTCAAGATTTATATCTCTTCTCTTCGCCCAATACGCTCTCCCTTTCATCCATGGCGTTGCGCCTAAGTGAATCAAAACCTGGCCCCATCCATCCCGGGCTTGGCGTCTTGTTGACGACTCTTGCCCGAAAACTTGCCGACGTAGGCGCCGGCGAGGGATTACATCAGCGATGGGGCCCGTGTTTGTGCGCCATCCTTGGCGCGCCCGCAGGCTGTTCCACACGGGCCCCATCGATCATGCATCCTGTCTTGCGCTTTACCGCTCCCGTCATGCGCCGCCAATTTGTCGCCACGCCAGCGGCGCTCTTGCTTGGCTTACCATCAAGGGATCTCATGAGGGATAGGGGCCCGTGTTTGTGCGCCATCCTTGGCGCGCCCGCAGGCTTTCCACACGGGCCCCCATCGGTCATGAATGCTGCCTTACTCGTTCAACTCCTCACTGCGCGCTCTTAGCCGAGCAGTTGCAGCGCCAGCGACGGTTGCTGGTTGGCTTGCGCCAGAATCGCCGTACCCGCCTGCTGCAGAATCGACTGCTGGGTCAACTGCGCGGTCTCAAAGGCGATATCCGCATCCAGAATCCGCGAGCGCGCAGCCGACATCTGTTCGGACTGGTTGCTCAGGTTGGAGACCACCGCCTCAAAGCGATTCTGCATCGCGCCCAAGGTGGCGCGGATGTCAGTGATGCTGTTGATGGCCAAATCCAGCGTGCTGATGGCCGACGCCGCCCGGCTCGGGCCCGTGCCGCTGATGGTCAGCGCGCTGATGGCCAGCGCATTGGCGGTGGCCGCCTTGATCACGAACGAAATCATCTGGCCACTATAGGCTCCCACCTGAATTTTGGCGGAGTAGCCCGCGGTGCTCATCAGCACCTTGCCGTTGAAGCTGGTGGTATGCGCAATCCGGTCGATCTCCGACACCAACTGCGCAAACTCGGCGTGCAGGTCGTCGCGGTCGCTGGTGGTCATGGTGCCGTTGGCCGCCTGCACCGCCAGTTCGCGCATCCGCTGCAACGCGTTGGTGGTCTCCTCCAGGGCGCCCTCGGCCACCTGGGCCAGCGAGATGCCATCGTTGGCGTTGCGCGCCGCCATGTTCAAACCACGCACCTGCGCCGTCATGCGGGTGGAGATGGACAGACCCGCCGCGTCGTCCTTGGCGCTGTTCACGCGCAGACCCGAGGACAACTTCTGATAAATGCCGCTTAGCTTGGTGGTGCTCTGGTTCAAGCGGCGTTGGGCGTTCAAAGAGGCAACGTTGGTGTTGATGTAAAGAGCCATGATGATCCTCCATGATCGGAACGCGGTGGTTCCGGCGCTATCATTCCTAAGTCCATTGGTCGGGGCTGTTTCCGTTCAGCCCGCAGGACGTCCTGTCCTCGCTTACAGCACAATTCCCCTGTGGGAATTTTTCTGTGATGCGCGCTCCCGTCGTCGTCTTCATCCTGAAGGCGCGTGGGCTCACGCACGCATGTGATGACACATGCCGTTTCCAGTCCATCCGTTCTCTGCGGAGCTTCCAGCCCCTCAATAGCGCGCCCTGCCGGTTCATCCAGAACCACTCCGTGGCGCCGTACTGCTCTGAAGGTCCTTCCTATGGCCTTCCTTCGCCATCCCTGGCGTCCTGCCGCCACATGGCCTTCCCGTGGCCATGCTGAACGGGACTCCTTCCCGTTCGGTAAGAACGCGCCCTGACCGATCCTTGGTCATCGGGGCAATGCCCCGATACATGACGCGCTCTTTTTTGCCGCGAAGCGAAGAGCTCTCCTCGCTCCGTTCCCTTGCGCCATCCCTCCTGGAGGCTCAAGGGCGCGGCCCGCTCCTTGGGCCGCATTGCGTTTGCGCCGCGCCTATCCTGGGCGCGCCGACCGATCCTGGTCAGCTCCCTGGCGCGCCGACCGATCCTGGTCAGCTCCCTGGCGCTCCGTCCTCCTGACGGCTCCCTCCCTGGGACCTCCCGACGCTCCTTGCCGGAAGGGGATTTCATGCCGAACCGGGCCCGTGTTTGTGCGCCATCCTTGGCGCGCCCGCAGGCTTTCCACACGGGCCCCCATCGGTCATGAATGCTGTCTTACTCGTTCAACTCCTCACTGCGCGCTCTTAGCCGAGCAGTTGCAGCGCCAGCGACGGTTGCTGGTTGGCTTGCGCCAGAATCGCCGTACCCGCCTGCTGCAGAATCGACTGCTGGGTCAACTGCGCGGTCTCAAAGGCGATATCCGCATCCAGAATCCGCGAGCGCGCAGCCGACATCTGTTCGGACTGGTTGCTCAGGTTGGAGACCACCGCCTCAAAGCGATTCTGCATCGCGCCCAAGGTGGCGCGGATGTCAGTGATGCTGTTGATGGCCAAATCCAGCGTGCTGATGGCCGACGCCGCCCGGCTCGGGCCCGTGCCGCTGATGGTCAGCGCGCTGATGGCCAGCGCATTGGCGGTGGCCGCCTTGATCACGAACGAAATCATCTGGCCACTATAGGCTCCCACCTGAATTTTGGCGGAGTAGCCCGCGGTGCTCATCAGCACCTTGCCGTTGAAGCTGGTGGTATGCGCAATCCGGTCGATCTCCGACACCAACTGCGCAAACTCGGCGTGCAGGTCGTCGCGGTCGCTGGTGGTCATGGTGCCGTTGGCCGCCTGCACCGCCAGTTCGCGCATCCGCTGCAACGCGTTGGTGGTCTCCTCCAGGGCGCCCTCGGCCACCTGGGCCAGCGAGATGCCATCGTTGGCGTTGCGCGCCGCCATGTTCAAACCACGCACCTGCGCCGTCATGCGGGTGGAGATGGACAGACCCGCCGCGTCGTCCTTGGCGCTGTTCACGCGCAGACCCGAGGACAACTTCTGATAAATGCCGCTCAGCTTGGTGGTGCTCTGGTTCAAGCGGCGTTGGGCGTTCAAAGAAGCAACGTTGGTGTTGATGTAAAGAGCCATTGTGGAATCCTCCGTTGGCGGGCGTTCCCGTCCCACCGTCGATTCCCTGGCGCCGCTGGGCCATCCTGGGCCCGGCCTGATGGCGCATCAGGGTCGGTTGCATCCTGCATGGATTCCGTCTGGGCTGCTGGCGCGGGGTCATGAAACCCTGACTCCGGCGCCTCGGGCGATGCGCAGGCCATCCTCGGCCAAGCCCATCACCGCCCAAAACGGCATCCCGGTCCCGGCGGACGTCGCGCACTCCATGGCGCAAACGTCCTGTGTTTTCGTCTCCAACCAATCCAGTCGTTCCGTGGCCACTGCCTGGCGGAAGCTGGTCAAGCGTTGATTGCGCATCAACTTTTCCTGATGATGGCGCCGCATGATCGACCCCTCCTGGGTCGGATTATGGGCGGTGTTCCAAGCGCGCGCGCATCCGAGCGTCTTCGCGAGATCGTCCGGCGTCAGGCCGCCCTCCATGGCGTCCCGTGCGCATGCTTGTTCATTCAGCCGCTGGCGTCCCGCCAAGCGGAGTCCGCCGCCGCCCATCTTCCGATGGGTTTTGGCGCTGACGTTGATCTGCTCAATCTTCACTCTCAACAACTCCCAGCGTGGTCTTTTCGGATTGATCCGAAACATTTCCATCCTTGGCTGGGGTGGGTCTCTTCCAATTTCAGAACCGACCCGAGTTCTGGCCCCAAGATGGGCGTTGCACCGAATCCATGGCGCGCCGGGATGTTCAATTGCGCAGGGCCAATCCCAACCCTGGCCCGACCAAACGGGCGACCGCATCAAGAGGGTTTTGTGGCGTTGACGTCTCATCCTGAGACCGATTCCTCGCCCGCCCTCTGAGGCGGTTTGGCGCGCCGAATCCCTGGCGCACTGAGACTGTTCGCTCATCTTTGGGGTCAGTCTCGGACCCCATCCCGATCTTCCGGGCCGACCGCGTTCAAGGGTTTTGTGGCGTTGGGGTCTCTGCGTCAGACCGATTGTCACGCCCGCCCCTTGCGGCGGTCTTGCGCGCCGAATCCCTGGCGCATTGAAACTGTTCGCTTTACCTCTGAGGCCAGTCCCGAACCCCGACCCGACTGTGCGGGTCAACTGCGCAAGTGGGTTTTGTGGCGTTGGGGTCTCTTCCTGAGACCGATTGTCTGCGCCAACCCCTTTGCGCTGTGTCTGTTGGTCACCGCATCGCCGACCCTTCGACGATGGGACGCGTGGGCGCAGAGGCGGGGATCGCCACCCCGGCCGAATGCCAGCCCAAGCCATCGAGCAGCAGGGAGGCGTCCTCATTGACGATCAGCCATCCCAATTCGCCATCCGCCACGCCGCCCTGCTCCTCCTGCGAACGCTCCGGCGCCGGGCGCCGTCTGGCCAATGGGCGACGACGGTTCAGCGCGCCGCTGCGCACCAGACGACCGTTACGAATGCGCCACTCGCCAATGGGTTGGCTCCTGGGCGAGGGCGAGGCGTCGACAAACAGCCCCTCCAGCTCGCGCATGGCCGCCCCCAACGTCTGCAACCGGGTCCGCTGCTCGTGTGTCTGTTCCGCCTGCGGCGGCTCCTGGATCAGCGACGCAACGCCGCCGAGCGCCATGGCTTGCCGCTGCGCGCCGCCAAGCGCGCCCTGCTCGATCCGCGTTTGACGCACGTTGGCGCTCAAGCGGGATTGCGCATGCCGACGATTCCGCGCCGCGCCGTTGGCCAGCATCACATCGGCCCGAGTGGTCGCTTTGGCGCCCTGTGCGGCGGTCTGACGCTGATTGGCGCGCGCAAACTCCATCATCTCGCCCTGCGGCAGCGCAGTGTGCTGCGCCAACGGAAGGCGTGTGCCGGATGTACGCGTTTTGTGGATCAAGAACATCATTCCCGCCTCTCACATGCGCGAAATCTCTTCCGCGTTGGATTCCTCATTGTGGGCAGCGATCTGCGTGGCGTCATTGAGCGCGTCCAGAGTCGGAGCCAGGCTCAAGCAAGCCCAGCTGACGTTCTGCGACGGCTGCGCCCGCCCATCCGGGGTCACGATGCACAGCTCCTCGCTGCGCGCCAGATGGGGGTCGTCATTGGACGCCCGATTCAGCTCCGCCATCAGCCTGGCCACCGCGCTGCGCAGCAGATCCCGATCCCGCTGCGTGAACACGCCGCGCAGCGCCAGATCGGCCAGATCCCGAATCCGTTGCCGGGCATTGCCTTGAGGACGGCCCAGATCGGCCAGCTCGGCCAAAAAGACCATGCCCTCAATGCCCAACTTCGGCGCCGCGCGCAGCGGTCCCAGCATCTCCAAAAAGCGTCCCATCATGCTCAGACCGGCAATCCCTTCGCTGCGCTGGACGCCCCACACATGGGCGCTCAGGCGACCGAAACCGTTCTGCGATGCTTGAAGGGGCGCCGCCGCCTCTTCATCGCGACGGCCAATGCGCCATGCTGCGCGCTCAGTGCCGTGAACAGTCATTGCCAGTCCTCCTGGGACCTCTTGCGCATGCCTTGGGTTTTCGCCCGCTGTGACGTTGCCCAATACTCGATGCCCTTTTGTCTGGATCAAGGCGCAGGGGGTCGTTGGCGGTGAGCACGCTCATCGCGATTCCTTACCCAGCTGCGCCGGAATCCCTTAGCCCAGCAGTTGCAGCGCCAATTGCGGCTGCTGATTGGCTTGCGCCAACACTGCCGTGCCCGCCTGTTGCAGAATGGAATCCCGCGTCAGTTGAGCGGTTTCGGCGGCGATATCGGCATCCATGATGCGCGAACGCGAGGCCGACATGTTCTCAACGATGTTGGACAGGTTGTTGATCACCGCTTCGAACCGGTTCTGCACCGCGCCCAAGCCAGCGCGAATGTCAGCGATGCTGTCCAGCGCCTGGTCGATTTGACGCAGCGCGGAGTTGGCCCCGTTGACGGTGCTGATGGTCACAACCGGGTTCCCCGTGGTGTTGGAGAACAGATGGTTGATCGACGCTCCGGTGATGGTGATGGAGATGGTCTGCCCGGAGAACGCGCCCACATGGAAGTTCTGCGCCGTGTAGGTGCCGTCGAGCACGGTGAGTTTGTTGAACTCGGTGTGCTCGGAGATCCGGGAGATCTCAGACAACAGCTGGTTGACCTCTTTTTGGAGGTTCTCGCGGTCGTCCGAGTTATAGGTGGAGTTGGCCGCCTGCACCGCCAGTTCACGGATGCGTTGCAGCGCGTTGGTGGTCTCCTCCAGGGCGCCTTCGGCCACCTGAGCCACCGAAATGCCATCATTGGCGTTACGGACGGCTTGGTTCAGGCCGCGAATCTGTGCGGTCATGCGCTGGCTGATGGCCAGACCCGCCGCGTCATCCTTGGCGGTGTTGATGCGCAGACCCGAAGAGAGGCGTTGGAACGTGCTCCCCAGGGAGTTGGTGGATTTCATCAGATTTCGCTGAGCGTTCAGCGAAGTCACATTGGTATTGATGTACAAGGCCATGGTAAATCACCTCCATCAAGCGCTATCCAGAATGGAATGCGCGTTAATTCCTTCCATGGATGGAGGTGGGCTGAGCTATTTTATAGGGCCAACCCTGCCCTAATTTCTGTATTCGACTGCCAAGTGGGTATTGCGAATTTTCGGCGTGTTCCCTTGTTTGAGTTTCCCTATCACCAGTTACGACACGATTCAGTTTATTTCTGCGCCGAACTCTCTTTGCGGCTTTCGTCCGCTTCCTGCGGCGATTGCTCTTTTTGGAGTTCGATCTTTTTTTCTCCCCGGCTTCCCTTGGCGCTCAGCGCCGCCGGGTGAGTTAAGTATCGGTTCGTCGGCGGGCCCCTTGAGGGTTTTTTTCGCTGGCGTGATTTTTTTTGTATCCGCCCGGCGCCCAGTGACGTCCAACAAGGTTAGTATCGTCAGCACACGCGCCCGTCTTAAGCATTTTTTTGCTTGGGTCGATGGGCTGTTGCGCGCGCCTATTGATTGCGGCGACGACGGCGCTCGCCCATGGTCAGGCCGATCTCGTCGGCCAGCTCCACAGCGGCCGGACGGTTCATCTTGTCGAGGATCTTGGCGGCGGTCTTCTCGCGCAATACGCGCAGCACCTTCACCGCGGTGGCGCGCTCCATGCCTTCGAGCTGCGCGCCCGCCTGTTTCGGCTTCATGCTGGAGAAAACCTTGGCCAGCCGCGCGATGTTGGCGTCATCGATGCGCTTCTCCTCCTCCAGATCGCGACGGATCTCCGCGCGCAGCGCCTCCATGGCGGCGATGCGCCGGGAGAGCTGCTCCTCCATGCGCTTGACTTCAGCTTCGCGGGTCTCCAGCAGCTTGGCGCGCGCATCCAGATTCATGCGGCGCTTCTCCAAAGCCTGCAGCAGCTGAATCGGATCCTTGATGCGTTTGTCCTGATCGGTCACGACCGCCGCTGGCGGAGCGCTCTCCATGGCGTCCCCCGGCGCGGCCGGAGGCTGACCGGGAGCGGGCGCGGCCTGCTGCGCATTGGCCGACGTGGTGAGCGCCAACAACAGCAGCAGCGCCGTCATCCAGCCGACGACAAAGGCGGCCCAGCGGGTGGGAAGGAGCGCTTTGGGTTGTTCGATTGCCTGCATGATCTTCGCCTTTTATTCCCCCTGACGATGGTGGCGCACCACCCCCGCCATATCCAGTTCGCGATACTCTTTGCGGAACATCTCTTTACGGCGCTCGTTCTCGGCCCGGTCGCTGAGCTTTTCGGCCTGCTGCAACTGGGTGCGCGCCGACAGCCACACAGTGCGCGCGCGATCGCTGGCGGCCTGGGCCTGATTGATCTCCAGCTCCAGCCGCTTGCGTCGGAACGCCTGGCCGCGGGCAAAGCCATCAATCAGGGCCGTGGGCGGACGTTCAACATCGCTCAAACCGTCGCGCGCGTCGCGTTCGCCCTGCAGCGTCTGCTCCTCCAGATCGTGCATACGGCCGTGCAGATCGCGCACCTGCGCCAGGGTGCGGGCGTACTCGCCGCCCAACGCCTCTTCCCGCAGACGCCGTAAGTGCACCAGTCGGGTGAATCGATTGGTCATAGGACACCCTCCATTGCGCAAGCGCCAAAATTCCGTCTCGGCGACCCCATGCGCGGGTCTTCGCCCCGCCATTGGCCGTCTCCAGGGCGTGTTAACCGGCCCCAGTCGGTAACTAGCAATATTCTCGCCGATTGTTTAGGCTGAACGCGTTGAATGAGAATCCACTCCCCCCGCCCGCCCTCGCGCACGAGGCTCTATGTTGCGATTTCCCCGCTGCACCGCGCTGTTGACTCTGCTGATGACACTGGGCCTGACGCTGGGCGCCGCTTCGCCGCTGGCGGCCAAGCCCCTGCGTCTGGTGACCGATCCGGAGACGCTGGATCTGATCGATGAGATCGCCCAACCGCTGGTCGCCGCCGCCGGTCTGCCCAAGGATTCGGTGCGTTACTATGTGGTGCTCAACCCCACTTTGAACGCCTTCGCCCTGGCCGATCAACGGATCGTCTTCCACAGCGGCCTGCTGGCCATGGCGCGCAACCGCGACGAATTGGCGGCGGTGATCGCCCACGAACTGGCGCACTTGGCCGCCGGTCACCACATCAAACTCAAGTCCGACTTGCGCCGCGCCTCCATCCAGTCGCTGATCACCATGGCGGCGGGATTGGCCGCCGGTCTGGCCTCCGGCAACTCCAAAGCGGTGCAGGCCGGCATGGTCGGCGGACAGGCGGCCGCGCGCAGCGGTCTGCTGGCGGCCATGCGGCAGAAGGAGAGCCAGGCCGACCAACTGGCGGTGAACTATATGGGCGGCGCCCATTATGACCCCCACGGCGTCTCCAGCTTCATGGATCTGCTCAATCGCGAACAGCGCATGAGCGTCAAACCCCCCGCCTATCTGGTGACCCACCCATTGGGCCAGGAGCGTCTGAGCGCCGCTGAGGATCTGGTGGCCCACGCCCCGGCGACAACCGTGCGGCCCGACCACCAGAGCGAACGGCTGCTGCGCGCGCGGGCCAAACTGATGGCGGGCACCGCCTCCGACCCCAACGCCATGGCCAACCACTTTGTGGAGCTGCTCAAGCAGGGGCGCTACACCGCCACCGACCCTGAACGCTTCGCCTGGCGCTACGGCCACGCCCTGGCGCTGCTCTACGCCGGGCGTCTGCTTGAAGCGCTGGAGGAGTTCAATGGGCTGCTCAAGGAGGCCCCCGACGACCTCTATATTCTGCGCCACCGGGGTTTGACCTATCTGGAGATGGGCGACGCCAAACGCGCCCGGCGCGATCTGCGCCGCGCCCTGGCGCAACGTCCTGACCATCCGGACCTGCGTTTGCGGCTGGCCCAGGCGCTCAAGGCCGATGGCGAGCCCGAAGAGGCGGCGCGCATGCTGCGACGCCTGACCCTGGAGCATCCCGACGAGGCCGATCCCTTCTATGTGCTGGGGGTGATCGAAGGGCAGCAGGGGCGGCTGGGCGCCAGCCACTTGGCGCTGGCGCGCTACTATGCGCTGCTGCTGCAACGCAAAAACGCCCGCTGGCACTACCAGCAGGCGTTGCAGAAACTCCCGGAAAAAGATCCGGCGCGCGCTTTGATCAAGGCCGAGCTCAAGGAGCTCAAGGAGAAGGAGTGACCGCGTTTGGCGCCGCGCGGCGCAGCGTCGCAGCCTCTTCACGCCGCCCCTGCGCCTCCAACAGCCGCGCCGCCGCCGCCCGTGGAGTAATGGGCAGATAGCGCAGCGCTTGAGGTTGCGGCGGCGCCTCGCCATAGATCAGGTTCAAATAGCCCAACAGCGCCGCCTGCCGCTCGCCCATCATCTCCTGGGCGTAGGCGCGTTGGAAGCGCGCCGCCAGATCCACCGCCGCATCGGCCCGCTGCGCGCGCAGCAGACGCCGCAATCGACCCGCATCACGCTCGGCGCCCTGGCGGGTGAAACGGAACATCGCATCGGTCACCGCATCCAACAGCCACGCAGGCCACACGCTGCGGGCATCGGGAATCAAACGCTCCAACAGCGCATCCAGCGAGTGCGCCTGTTGGTTCAACACCCCTTCAGCCAGCAGACGCAAGCGCAGGGCGTCGGCCTCCGGCTCGTCGGCGGCGCCCAACCACGTCAGCGCCTGTTCCCCGTGACCCGCCTGCAGCGCCGCCTCGGCCAACGGCGCGCGCAATGGCGCGGGCAGGGCGTCGGCGTCAAAACCCAGCCCCTGCGGCGTCAGCAAACCGCCCGGCTGCAACAGCCCCAACGGCTCGCGCCGCTCCCACTCCAGCAGCGCGCGCAGATAGAAGCTGCGCTCCAGCGGCTCGGGGCCGGTCAGCGCTTCGCGCAGCCAGTCGCGCCGTTGATGCGCCGCGCGCAGGGCGGGCGGACACGCCTGCTGCTCCTTTTGACGCGCTTCGGGACGTTTGCGCGGACGGTAGACGGTCACGGTGGCGCTGGGCGCCAGCCAATCGCGGTAGAGTTTGGCGTGCAACGCGCGGGTGGGTTCATCGCCGCCTGCAGCCAGACTCTGCTCCAATAGCGCCAGGGCCTCGTCAAAGCGCGCCGAGCGCGCCAGATGATCGGCCTCCATACGCGCCAGATGACGCCGCGCCCGCTGCGCCCGCTCCCCCTGCGCCGCCGCTTGCGGCAACTGTTTGAGTCGATGCAGCGCTTCAGCCGAACGCCCCTGCGCCAACGCCAGTTCAATGCGCGCCAGATCCAAAGCCACATCGGGCTCAGGGCGCCCGGCGCGGGCGGCGTAGAGATTCAGTTGCAGGGTCGCCTGCTCCAGATTGCCCAGACGCAGATGACACAGCGCCACCCCCAACTGGGCGCGCGCATGCTGGGCATGGCGCGGCTGATTGACCAGGAACTCGGCATAGGCTTGACGCGCCTTGTCGAACTCCTCGGCGCCCATCAAGGCGTCGGCGCGCAGCAGACTCAGCTCGGCGTCATTGGCAATGGCTTCGGGGGGAAACGCCGACAGTGCAGCCAACGCCTCGGCGGCGTGGCCCAGGCGTTGGTGGGCGCTGGCCTGCACCCGCCGCCACTGGGCCGCCTCCAATGGCGAGCCGCCCACGCCCAGCGCCTCTTCGGCGATGCGCAGCGCCAGCAGGGCCTGGCCGTCGTCGAGCATGCGTTGCGCCATGGCCGGCGCCAGCGCCGCGCCTGCGCCCGAGGCGCTCAACTCATAAGCCTGAATGCGCGGCGCAACCAGACTGCCCGCAGCGCGCGCCTGGGGAGTGACGCCAATGCACAGCAGCGCCGTCAGCGTCACACACAGCGCCGCCGCGCGCAGGGGCGCAGCGTGGGTCACTGGGTGGGCGGCGGCGTGGGCAGCCGCTCATAACGGGTGGTGGGCTCCACCTTACGGCTGTCACAGCTCTTTAAGGCCAGAGCCGCGCCGCCCGCCAGCAGCACCAGCAGCAACAGCCACTTGGGCCAGCTGCGCCGCGGCCCGCCGCCGAAGCGTCGCTTGTTCAAGGAGGAGTCGAAGCGGTTGCGCCGATTACGTCTCATGGAGGCCTGTTGACTGAATAATTAGGGCGCGATCAGGCTGCCTGCGCCGGGATCTGTTGACCCACGCCGACAATGCGATTGCCCTCGGAGCCGTTGATGTAGACCAAGCGCGGTTGATGCGCGCGGGCCTGCGCCTCGGGCACGCGGGCAAAGGCGGCGATGATGACGAAGTCGTTAATCTCCGCCATGCGCGCAGCCGAGCCGTTGATGGAGATCATACCGCTGCCGCGTTCGCCGCGAATGGCGTAGGTGGTGAAGCGGGCGCCGTTGTTAACGTTCCAGATATGAATCTCTTCGAACTCGTGCAGACCCGCCGCCTCCATCAAATCCTCATCGATGGCGCACGACCCTTCATAATCCAGATGGCACTCGGTCACCCGGGCGCGGTGGATCTTGCACTTGAGAAGGGAAACATCCATTGCTGCGATCTCCTGACAGAATCTCAATGACAAAGCATAACGCATCGCCGCGCCGTTGCAACGGCTGGCAATGCAAGGTGTTTACGCGGCGGCGTCATCCAGCCGCAGATTATCGATCAAACGCGCCGCGCCCACGTGGGCGGCCATGAGAACCACCGGCGCAATGGGGTCGGCGCTTTGCCACGGCGCCAGCGTCAGCGGATGCCGCGCCGCCACGTAGTCGATGCGTTCAATGCCCGCCTCGGTCAACGCCGCCCGCGCCGTCGCCTCCAGGCGCTGCGGGTCGCGCTCGCCGTTGCTCCAGGCGCTGCGCGCGGCGCTCAAACCGCGATACAGCGCCGCCGCCTGCTCGCGCTCGGCGCCTTGCAGATAGCGGTTGCGGCTGGACATGGCCAGACCATCGGCCTCACGCACGGTGGGCATCCCCACCAGGGTGTAGGGCATGGCCAGATCCTGCACCATGCGCCGCAGAATGGTGAACTGCTGGTAGTCCTTCAAACCCAGATAGCAGCGCGTGGGCATGGTCAGATTGAGCAGAATCGCCACCACCGTGGCCACCCCCTGGAAGTGGCCGGGGCGGGCCGCGCCGCACAGCTCCGAACTCAGCGGCTCCACCGCGATGATGCTCTGGAACCCCTCCGGGTAGATATCGGATTCACGCGGATAGAACAGCGCGTCACACCCGCTCTGCTCCAGCAGCGCCATATCCGCCTCCAGGGTGCGCGGGTAGCGGTCGTAATCCTCGCCCTCGGCGAACTGGGCCGGATTGACGAAGATCGACGCCAACGCGCGGCCATTCTCCTCGGCGGCGGTGCGCACCAACGACAGATGCCCGTCATGCAGGCAGCCCATGGTGGGGACAAAGCCGATGCTGTGGCCGCCGCTCAAGGTTTCGCTCTGCCACGCGCTCAGATCGGCCCGGCTCTCCAGTAATCGCATGCCTACTCCCCTTTGAATGCGTGTTCGGCGCTGGGAAACGCGCCGCTGCGCACCTCATCGGCGAACTGCGTGATGGCGTTGCTCACCAGCTGACCGCCGTTCAGATATTGTTTGACGAATTTGGGCCGCACGCCGTCGTACAGGCCCAGCAGATCGTGCATCACCAACACCTGGCCGTCGCACTGCGCGCCGGCGCCGATGCCGATGGTGGGGCAGCCCGCCTCGGCGGTGATGCGCGCCCCCAGGGCGGCGGGAATCCCCTCCAGCACGATGGCGCTGGCGCCCGCCTGCGCCACCGCCAGGGCGTCGTCCAGCACCCGTTGTGACGCTGCGGCGCCGCGTCCCTGCACTTTGAAGCCGCCAAACGCGCGCACCGACTGCGGCGTCAGCCCCACGTGGGCGACAACCGGAATCCCGCGCGCGGTGAGAAACGCGATGGTCTCGGCCATCACTGCGCCGCCCTCCAGCTTGACCGCGCCGCAGCCACTCTCCTGCATGGCGCGCACGGCGGCGGCCATGGTCTGCTCTGGCGAGATCTGCGCGGCGCCGAAGGGCAGATCCATCACCACCAGCGCCCGACGCGCGGCGCGCGCCACCATGCGCGCATGGTAGATCATCTCATCCAGGGTCACCGGCAGCGGCGTCTCCTGGCCCTGCACCACCATGCCCAGAGAGTCGCCCACCAACAGCACATCGACGCCGACCTGATCAAACAGGCGCGCAAAGGGGTAGTCATAGGCGGTGACGGTGACGATTTTGCGCCCCTCGGCCTTGAAACGGGCCAGGGCGGGGGCGGTCACGGGGGCGGCGTCAAGAGACATGGGGCGTCTCCTGTCCGCTGACAAGCGCGTCCGGGACGATGATGCATAACGGGGACGACGACTGACCATAAGCGGCCAGACGGATGGCGAGACGGGCGCGAGCCCATCGGAGCGCCGACAGGGTCGTCCCGGTCCCCCCAACGGCGGATCCAGGCATCTGTCTCTCTCCTGAGAATGCGGATGTTGTGGTCAGTTGAACACAATAAGCGGGCGTTGTCGTTTGGGAGATTGGAAGATATCGAGGGCTTCGCCCTCGAGCTCCCACACAACCAAACCGTGGGGCGCCGCCCCACACCCCGCTGGGGTCACAGACCCCAGACCCCCAAAAATTCGGCCATAAATGTCCGAATTTTCGAGTTTCCAGATTGTGGGAAAACGTCCGATTATTGTTTCCACTGATCGTATCAATTGCGTCTGCGTTGTGGATGACAACCATTTGACCGCGCGCCCACCGGCGCGTCGCTCCTCGGTTCCGTCAGGCCAAACGCTCTACGCGCTCGCCATCATCCAGATTCCGCAGCATCTCGTCAACGCTTTTGCCCGCCACCGGGTGACGCCAGGCGCCCGCCACGTCGGCCAGAGGGGTCAACACAAAGCGGCGCTGATGCAAACGGGGATGGGGCAGAGTGAGATCCGGAGCGTCCAATTGCCGGTCGGCGTAGTAGAGCAGATCCAGATCCAGCGTGCGCGGCCCCAGGGGGACTTCGCGCGTGCGGTCGCGGCCGTGGTCGCGCTCGATCAACAGCAGCGTGTTGAGCAGCGCCGACGGCGTGAGGGTGGTCTCCACGCGCGCCGCGCCATTCACATACCAGGGCTGTCCAGGGGGGCCGACGGGTTCAGTGCGATACCAGTGGGAGCAGGCCATCAGCCGCACCCCGGGCAGACGCTCCAGCTCGGCGACCGCAGCGCGGCAGACGGCCAGCGCATCGCCCAGATTGGCGCCGATGGCCACACAGGCGTCGAACCAGGGATTCGCTCCGCCCATCAGCCGCGCACAGCCGTCATTAAGCGGAAACCACCTTGATGTGCCAGGGTTCGAAGCGCACGCCCAGTTGGTTGTCACGGGTGTAGCGCAGTTTCAGATAGCCGCGTTCGGCCAGCCCCTGGAACACTTCGCTCTGGGTGAAGTGCACGGTGAAGTTGAGCTTGCCCAGACCGCGCTGGCCGACGTCGAAGTCGCCCACGCCGTGGAATGAGTAGCCCGGAGGCGCCAACGAGCGCGAGGCCAACGACAGGTTGCCGTCGCTCTCCACCGCCTTGGCCAGGAACAGGTGGAACTGTTTGACCACGCTGCGTACGCCGGAGGTGAGCACCACTTTGCGCCCCACCTCTTTGCGGATCTTGTCGTACACGCGCATGGCGTCGCCGCGGTACAGATAGTTGCCGGTGTAGGGCACTTTGGCCACTTCGCGACGCGGCACCGCTTCGGTGAGGTTGCGCACCGGCTTGTCGCCCATAAAGCCGTACTCATCGGCCGAGCGATAGAAGATCTCTTCGAGAAAATCCATCTCTTCGGCAGTGAACTGGCCCACTTTGCTGTAGCGATTGGCCACCTTCAGCGCTTCGTCGAAGCTGAGCAGATGGAAATTGGCGTGGCCCACCACCCGCTCCATCTGATCGAAACGATGGTGCGCGCGCCGCAGCAGCCCAATGCGCCAGCGCTCAACGTAGATGTCGCCGGGGTGGGCGCTATTGAAATCGCGCACCCGTTTGAGCATCTCGTCCATGCTGCGATACTGCGCAAACTGCGGCTTGATGCGCGGGGCGATGTTGGGCCGAGCGTCGGCTCGGTAACGCGCCTGCGCCGCGCCGGGCAGAATCAGGCTTCCGCCCAATGCGCTCGCTCCGCCAACCACCATGGATTGCAGAAATTTCCGCCGTTGCATCATCTGATACCGATCGGCCTTACCGCTCCCTGCTATGACCCGATCCCACGCGGATAGAGTCCAACGGGCCATTATATACCCGAAACTTTACCCGCGAACAATATGGCATTCCGCCTGACTTGTCGCCCAGCCCCGATTATGTTGAAGGCGACGGGCGCATCTTTTTCCCGTTTGACGCGCCTATTGCTGGTACAGTACAACCACTCGGTTGGCTCAAGACCGTTTAAATTCCTGAGAACCCGTATGGCCCGTGCACCCATCAGCCGTCTGTGGCGACTGTTCTGGCTCTTTGCGCTCCTGACGTTGAGCGTGGAGTCGGCGCGCGCCAACCCCTACCAGGAGAGCCCGGGACCGTTGCTCAACGCTGACCAAACCTGTCAGCTCATCGGAACCAAACTGGGCAGCGTCAGCACCCGTGACTGCCTGGCTGAGAATCTCCAGCCCACCGGTTCCTATTCGGTCAACGGCCTGCCCATCTTGATCAAGGAATACCCGCCGCTGCCGGAACGCAAACCGCGCGGCCGCATTCTGGTGATCGGCGGCATCCACGGCGATGAGTACTCTTCGGTCAGCGTGGTGTTTCGCTGGCTGCGCACCTTGAACGAACACCACTCCGGGCTGTTCCACTGGCGCATCGCCCCGCTGACCAATCCCGATGGCCTGCTGCGCATGGAGTCCCAGCGCATGAACGCCAATGGGGTGGACTTGAACCGCAACTTCCCCACCCCCAACTGGGCCGCCGAGGCGCCGGACTACTGGATCAACAGCACCAAGCGCGACCCGCGACGCTATCCGGGAAGCGCGCCGCTCTCCGAGCCTGAATCCCGTTGGATCGCCAAAGAGATCGAAGCGTTCCAACCGGACTGCATCGTCTCCATCCACGCCCCATTCGGCATTCTGGATTTTGACGGTCCGCCAAAAAATCCGCCCAAACGCTTCGGACCGCTCTATCTGTCCCTGTTGGGCACTTATCCGGGCTCTTTGGGGCGTTACGCCGGTTTGCACAAGCGCATCCCCATCATCACCATCGAGCTGAAACACGCAGGGATCATGCCATCGCAAATGGAGAGCCGTCACATCTGGGGCGATCTGGTGCGCTGGCTGTCGCAAAATATCTATAATCCCAGCACAATTTACTCTCCCAACGTCAACGCATCCACCGACTCCGGGGCGGACAGCCGACGCGCGCCTGCGCCGCCGCCCCTGCCCAAACGGGGAGGCTCATGAATCCCGATCTGCACCGTCTGCAACCCTACCCCTTTGAAAAGCTGGCGAACCTGCTGGGCAATACCCCGGTGGAGCATAATTTGACGCCGCTGAACATCTCCATTGGCGAGCCCAAGCACGCCACCCCCGCGTTTGTGCGCGAGGCGATGATCGACGCCCTGGACGGCATCGCCATCTACCCCACCACGCGGGGCGAGCGGGCATTGCGCGAGGCCATCAGCGGCTGGATCTGTCGCCGTTTTGGCCCTGACGCTTCGGCCATCGACCCGGATCGTCACGTGATTCCGGTCAACGGCACCCGCGAGGCGCTGTTCTCCTTCGCCCAGGCGGTGTGCGATCGCACCGTCCAGGATGGCGTGATCCTCACCCCCAACCCCTTCTATCAAATCTATGAGGGGGCGGCGTTCATGTCCGGGGTTACGCCGATCCATGTCAACGCCACGGCGCAGACCGGTTTCCGCCCGCGTTTTCAGGATCTTGACCCGGCGATTCTGGACCGCGCCCAACTGCTCTATCTGTGCTCCCCCTCCAACCCCACCGGCGCGGTGCATCCGCTCGAGGAGTTGCAGAGCCTTATCGAGCTGGCCGACCGCCATGATTTCGTCATCGCCAGCGACGAGTGCTATTCGGAGATCTACTACGACGGCGAACCCCCCGCCGGACTGCTGCAGGCGGCCTGGGCCATGGGGCGGACTGATTTCAAACGCTGCGTGGTGTTCCACTCCCTCTCCAAGCGCTCCAACATGCCCGGCGCGCGCAGCGGTTTCGTGGCGGGGGACGCCGAACTTTTGGCGCGCTACTTCCAGTTGCGCACCTACACCGGCTGCGCCCAGCCGCCGTTCATCCAGCACGCGGCCATCGCCGCCTGGAACGACGAAACCCACGTGGCCGACAACCGCGCCCTCTACCGCGCCAAGCTCGATGAATCCGAGGCGATTCTCTCCCCGCATCTGAACGTGCGGCGCCCCGAGGCCAGCTTCTACCTCTGGTTGGAGGTTCCCGGCGGCGGCGAGCGCTTTGCGCAACATCTGTTTGGGCGTTATGGCGTCACGGTGTTGCCGGGCGGCTATCTGGGCCGCACCGGGGACAACTGCCTGGGCGGCGCGGGCAATCCGGGCGATCCTTACGTGCGCATCGCCCTGGTGGCCACGCCGGAGCAGAACCGCGAAGCGATGCAGCGCATTGCGCAGGCGGCGCAGACCTTTACGCTCTAAGCATTGATGTTTGGAGTGAAAATATTCGGGAGCTGAAAGATATTGAGGGCTGCGCCCTCAAACTCCCCTGAAGATCAAAAGCCAAACCGTGATTCAGGCCATCCATGGCCTTCACCCTTCGGGCTCGCTGCGCGAGTCCGATTCGGCAATCCTGCCGAATCGTGGGGCGCCGCCCCACACCCCGCTTAAGGGACGCATCCCTTAAGAATCCCGACAAATTTTCTGCGAAAATTTGTCCAGTAGTCAGCGTTGGCCCAGCCAACGTCACGCAAACATTCAACGCCCTGTGCATTTTAAATTCACATGGCTCGTGAAACAGGGAAGGAACGCTCATGTCTTTGCAGCAGATCATTGAAACCGCCTGGGACAACCGCGCGGAAATCAACTCCGGCACCCAGGGCGAAGTGCGCGAGGCGGTGTTGGAAACCATCGAGAAGATGGACGCGGGCGAATTGCGCGTAGCCGAGAAGAACCCGGATCACCCGGAAGCCGAACATGGCTGGGTGGTGAATCAATGGGCCAAGAAGGCGGTGTTGCTGTTCTTCAAGCTGCACGACAACGTTCCCATGGGCGGCCATGGTCAATTCTTCGACAAGGTGCCGTTGAAATTCGATGGTTGGGATGCGGCGCGTTTCAAATCTGCGGGCATTCGCGTGGTGCCGCCTGCGGCGGCGCGCAAGGGGGTCTATCTGGCGCCCAGCGTGGTGCTGATGCCCTCTTACTGCAACATTGGCGCGTATGTGGATTCCGGGACCATGGTGGACACCTGGGCCACGGTGGGTTCCTGCGCGCAGATTGGCAAGAACGTGCACATCTCCGGCGGCGCTGGGATTGGCGGGGTGTTGGAGCCGTTGCAGGCCAACCCGGTGATCATTGAGGACAACTGCTTCATTGGCGCGCGCGCCGAGGTGGCTGAGGGCGTGATTGTGGGCGAGGGTTCTGTTCTCTCCATGGGCGTGTACTTGGGCAAATCCACCAAGATTGTGGATCGCGCCACCGGTGAGATTCACATGGGCTATGTGCCGCCTTACTCGGTGGTGGTGTCGGGCGCCATGCCGGGCAAGCCCATGGGCAATGGCGAGCCGGGGCCGAACCTCTATTGCGCGGTGATCGTGAAGACTGTTGATGCGCAGACGCGCTCGAAGACAGGCATCAACGAGCTGCTGCGCGAGTTCTAAGAACATGCTTTTGGGTCGGGACGGCGCAAGCCGTCCCGAGCTACGCAGGTCCAGGAGGATCATCCTCCTGGTGGGTGCAGGGCAAAGCCCTGCTGGGGTGTGGGGCAAAGCCCCGCGCAGTTGCCGTTATCTTTGGCCCTGTTTTTGGCCGTTTCCCCATCCACAGAAGGTGGAGCCAGCACGGGACTGCATGAGAGGCTAGAAGCGTGCAGCCAGCACGGAGGCAAACGGGGAAACGGCGGTGAGCAGGCCCGTAGGGCCGTCGCCCGCAGGGCGGCGAATGCTCTCGGACTCACGGCCCGGGAAAGTTGAAAAGTGTGTGCGGGAAAGCCTGACGGGAGAAAAGTCATCGGTCAGGAACAATGGAAAAGTGTTTTCTGTATAATCTACATTATTTTATATATTTAAAATACCATACAGCGTGAGCATATAACGCGCTGACAAGCCATCATCGATGCATTCGCGCACATCACGCTTGGGAGCAAGCCCAACACCGCCGCCTTTGGGAAGCCTGGGAGCAAGCCCAACACCGCCGCCGTTGGCGGCATACTGGGGAGGCCTCCTCCCCAGACCCCTCTCTCAATTTGCCAGAGCAAATTGAGTCAGGAAGCGCCCCAGCAAAATCTGCGATTTTGCTTTTGAAAATAGGGGCGCGATTTAAAGAATTACACGTTAAGGCTCCGCCTTAACAATCCGCCAGGGCGCCGCCCTGGACCCGCTTAAGGGTCACGGACCCTTAAGAATCCCGCCTGCGGCGGCCATAAATGTCCGCCTCCGGCACGTTTAAGGACCAAAACGACTTTATGAACGCCTCCCCCATCGCCCCCGCCGGCTCCGGCGACCCCCTGGAGATCGCCCTGGAGCTGCTGCGCGCCCCCTCCATCACCCCGGAAGATCACGGCGCCCAAGACATCCTCATCCGCCACCTGGAAGACCTCGGCTTCACCATCCACCACCTGCGCTTCGGCGACATCGAGAACTTCTACGCCCGCATCGGCGAAACCGGGAAAAACTTCTGCTTCGCCGGTCACACCGACGTCGTCCCCCCCGGCGATGCGACCAAATGGCGCAGCCAACCCTTCGCCGCCGATATCGTCGATGGCCTGCTCATCGGCCGCGGCGCCTGCGATATGAAAGGCGGTCTGGCCGCCATGTTGGCCGGGGCCGCGCGCTTTTTGACCGAACGCCCCCACTTCGCCCAACACAACAGCCTCTCCTTCCTCATCACCGGCGATGAAGAGGGCGACGCCGTCAACGGCACCATCAAGATTCTCGATTGGCTGAACGAGCGCGGCGAAACCCTCGACTACTGCGTGGTGGGCGAACCCACCAGCGCCGCCGTGCTGGGCGACGTGGTCAAAAACGGCCGGCGCGGCTCGGTCAACGGCGTCATCACCATTCGCGGCATGGCCGGACACGTGGCCTATCCCCATCTGGCCAAAAACGCCATCCATCTGGCCGCCCCCGCCATCGCCGCCATCTCCGCCATTGAGTTCGACCAGGGCAATCAATACTTCCAGCCCAGCTCACTGCAGTTCACCCGCATCGAAGGGGGCGGCGCAGCAACAAATGTGGTCCCAGGGGCTCTGGAAGCGCGCTTTAACATCCGTTTCTCCACTGAGCATACCCCTGACTCCCTGGAGGCCCTGATTCGCGAAAAACTGGCCGATCTGGACTACGACCTGACCATGACCGTCTCCGGCCTGCCGTTCCTCACCGATGGCGGGGAGTTAGTGGAGTCCATGTGCGAAGTGGTGCGCAACACCACTGGTCAACAAGCTGAACTGGCCACCGGCGGCGGCACCTCCGATGCCCGCTTCATCTCCCAAGTCTGCCCGCAAACGGTGGAGTTCGGCCTGGTGGGGCAGACCATGCACAAAGTCGATGAGTGCGTGCCTATTGCGGATTTGGAGACGTTGACTGAGGTTTACCGGCGGTTGCTGGAGAAGATGTTCTCCAGCTAAACAACCATGTCATTGGGTTGGATAATCCAAAAACTGGCGTGGAGAGAGGATCTGCACACCGCGAAATGGGTGGAGAACCAGGAGATCCGCATCACCGGTGACCAGACACTCGGCGGCGCCATTGACGGCCAATTCCAGGAATTTATCGTCCTTGGAATCACGACACGCCGTCACCGGTTCAGTGATCACCACCCGCACCGCCACCCGATGGATCAAGCGCAACAGCGTGTCCCGTTCCGCCGCATCCAGATAGCGCGCAAGTTTGGGGTGGTGAAGTTTCTCCGCCAACTCTTCCAAACAGTTGTCGGATATCAGCAAAATGCCGTCGTGAAGTACGCGATCAAGCGCCTGACGCGGCGCGGAAGAGGAAGAGAGTGCGGCGCTGATCAAGACATTGGTGTCCACAACCACCCGCATCAATCAGATATCCTTCAAGATTTCTTCAAGTTTATCGTCTGTTAAACCATTTTCCCGCGCCTGAATGCTGATCCGGTCCATGCACGCCTGCAACGCTTGCGCGGCAATGCGGCGCTCCTGCTCGGTCTGCACGGTTATCGTCACCGGTTCATCAGGATCAAACCCCGCGCGACGCAACGCCTCGGGCAGATCTCTCACTGTTATGGATTCCAGAATGGTGTTGGGCATGGCTCCCTCCGATGTCGCCTATCTTTGCGCAATCAGATTAACACAGAATGTGTTGGAAAGATGAAAGATGCCGGGGCTTCGCCCCAGACCCCACCAGGGCTTTGCCCTGGACCCACGAGGGCGCCGCCCTCGACCCGCCAGGAGGCCAGCCTCCTGGACCTCGTCAAATTTCCTACGGAAATTTGCCACCTTAAATAGCGCTAGACCGCACTATTTCCCGCACACACTTCTACTCCGCGCCAGGCCAGGGCCACGCCTTCCCTTGGCGACCATTCACTTGGCCCCACAGAGCTTGAATCTGCGCCTCAGTAGCTTCCCATTGGCCGCTGTTGTCGATCACCACATCCGCCAGTCGCTTCTTCTCCGCCTCCGGCGTCTGCTGCGCAATCACCCGCCGTTTGGTCGCCTCGTCCATATTGCCGCGCTCCGCCAGCCGCGCCATCTGCTGTTCACCGCACGCCACCGTGACCGTCAGATCGCACTTGCGCTGGGCGCCGGTCTCAAACAGCAGCGGAATCTCCAGCACCACCACCGCGTCAGGGGTTTCCGCCTGCCAGCGGGTCAGACTCTCCGCCTGCATGCGCCAAATTTGCGGGTGAATGATCCCCTCCAGCTCCTTACGCCGCGCGGGATTCTCAAACACCAGCTCGCCCAATCGGCGGCGGTTGAGTGAACCATCCTCTTGGATCACCTCGGCGCCAAAATACTCGGCCACCCGCCGCAACCCTTCGCTGCCCGGCGCCACCGCCGCCCGCGCCAGTTGGTCGGAGTCCAGCAAGTGCGCGCCCAGCTCCACCAAGCGTTTGGATACGCGGCTCTTGCCACACCCCATGGAGCCGGTCACCCCCAGCAGAAACACGCTCAGAGCCCCCCGCTGGTGAACATGTAATGGAAATACCAGCCGTACAGCAGCGGCCCGTGTGCTGGTTCAGCGGAAACATGACAACCGCCTAAGCCAAAATATCAGTTAGCCGTTCGCCTTTTCAGCCATTTTTTGGGATGGCTGAAAAGACTGCTTTTGGTACGTCGTCCGACGCCGTTCTCTGGCCGCCTCAAGCTTTTGATCTCGTTCGGCCAGGATCTGCACATGCCGCCCTTCCAGGCGATCCTGTGGGGTGACGTAGTCGATGGCGCTATGGAGCCGCCGGGTGTTGTAATGCTCGACGTACTTTCCCACAACCCGCTGGGCATCTTCCAGCGATAATGGCGTCTGAGGCCGAATGCACTCACGCTTCAAACTACCGTGAAAACGCTCCAGCTTTCCGTTGCTCTGCGGATAGTAAGGCGAAGTCCTCACATGCGTCATGCCGGATTCCCGGATGAACGCCTTAAAATCGTTGGCAACGAACTGCGGCCCATTGTCTGAGATCAGCCGCGGCTTAGCTTCCGGATAGGCCTCCTGAGCTCGGAGCAGGACCACTTCAACCTCATCTTCCTTCATCGACTCACGAATCTCCCAGTGGAGGATAAACCTGCTACATCCATCCAGGACACTGCACAGATAGTAGAACGTCCCCTGGATATTCAGATAGGAGATGTCCACATGCCAGTGTTTATGCGGTTCCGAAGGCTGTTTGAACCCTGTGCCCTTCTGCGAGGGCGGTGGGCTCCAACGACGCATCAGCCCGGCAGTTCTGAGCACACGCAGCACTGAAGAGGGGCTGACCGCCACCACGCCTGCATCCAGCATCATGTAGGTCAGACGCCGATAGCCCTCTGACGGATGTTCATGGAAAAAGGCGACAATCGCTTCCCTCTCCCAATCGTCCAGCCAAAAATCTCGGGGAATACGGCCATTGTGGTCGTTAACCATTCCATAGCGCTTGCGCCATGAATAGAACTTGCCCCTTTGCACGCCTATCCAGTTGATAATCCGGCTCGTGTCGATTTCGCTCTTGTCTGACCAAGACGCCACGAAATCCACCACCGAATCCCGTATGTCCGGCTCCACCCAGCAGCCGTTCAGCTCACCCCAAGACTTTTTTTTAGCGCAACATGCGCCTCAAGAAGCTCGGACATAACCTCATTTTTGGTTGCCAACTTCGCTTCTAGTTCGGCAATCTGTCGGTCACAAGCCTTTTGGCCGCGTTTGTCAGACAAGGCCGCTTCGCCGTTCTCAAACAAAGCCTTTTGCCAGCGATAGTACTGGCTGGGCTGAATGCCCGCCTCGTCGCACAGATCCGAGAGAACCACCTTCTCGACCAGGTGACGGCGCACATAGCCTACCTTCTGCTCAGCCGTAAATCTCCGCTTCTTCCGTTCCATACAAACCTCCGCTCAATATCTCTACATTATGAACGATTGGTTTGTCATTTTCCATCTGAACCGAAACAGGTCTGCGTTCCCCCTCCACAGAATTCAAAACAGCGCCCATGCGCTCTCCACGAGAAAGATCCTTATCCAAGTCATTTTTCGGCCATTGGGGGCCGCTTGCCGAGTTGGGTTGTGGAGGTTGAGCCGTGTATCCTGGGTGTGACGGTGTTCCATTTTGAGTGGGAACGCCCATAAAGTTCCGTTGCGGAACAGGGTCATGTAATCCTAATTCCGCAGAGGTGTTGGGCTGACGAAAAGGTGCGCTTTCTTCTTGAGGCTGCGGTTGTTTTCGAATGAGCGGCCCATCACTACGAGATCTGGCTTGGAATCGGTTTTGTTGAGCCTCTGAATCATAAGAGGAGTAACGTTGCGCGAGATATATAGGCGCGTTGGCTGGTTGTTCTGGGCGTGGGTCGTTGGCGGACAAGATGCCATTTTCAGCGGCCAAATGCAGATAGTTCGCACCGCCGCTGCTCGCCTCCAACGCGATGGTGGGGTCAATCGCCTGCGCGGCGAAATGGATCTCCTGTGGGGAGAGCGTGGCGTTCTCCGGGTCAGCCAACTCCTGCGCCGCCATCATGGAGTAGTTCTTGTCCGCTTGCAGCGGCGCGCCCGTATCGATGTCGCGCTGTTTAAGGAGCGCAGCGACGCTGCGCCGTTTGTGATCCTGTGGGTCAAAAAAGCCAAAGTTCATGATCTTCTCCTGTGAATGCGGTCTTACACGTTCCAGTTGCCATCCGGCGCACGCGGGGCGCTGAACTGCCCCAGGCCCGGAATCATCTCCAGCTCATGCCGCCCGCCGTCCCGGGACAGCGCGCTGTGCACGGCGCGTTCGTACTGTGCGAACGGCTCGCCGTAAGGAAGCCCTTTGCTCTGCAGAAAGCGCCACACCGTCCCCAGCATCAATAGATGCTCATCCAGTCGCCCCACATCATTATCAGCCATAAATTTTGTGCGTCCGTAATGATCTGGCGTTTCGCACCAAAAGGTGGAAATGTAGGCAAAACTGACGCTCTGCCCAGCTTCAGGGGGCGGATAGAGATAGAGCATCCCGCCGCCGATACGATATGTGGGATTCATGGGAGGATTGCTGGTGGCTTGAATCTGCTGCCATTCACGTGGATTCAACGGCCCATGAATGCGTTGTTTGGTCGTGCGGTTCCAGATGGAGTTGTTGATGAGTCGTCCAAAGTCTGCCGCAATATCGGAAAGTCGGTATTGTTCAGATGTTGCGGATGTGCCGAACGTGACCTCTTGATGCAGCGCTTTCCAGTCCGCTCGACGGGATAGCGCTTTGCCTTCGGCGTTGAGCGCCGCCAGCAGCGCGCGTACAGTTTTGTCCACCGAAGAGATGACAACTTCGGGTCGCGAGAGTCCCAACAGATCCGAGGCTTCCTGAATAATTTCCAACATGCTCATGGGGCTTACTCCTGAGTCTTGGCGCTGGCGGCTTTGCGCGCGCGGGGGC
Source organism: Magnetofaba australis IT-1 (assembly GCF_002109495.1). Lineage (NCBI taxonomy): Bacteria > Pseudomonadati > Pseudomonadota > Magnetococcia > Magnetococcales > Magnetococcaceae > Magnetofaba > Magnetofaba australis. The sequence continues at coordinate 38,246 of NZ_LVJN01000019.1, forward strand.
GGCGAGTGGCGGGTTTGGCGCTGGTTTGCAGCGATTCAATGGTCTGTTTCTGTTTGGCTATCTGCTGCTCCAGCTCTTTAATGCGCGTTTTCAGCGCCAGCGCCTCTTCGGTGGCGCGACCGGTGGTGGCGGCGCTCTCCAACCAAGTCTGCGCCTTGCGCTTAAGCGCCATGGCGCCCATTCCCAGCTTGACCAGCGCGCCATCGGAGATATTGGCCAGATCCTCCACGCTGTGGATATCGGCTTGTCGGCACGCCTCCAACTGCGCCACGCCGATGGGCGGCCACTCTTTGAGCGGCGTGCCCTGAACTGGCGCATCCTGATTATTGCGCCAGGCGGCGTAAGCGTTCTCGTAGTGTTCCAAATTGGGGTCGCATTGGGAGCGCAGAGCGGCGAGCCAATCCGCCACTGGGCGCTCCACCACCAAGTGGCCGCCGGGCGGGGTGATTTTGGCCATGTGAATCTCTTTGGCCACATAGTGACCCGCCTCAATGGAGGCGGTGCGATCCTCCACCGCCTGGGCGCTGAACACCACATGGCTGGGACGAGGTGGGGCGATAGCAAACGGGTTCATGCGAACTCTCCTGACAATAAATAGCGGCGAACGCCAAATGGCGTCACATCTTGTGGAAAAGGGAGAAAAAAATCCCCCGGCGTTGCGCCGGGGGCCAAGAGGAGACTCAGTGGAATAACGGTGGGGATTAGACCGCCGCGCGCGGATGGTGCGCGATGGCGGCCACGGCGGCGGCGGAGCCGCCATTGTCGGCGGTGAGGGTCAGACCCAGAATCTGGGTTTGCGAGGTGGCGTCATCGTCCACCGAGCCCGCCGTGGCGCTGGTGTAAAGCGGGACCTCTTTGGCGCAATTGGCCAGTGCGGTCACCAGGATGCCGGCGCCGGAGCGCGCCACCCAGGCGTAGGCGTCGGCGGCGATGGCGATTTGGGCAAAGCCCACGCCGTAGTTGGCGTCGGCCATGGCTTTGGTCAGCGGTGCGGCGGTGAAGTCGGCATCGATGCCCACGGCGTCATATTGAGCGATGGCGGCGGAGGCTTTGATGTAGGTCCAGACGGTGCCTTGGGAGCCTTGCACCTGGGTTCCCAGCGCAAACATGGCGCTATCATGGCTATGGCTCAGATCGACGCCCAAGGCGCCGTCGGTGGCAAAGTGAGACATGAAACTCTCCTTAATTGAGGTGAAAAAGTGGGGGCGGAGCGCCCCCAAAACGCAAAAACCCCACTGACGCGATCAGCAGGGTCGGAAGGGATCAGTCAGTGTAACCAGATCAGGCTTTGAGCACGCCTTGCAGCGAGCGGTTGGAGCAGATCAGGTTGCCCTGCCAGATGATGGGGATCACCACCGCATCCTGATTGATGGAGCGCTGTTCACCCACCTGAGTGAGATTGGCGTCTTTGTGCACCGCCAGTTTCAGGAAGTCGGTGTTCATGAAGTACATATGGGCGTCGGGGATGCCGCCGCCCTTGGCGCCGCCGTCGAAGATCACGTCGGCGGTTTTGTACTTCAGCGAGACAAAGCCGCCAGTGGCCTTTTCGTCGCTGGGAGCGTAGCGTTTGTACTCGGAGAGAGACTCCTCATAGAAGCTGTAGTAGTCATTGGAAGCGACGATCAGGTCGGGATTGTCGCCGCCGCGGGTCAGCTCCAGCCACAGCGGCAGCATCAGCCCCTGAATGGTGTCTTTGGAGGGGGTGACGGCGGCGCCGCCGCCCAGAGGGGCCGCAGCCGACTGCACCGCATTTTTCCAGAACGCCCAGGAGCTGGCGTCGATGCCGCCCACCGTGCCGAGGCCGGAGTCGGCGATCAGCGCCTGCAGGCCGTTGATCTGATTGGGCAGAGTGCCGTCGCTGTAGACGTCCTGGGAGAGCTTGTTGGAGAAGGAGCGAATAGCGTTGGCCACGCGCGCTTCAGCCAGCTTAAACAGTTGGCTGCGACCGGCGTTCTGACGCATCTCCAGACCGGAGGCGGTGACGTGCACAGCGGCCTGTTTCCAGTCGTACTTGGCGGCGCTGATCACCTCCGACGGCGAGACGTTCAAGGTGTCATAGCCGCTGTAGCGCTGGAAGGTGGAGTTTTCATCGTAATCGAGGGGCTCAACGATCTCCAAACCGCCGTCGCGCTGATCCACTTTTCCGTTGGCGTTGAGGCGGTGCAGCAGGGCGTTGTTCTTGCTGACGTTATCGTGCAGTTCGTCACTGTGGTCGCGCAGCGTGGAGGCAACCATTTCGCTGAAGGTGCTATTGGGGGAAGACATCGTGTTCATTCTCCTGGTGATGATTACAGTTATAAGAGCTGTGTGCGGGCGTGCGCCGCGAAGGTGGGATTAGTATTCGCCATTCATTCGATCATAGGCTTCCAGCATGGTCTCCTTGATGGTTTTGGGTTTGGCCTGACCCGGTCCTTGACCTTTGGAGGCCGGCGCTCCCCCCTTAATGGCGGAACGCGCTTTCTTGGCCTGTTTGGACGCTTTGTCGCGCCACTGTTTACTCTCTTCGGCAAGCTGATCGCCGCGCGTGCGCGGGGAGAGCCACAGCGCCTGTTGGTAGGCTTCTGAAAGCGCTTCCATAGGGTTGAGCCAGGGTTTTGTTTCACGAATCAGGCGCAGGATCGGAATCATCTCCGTCATGACGCTCTCCACGTGAGGGTGCTTGGTCTGCCCGTCGTCATGGGCTTCTTTGAGAAAGGCCTCGATGGCGTGTCGGGTTAGCCCTTCGGCGTGGGTATAGCGTTGATGGTTCTGCTGTTGAAGCAGCGCTTCAACCTGTTGCAGACGCATCGCCAGAGCGGCGATCTCCGGGGTGGGTTGCAAATTCTCCGGCGCCGTAGTGGGATGCTTCTGCCGAAGTTTGGCAAAACGCTGCTGTAGAGCCGATTGCAGAAGCTGTGCGGTTTGCTCCGGGTTTTCCCGCATGGCGCGATGACCCTGAAGCATCTCTTTGAACAAGGCGTCCGGGCTTTTGCCAATGGCTTTGGCCTCTTCCACCAGATGCTTCTCCATGCCCTTGATGTTTTCCAGGGCCTCGCCAAGTTGCCCCAGGCGCTCTTCAAAAGCGCGATCCCATTGGGCGTCGCGCTTTTCAAACAGTGTTTTCACCTGAGGAGGTAGGGCGTTGAACAATTCCACCTCTTGCGGCGTATAGGAGGATTCGGAAAAGGGCGTCGTCTCTTGCTGCTCAGGCGGATTGGGGGGCGGAGAGTTGATTTCTGGCTGAGCGCTGGGCATGGGCTCCATGGCGGGAGCGACTGGAGGCGGTGAGATTTCTGGTTTCACGCCGGCCGCAGAAGTTGGCCTTGAAGGGCTCATGTCGGATGGTTGCAAACTTTCTGGCGGCGGCGGACGTTTGATTGGGTGTTTCCAGATGATGTCTTGCATGGGGACTCCTCACACTGGCGAAATGGCATTAGCGCTGGGATTGAATTCCAGACACAAAAAAGCCGCTGAGATCTCAGCGGCGTTTGGAAGAGAGAGAACGACGAAGTGTTCTGCATCATATCTGTATAATACTATAAAGCGACCGGCCAGTCAATCTTTTAGATTCATAGTGATTTGTTTTGCTGCGTTGCACGGTAAGATGCATCTCAAACATCGTATTGGGCTCAACGCCCCTTTTCTCCGGCCTGCGCCAAGCCTAAGCTCAACGCTCTCATAACGTCAGCGCATAGCGAGCGTTCCACCTTCTGCGACCAGTCAGCTATTACGATGTCCAAGTCCATGGTGCAACAGATGTTCGGCCAAAGCGCTCTGTTCATGCTTGGGACAGCAGTGACTGTCGTTGGTGGATTTCTATTGAAAATCTTTGTCACCAACCATCTGGGCGCAGAGGGATATGGGGTGTTTACGGCGTTTGAAACCGCCGTGGGCGTGCTGATTCTGTTTGCCGGTCTGGCTATGGGCGAGACCGTGTTGCGCTTTGCTCCCCAGCATGTCGCGCGTGGCGAGCTGTTGACCTTGCGGCGCTGTCTGCGCAGCGCGTTCCGGGCCGTGACGATTGCCACAATGGCGACCTGCGCCCTCTGGGCAATTGGTATTGACACCGGATTTTGGAGCGCGGCGTTCTCTATTCCCGCTGAATGGATGTGGTTGGGGTGGATCTTCATTGCATTGATTCCATTGCAAGTGATCAGCGGGATTGGCGCGAGTCTTTTGCGTAGCTTTGGTCTTGTTTCACAAGTGGTCAAGACCACCCAACTGAATCAGATTGTTGTGCGTATTGTGTTGGTGGGGGTGGCGCTGAGTTTTGGGTTTGGGCTTCCCGGTTACGTAGCGGCGGTTGTTCTCTCCACAGGGGTGATGGCGCTGTTTTTGGGGCGGCATATTCATCGTCAGTTGCAACGTTTGCCGCAATCCGACGCACAAACGGCAGTCGAGGGCGTAGTGCAGTGGCGCGCTTATACGGTGAATCGATTTTCCGCCTCTTTGGTGACGCTGGTTCAGCGCCCATTGTGTCGATTGCTCATTGCCCGCTTCGGCGGCATGCAGGCTCTGGGCGTTCTGGCCATCGTAGAGGCGCTGATCAGTCTACCGCAATTGATTCTGCAGGCGCTTCTTATGGTTATTACGCCTATGTTTTCAGCATCTTGGGCTGAACATGGTCGAGATAAAACACAGTACCTCTACACTGTCTCCACAGATTGGATCAGTCGCATTGGTCTACCGCTTATTCTCTTTATGTGGATGTATGGCGAGCCGCTTCTGGCGCTATATGGAGAGTCGTTCTCTCAACTGGGCCAGGGGGCGTTGCAGATTCTGTTAATCGGTCAAGTCGTGACACTGGTAACGGGTCCAATTGGCTACCTGCTGATCATGTGCGGGCAGGAGAGGGCAATATTCCGCATGGAGGTGGAAGCTGCCATTTTGGTGGCGTTGCTATTGGCGGCATTCACGCCTTTATGGGGGTTGAATGGCGCGGCGGCGGCTTTGGCTAGCGGGCAGTGTTACGGCAATCTCAAACCCTTGTGGATTGCGCGCAAGAACTTGCAGATCACATGGTGGTCAAGCCGTTACTGGGGGTGGGCCCTGGGCTGCGTGAGTAGCGTGGTGGTCGGCGCCGCCACTCAGATATTCTGGCCGCAGCTCTCGGGCGCATGGTTGTTGGCGCCTTTGCTGGCCATGTTTATCACCTTCTTAGTGGCCCCGCTGCTTCTGCTTGGGGTGCAAGAGGAGGATCGGTGGGTGCTGGAGATGGCGCGCAATCGGTTATTGCGTCGATAGCCCAAGGATTGTTGCGCAGACTGTAAACAGCGACGCCCTTCGGAGAGAAGGGCGTCAGGGCTGAAGATAGCTTCAGAGAAATGTCGGCGTACTCAGCTTACTGCACCACACTCTCAATATCGTAGTACAGATCGTCGAGCTCATTGAACAGCTGCTCCCGAATCTTCTGGAATCGACTCATCATGACTTTGGCTTCGTCCGCCTGGTTTTGATCTACCAGGTTGACCACTTCACGCGCCACTTCGTGCACTTTGGCGTGGGTGGCGTACATTTTCTGGAAGTTTGGCAGCGCCTTGAGTTCTTCCGGCGCGCCGGAGTCACACCACTGGCCGAAAGCGCAGCCATGGTGGTCGGTGACGCCATCAGGCGAGAGCTCCAGACGTCCAACAATTACCTGCTCCAGCTTGCCCAGCCACGCGAGGTGGGCCTGTTTCACCGTACGCAGGTCAAACGCGCTCTGGCCGCTCCCGGACATCTCCTGGGCAATTGAGTTCAAGCGCGTGGCGCTCTCCTCGATGACCTGGGTGAGCTGATTCTGGTGGCGAATGGTGCCGTGTAGGAAGCCCATGAGGCTGATCACGTCAATCATCTTCTTCTGCACCGCCACCGATGCCGAGAGAATCTCCTGGGAGGAGACATCCATGCTCTGCGCTTGTTCGTTTGCTGTTTTGCTTTGTTCTGCAACGAGTTGCGCTTTTTGGTTCATGCCGTCGGTGGCTTCAGCGATGGCGTTGGTGCCGTTGGCCGCTTCCAGCGCCGCGCGCGCCACTTCGTCGGAAGCGGTGCTCAATTCCGTGGCGTTATGGCTCACCTCATCGGTGGCGTTGGAGACATCCTGAGCGGCTTGCAGAATGTTCTCCACCAACGCGCCCTGGGCTTCAGTGGAGTCGCTGATGCTGCGGTTGGACTCAATGACTTTGCCAATGGTCTCCGTCACCTCATGGATGGAGGCGACCACCTGTTTGGTGTCATTTTGGATGGCGCCAATCTGCTTGGCGATCATCTGCGTTGCTTCGCTGGTTTGACTGGCCAACTCCTTGACTTCATTGGCCACTACGGCAAAGCCCTTGCCCGCTTCGCCCGCTCCGGCGGCTTCGATGGAGGCGTTGAGGGCCAGCATATTGGTTTGACTGGCGATGTTGTTGATGATGTTGACCACCTTGCCGATCTCATTGGCGGAGACGTTGAGATTGTCAATTTGCGTAATCGCCTGTTGGACTTGCGTGTTGGTCTCATTGGAGATGGCGTTGGCTTGTTGCGCCATCTGCAGCACTTGGCTCTGGGAGGTTTTCATCTGGCCAACCGCATTGTTGACGCCGTGAATCGCCTCGGTCACGTTTTGCAGATTGCTTTTCACCTGGCTCAAGTTCGCGGCCATCTGTTCGGCGGCGGAGGCCATGGTGTTGACGTTGCCGCTGGCCATCTCCGCCTGTTGGGCGATGAGCTTGACGTCCCGTGAGAGCGTGTCGGCGGCTTCAGATACCTGGAGAAAGTGCTCTTTGGTTTTATGAATGCTTTCCGTGAGGTTTTGCGATTCTCGGTCCAGGCGGTCATTGTCTTCAATAACCTGCATCGAGAGCTTTTCGCTCTCATCGGCGTCTTTGTTGAGGCTGTCGCGGGTGCCCACCATCTCATCGACCACCGCCATGGTGCTTTGCGCCGTAATCGACATGCTCAACCACAACTTGTTGAGCGTGTTGATCATCTTCCGGATGGCCAAATACGCGCCAACATTCTCCGGGTTGAAGTGCGACGTATCGACATGAATATTGCCATCGGCCACTTCCGAGGCGATGTAGGCGATATTCGCAGGTTCACACCCCAGCGAGCGATGCACGCGCCGCGCGATGATGTAGGCGATGACGAGCCCAACCAGGATGAACAATACGCCCAAAACAATGATGGTCCAGACGGTTTGCGCCAGCATGCTTTCGGTCTTGGAGCGATCGGCAATAATCTCCAAAACGCCCATGGCTTTGCCGGAGTAGTCCTGAATTGGCGCGGCGTAGATCACGACGGGCCCGTTATCGGTTTCACCCGGGTGGATCAGTTTTTCCCCATCCAGCACCTCCTGGGTATGTTCATTATCCAGGGTGAATTTGGGGTCGAGGGTGGCGGCGTAGGTCTCGAACTTGCCATCTTTTGGGAGTTTGAGATGGAAATCGACGTGGTACTCTTTTTTCAGCGCATCAAAGAAGGACTTCTTGAAGCTCAGGCCAAACTCCACTGAGCCCACATGCTCACGGTTGTGGAAAATCGGCGCTACGCCACGGATGCCAATGCCCGCGACCCCGCGCTCCAGGCCGCTGACAGGGACCTTCTCCGTATTGGTTTTGACCACGGTATGGCGGAAGCTGGAGAGATCATCGCCAAACTTTTGGAGTTTGTGTACGCGCAAGAAGGAGAAGGCCGGGGCTTTGTGAAATTGGAATTGGCGAACGCCATACTCCTCCTTCATCTTGGGGAACCCTTCAGCGAACAGGGCTTTGAGCGGCTCCCGATCATTGTCCGCCATGGCTTGTGTTACGGCTGGAATCCGCGCAACCAACTGGCTCATGACAATGGCGGAACGCTCCTGGTCATCCAGGGCGGCGTTGACTGCAGCGTAGATGTTTTCCAACCGCTCGCGCTCGTTTTCCTCAATCAACGAGTTGGCGGAGTTCAGCATCACAGTTGTGAGAACGACGACGGTGACCGTGAGAACAGCGCCCAAGCTCAACATTATTTGTGCGCGTAGACTCAAACCTTTCATCGTCTTCCTCCTTAAAACGGGGTGAAGCCTAAGTCAGTCGGGTCATTAGAGGCGTATATTGTGGTAAGTACACATGAATGATAAGTTCAGATGGCGCCAGAAACAACATAAACTCGTTCAATATGCATATATTTTAATCTATCAGTATGCCGTCGATATTAAGATCTGTCGGTCAGGCGTCAAACGTCACTCTATGAGCTTGTTTTTTTGATCAATAATTGCAAAATGCGTTAGAGTTGAATCGCATATGTGAACTGCGGATGATGCGGCTTTGTTTGCCATGTTTCAGCAATAGGCATTCCATTTTTCGTGATGGGAAAGGTTTTTGATCACGTATCGCCGGGCTTCACCTGGCAAGGGAGAGGTTGTTGCACCGATTGCAGCGCATCGCGCGCAGAGCTCAGGGCGTTCTGAATTGGCCATCTCTCAAGCGCCCCGTTTTATTGATCCAGAGTGATGACTGGGGGCGGGCAGGGATGCCGCAAGCCGAGGGGTTGCAGGGGCTTGGCGGGAGCGTCGATCCCAAAACGCCGTGGAACCTCTATGGGCTGGAGTCGGCAGTGGATCTGCACGCCATTGAGAGCGCATTGCTCAATGTGCGCGATAGCGCTGGCCGCCCTGCCTGCATCACCGCCAATTTTATTCTCGCCAATCCCGACCTGCGCCGCATGCGGCGTGAGGGGGGCGACGCTTTCCATGTTATTCCAATCACTCAAGGTTTTCCTGAACCGTGGGACGATGTGTTGCTGCCGGAGTATCGGCGCTTGGCGCAGTCGGGCGTATTTGATCCCTGCTTTCACGGATTCACCCACTTCTCCGACCATCTCTACCGACAGGCGATGCGCCAGGGCGGCGATCTGGCCAACCGGCTGCGCGCGCTGGCGGAGAGGGATATCCCCTACCTGGCCAGTTATACGCCTGAGCTCAATTTCGCCCTTTGCCAGCGGCAAGGAGGGTTTGAGCAGCCTATGGAGGAGGCGGTGCAAGCGGCGTGGTTCGCCCAGGGCATGGCGCTGTTCCAAGAGGCGTTTGGCCGCGCGCCGCTGTCGGCCTGCTTTCCTGGCTACCGTGGCGATGCGGTGAGTGTGGCGCTGGCCGCGTCCTATGGCGTGAAAGGCGTCCAGTGGTTTGGCGGCGCTCTACCGGAAGAGCGCGATGGCATGCTGCACTTGGCGCGTAATTTGGAGTTTGAGCCTGCCCTGAAGGCGACGGATCTGGACGCCATTCTGGCTCAGGCGCGTGATTTGGTCAGCGCCGGGTTACCGTTGATCATCAGCACCCACTCCATCAACTTCATCAGCCGCCACGTCAACCAGCGCGATCGCTCGCTGGCGCTGCTGACGGAGTTGCTAAGTCGCTTGAAGCAGGCGTTCCCAGATATTCTCTTCAGCCATGACAGCGAATTTGTCACCCGCTACCACCAGCGTGACGCCGAGTGGTGGCGTGCGCCCACCTGGGGTGAGCGCCGTGCTCGGCTGGTGTGGTTAGCGCGCTAAATCGGTAGAGATCGGAGGAGCCAAGCATGACCGTCGCCTTTCTTCTGGCCGCCCTGGTGGTGGTGCTGATCCCCGGAACCGGGGTGATCTATACCCTCTCCCAAGGGGTGTTTCGAGGGCGACGCGCCGCCCTGATCGCCGCCGTGGGGTGTACGCTGGGCATTGTGCCGCATCTGCTGGCGACTCTGATGGGCTTGGCGGTGGTGATGCACGCCAGCGCACTGCTGTTTCAGACCATGAAATGGCTGGGCATCGCCTATCTGCTCTATATGGCGTGGGGCCTGTGGCGCGCGGGCGGTCAGATCGCCATGACGCAGCCCAAGTCTCACAGCGCCCGGCGCATCATTGTCGATGGCGTGCTGCTCAATCTGCTCAATCCCAAGCTGACCATCTTCTTCCTGGCCTTCCTGCCGCAATTCACTCCGGCGAGTCATCCGCATCCGCTGTGGCATATGACCGGCTTGGCGCTGACGTTCATGGCGCTCACCTGGGCGGTGTTTTCCGTGTATGGGCTGCTGGCGGCGTCGTTGCGGGCGCGTGTGCTTTCATCGCCACGACTGGTGCGCCGTATTCAACGCTCCTTTGCCCTGGCTTTCGCCGGCTTCGGGCTCAAGTTGGCGCTCACTGAGCAGCGTTGAACTCTCTGGCGGCGATCTGCTCTCGGGGCGTCAGGGCGCTATGAACGCTAATCCCACCATCAGAACCAGCCACGCCAGTAGTAACCACAGCAGAATCGACAGCGTATTCAAAAGGGCGACAACGGTTTTGTAGACCCTGTTTTCACTGTCTGGCGGCGGGAAGAGGCGTATGTAAAACGTCAGCAGAATTCCCGTAATGGGGAATAGAGCCGGATGCATCTCTCCCAGGGATTCAGCCACCAGATCCCGCACAAAAGCGCGCGTTCCCTGGAGCGCTTTGGAGAGCCAGCTTGTGGCGTGCGGCGCGGATTCCTTTTTGCTTGGATTATTCATGTTTGTACTGATAGAGGCGTGCCTTGGGGTCAAAGAGAAGTCGCTGGGTCCAATGGGTCTCATCCGTCTGCATCAGCCACGCAAGGTCGTGAACAAACCCATCGTTTGGGTAGATGTAAAATCCCGGATGATTCCATAAACGTGTTGAGCTATCCTCTATTCCAGGCCAGAGCCTATTTGGTCCAACAGGCCAGAGGAAGCGCAACAGGAGGAATCTGATGGAAATCCGTCTGCACGCCAACGCCACCACGACGCCGAAGATCCGCAAACAGATTCAGGAGTCTACCCTGCCCAATAGCCATCTGGCGGCACAGTTTGGCGTTACTGTGGACACCATTCGACGCTGGAAGGGACGTAACGATACCCAAGACCATTCCCATACGCCACATCATCTGCCCACGACGTTGACGCCTGAGCAGGAAATTGTGGCGGTGGAGTTGCGCCGGACGTTCCTTTTGCCCCTGGACGACCTACTGATTGTGATGCGCGAGTTCGTCAATTCCGATGTCAGCCGCTCCGGTCTGGACCGCTGTCTACGTCGCCACAAGGTCTCCCGTCTACGCGATCTGATCCCTCAACCGGAAGGCGAAAAGAAGCCGGTCAAAACCTTCAAGGACTACGAGCCTGGCTATATTCACGTCGACTACAAATACCTGCCTCAAATGCCTGATGAATCCTCACGGCGCTATCTGTTCGTGGCCATCGACCGCGCCAGCCGCTGGGTCTATCTGGAGTTGTGCCCGGACAAGTCCGCCAAGACCGCGACTGGATTCCTCAAACGCCTGACGGCCAAAGTTCCTTTTAAGATCGTCAAGTTGCTGTCCGACAACGACAAATGCTTCACGGATCGCTTCAGCGCCGAGGGCGAGCGCCAGCCTACTGGCAAGCATCTGTTTGATGTGGAATGCGCGCGCCATGGTATCGAACACCGGCTCATCAAACCGCGTACACCTCAGACCAACGGCATGGTCGAACGTTTCAATGGCCGCATTGCCGATATCCTGACCACCACACGCTTTGATTCACGCCAAGATCTGGCTGCAACACTGACTCGATATGCGTGGCTCTACAATCAGCAGATCCCGCAAAAAGCCTTGAATCACAAAACGCCAGTCGCCACTCTGAAAGCTTGGCAATTAACTCATCCGCACTTATTCCATAAACAGGTCAGGAATCATCCGGGACCCAACACAAATGGATCTTTGGCAAGTTGCATCATGCCGGTGGTGTTGTCTCCTTTTGTTCTCGCTACATTTTGCGCATAGTTTCGATTGACGCGTTCTTTGTCCGGCTGTAATTGGCGTTGTAGAGCAAACCAATCTTCTTGCGTATTGCCATTCACGCCGAACTGCTCATCATTGACCGGCTGGGGGCCAATGGTGGTAGGCGCAGTGTTGGCAGGCATTGTAAAGATTTGGTATGGGTTTTTCCTCGCTGCCGCAAGCCAAGATGGGGCGATGGTCGAGTGCTCTTGAGCCTGATGGGCCCCATTCACCATTGGATTGGCGGAATTTTGTCCCGTTTCGACAATGTGTAGAGGATATTTTTGCGCCGCTTTAAACCAAGCTTGCCCTCAAGGGGAGATCGCTTGGAACTGTGGCGCTCCGTTACCGCCTTGACCAAGCGGTGGTTGCGCCGGAGGCGCAAACCCTTGTCCAGAGGGGGCAGCGGATTGCTCGGATACGGCGTTTTGCGCCATTAAGCGCATCTGCGAGGCGTGGCGCAACGCGGTCTCTTTGCGACCGCCGCCCATGTTCCAATCCCAGATGGCGGCCATCTTCGCCGCCTTGGGGTCGCGATAGGAGCCGTTCTCCTCGTTGACATAGTGGTTGATGCGTTGCGCTTCATACTCCTGACGCAGTTGCCCCATGGTGTCGGGGCTGATGTTGTTCTGGCGTTCGAAGTGGTCCGGGTAGTTGTCGTGATAGGCGTCCGCCAGCTCCGGATCGATCCTGTCATTTGCGCGGGAGACGGGCGCTGGCTCTTCACGCAACCAGGGTGAGTAAAAACTGCTCATTTGTATTATCCGATGATAATTGTTAACGCGCATTGGGCGGCCCGGCAAGCAGAAAAGCCGGGCCGTCCGGTGTGGGTTTGAGCGTTAGCGATCAGCTGTCGTGGAAGCGTCGATGCAGGGTGGCGCGGGCGCGATCCACCAAGGCGTTTTCCCGCGACTGCTTCTCTTGCAGGAAAGCGCGTTTTTCGCCGGGGTCGTATTCGCGACAGCCGTGGCGTTTCAGATCCTCCCGGCGCGCTTGGCGGGAGTCGATCCAGCGCCCATCCACCGGGCTGTGGTAGCCGCCGATGGTGGCGTCCAGATCGCGCAGCAGTTGCAGATCGCTTTTGCGCGCGGCGGTCTCTTGGATGGATTCCGGCGGATAGGGGCGCACATCGCGCGGCCCATGCCACCAGTAGCGTTGTCGAGCCATGGGAACTCCTGTGAAATGTTGAGCAAATTGTGTGGTAGAGGTGGAGGTGAGACGTTTTCTCGCCATGCGAAACGAAAAACTGCACAGAACGACGAATGTTTGCGTGACACAGCTCGAGCTAGCGCTGACTATTGGCCGCCGACTGGTCGGCGGCGGGGTCTGGGGGCTGCGCCCCCAGCGGGGTTTGGGGCGGCGCCCCAAGGTTTGGCTGTTGACTTCAGGGGAGTTTGAGGGCACAGCCCTCAATATCTTTCCTGTTCCACATGGGTCTGTCCAAAGCTATAGGGCGCCCTGGTCGGGGGACTGGGGCGAAGTCCCAGTCTCTTCAATTAGTACGCCTCACGCTCCGGCGTCAGCCGCACATAGGGCGGCTCCACGCCGACCATGGCGGGATCTTCATGGTAAGCGTGCTGCTGGGTCTTTTCTTGCAGTACTTGTTGTCTCATCGCCTCGGCTTGAGCCTGCTGGACGGCGGCGCGCTCGGCTTCGGCTTGTTCCGCCTCGGCAAGTCGCGCCGCTTCGATGGATTCCACCGTTTTGCGTTCGGCTTCCGCCTGCTCGGCCTGAGCTTGGTGGGCCTCGGCCACCGCCTCCTGCTGATCCCGCGCCACCTCCTGCGCTTTGACCATCAACTTCTGCCGCTCCAGCGCCACCTGCTCCATTTTTAGCTGCAACTGCATCGCCTCCAACTGCGCCTTGCGCTGGGCGTTCTGCGCCTCCATTTGGGTGGCTTGGGCCTGCAGCTGCGCCTGGGTCTGCGCTGTCTGCACCGCCGCATGCATCTGCATCTGCTGCATCTGTTGCGCTTTCTCCGGGTTCATGGCGCTCTGCAACATCTTCGACGGATCGTCCAACGCCTCCTCCACATCGCGACCCAGACGGAAGCGGCGCACGGCGGCCAGCAGCATCTTCATGGCGCCGTCAGGGGTGAGCACCCCGGCGGTGATGAGCGGCGTGGCCCCGGTCAGATAGCTCACCACGCTGGTCAAGGCGGTGGTGACGCTCTCACGGTCGGCCAGTTCGTCGGCCATCATGGTGGAGTCGGTCTCGATGTCGATGCGATAGTCGCGCAATTGCTGCGAGCCCAACAGCTTGAGGGCAGGCGGCGGCAGCACGATGCCGCTCATCTCGGTCAGTCGCTCGGCGGGAAGCTGTTCGGCGATCACCTCCGCCATCAGTTTGATCAAGTCGCGACAGTAGCGCGCCACCTCCTTCTGCCGCTCCTGAATGCGCATGGAGGCGAAGTTGGCTTTGATGCTCTGGGCGCGGGCGGTCTCATTGGGCTGGGTCACGCCGCGCAGAATGTCGGCGATGCCGGTGATCTCCCACACCTCGTTTTTCACCATCTCGCGCTGACCATAGAGCTGCGCCAAGACAGCGGCGGCGGACTCAGTGGGCAGCATCCAGATGGCGTTGCTCAGGCCGCCTTGGGCCAGCAGCGCCGTGGCGCCGTCACCGGCGGGCACCAGGGTGCCGTCACTGGCGTCCAGCACGTTCTCCAAATCCTCCCCCAGGGTGGGGTCGTAGATGCCGCGAAAGCGGATGGACTCGATGATGCGGTTGATGCGCCCGGTGAGGCGGTCCAGCTCACGGGCCTGATCGCGATACTGGCCATACTCCACCATGGGGATCATGCTGGAGGTGTCGCGCATAAAGCGCATGGGGCGCGGAATGGGGAAGAACCCCTCCAGCCCCAACGGATCCTCCATCACCCGCAGCGGCGCCTTGATGTAACCAGGGCAGATGAAGCGCACCTGGCGGGTCTCCAAGTCCCAGATCTCCCACACGGTAGCGCGGCGGAACAGATCCGCCTGGCGCAGATCCTCATCATCCGCCCGATTCCACTTCTCCGGCGCATAGGTGAAGGTGAGATCATCGCTTTTCAGATGCGGAAAGGCCTGTTTGAGCTCGGCGCGGGTGAGTTGATGGCGGAACGCCACCCAGGGAACCTCCGCCCAGGTGCGCGCCGGACCGATGCGCAGATCCTCCCACGGCACGTATTGCAGCGTCGCCTGCCCCTGAATGGGGGTTTCGAACGACTCCTCGGTGGCCGGATCCACCAACACGTCAAAGTCGGCTTTGAAACCCACCCGCACCGCGCCGCGTCCAGTGAGCAGCGCGTCATGCAGCGCATTCTTGATCTGCTCGTCGAAGTCCACCGACTCGATGTGCCAGTTGACGGCGCGCTCCAGGGTCTCCGCCACGGTGCGGGTGATGGGGTCCTCATCGGCGTGACGGCGGCGGATGTCCGGGCGCGGCGTCTGGCCATACAGCGCCGGGGCCAGAGTTTGGATGTTGCTGTAGAGGATGTTGAACAGGGGCGGGGCTTGATGATCGGGGTCGAGACGACGTTCGGCGCGATAGCGTTTGACCGCCATGCGCGCCTCTTTGCGCCATTGATTCTCCTGACGTTCGGCCAGGGTGAGTTCGGCCATCCAGCGTTGCACGTCGCCTTCAGGGCCGACGCCGGCGTCTTCGGGCGCATCCAGCGCATGGGCCATGGGATCTTGCAGGTTGGAAGAGGACATGGGGGTTCGCATCGCGGGGGTTATGCCGCGATCTCCTAAAGTGATGACGGGTGGAACAGGCAATAAAAAAACCGCCCAGAGGCGGTTCAGAAAACGAGCAGTATCGTGTGTTTGATGAGACGGGAGGCTTGGTGAGCAGAGAGATGTGACGAGCGTGTCTGCACTGTAGCCAGGGCTGACCGGCCAGTCAAGCAAAAGTATCATAATGATTTAATATTGGCTTGCCACATGGTGATCCAGAGCGTTGAGAAGCTGTTTTTTACTGATGGGTTTGGTTAGATGACGGTCACAGCCAGCGGCTATAGAGCGTTCGGCATCCTCTTTCATCGCGTGGGCGGTGAGTGCGATGATGGGCGTTGATGTCGAGCGGTTAAGCGCTTCCCAGGCGCGGAACTCCTTGGTTGCGGTGACGCCGTCCATCATGGGCATCTGGATATCCATCAACACCAGATCAAACGGACGCGCTTTCATCAAGGTGAGCGCTTGGGCGCCATCCTCCGCCAGTGTTAGACGGTATCGTGATGATTTCAGAAACGCTTGAATCAGCAGCCTGTTATCTTTTGAGTCATCGGCCAGAAGAATGTCGACAGGACGGTCAAGGGGGGCGGCGGGCTCATCCGTCGAGGGTGAGTATTGATCTTGACGCGGTTCAATCACCACGCGCGAGGTTGGCCGTAGAGGCAGGACAAAGTGAAATCGGCTGCCGCGCCCAGGCGTACTCTGCACCTCCATGGCGCCGCCCATGGCTTCCACCAGGTGGCGGCTGATGGAGAGTCCCAGACCCGTGCCGCCAAACCGGCGCGTAATGGAGTCGTCGGCTTGGCGGAAGGGCAGGAATATGCGTGTAAGTTCCTGTTCAGTAATGCCTATCCCGCTATCACTGACCTCAAAGAAGATCTGGCTCTCCTCCCAAGGCGCCACTTTCAAGCGCACGTAGCCTTTGGTGGTGAACTTCACGGCATTGCCCAGCAGATTGAGCAGCACTTGGCGCAGGCGTTGGGCGTCTCCCACAACCCACTGCGGCGTGGTCGGGTTGATGCTGATGTCCAGCAGCAGGCCTTTTTCCTGACAACTGGTTTCAAACAGGCTCAGGACGCTGGTCAGGAGGGGAGGGAGTTCAAACGGTTCTTCCGCCAGGGTGAGCTGTCCGGCCTCAATTTTGGAGAGATCCAGCAGGTCGTTAATCAGCGCCATCAGGCCGTCGCTGGCGTTGTTGAGCACAGTCAGATGTCGGCGTTGTTCCTCGTTGAGGGGAGAGTCCGCCAGCAACTCGCCCATGCCGAGGATGGCGTTGAGAGGGGTGCGGATCTCATGGCTCATTTTGGCCAGGAATGCGCTTTTGGCTTGGTTTGCGCTTTCCGCCTCGAATGTTTTATCCTGCAAATTCCGTATGATGCCGCTTATATGCTCGGCTAGGAACTGAAATTCATAAATGCCAACATAGTCGGGACGACGTCCGCGGTTGAGATCATGAATGATGGCGTTGACCGGCTTGCGAATAACCCGCTGCAGCACCACGAACAGAAGCAGCGTCGAGAGCAGCAGAAGCAGGGCGATGATGCGCTTGGTGTGATCCAGATGGCTGAGCAGCGCGTCATATTCGTTGCGATCCTTGATCAGGATGATCTCCCAATTCCAGGGGTCGAAGGTGAAGCGGTAGAGGAAGAGCTGGCGCTGGGCAAACGAGATGGGAATGGGCTCTTCCAATTGCACGCTGCGCCAGCTGCTGGGGATCTGTTGCGGCGCAAGATCCGGGGAGCGGAAAAACAGTTTATCTTCGGCATACAGCAGCCACATGAGGCTGCGTTGACGCATGAAATTATCGATCTGCCCGGCGGTTTTGGCGCGGGCGATGCGGGCTTTGATGGGGTTGTCGCTGCCGCCGCCGCGCAACAACTCCTCCAGCCCGGCATCGCTGATCAGGTGGGCGTCATCGGCCAAACGTTTCAGATCCTGGGCGATGTTGCTCTGCAGGTACCAGGCGAGGCTGTTTTGCAGGGAGATATGCAGGGCGGCCGCCAGTGATGCTGCGAACAGCATGACGATGAGCACGATGCGAAAGGTGAGGCTGCGCCAAAGCGGTTTGAAAGGACGATGCGGCATAGGCGCAGAGTCTACTGTAATGGACTCAAAGAGTCGAATTGTGGCGGCGCACTGGCCAGTTGTTCCGGCCAGACGATCTGTTTGCGTCCTTGAATCCACTGGGTTGTGAGCGAGAAATGTTTAATCTGCATGCCGTTTCTGTCAACTCCGTAGTGACCGATGATGCTCACAGCATTCATTTTCGCCAGTTGATCGCGCAGCGCCGGGCGCTCAATCGAGCCGGTTTTGCGGATTGCATAGGCGAGAATTTGTGCAGCGGCAAAGGCGTCAGCAGCTTGATAGGAGGGCGTAACGCCAAAGCGTTCAATAAACGGATGCAGGAAAATCTCCTCATCATTTGGCGTGTAGCGTGCGCCAACCTCCCATTGGGAGGATGAGAATACGCCCTCGGCCAGTTTCGCGCCCAGGCGTTCGCGGAAGCTCTCCATGGCGGGCCCCACGGTGGCGAAATAGGCGCGTGGAGAGAACTTGACGGCGGCCAGGGCGCGGCGCAGGTCCACCGCTTCATCAAAGTGGCCACACATGATCACCGCCTCTGGGGCGGCTTTGGCCAGGCGTTCCGCCAGTGGTGTGAGATGGTGTTCGCCTTTGTGAAAACTCTCCTCAATCGTCACGTGCAGACCAAATTTACGGCCCCAATCGCGGGCGCCGTCCAGGATGGATTGAGAGAAGGGGTCATCTGCGCCAACGAGGGCGATATGCTGAATTCCGTTTAATGCGATCATCTCCAGAAAGCCGACGGCGTAGCGGCTGGCGGGAATAAACAGACCGAACAGATGTTTGTAGCCTTGGCGCCAAAGCGTGTCAGCGGCGGCGCCAGCGGCCAGCATGGGGTAGCCATGGCGTTCGGCCAGCGGCGCCACGGCGGCGGTGACGCTGCTGGAGTAGGGGCCAAACAGCAGATCGACCCGATCGGCGTTGATCAATTTCTCATACAGAGCGATGGCGCGCTGTTTGTCACTGTGATCATCATAGATGATGAGCTTGACCGGGCGTCCCAGCAGACCGCCCTGGGCGTTGACGTGAGCCTCCCACAAGCGGTAGCCATTTGCCGACATGGCGGCCATGGGGGCGAACTTGCCGCTCAACCCCAGGGTGACGCCGATGGTAATGGGGTTGGCGTCGGCTTGGGCGGACGGCGCGGCAAACAGACTGACCAGCAACGCCAGAGCGGTCAGCAGGCGCGCCAGGGCGCGCCCTATTCCCGTGGCTGCTTCTCGGTTCGAATGTTCCGCACCCATCATCCATCGCCAATCTGAGTCTTGTGGTGAATTTGCGCCATGTCTATTTGTACGGCAGGTCGTCATCATGCTGCGGATTGATGCCGCAGGTGGAGACCTGGTCCTGACCTTTCAGGGCGCGCTGTTGCGCGTCAATCATGGCCTGATTGCAGGTTTGGATGGCGGTGACTCGATTGGCGTTGCACACGGTGCGACGCAAGCTGGGGTAGGCCATGTCCTCAATCTCATGGGCGATGGCCGCCAACGCCTGGGCGCGGGTGACGCTGGCGCTGAAGCGGTAGTCGGTGTCGTCGGATTCGGTGATCCGCGCGCCGGGAAAATCGGTCTCCAGGTCGCCCGGCAGGCGCGCGCGCGCCAGCACGCGATCGGGATCGCTCGGATCGGCGGACAGGGAGAGAAAACGTCCCCCTTCAAGAAAAATCCACATAGGAAGGCCTCATACAATCAAATGGACACAGCGCAGACAACACGCTCACGCAGAGCCGAGGCGTCACCCACAGGGCGCGCATTTGGCGTCGTTGCTGGCGGCGGCGCCAAACCAGAAATCCAACCCTTTGCCCAAAAATTCATCGTAACGGATGTAGTGGGATCCGTCGCAGGAGAAGTTCAGCGACACCATACCGTTGCAGATATTGAGCGAACCGGCGCGCAGATAGATGGTTTCATCGGCGAATCGCAGCTGTCGCAACATCTCAAAGATCGGCTCGATGTCGCCAATGGGAACAATGGCCTGGTCGATGTACTTTTGCGGCGGAAGGGTGAGCAGAATATCAGGATCCTGCAACTCGTCGATGCTCAGAATGCGGTAGCGGAAGGGATCGTTGACCAGCCAGATGGAGGCGCGGCTGCTGGAGAAGTGCAGCTTGCCGTGGAACACCCCATAACCGCAGATGAGAGAGACCATCAGCGCCAGCACGTCATCCATGTGGGCGTCCATCTGACTCTGCACCCGCTCTTGTAGAAAGATGCCGCTGCGAATGGCCGGGTCGCCCTTGATCTGCCGCCAGGCGGCGGGCTCCTGGTAGACCCCTTGGGTGGCGGGCAGATCGCGCAGGTCGTAGTCGGCGCCCAGAAAGCCGATGACGTTGAAGTTCTCATCGCGGATCACCTGCATGGCGGTGAGCGACGGGCGCTTGTTGTAGCGGCTGATATAGGCGTCGGAGAGTTTGAAATCGGTGGCGATGATGTCCTGCATGTAGGGCCGTTGTGAGCGGTCGCGGCCATAGTGGCGCGCATCATGGCCCTCATGGGTGATGTTGTCGGTGAACTGAACGCCATTGGCGTCGAGTACAAACAGATGTTGGCAGTAGTCGATGGCCGGCAACATGCGTTGCAGCAGCGCCTCCATGGCGGCGCGGTCGTTCATCAATCCGGCGCAGGTTTTGGCCAGATTGCGCATGGGTTTGATCAACAGGCCCGTGAGCATCTCCCGTTGACGGAGGATCGCCTCTTTCAAACTGCTATCCACAAAACTCTCCCCGCGTGATTGAAGGAACGCGTCAGGCGTCTGCGTGTCTCACCAGGAGCCGGTGTTGTCCATGCTGACCCAGGGCTCGCACGGTTCCAGCGCTTCGCCCTGTTGCAGCAGCTCGATGGAGACGCCATCGGGCGAGCGCACAAAGGCCATGTGGCCATCGCGGGGCGGGCGGTTGATGGTCACGCCCGCATCCTGCAGCGCGGCGCACAGGGCGTAGATATCGCGCACGGCAAACGCCATATGGCCGAAGTTGCGTCCGCCCGAGTACTCTTCAGGGTCCCAGTTGTAGGTCAACTCCACCTGCGGCGCGGCGGCGTCGCCGAGACGTTCGATATCCTCGGGCGCGGCCAGATAGACCAGGGTGAAGCGCCCTTTTTCGTGGACGCTGCGGCGGGTCTCCTGCAGACCCAGAAGATCGCGATAGAAACGGAGCGAGGCCTCCAGATCGGCGACCCGGACCATGGTGTGGAGAAATCGCATGGGGGTTCTCCTGCTAAGTGGGGCGATAAGAGAGCCTTCAGTATGCCCCATGTGGAGGGAATCGCAAATAGTGCGGCGCAAACGCCGGAGAATCTGTTTTGCATGATTGGAATAATCCGTGGAAATTTGCCATGATGGACGTGTTGAGTTGGCGCAGAGGAGCAGATTGGAGGCAGGGGTGAGGCGGTCGACGTGACGGAAGATTCAGCCCAGTGGAGCGACGATGCGTTGGCGCAAGGTTTGGCGCAGGCGGGCGTGGGGGTGTGGCAGTGGCGCGAGGCGGATGACGCGCTGGTGTGCAACGCCACGGCGGCCCGACTCCTGGGGGTGACGGATGGGCGCGAGGGGCGAGCCACGCTGAGGGGCTATCTGGGCGCTGTGCATGAAGAGGATCGCTTGCTGGCGGAGTTCGCCTGGCAGGCGTGTCTGGAGGGCGCGGGACCACTCCATGTGACCCACCGCGTGAGCGGCGTAGCGGCGCGTTGGGTCACCATGCGCGGTGGTCTGTGCGGCGAGCTCCAGGAGGGGCGGCGGCGCCTCAGCGGCATTGTGCGCGATGACACCACACGCATGCGCGACCAGGAGGATTTGGCGGCGGTCAAATCCCGCGCCGAGAAGCTGCTGGCCATTGCCGATACGGTGATCTTGTCGCTGGACCGGCAGGGGCGGGTGACGCTGCTGAATAATGTGGGCTGCGATCTGCTGGGGGTGTCGCCGCAGCAGGCCCATGGCATGGCGTGGTTTGACGCCGCGCCCGCCAGTGGAGGGCATCGTGACCGCGCGCGCGCGGAGTTCGACGCCGCCATGGCGCAGTTGGGCGATGAGAGGCGTCGCTATGAGATGAGCCTGCGTGCGGCGGATGGCGAATTGCGCCGCATTCGCTGGGGGCAGGCGGTGCTGCGTGATGAGGTCCATGGGGTGGAAGGGGTGCTGCTCAGCGGCGAGGACATCACCGAGATGCGCCGCGCCCAACGGGCGTTGGAGCGGGTCACCGAACAGGCGGTGCAAGCCAACCGCGCCAAGTCGGAGTTCCTCTCGGCCATGAGCCATGAGTTGCGCACGCCGCTCAACGCCATATTGGGGTTTGTGCAACTGCTCGGGCGCGAGGCGCAGGAGACGCTGTCACAACGCCAGCATGACCACTTGGCCTACATCGAGAAATCGGGCCGCCACCTGTTGGCGCTGATCACCGACGTATTGGATTTGGCGCGTATCGAAGCTGGCCAGGTGAGCCTGAGTCCGCGCACTGTGGCGTTGCCGGAGATCGTGCGCGAGTGCATCGACCTGCTGGCGCAGATGGCGCGCAAGCGGGGCGTTGCGGTGACCCTGGCGCCTCTGCAGGGGGTGGCGGGTTCAGCCTATGTGGATCCATTGCGCTTCAAGCAGATTGTGCTCAATCTGATCTCCAACGCCATCAAGTACAACCGCGAAGGCGGCGTGGTGCTGGTGGAGCTGTTGCAGGCGACGGCGGAGGATCCGGCCCGGGTGGTGGTGAGCGATACCGGTCTGGGGCTGACGGAGGATCAACTGAGTCGGGTGTTTGAGCCGTTCCAGCGCCTGGGCGCCGAGCGCAGCGCAGTGGAGGGGGTGGGCATCGGCTTGGCGTTGAGTCGGCAGTTCGCGCAGTTGATGGGCGGCGACTTGCAGGTGATGGGGACCCCAGGCGTGGGCGCGGTATTTTGGTTGGACGCGCCGTCGTTGGCCGGGGCGGGGGCCGCGCCGCTGCGAGAAACCGGCGAAGCGCAGGCCGAGCAGGAGACGCCGCAGTTGCCCTCCACGCCATTCGAGGCGCTCTATGTGGAGGATGCCCCGGTCAATGCCCGCTTGATGGAGGCGTGGTTCAAGCGCATTCCCCAAGCCACGCTGCGGGTGGTTTCCGATGGCCGCAGCGGTCTGCGCGAGGCGGCGCTTAAGCGGCCCGATCTGGTGTTGCTGGATCTGGGGTTGCCGGATATGGATGGATTCCAGGTGTTGGAGTATATGCGCGAGACCACCGCATTGACCGATATGCCGGTCATCGCGGTGAGCGCCGACGCCACCGAGGCGACGCGCGCCCAGGCGCAAGCGAGCAGCTTTTTTGGCTTTTTGACCAAGCCATTGGATTTCGCTGAACTGGAGACGCTGATTGCGCGCGCCTTGATCCAGAGTGGCGCGGCGAATCGTTAGGCGCCGTTATTGCGGCGCAAAGAGGGTGTTTCACAGGTTTGTGTTTCCGCTATTGAGAGAGAGTTCGTATGCAGCTCAATGACGCCATGGAGGCGGAGATTCTCGCTTCGCGCATTATGATCGTGGATGACAATCCGGCCAATGTGGCGCTGCTGGAGGCGATGCTGCAGGCGGAAGGGTTCGACAAGGTCTACGGCGTGGAGGATCCACGCGAGGCGGTGTCGCTGTTTGAGACGCAATCCTGGGATCTGCTGCTGCTGGATATCCGCATGCCGGTGCTGGACGGCTATGCGGTGATGGCGGCGTTGCGGCGCACGGTGGGCGAGGCGGAGTACCTGCCGGTGCTGGCGTTGACCGCGCAGACCGACGCCGAGACGCGCCATCGGGCGCTGCGTGAAGGGGCGCAGGATTTCCTCTCCAAACCTTTCGATAACTGGGAAGTCATGTTGCGCGCGCGCAATATGCTGCGTTCGCGCATCTATTTCAAACGCCAGAAGATGCGCGCCGAGTTGTTGGACGCCCAGGTGAATGAAAAAACCGCCGAGATCAACGAGACGCGGCTGGAGGTGATCCGTCGTCTGGGTAAGGCGGGGGAGTTTCGCGACGACCAGACCGGCGCCCATGTGCTGCGCATGAGCCATAGTTGCCAACTGCTGGCTCTGCGCATCGGCCTGTCCGAGGCGCAGAGTCGCGACATTCTCTATGCCAGCCCCATGCATGACGTTGGCAAGATCGGCATCAGCGACACCATTTTGCTCAAGCCAGGGCGTCTGGACGATCAAGAGATGGCCCTGATGCGCGAGCATGTGGTCTACGGGCTGGAGATTCTGGGCGACCACCCGGCGGAGTTGTTCCAACTGGCGCGTCAGATCATTGCGGGTCATCACGAACGCTGGGATGGGGCAGGTTACCCCCACGGCTGGGCTGGCGAAGCGATTCCCCTGGCCGCGCGCATCGCCTCGGTGTGCGATGTGTATGATGCGCTCACCAGCGTGCGCCCATACAAAAAAGCGTGGAGCGTGGAGGACGCCGCTGCGCTGATCCGCGATGGCGCAGGCCAGCAGTTCGATCCGCAACTGGCCACCGCCTTCCTGGAGATCCTGCCTCAGGTGGAAGCCCTCAAAGCCGAATTCGGCGCCTCATAAAATCACCATGTATTGATATCACTTTTAGAAGCTCAGGATGGTTGTTGCGTGGTTAATAAATCCAGGCAATATCAGTCATTCACCGGTTCATGTTGCAAAAGTTTCTGGTTTATGGCGCTATAAGTTCTATCAATCCGATGTTGTAGAGCGGCATCACACGGGAGGGCGGCCATGAACAGAGTCGATCGGGGGGGATCGGGGTGGCGCACTGTGGCGCACATCCTCATAGGGATGGTTCTCATGGCGACGGTGGGAGGCGTCGCAACGTCAGCCATTGCGGCTGGAGATCGCGAGATACGACCACAAAACGCGCCGTCGACGGCGGACCACAGCGCCTTTGCTGAACTGAAAGGACCATTTGCGAATGGCCCGGAGGTGACCAAAGCGTGCCTGAAGTGTCACACCAAAGCCTCGCATCAACTGATGCGCACAACCCACTGGACCTGGGCGTTTGACAACAAACTCACCGGGCAGATGCTGGGCAAAAAGAACGTCATCAACAATTTCTGCGTGGCCACGGCGACCAACTGGCCGCGCTGCACCAGTTGCCACATCGGCTATGGCTGGAAGAACGCCGCGTTCGACCTGACCAATCAGGACGCCGTGGATTGCCTGGTGTGCCACGACGCCACCGGCAAATATAAGAAGTTCCCCGCCGGGGCGGGCCATCCGGTGTATGAGCCCAAGGAGTTTCCGCCCAAATCCGGCAAGATCTGGCAGCCGGTGGATCTGGCCATGGTGGCGCAGAAGGTGGGTCAGCCCACCCGCGCCAATTGTGGCGCGTGCCACTTCTTCGGCGGCGGCGGCGACGGCGTCAAGCACGGCGATCTGGACTCCAGCATGTTCAAGCCCGACAAGGCGTTGGATGTGCACATGGACGCCAAGGGGCTGAATTTTACCTGCCAAACCTGCCACACCACGGGCGGCCATGAGGTCACCGGTTCGCGCTACGCCACCAAGGCGGTGGATCGCATCGGCGTGGATGTGCCGGGCAAGACCGATTTCACCCGCTCCAGTTGCGAGTCGTGTCATGGGCTGACGCCGCACCCGGAGAGCAACCATCCCAAACTCAACGACCATACCGACCGCGTGGCGTGTCAGACCTGCCACATTCCCGAGTTCGCCCGTGGCGGACGCAAGACCAAAACCTGGTGGGATTGGTCCACGGCGGGCCAGTCCAAAAAGGTGATCAAGGATGCCGACGGCTACGCCACCTACCATCCCAAGAAGGGCGACTTCGTCTGGCAAGCCAACGTACGTCCCGAGTACTACTGGTTTAACGGCAATATTCGCTATCAACTGCTGGAGGATAAGATCGACCCCACAGGCGTGGTCAACATCAACGCTTTTGGCGGCGATTCGACGGATGCCGATGCGCGCATCTGGCCATTCAAGGTAATGCGCGGCAAGCAGCCGTACGACGTCAAGAACCGCATCCTCGCCGTGCCGCATCTGTTCGGCAAGGATGAGGCGGCGTTCTGGAAGCACTATGACTGGGATAAGGCGCTGGAGGCGGGACTCAAGGCGCGCGGGGTGAGCTACTCCGGCGAGCACGCTTTTGTTGAGACGCGCTACTTCTGGCCCATCACCCACATGGTGGCGCCCAAGGCGCAGGCGGTGGGGTGCAACGAGTGCCACGCCAAGAACGGACGTCTGGAGTCGCTCACCGGTTTCTACATGCCAGGGCGGGACAGCATCCCCTGGTTGTCGACTCTGGGTTGGTATGGCGCGCTGCTGGCGTTGATCGGCGTGGGGCTGCACGGCGCGATTCGCATCATCGCAGCCATGCGGCGCTCTTGAGAGAGGGGGGATGGATCATGAAAACACGTGAACGGGTATTCTCCCGCTTTGAACGCTTCTGGCACTGGTTCCAGGCGGTGTTGATCATCGCCCTGATGATCACCGGCTTCGAGGTCAACGGCGCCTATGCGCTGGTGGGGTATGAAGAGGCGGCGGGGTGGCATCGGGCGTGCGCCTGGGTGCTGATCTGGCTGTGGGTGTTCGCCATCTTCTGGCATCTGGTTACCGGCGAGTGGAAGCAGTATATCCCCACCACCGAGCGGCTGATGGCGGTGATGAAGTATTACTCGGTGGGGATCTTCGACCACAGCGTGCCGCACCCGTATAAGAAGACGGTGCGCTTCAAGCACAACCCGCTGCAGCGCATCGCCTATCTGAGCTTCAATATCGCCATCACCCCGGTGATCTGGATCACCGGCCTGCTCTACATGTACTACAACGACTGGCCCGCCAATTGGGGGCTGACTCTGGGCGATGTGGCGCTGGTGCATGTGGCGGCGGCGTTCGCCATGTTGATCTTCTTCATCGCCCACGTCTACATGGCGTTCACCGGGCATCCGCCGATGCAGTATGTCAAGGCGATGATCACCGGCTATGACGATGTCTATCCGGAGGAGAAGGGAGCCAATAAGTAGCTCTTTTAAACTCAACCAGGAAGGGCAAAGAGAGCCGCGCCTGATGCAATCAGGCGCGGCTTTTTGTGTGCCGAAACTATATTGTAAGTCGAATTCAAAATTGGACATTAGCGGTTTTGGCGATGGAAGATATCGAGGGCTTTGCCCTCGAGCTCCCAAGATCAACAGCCACACCGTGGGCTCCGCCCATGTATGGTCCGCTCCGCCACGGCAAGAGAAAATGTCCACTGATGTGTGAGGCTTAGTCGCGCCCATGTATCCGGCCTGTTGATGAGGGGCTTGTCGCCCTCTGGCCCTGATGGAATTTGCGCGTGGCCCTCCTCAACACACCCTCGGCCTCTATGGGCCCTTGGGCGAAACAGGTTCTTGACCACGCAGGGCTATGCCGTTTCACGCCATCAATCTCGACTCTCTCTCGCAACCTGGCTGGTGGGATCTCTTTCTCTTTCCTTATCGGCCTGTTTTTCTTTTAGAGTTGTATTGCGCTCTCTCTACACAGCGGCGCTGGCCCCATAGGCCTCCTGCTTCACCAGCATCGCCCACGCGCTGCGCGCCATGCGGTTGGCCAGCGCCACCACTGCTCTATTTGCGCCGCGACGTTCCGACACCGACACTGCCCACTGGCTGCGGCGATCCGGCTTGTTTTCACACACGCGCAACGCCGCCCGCGCCCCATGAATCAACAGGGTGCGAAGATAACCGTTTCCCCGCTTGCTGATCCCCGTCAGCCACGCCTTGCCCCCTGTGGAGTGCTGATTCGGAACCAACCCTATCCATGCCGACAGCTCCCGGCCATTCTTAAACGCCCGCACATCCCCCACCGACGCCAACAGCGCCGTCGCCGTGATCGGTCCCACTCCCGGGATCGTCATCAGCAATCGACACTGCGGCTCCGCCTTGGCCAGCGCCTCAATCTCACGCTCATATTTGCCGATGCGCTCATCCAAATGCGCCAGCTCATCGCGCTCATCCTCCAGAATTACGCGAAAATTGGCGCTCATTTCCGAGCTCTCATCACTCAAAATCAGCACAATCGCCCGCCGCGCCTGTTTGATGCTCTTGGGAAAGACAATCCCATACTCGGCAAGCAGTCCGCGAATCTGGTTCACCAACGCCGTGCGGTTCTTCACCGCCAGACTGCGCACCCGATGCAACGCTAGAATTTCTTGCTGGGCAACGCTTTTGATCCCCACAAAACGCATATTCGGACGCTGTACCGCTTCACATATCGCCTCAGCGTCCACGCTGTCGTTCTTGTGCCGCTTCACGTAGGGCTTCACATATTGCGGCGCCATCAAACGCACATCATGCCCATATCCCTGAAATTTCCGCGCCCAATGGTGGGCGCCGCTACTGGCTTCCATCCCCACCAGGCACGGCGGCAGTTGCGCCATGTACTCCAGGAGCTCGTCTCGTTTCAGTCGCTTCTTGAGAACGCTTTTGCCGCGCGCATCCACGCCATGCAACTGAAACACGCTCTTGCCCAGATCAATCCCCAGTACCCGTACCTGTCCGTTTTCGATATGATTGCTCATGGTCCGCTCCGACTCCGTTTAGATGGAAAAACACACCACCATCTTGGCCCATTGCGAGGCCGTTTGGGTAGCGGAGCGGACCATTCCATTACACCCGCTGGGGGCGCGGCCCCCAGACGATTCGGCAGGATTGCCGAATCGGACTCGCGCAGCGAGCCCGAAGGGTGAGGGCCATGGATGGCCCGAATCACCCCGCCGCCGACCAGTCGGCGGCCAATAGTCAGCGCAAGCCGGTGTTGTGTCACTCAAGCGCTGGTCGTTTTGTGCGGTTTTGTGTCGCATCGCTATAGCATGGCGTTGTGCTGGCGTTTGGCGTTGCGTTCGCGCAGCTCGTCGAAGCTGAGATCGCGTTCGAAACGCGGCTTGCCGCCCACGGCGTCGGCGTCACGGGTGATGGGTCGCGACATGCAGGCGTAGCGCCACTCGTCGGCGGCGTGGTCCTCGGCGCTGGTGTCCAGATCCTCTGGCCGCGCCATGTCGTGGGTGAGCGACGGTAGGGTGCGAATGGAGTCGGCGCAGAGGGAGAAGCAGAGCAGCAGAGGCCGCCCCTCCGCGTCGCCCTTGAGACGCGCGCGAATCTGGTCCCAGCCGGCGATGCGGGCGTTGTCGGCGGGGCGAAATGGGACGCCGCGCCGTCCCATGCGTTCGGCCAGGGAGGGGCCGCCATCGGTGGCGAAGATGGCGGGGTCGGCGACGCTGTAGCGGATGCGCTCGCCGGGGAGCTCCGCCTCCAGAATGCCGTCTGCCACCTCCTCGGCGGTGAGCCGCAACCCGCGATTGGGCCCGGTGGCGCCGTACCACTCCCGATAGCGCACCAACGCGCCGCGGGCGATGTGTGGCAGGGAGCCGTCGGAGACCGCCCACCAGCCCACCGAGAAGGGCGCTGCCGAGCCCCAGTCGAAGGCGCGAAAACGGGTCCAATGGGTGGGCAACTCCACTGGTTCGATAATGTGGCGACTGCTATCCCACTGGTCGAAGTAGGCCCCGGAGATGGCGCTCCAATCCCCCCCCAGCCACGCCTTGACCAATGCTTTGGAGCCCACCCCGCGTAGACGCGCCACATAGTCGGGGTCGTTGTGCAACAGGATGCGATTGTCATCCACCCGCGCCGGGATGAACATCCTCGGCAGTCCGGTGTCGGTGTCGCGAAACACGCGGAAACCGGTGGGCGCGGGGTCGATAAACCGCGCCTTGATCCACTGATGCCCCGGACCGCCCGGGTTGCCGGTGGCGCGAATGCGCAGATTCTCTGCGCCGCTGGCCGAGCGCAGACACGCCATCAATTTCCGATAGGGGCCGTCGCTGCTCCAACTGCCCAGTTCGTCATAGCCGATCCAGGCGTATTGGTGGCCCTGATAGCGGTCGGCGTCGCTCTCGTTTTCCAGATGGCGCAACGAGAGCGTGGCGCCGGAGGGGAAGGTCCAGCGGCGGTGGGAGGCGCTCCACACGCCACCGGCTTTGGGGTAGATCTGCTCGGCGCGGTGGCGCGCCTCGTCAAGCTCCGGCATGTGGCGGCGAAACAGCACCCCGCGCCACTGCGGGCCTTGATGCACGCCTTGCAGGAAGTCGCCGAGCAGAAAGTCGGTCTTGCCGCCGCCACGGGCGCCGCCAAAGAACAGTTCAGGAACGCTTTGCGCCGCGATTGCGGTGGTTTGCGGCCCGGCTTGGGGGGTCCACGCCGTCATCTTCCAACCTCCTGAGAAACTCTTCAAACGTGGGGGGGATAAACGCCCGATGGTCCTGCGGCGGCGCGGCTGCCGTCTCGGCCTCGGACTTGCCGGTCAAATCAAAACGGATCTTCAGATTCTCCTGCCACAGTCGAATGTTGAAGCTTTTGTCGTGCAGATGCTCCCGGCCCAGTTTGAGCCACCAGGCGCGGCTGGCGCGCTCGCCTTGAACCAGAGCGGCGGCAAACGCCGGATGGTCGGCGCGCCATTTGTCGAAGCGATCGATGGGCAGACCCAGAGTGACCGCCGCTTCGATCAACGAGCACCCTTCGGCCATGAGGTCATGAATTTTCTCGCCATACTCTGGCCGGTAGCGCATAGGCGCGCCATCGGAGCGCGCGGCGATGGCATGACCGGCCTCGTCCACCGCGCGGGCAAAGCCGGGACGTTGATGCAACCATCTGTTAAAGCGTTCCAGATCAAAGCCCATCTCTCGCGCCGCCTCGGCCAAGCACTGTCCGCGCAGAAGACGCTGTTTGACTTCGGCGGCGTATTGGGCGCGGTAGCGCCAATCCTTGGGTCTGTTCTGGGGCGGAGAAGCGTTCGCGATATCCGCTTTTGTGCGGTTGTTTTTACGACCTGTTTTGCTCCCAGGAGGGGTCTGTGCCATGATCGCCTCCTACCCTTTGGGGGTGGCGATGCCGCTTTTGATGGCCATCCACACGGTGGCGAGAATCAACAGCATCTGACCCACCAGGCGCAGCATCCAGGCAACGCCCTTAAACCCCATCCAGGCGGGCATGAAGGCGTCCATTTTTTGCCACATTTTGTCCAACTGGCGGGTATGATTTTCCAGCGCTTCGCGAACATTGGCGCCATCTTGTAAAGAGGCGTGCAGTTCGTTGCGCAGGCTGGCGATTTCGCGCTGCATCCGCCCCTCCATGGGGCAGTGGGGCGCATCGCAGTGGGGCGACGCATTGGCCGCGTCGTGTTCGATAATACTCATCTTGTACTCCATTGTGACGGGATGGGCGCGCCGGGGCCGGAGTGGGGCGGCGACAAGCTGCAGGGCGTCTGGAGCGACGCAGGGGACGGTCGGCGCAAATCAGGGGTTCAACATATCAAATTAATATATTACCAGTCAATATTAAAGTGATTCTCGCTATAAGCAAACGCACATGCGTGATCGTTCGCGCAGTCGCGAACAGAGGTGAGGAGGAAGAGAAAATGGAGTTTTTCACACAAACCGCATCGACTTGGGATGAACAGGGGCTGAAAGCCGCGCTCTCCATGGCGGACTTGCCCAAGTGGTGCGAAGCCATTGAGGCGCATTTGGAATCGGATGAGGCCGCCAGTTGGGGGCGCTATGACACCATCTGGGGGGTGTTTGAGATCACGCGTATGCCCATACGCGGCGGCTACCGATATCTGCTGCCGCATTGCCCCAACGCCCTGACCTGGAGCGTGACGACAGGTCTGCCGCCAGATCTGGATGCGGTGGTGGTGCATGCGACCATCAACCGCGAGAATCATGAGCCGGACTTTATCGAAAGCCTGGAGGAGTTCGTGGATGCGTGGCGGGTGGGAATAGGGCGTATGGCGGAAGCGTCAGCGGCTGACTGATCTTGCCCAATGCGAGGGTGGCCGAGGGGGGTAGAGATTGTGCGCGGCCGCGCCGAAAAGCGCAGGGCAGCCTTGGGAGGAGCGACTGTTCTGCGGATTTCGGCGTGGTGGCGCGCCTCGCGCTCAGTATGCGGCGGGAAGCGCCGACGATGTCACTGGATCACGGTGGTTTCGGCCTGTTTGAGTTGTGCGGTGAGGTGCTTTTGGACGATGGGGCCTGCGCGCCCTTTCAGATGTTTCTGCGCCCACATCTGTCCCATCACAGCGCCCTCCTGCATCATCACCGGGGCGGTGCGGATCATTTTCGCGCCGGTGGGCGTTTTGAGAAACGCCACAATTTCCCGCATCTCATTGGGGGTGTAGTGTTTGGTCATCAGTCCGGTGGCCATTGTCAGGAAGTCATCATAATTGGCCTTGAAGAGTTGGATGATCTCTTCACTGGCCTTTTCCTGGATCCGCCCGGCGATCCCGGCGACTTTTTGCGGCGCGGCGTTGGGCAACTCTTTTTTGACCAGACGCGTGACCAGCGGCTTCATGGAGCGGGTCATAATCGTGGTCATGGTGGTCATGATCTGTTCAAACTGGGCGCGCGTGTAGGTCAACGCCGCCAGTTCATGGGCTTCCGGTGGAATCGCTTGGGCGTCCCCGGCCTGGGCCGAAGTCGGCAGCTGCGCCCCAAGAAGAAGAGTTATTACCAGGAATAAAGAGAGTTTTTTCAACATATAAATTTCCCCAAATTGGAATGAATCGTGTAGCCATTGTGAACACGTGTCAATGGCGCCTGAAAAATGCAGCACCATGGCGCCGCAATAATGCATCACTTGGGCATTGGTTGGGCGCGTAGCGCACAACGGGGTTTGCCGTTTTCCTTTGTCTTTAAAAAAACGAACAAAAACATCTTTTCAACACACTTGAGATTCAGAATGAGGGAGAGGCGGCAGACCTGTGGGAAACGTGTTTTCGTTTTCCACAGGGATAGCGGAGCGTCCGCCTCTCCCGGAGCCGCAAGTGGGCAGGATCGCCAGTTTCAGGAAGGGTCGGTTTTGCTATTTGAGCAGGAAGCTTTTGTTTCTGCAGCGCGCTTTTGCCGTTTGCTTTGATTCAGTCGATAGCTTTCGCCGTTCATCTCCAGGATGTGGACATGATGGGTCAACCGATCCAGCAGGGCGCCGGTGAGGCGCTCGGAGCCGAAGACCTCCGTCCACTCCTCGAACGGCAGGTTGCTGGTCACCATCACTGAACCCTGCTCATAGCGCTGGCTGATCACCTCAAAGAGCAGCTCAGCCCCCGTTTTGGAGAGTGGGACGAAGCCCAATTCGTCGATGATCAACAGCTTGTGTTTACTCAACTGACTCTGGAAACGCTGCAGCTGCTTTTCGTCGCGCGCCTCCATCAACTGGTGTACCAGCGACGCGGCAGTGGTGAAGCCAACCGCCAACCCCTGCTGACAGGCGGCCAGGCCCAATCCCAACGCAATATGGGTTTTCCCGGTTCCGCTGTTGCCCAAGGCGATGATATTGGCTCGGCGCTGAATGTATTCGCAACGCGCCAGCTCCATCACCAGAACCTTGTTCAATGAGGGCATGGCCAGGAAATCAAAGGAGTCCAGGCTCTTGATGGTGGGAAACCGGGCTTGTTTGATACGTCGCTCCACCATGCGCCGCTCCCGCTCAATCAACTCCAGTTCGCTCAGTCGCAGCAGGTATCGGCTATGATCAACGCCTTCCGCCGCGCACTGTTTGGCGATCTTTTCATATTCTCGATAAAATGTGGGCAGTTTGAGCGCTTTGAGGTGGTGCGCCAGGAGGATCTGCGGAGAGTCGTTCATGGTTGCTCTCCTGACGTCAACGCGGCGTAATCCCTGGCGGATGTACGCGCCACATGCACTTCGGGCAAAAAGGGATATCGGGACAGATCCAAACGGAGCGGACGTTGTTCAATGTGCCGGATCAGCAGATGTTTGACCGCCTCAAAGCCAATGGCGCCCAACTTCAACGCCTGTTGCACGGCAAAATGGACCTGTTCAAAGGAGAACGTCTCCAATAGGCGCAGAACCTGAATATATTCCCGCTTGCCCTTTTTACCCAGGCGGGACTCCATCAGACGGCGCAAGGTGGCGAACTCATCTGGCAGTTCCCATCCTTGCAACGGGGCGGCTTGATCCAGCGCCCTGGGTTTCTCCTCCAGCAGCGCCAGATAGTGCAAGGGGTCATAGATGGCGTCCTCACGCGCATAGGAGCGTGGATGCCGGGCAATCACCTCAGCGCCACAGGCGATCACCACTTCGTGGATGTAGCCCCGCACCTGCACATCGTGAAAGCCATAACGCACCGGAACCGAATAGTCATTGGTTCGATAGCGCACCAGCGCCTGGGATGTGACCTTGGCGCTCACCTTCTCGCAAGCGTCGTAGGGAATTGGCGGCAGCGGCAGGAACGCCGCCTGGTCTGTGGAAAATCGTTCTCCGATACTCCGCTGACAGCCTCGCAATGTCTGTTGACGACGCTCCAGGCATTTCTGGCGCAGGTGAGCGTTGAGCGCATCAAACGATTCAAAGCGGGGAGCCGGGACCATGAAGTTGCGTCGGGCGTAGCCGACCAGCCCCTCGACCTTGCCTTTGTCGTTACCTCGCGCCGGGCGGCCAAAGCGGCTATCGAACAGGTAATGGGATTGCAGCCGGATCATCTCTTCGGTCAGATCTCGGCGACCATCCCGGTAAACTTTGACCACGGCGATGCTGGTGTTGTCGTACAGAATGCTTTGGGGAACGCCGCCGAAGTGATCACAGGCGGCGTTATGCCCCGCACAAAACGCTTCCGTGGTTTCCGCGGGGAAGCCCATAACGAAGCTGTCGTCGCTGTAGGGCAGACTCATACAGAAAAAGTGGATCTTGCGCTCCACGCCGCCGATCACGCCGTGCGTTTGCCCAAAGTCCACCTGGGCGTGTCCGGGCGCATGGCTGAGGGGAACAAACTTCTCTTTCAGATGCAGACGCTTGCCGCGCACATACTCCTTGACCGCGCCATATTTCCCGTCGTAGCCGTATTCATCGCACAGCCGTTCATATATCCGCTGCGCGGTGTGGCGCTCCTTCTTGATCTTCTCCAGATCGTTCTTGAGAATCTGATCTATGAACCCGGTGAACGGCCCCAGTTTGGGCAATCTGACCGGCTTGCTCCGCTGGTAGCCTGGCGGCTCAGGGTTCTCCATCATTTTGCGCACCGTGCGCGGATCCAGCTCAAAGGCCTCCGCCGCCTTGCGCTTGCTCATCCCGCCTCTGGTTACCGCCAAACGCACTTCTCTGTACATGCTCACTGAATACATCCTCCCACCCCTGACCCGGAAACTCTATGACTGAGTTTTCTGAGTTAGAGAGCTTTTTCTGGTGTGGGATTTTTGGACCGCCATTTTTGGACGATCCAAGCTGTTTCAGTGATGCATTTTTACGGTGCCATTCTCAAACACGCGCATTGTATTT
This sequence comes from Magnetofaba australis IT-1, assembly GCF_002109495.1. Taxonomy (NCBI): domain Bacteria; kingdom Pseudomonadati; phylum Pseudomonadota; class Magnetococcia; order Magnetococcales; family Magnetococcaceae; genus Magnetofaba; species Magnetofaba australis. The sequence continues at coordinate 72,995 of NZ_LVJN01000019.1, forward strand.
GGCAAGCGTGTGATTTCCCGCTGTCTGGAGCGGCATCAGAGAGGTATTTTTTACAATTTATCTTGATGAGTGTTGCTGGTCAGAGAGATCGACAGCCGCGCGCAACGATCCATAAGCGATTTCCCGTGCCGGGGGAGGGGAAGTTATCCACGGAGTCGGTGATGACGCAGTAGTTTTCTCCTGGGTGCATGCCCAGTTGCGCCAAGCTCGGATTGTAGAGTCCCGCTCTGCCGGAGTCGCGCATTTCGCGAATGATGTTGGCGCGCAGGCGGTAATTTCCCACGCGGATAAGATCGCCGCTGCGGATGATGCGGGGCACGCCGCGATTGCCCAGGCTTTCAAAGCGCTTTTTCAGCGGCGAGGCGTTTTCCCGGCGCAGGGTCGCGCGGCTGGGCTCCAGCATGATGGCGCTGCGCGCGATGCCGGGCAGGGCGCGTTCGGTGATGATGCTGTGGGTCAGAAAGAAGAGAAACACCAGCGAAGAGACGCTCAGGAGAATAACCCCAATGCGTTTCTCCTTGGCGCTGCGCTGTCGATGGCGGCGGCGCAGGGCGCGGGTAAACGCCGAAGAGATGCGTCGGCTGCGCTTGCGGGAGGCGGGTGAAGGCGTGGCGGCGTCTGTTTGTTCCAGGGGCATGCGTGGCGCTCCTGTGGCGGTGTTCCATTCAGTCGGCTTGGACCCGATCCTCACTGGCTAAGGAGGTTTTGCATAAACATTTTGCGTTATGCTTTTTCTTGCGCTGACCGCTGACCTTTGCTGTTGCTGCATTTTTCGCGAAAGAGAGGTCGCGTCCTCCAAGCAAAACTATTTATATCATGAAAGCAGAAAAGCAAAAGTTGTTAATCGGGGCGTGTCCTGCATTGGTTGTTTCCTGATCTATTTCACGAACCCGGACAGCTCCTGTTGCAGAATCTCATCAAAGCGCCCTTGGAGGGCGTTTTTCGCCCACTCCTGGCCCATGGCGATGCTTTCGGCGGTGAGCGTGGGGGTGACCTCGCTGAGTTTCTTGCCGGTTGGCGTGTGATAGAAGGCGATCATGTCGTGAATCTCCTGATCGCTGAAGTGCTTCATGTAGATGTGCGCGCTGCGCGTTTGAAAGTCGGCATACTCTCCGGCCATAGCGCTGATCAGGCGGTTTTTGATGTTCTTCGCCACGATGCGAATGATCATGGGGTCGTCAACCAAATGTGCAGCCAGTTCGCGCTTGACGATGGGCTGCAGTCCCTTTTCCAGATTGATAGCGGTGGCGTTGAGGACATTTTGCAACTGCTGCTGGCCTGCGACGATGGCGGCGAGTTCGAGGGCTGCGGGTGTGGGGGCGTCTTCTTGCGCCAAGGCTTGTGCGGGCAGCGCCAGGAGCAGGCAAATGGCGGCGCAAAAGAGACGAAACAAGCGTGCTGTCCGGGTTGAAGGCATTGGCTGTGTGACCTATGGTTTGTGCAATATGATCAAGTCGAGTCTGCTAGCGAAGCCGTGATGCCAGCAAGCGAAAATATCAGCCACTTAAGCTGTCAAATCATTCAATTTTTTGCAAGATACAATATTGAGGTGGGGGCCTCCTTGCGCTCGATGTCCATTCAACGTGCTTGTCGCACAAGTTGACGCAGCGGAGCAGGCGCATTCAGGCAAGAAAAAACCCGTTGCAGAACTGGTCTGCAACGGGTTTGACGCCGCCACCCCCCGTGGCGTATTGCGCGTGAGCTGATTCCCCCCTCTTACGCGGCTGCGCGCGTCATAACCTCACGGAACTTGTTGAGGTTCTTGTCGAATTTGTTGATCAGTTGCGATGCCTTGGCGCGGAACTCCATGGAGTCCACCCCTTTTTCGTCCTCATACTGCTTGAGCAGCTTGTGGAGCTTTTGCGCCAGTTTCTGGCTGTCGCCTGCGCAGTCGGCGCATTTGGCGATGATCTCCTCTTCCAACTCCCCTTCAACCACGGTCCCGCTGCGCATTTGGTGGGCGATGGTGTTTTGCTGGATCACATAGGCGACCAGAAAGGTCTTGAGCGCCTGCATGTGGCAGAGTTGTTTGTGCGGATTGTTCTCCTGCTTGCACTTGTCAAGCAGCGCTTTGAGGTGATCGAAAGCGGCGAACATTTCAGACTGACTCATGGTAAAGCTCCCCCGGATTGGTAACAGACACACTCTATATGTAACGGTTTCTGTTGGGGGGGCGCAATGCAAAAATCATTTATGGGATTGAATGGAATTAATATAAGAAATCAATAATTTGCTGAGATTTATATTTGCATGATCGAATTGTTGTTATGGAGGTTGGAGGGGAATGGAAAGAAAAATGTAACATAATAGAAACAAAAGGGAAGCGGGCGCAGAGGAGGTGGCGGCGAGGCGGGCGGGTCCGACTGTTGCGTTAGCGCGAGGGGGGGAACAGGCTGGGCAGATGCTTTTGCATCACCATCCGGACCCGTACGTTGCCGCCATTGCGCATCACCTGTTCACCCCAGGCGGAGAGGCGCTGCATATTCTGCTCGGTCTCTTCGAAGGAGAGGCTGCGGATGGCGGCCTGACGCTGGGTGATGGGGAGTTGATCCAGTCCGCGCAGGATCTGCGGGGGAATTTCGCTGCGCACCAAGTCGGCGGCGATGGCGCGCAGAGGGCGCATGTTGGCGTCCACGGCTTCGGTGATGCCGCGGCGGATGTCCCGTTCAATGGCGTCGCGTTTGGTTTGCGGAATACTCTGATTCTGTTGCGCCAGTCCAGATTCCAGGGTCTGCATAAAAGAGGTGGTGAAGTCGTTGATAAAGCGCACGCGGGCGGAGTTGGCCACCTGAGACACCGCCAAGGCGTAAGCGGCGCTTGTCTGAGGCCCAGCGGCGCGTCCCTGGGCATGGGTCGGGGTGCTCATCGCCCACAGCAGGAGGGTGGCGCAGAGCAGCAGCGCGCGCGCAGGAGAGAAGCGAAATTCACGCATAGATGGCGACTCGAGGTGTGAAGGCCGACGCAATTGGCGTCAGGTCTGTTGCAGTCCGGGGGTTTGCAGCCCCATGTAGTCGTAGCAGGTGCGACACAAGGGCAGCTCGTCGTGTCGCATTTGCGCCAGCATTTCGCGATAGCGGTTCAACTGTTCGCTGCGCCAGATGGCGTCCAGGCTCTGGGCGTTGATGTCGCCCACCACCATCTGCTGGTCGAAGTCGCCGCAGCAGGCGGAGACCGAGCCATCCCAGTTGATGGAGAGTTTGTCGAACACCTCCGGGCACTCGGGGTGCTTCTTGACCACCGACTCCGCATCCTTGAGCCGCAGCAGGGTGTCCAAGTCCTTCTGCGAGCAGCGCATGGACTTGGGGTCCATGTGTTCGAGGATGGTGCGGCCCACGGTGACCATATCGGCGTAGGGCTCGATGGCGGCGCGGAAGGCGGCCACGCGTTCGGCGTCCTCATAGGTGATGGTGGTGGAGACGTGCAGATAGGGGAAACGTCCATCGCCGCGCTTGGCGTGCAGGGCTTTGATCACATCCATCAGTTCGGCGAAGAAGTCGGTGTTGCGCATCTCTTCGTAGCTGGGCGCATCCACTCCCTGGAAGGAGAATTTGATGCTGTCCAGGGGGATCGCCAGCAGCGCGTCCATGAGGGCGTCATCCATTTTGCTGCCGTTGGTGTTCATATGCAGCGGAATGCCCAAGGCTTTGGCGCGGGTGAGGAATTCGACGAACTGTTTGTGCAGGGTCGGCTCGCCCCAGCGGATAAAGCGCAGAGGGATTTTGTACGGCGCGATCTGCTCGAGCACCCGATTGAAGGTCTCCTCCGACATAAAGCCCGAGTCCCGCTGCTGCATGTGGGTCCCGGTGGGGCACATCAGGCAGCGGAAGTTGCAGGTGTTGGTCAGTTCGATATCGATATAGCGCGGAGCGTCAGGCAGATTGGCCAGTTTGTGGGCCGAATTGCCGCTGTTGCAGGCTGCATAGATCGGTTTGAACGGATTTTCCCGGGGCTGTCCCATAAGGATCTCTCGCGACAGGGCATAAAAAAGGGTCGCACGCGCACGAAAAGCCAAGCGCGCACGGAGTCAACGAATCGAGGTCCAGGAGGGCGTCCCTCCTGGCGGGTCACGGGCAGAGCCCGTGCGGGTCGAGGGCGGCGCCCTCGTGGGTCCAGGGCGAAGCCCCAGTCTCTTTTATTCCCCAATCATTTGTTCTGTACACTGGAAGGGCAACGCGCATACTCCACGTCCAACACGCCGTCGGGTTTGCAGCGGCCATCCAGCAGCGCGTGGATGCGCGCCACGCGGGCGGCGTTGGCCTCGGGCTGATCCTGCAGATGGTAGCGCGCCGGATCCTCCAGCATGGCCACTAACTGAAGGAATTGATCGAAGCTCAGCTGGCTCAGACTGGTCTGAAAATAGCTGCGCGCGGCGTCCGGTAATCCGGCCACCGCAGCGCCGTGGGCCTCTCCCAACGGGACGTGGTTGAGATAGAGCGTGAGCACCGCATCGCGCCCCAACTGTTTGGTCAGCGCCTGCGCCGAGAGGGTGAGCTTGCCCCGCGCGCGCGTCTCCAACCCCATGTGCAGGCGCATGATCGCCGCGACGTTCTGCGCAATGGTGTGGGTTCCGGCGCCCGGCGTGCTGCGATCCAACCCATCGTGCTCGGCAAAGCCCGGATCAGCCGCCTGAAGCAGCGCAGTGCGCCAGGCGTCCGGTAGATCGGCGGGCGTCACCGCGCCGGGTCGCTCGCGGTCGGCGCGCAGCAGGGCTTGGGCTTCCGCCACCAGTTTGGGCGTCTGTTGATGCTCGCTCCACACTTCAATGGAGACGTAGAGCACACCGGCCAGCATCAGCAGCAGGGAGATGTAGACGATGGCGCGCACGGTGGTCACGGCGGTCTCCTGACAGCGCGGGCGCGAAGGCTTACGCGCTGTGTGGAATGTTGTAATACTTTTGATTCTCCGGCTCGGGGATGATTCCCAACGTCACCACATCGTGGATTTCGCGGATCCCTTCGGGCACGGTGCGCGAGATTTTGAAGCCCAGGGTGTTCTCGATTTTCTCAAACCGCACACGATAGTCGCGCGGGTCCTCTTTCTTCTCCACCCGCTTGATGTTGGCGTCGGGGTAGACCTTGAGCAGTTCGGTGATGAGCATGCCTTTGGTGTAGTTCTCGCTGGTGTCGCCGACGTTGAAGACGTCATAGGCGACCTTCTCTTCGGGGGCGTCCAGCACCGCCAGCATGGCGTTGGAGAAGTCCGCCACATGGCAGTAAGGGCGCCAGAACTGCTCGCCGAACACCACCAGCTCCTTGCCCAGGGCCAGCTCCTTGGTGAACTCATTGACGGTCAGGTCGAAGCGCATGCGATGCGACAGGCCATAGACGGTGGCGAAGCGCAGGCTGGTGGGGACAAACTCGGGCGATTTTTCAATTTCGTGCAGCAGGAGCTTTTCGAACGCCACCTTGAGTTCGGCGTAGAGGGAGACCGGGGCCAGGGTGGAGTCCTCCACCACATAGCCATCGGGGTCGGCCATCTTGCCGTAGTTGGAGCAGGTGGAGGCGAAGATGAAGCGACGCACTTTGTGTGCGCGGGTGAGGTTGAGCAGGTTGACCGAGGCGTCCCAGTTGATGGAGCGGGTCACCTCCGGCTCGCGGGCGCAGGCGGGGTCGCCGACAATGGCGGCCAGATGGATGACCGCGTGGAACGACTCTTCATTGAAGATCGACTGCATCAACTGCTCATCGCGGATGTCGCCGCGCACAAAGCGCAGATTGGGGTGGCCCCAGACATCCAGCAGCGCCTCGCCGCCGAACATTAGATTATCGATGCAGACCACGCGGATATCGCGCTCGAGCAGACGACGCACCAGGATGGAGCCCACATAACCGGCGCCGCCGGTGACCAGAATCGTTTCGGACATATTCGACAGTTCCTTGGGTTGACGGACGCAGCGCGTCCCGGCTTGCGGGTTGACTTACGCCTCCAGGGCGTCCAGTTCGGCCAGTTGCGCCTTGGCGGGCAGGTTCTTGGGATCGATCTTGAGCACCTTGTCCAGCGCGGCGCGCGCCTGCTCAACTTCACTGCGTTGGGCGTGGAGCTTGGCCAGTTTCAGCAGAGTGACCAGATCTTCCGGCGCCAGCTCCAGGTACTCGGTATAGATCTCAATCGCCTTGTCGCCATTCCCGGTCAGGGCCAGCAGGGTGGCGTAGTGGGGTCGGCGAATGGGCGACATTTCAGCCAGTTTTTCCATTACCGGCAGGGCTTTATCGATCTGGTGCGAGGTCAGGTGCAGACCGCTGATGCGGGTCAACGCATCGAGCATCAGCAGCGGATAGGTCACCTTCTCGTAGGCGACCAGGGCGTCGGCGTCGCGGCCCTCCAACTCGGCCAGGTAGCCTTCGGCCATGGCCACATGCTCCTCCTGGAACTCCACTGCGCTGCGGCGCAATCCCTCCAGGTAGAACTTCAGGCGTTCGATATCTTTGTGTTGGAACAGCTGTTTGGCCTTGCCCGCCGCCGCCATGGGGTTGGTCATTTGCTGGATGAAGTGTTTGTGCGGGTTATCCTCTTCGGCGAGCATCTTTTGATATTCGTCAAACAGGTTGCGGAAACGCTTGGCGTGGCTCTCATGCAGTTGCTCAAGGCTCTCGCCGCGTTTTTGCAGATAGAGCTGCGCGCGTGCGGGCTGATGATCCTCCTCCCACTGCTTGATGATCATCTTGAGGTTGGGCTTGGGCTTCTCCTCCTCAATACGCGCCACCACCCGCGAGCGGGTTTCGTTGAGCCACTTGATCACCGAGGCGGCGTTTTCACGGAAGATTTCGTAGTAGCGGCGACCGGTCTCTTCGATCTCCTCGTCAGTCCACTCCTTCTCTTTATCCGGCCGCGAGAGTTTGAGGAACTCGCGCATGCCCCAGCGTTTGGCCAGTACCGCCATCTCCTGGTGCTGGCCATTGATCTCCTCCTCAATGGCGTCCATGCGCTGCTTCCACTTGAAGTCCGCCGGTTTGCCTTTGCGGCCGAAGAAGCGCGCATTGCACTCAATGCCCTCCACCGCCAGCTTGCGCACCTTCTGCATCTCCGCACGGGCGCGATCAAGCTCTTTGAGCACAATATTGTAGTGCTCCAGTCGCGCTGCGGGGGTGTCTGGCGGCAGCGTATCCAGCAGCGTTTGCCAAGCGTCGAAGGGCTCAGGCAAGGAGATCTTTTCCCAGGGGACGTGCTCGACACTGTCGATGCGCGCCGCTGCTGGGGAGGGGTTGAGCACGTGTGTGCCGTTGGCTTCGCCCGCTTGCGCCAGAAGGCTCAGGCTGGGAATGGCGTTGAAGAAGTCGTGGCGGGTTTCCGCCATCCAGCCGCCATTGGTTTCCACCTGATATTGGGTCTGCTCCATAAAGGGGCCGTGGGCGCTCTCCACGGTGCCGGCCACATGGGTGAAGCCCTCTTTGCTGAAGCACAGGTCGAAGCCGCACAGGACCACCTGCTCAAAGCCCATCTGCACCGCCGTGCCCAGCGCCTGGTGCGACACGGTGATGCCGGGGAACACGGGGTTGTCGGGGTTCAGTTCGCACTCCCAGGGGAACAGCGTGCCGATGTAGGCGCGCCGACCGCGCCACTGTCCCACCAGCAGGGAGCTGCAGTGGTACATGTTGACGAACAGGGTGCGCTCGTAGGCTTCGAGCATCTCGCGGGCGGCAAAGAAGGCGATGTCGTGGGGATCGATGGCGAACACGATATCGGGAACGATGCCCGCGTTTTGCAGCTTTTTGGCCAGACGCGACACCGCCAGCACCACCAGTCGGTCGCGGTTGGCCTTGACCCACGGCAACGCCTCATCCAGTGAGGGGCCGCCAGCCAGCAACGCCGCAGCGCGCCCTTTCATGGAGTCGCGCAAACAGATTGTTGGCGTATGGTTCTCCGGCAGATTTTCCAAACAGCGCAGCATAAAGATCTGCGTGCCCACGCTCATATTGATGTGGGTGCGCAGCTGCTGGATCTCGTTGTTGACCTGATGCCAAAGGTCCAGATAGGGGGCGAATTCAGCGTCCAGCACGGCGATGGACTTGGTCTGCGCCATATTGTCCAGATAGAGGTAGTCTGAGGCGCTACACTCTTTGATGGCGAACTCCGCCCAATTTTCCGGTGAGATCAGATGAATGCGTTTGGGCAAATCGTCCGCCTCAAGGCCCTCTTCGCGCAGGCGTTCGATCATTTCGGGGAAGTCGATGAACAGGAAACGGCTGCCCGGGGGAACGCCGCGGTCAATGACATAGCGAATCAGTAGGCCGCCGTCGGTCCCCACACAGACGAACAGATGGTCTTCGCGCTCCAGCTCCTCGCCAAAATGACCTTTATAGAACGCCATTGCTCCCAGGCGGGAGAACGCTTCGCGGTTGATGGCCGGAAGATAGCGATCGCCAAAGCCGTTGGTCAAAAAAGGGCCAAAATCCAGTGGCGGGGCGTCAGTTTGGGCGTCGATTTCACTCATAACAGGCTCTGTACAGGCTGTGGCGTTGTCTTGACCGTCCAGGAGAAAATTGCCGCTTTATTCGCAAAAAGGCGATTTGGTGGGCGAATTTTTCCCAATCGAGGCGATTGGCGCATCCTGGCGCGGGCTTTGGCGGATCCGCCGCAGTATATGCAATCGTTATTCCACGGGGTAGGGGCGCTCTGCGCAGCGTTGTCATAACGTCCCTTGCCGCGCAGCTGAAAAAGGGGTTCCATGGCTCTGTTTGCGGGAACAAGCACGCTGTGCGCGCATCCAAAAAAAGACGGGGAGTGAGAAGCGTTTGCATTTTATCTCCCGCTGGCGGCGCAGGCGGCACGTCAATTGCGTGACCGCCCTGGCAAACCCACGTTGTGAGCGCGTCAGTCCGTCGCCGCAACGTCGCGCGACCGGCGCCCGCAACGGACGCGGTCCCAAAAGAGGCACACCATACGGGAGTCTACGCATCATGGCCCAACAATCCATTGAACGGGTGCTGCTTACGCAGCCCAACTCCACCTGGTTTGGCAAACGCCAATGGGTGGTCCCGCCGTACACTTTGGGCATCCTCACCGCCGTGGTGGAGGAGGCCTACGAAGTCGAGCCCCTGGATCCCAATCTCGGCAATCTCACCATGGAGCAGGCGATCAACCGCATCGTCGAGTTCAACCCGCAATTTGTCGGCATTACCTGCATGTCGCTGGAGTACGCCCACTCCAGTCACGAATACGCCAAAGCGGTGCGGCGCGCGCTGCCGGACGCCATTATCTGTTTTGGCGGCGTCTACGCCACCACCTCGCCGGAACTGGCCATGCGCGACCGCGTGGCCGATTTCGCCGTGTTGGGCGAGGGCGAGCGTCGACTGCCCAAACTGCTGGAGGATCTCAACGCCGGGCGCACCGATTGGAGCGACTTCGAAGGGCTGACCTACTGGAAGGACGGCGAGCAATTGATCCAGAAGCCGACGGTGGAGATTCGGCCCCTGGATGAGGTGCCGTTCCCCAACTACCACAAAACCCGCATGCGCGAGTATTTCCAGGGCAACAACAGCTACGGCAATGTGATGAACGCGCGCCGCGAGCCCTACGCCATCACTGTCACCAGTCGTGGCTGCCCCTACGACTGCACCTACTGCAGCACCCACTCCATTGACGGCAAGAAGGTGCGTCTGCGCTCGGCTGAGAATGTGCTCGAGGAGATCGATATTCTCTACAATGAGTGGGGAATTCGCGAGATTCTGTTTATTGATGACCAGTTGGTGATCAATCGCAAACGCTTCAACGCCATTTTGGATGGCTTGATTGAGCGTGACTACGATCTGCTGTGGAAGTCGGTGAATCTCGCCACCTTCCTGCTGACGCCTGAGCTGTTGGAGAAGATGAAGGCGTCGAAAACCTACCAGTTGATTCTTCCCATCGAGTCGGGCAATCAGTGGGTGCTGGACAACATTCTGAAAAAGCCTCTGAATCTGGAGCATGCCTACAAGATTATCGAGCATGGTAAGAAGCTGGGCTTTGAGATCTGCTCCGACTTTATCATCGGTTCGCCCGGCGAGACCTGGGACCAGATTCGCGACTCGTTCCGGGTGGCCGAGGAGATCGACGTGGATATGGTGTCGTTTCACATCGCCACGCCGTTGCCGCAGACCGAAATGTATCACATGGCCAAGGACATGGGCGCGCTGCCGGGCGATTTCAGCTTCGCCGACACCTCCTTCTTCGGCTTTGGCAAGGGCTCCATGGAGACCGACGAATTCACCGCGCGGGATCTGCACATGCTGCGCGCGCTGGAGTGGGATCGGATTAACTTCAAGAGCGAAGAGAAGCGCCGCCGTTTCGCCAAAATCGCCGGGGTCAGCCTGGAGGAGTTGGCCAAATGGCGCAAGAACACCATCCGCAACCTGGGCGTCTACTTCCCCGGCGCCGAAGGGGTCGACTACGCCAATACCGAAGAGCAGACCATGACGACGTCCGACGCGCCGAAAAATGGCCTGCTGGATAAGAATGGCCGCTTCATGAAAGTGGTCAACGGTTAAGCGTGGCCAGCGGTGTCGAACCAAAAGGGGGGATGGGTGACCATCCCCCCTTTTTGCACGCCAAAATTTGCTTGATTGGATTGAACGTAAACGGATTGAGGAGCAAGAGGAATGGGGCATTCTCCCAGTTTTCAGTGGATGGCGCCGAGCCTGTTGGTGCGCAATGCGCCGCTATCCGCGGCGTTTTATGCCGAAGCGTTTGGATTTGAAGCGGTGGCGGCGCGCCATGCCGACGGCAAGCCGGTGTGGGCGCTGCTGCGCGGCGACGGCGCCCAGGTGATTCTGCAAGATCAGGCGCGCGCCGCCGCCCAGAGCGCCGCCCAGGTGGGCGCTTTATGGTTGTGCGTGGCTGATACGGCCGCGCTGCACGCGCAACTGTTGCGGCGCGGTTTGGAGCCCAGCCCCATGGGAACGCTGGCGGCGTGGGAGGCCCCCGGCTTCACCTTGAGCGACCCCGATGGTCACATATGGACCATCGTTGAGCAGTCCGAGTAGAGCTCCGCCGCGTATCGCGGGTTTGTGCACGCTTTTTGCTGAGTCTCTCCCAGAGCGTCCAGGATCCGCCTCCAGGTCAGCGGAATTCGGCGCCATCTGCCGCCCTCTGGCGGCCAACGCGGCGAATTTTGCCGCAAGACGGGAGAGTGTGCATCATGCTGCGCCAACAGTTCGCCACCCACAGCGCAAAACCGGCCCAGGCGCTTCTCGACGGGTTGGATCGCGTTTCCCACGCCTTGACTCTGGGCGCGTTGCCGCGCGCTGAAAAAGAGTTGAACCTTCTGATCGCGCAATATCCCCAGCGCGCCGATCTGTATCGTATGCGCGCCACCACCCAGGCTGCGCAGCTCCGTTTTGACGACGCTCTGAGTAGTTTGGAGAGCGCCTTGGAGATCGATCCCAACGCCGCCGCCCTGTGGGTGTGTCGCGGGGATATCCTGCGCGCCACCGGCGCCCTGGGCGAGGCGCGCATCGCCTATGAGACCGCCACGGGGCGCGATCCCCGCTATGGCGCCGGATGGGGCAAATTGGCGGCGCTGGATCTGGAGGAGGGGCGCGTTGAGAGCGCGCTGACGCGGCAGACCCGTTGCGCTGGCGCCGAGGCGCCCGATCCCACCACCTGCGCCCTGATTCAACAAGCGGCCCAGCGCAAAGGGTTGACCCTGCTGGCGCAGGTGTGGCGCGAGATCGGCGCTTTTGCCGTTGGTCAAGCCTGTGAACCCTATGCGGGCGGGGTGTTTTTCCTGAATGAGGCGCAGGGGCGCGCCGAGGCGGCGCAGAAGCAGGATATAGGCGACTGCTCAAGCCATGTGTTTTATGTCCCCAGCAAGGATCCTTGGAGCGCGCGCGGATTGCCAACCTTGATGCCGCTCACCGGCGATCCGTACGCATTCTTCCAAAAACAGCGCGCGCCGCTGTTTCCGCGGCGCATCGGTTTTGACGCCGGTGACGCCGAGCAGCGTCAGCAGGCGGTGCGCGCGGCGCTGCTGCTGGATGAGGTGGGGGCCATGCGTCGTTTGCGCGCCGCGCGCCTTTTGACCCACGCGCAAATGCTCAATCCCACGCGCAAACCCGGTGAGCGGGTGCGCGTGTTTATCCATGGCGCCCGTGGTCGCGCTGAAGCGGCGGGGGCCAATCTGGCCAACAGTTTCGCCGCGCTGGGGTGCGACACGCGGGTGGAGTCGCCGGATCCCGGCGGGCTGTTGATCGAAGATGACGCCTTTTTAGCGCAGTACATTCAGTTTGCCCCCCACCTGGCCATTGATGTGGATTGCCTGGAGCCCGCGCATCTGCATCCACAACTGCCCTACGCTGTGTGGTGGCGCCAACCGGAGTCTCCCAAGGATCTGGCCTGGGCCCGGCCTGCAGTGTGTTGGGCGGAGTCCGGCGCGCAGGCGGCCGAGTTGATCGGTCGTGGCGCGCGCTTGGCCATGGCGCGGGATGATCGCGTCGCCTCCCTGGCGATGCGCACTCTGGACCACTTGGCTCCGGATTATATCCCAACGGAAATCAACGAAAGCGAGGGACTTATGGACCCGCAGATTATATCCCGCCTGCAAGAGGCTGTGACCGCGCATCAAAACGGACGCACGGCCGATGCTGAGCGGCTCTATTTGGAGATTATCGATCGCGACCCGCGCCAGGAGGATGCGCTGCATCTACTGGCCTGCGTGCACGATGAGCGCGGCGACCAGAATAGCGCGCTCATCCTGGTGGAGCGCGCCATCGCGGTCAATGGCGACAATCCTCACTACCACAGCACCTTGGGCGCGCTGCGCAAGGAGACCGGCGATCTGAGCGGGGCCGAAACGGCGTGCCGGGAGGCGTTGCGTTTGGACCCCAATCTGGCCGAGGCGCAAGCCAACCTGGGAATTGTCCTTATGGCCACTGAGCGTGAGACGGAGGCCCTTGAGCCGCTCAATCGCGCGGTGAGTCTTAACCCAGCGCTGTATGGGGTCTATCCCTATCTGGTCAAACTGCACGATGAGGCGGGGCGCGCGACACTGGCCGATCTGTACAAGCAGTTCTACAATCACGCCAAACCAGCGCATGCCCAGCCTCTGGCCATGGCCGATGGCGATACGCTGTTTCTCAATGCGCAGCGCGCCGCCGAGCAGGCGCGCAAGGGCGTTCGGTTTCAACAGAACCAGGCGATCAGCGCGCCGCGGCTCTGCTACTATCTGGGCTCGCCCCAGGACGACGCGCCGGAGACCCTCATCGCGCTGCAGGGCGCGATGCTGGATTTTCTGGTGGAGACCCGTTTACGCCTGCCTGCGCGCATTGAGTTCAATCTCGATAGCGCCGATGAGCGTCAGTTGGCGATACAGGCGGCGATGCTGGTGGATGGGGCGCGCATGCGTCGCAATGAGCGTGTCCAAGCCGTGGCGGCGGAACTCAAACAACTGCCGCCGCGCAATGAGGCCGGGCTTCCGCGGGTGATGCTGGCGGCCTCGCGCATGACCACGGTGATGCAACACGCTTCGCGTAACCTGGCTCATGCGTTTGAGAAATTAGGCTGCCCTGTGCGCTTTGTCATCGAGCAGAACGAACTGGAAGGGCTGGATGTCTCGCACTGGTTCCGGGAGCAGCGGGAGTTTCAGCCAGATCTGGTGGTGAATATCAACCACTTGAATAACGAGTGGTTGCATCCGGAGGTGTGGAACGTCTCCTGGTGGCAGGACCCTATGCCCCAGATCAGTGCAGGCAAGCCGTTGCCATGGCGCGAACGGGATCTGTGCTATTCCGCCTATCCCCAGTTCGATGTGCTGCTGCGCGAGACCGACGCTCCAAACGTTGAGCGGCAGGATCTGTGCGTGGATCTGCAGCGCTTCACGTTCACCACGCCCCGTGAAGAGCGTCGTAAAATCGTCTTTGTGGGCTCCTCGCACTGTAACTTCCGCAATGGGGGCGCGGAGGAGGCCAAGCTGTTGGCGGAAGTGAAACAGCGCTTTGAAGTGGGCGACTACTATAGCCGCGCCGAAGTCGAGGCGCTGGCGCAGCGCTACAATTTGCCGTTTATGCACGTGTTTGACTATCTCTACCCCTCAGTGGTGCGCGACACCAGCGTGGAGTGGCTGTGTGAACTGGCTCCGGAGTTGGATTATGAGGTGGAGGTGTGGGGCCGCTTCTGGGAGAAGAACCCCATCGTTGCGCCCTATTTCAAAGGCGAGTTGCCTTATGGCGAGGCGGTGGTGGCCAAGTACAACGAAGCGCGCTACTCCTTCTCTCCGCATCCGCATATGGTGAAGTCCCAGCGCTTGGCCGAGTTGGCGGCCTGCGGCGTCTACCCCATCATCAATGATGATCGCGCCAACGCCGAAGGGCCTCACTGGGACGACCATATTCTCTTCTATCGCAATAAGGCGGAGTTGAAGGCCTGCTTTGAGCGCACGCCCCAAAGCGACCCGTATGAGATTGCCGAGGCCTACTCCTACGAGACCTTTGCCCGGCGCATCCTGGCGCGTATGGGGCGTGATGTCGGCTGATGCGCACAGTTTTGATAGGGGTGTTGAAGTGATCAAAAATGGCGGTTTTTGTTTCTGTCAGGCGGCCGGACGTTGTATGCTGGAATACTGATGACCCAATATGTTTGTGCCGCTTGCGCGCGGCCTCATTCGCGGAGCGCCTGATGGATAATACTGCGTCCCAGTCACAGCAATCGTCGGATCCCAACGCCCCGACCAGCGGGGAGGGAAGCGGCGAGCTGTTGATGGCCGACCGCAACCGGATCTCCCGCGGGGTGCTCAATCATCCGTGGGAGAATCCGCCGCACTGGAACTGGCCTGACCCCACCTGCACGCCGGAGGAGTTCACCCCGGGCGTGGCCGATAAGCTGGACGCCATGCTGCCGGCCTTCTCGCGTTCTCTCTCCATTACCGCGCGGTTGCGCATCATGGCGTTGGCCTCGCAGTTGGGTTCGCACCAATTCGAGGAGCTCGAGCAGATCCTCAATGATGAGACCAATAAATATCGCGAGGTCTCCAAACTCTACTGGTACTACCTGCTTGAGCGCGGCATCGTCTCCTGGTTCGATTGGCTCGACGCCTGGATCAAGCGGCGCGAGCTGGACGAGCGCGCGGTGCTGGAGGCGGTGATCAACGGCGAGCGCGATGAGACCCTGGGCGACTGGGGCGGCTTCCCCGCGTTCTGGTTTAAGATCACCGATACCCTGGAGCAGCGTGGGTATTATGATTTGGCGGAGAAGTCCTACCGCCGCGCGGTGGAGATCGACGCCGGTTACGCCATGGCCTGGAACGCTCTGGGGCATCTGCTCAAGAACCATCTGGGGCGGGTGGACGAGGCCGAAGCGTGCTATCGCCGCGCCATTGACCTGGATCCGTTGTTCTATCCGCCGTGGCTGGGGTTGGGCAATCTGCAACGCGATCACCGCCGTCAATTCGATGAGGCGGAAAAGTCCTACCGCAAGGCGATCTTCCTGGCCCCCAATGCGCCCAATCTCTGGTTTACTCTGGGCACGCTGTTGCGCATGCACACCGATCGCGCCGCCGACGCCGAGGAGGCGCTGCGCAAGGCCAATGAACTGGACGCCCACGACGCCTTTACCTGGGACGGTCTGGGCAAGACCGCCGCGCGGCAAGGGCGTCTGGAGGACGCCCGCAAAGCGTGGCTGGCGGCGTTGGAAGAGGATGAGGATAACCCGGACTACCTGCACAATATCGCCGAGATGGAGTTGACGCATGGCGATCTGGACGCCTGTGAGAAGGCGCTGGATCAGGCGGTTCCCATGTTGACCGATGCGCGTCAGTCGCGCAGTCACCACATGATGCGTCTGGCCCTGGGGCTGGCGCGGGAGAGCGGCGATGCGGTAGCGCGCGCCCATGCGGAGTTGAGCGCCATTCAAGAGGATCCAGAGTTGATCCCCTCGGGGTGGAACTACGACGATATGCAGCCGCTGCTGGACCGCATGCCCGATCCCTGCCGCATCCTGATGCAGGCATGGATCAACAAGGTGCGCGCGGAGCCGGGGGATGATCCGCAGGAGAGTTATGACGCCTTCCGCGATGCTCTGGCGCGTGGTCTGCAGCCGCCGCAGCGGGAGCAGGAGAAAGCGGAGGAGACGCCCAAGAGCGGCGGTTTCCTCGGCGGTCTGCGCAAGAAGCTGTTTGGGCGTGGGGGGTGAGTCGCTAATCCACTGCTCTGATCGATAAAAAAGCCGGGCGAATCTCAGATTCGCCCGGCTTTTTTATCGGCTGACGCGTCAGCGTCAGGTGGTCGCCATATCGGCGTCTTCAATCTCCACCGCCAGGGCCATATCGCTGGCCTTGGTGAGGGTGATGGCGCCGGTGGGGCAGACGCGCATGCACTCATCATCCAGGCTGCAGGCGTCGACGCGGGCGCGGTCGATCACCGCCGGTTGCGCCTCACGCGGGTTGGTCCAGATCTCATGGGGGCAGATCGCCGCGCAGTTGCCGCAGCTGACGCACAGGCCATTGTCGATGGAGAGCAGCCCTTTACCGGCAATGGACTCCTCATTGATCTGTCCGCCACGCTTGCCGGTGTCTTCAGCGAAGTTGTCCTTGAGAATCTCCACGCGGATGGAGACCGAGGAGCCGTGAGTGACCAGTTTGGAGGTGCCCTTGGTCACCACCACTTTATCGCCCACATCCAGTAACCGCTTGTCGCGCATGAACTGCATGACGATGGGCTCGATCTCCGGATGCTCCTCCCGCGTGTAGTTGAACAGAGCGGGTTGCACCCCCCAGTAGAGGCTCATGCGGCGCACCGCGCCCACCGAGCGCGCCGCCCCCAGCACCGGCGAGCCGGGGCGGAACTGCGCCAACTCCCAGCAGGCGTTGCCGGAGACGGTGAGGGAGAGGATCCACTTGGCGTTGACCTGTTCGGCCATGCGCGCGCTGGCGGCCATGGCGGCGCCGCCGATGGAGTGGTTGTCCGGATAGATGGGGGCGCTGCGCGGAGTGGCTTCCGCCTCCTCCACAATGCGGCTCATGGTGGCCACGGTGTCGATGGGGTATTCGCCCACCGAGGTCTCCGCCGATAGCATCACCGAGTCGGCGCCGTCCCACACCGCGTTGGCCACGTCGGTGGCCTCGGCGCGGGTGGGCACCGGGCTGGAGATCATCGATTCCAGCATCTGCGTGGCGCACACCACCAATTTTCCTGCACGGCGGCAGCGCTCAATGATGTCGCGCTGGAGCGCGGGTACGCGGTGGTTGCCCACTTCCACCGCCATATCGCCGCGCGCCACCATCACGCCATCGGCCACGCGGATGATGCGATCAATATTCTCAATGGCTTGCGGTCGCTCAATCTTGGCGATGATGGGGATGAACAGTTTGCGCTCATGCAGCATGTACTGCACGTTCTTCACGCAGCGATCATCGCGCACAAACGACAGCGCAATATAATCCACCTCATGCTTGATGCCGAAGAATAGATCCTTCTGGTCCTTGGCGGTGAGGGAGGGGGCGGAGACGTCGGAGTCGGGCAGATTGATGCCCTTGTGGGACTTGAGCAATCCGCCATGCTCCACCGCCACCACCAAACCCGTCTCCACCTTCTCCACCGCCCGCGCCAGCAGTTTGCCGTCGTCGAACATGACCCGATCGCCTGCGTTGGCGTCGTTAACCAGCGCCGCATAGGTGGTGGGGATGATGCGATCCTGGAAGCTGGATGGCGCCCCGTTGGACTCCAACACCGCTTCCGGCAGGATCAGCCAGCGTTGTCCCGGGCGCAGTTGCAGCGGCTCATCCAGATTGCCCACGCGGATTTTCGGCCCCTGCAAGTCCAGCAGAATCGCCACTTCCTGACCGGTTTCCCGACTGGCTTGGCGAATGTTGTCGATGGTCTGTTTATGGGTGGCGTGATCGCCATGACTCATATTGATGCGGGCGGCGTTCATGCCGGCGTCGATCAGGCGCACGATCTGATCGATGGAGTTGGAGGCGGGCCCCAGCGTGGCGATGATTTTTGCGCGGCGGGCGGATGACATGGGCAAGGACTCCAAGAGGGTGTGAAAGGATTTGCAGAAATAACCGAAAAAATATAGCCGAAGGGTGTGACGATTTTAGGGCGGAATCAAGAAAATATCAGATATTTCGCTATTTTTCTCTTGTTGACCGACACGAATGGCTTGCGAGAAAATCATTATAATATTATATTGATTTGAGATGTTGTGGGTGAGGCGCGTCGCCACCGCCGGTTTGCGCAGCGCGATTTCCAAATCCCCCCTGGTTTTCTGTATCAAGGAGCGCGAGGACAATGCAGGCCGCCACACAATCGTTTAATCAAACAGACAATGACTTCCTGCGCGAGGCGCGACAAGCGCTGCGACGCTGGGGGCGCTGGGCGGCGCGCGGCGTGCCGTTGCCGCGCATGGCCGGGGGCGGCATGGCGCGCCTGCAGGATTATGGTCTGACGCCGGTGGAGCATAATCGTTTTGCGCCGTGTCCAGACGCCATAGCTGAGAGTGTGGAGAAGGTGCTGGTCGCTATGCAGCGGATCTTCCCGGATGAGGCGGAGATCCTCATGGCGCGCTATAAGGACGGCATGACCGACGCCAGTGCGGCGGCGCATCTGCATGAGACGCGAAATTTGCCCAAAAGCAAAAGCGCATTTCAGATTCATGCGGCGCGCGCCGAAGGGGTGTTTGTGGGGCTCTGGATGCAGAAGCCATAATCCGCCTGTTGATCATGCAAAAGAGGTTGGCTCTGCGGCGGCAAACTGACACAATGAAGCGATGCTACCAATGGGTTGTCAGATGACGGAATGTTTCATGAGGGTGTTCCCATGAGCGGGCGTACGGATGAGCAGGATCTGCTCTGTCGGCACATGGAGATGGATGGCGGGCGGCGTCTGCATATCGAGGCGAGCGTCACATTCGGCATGCTCAAGACATTGACCGATTTTCTCGAAGCCCAGATGGAGCAGAAAAAGCGCTATGAACAGGTGACTGTGGACTTGGCTGGCGCACCCTATCTCAACAGCTTTTTCTTTGGCGTTTTGCTGCTGTTGCGCGAGGTGAGCGCCGCCCCCGTCAAGTTGATGGATCCGAATCCCACAACATTGGAATCCCTGAAAAAAGCCAAATTGGATAAACTGTTTGAAATCGGCTTTCAGTCGTAAAGGCTCTTTATACAGGGGCCATTGCGCTGTTTTTGTGTGGTAAAGGGAAGACGCATGTGCAACATGGATCGGGTGTTTCGCAACAATCAGGAGTGGGCGCAACGGATGTCCGAGGATTACCGGGACGTCTTTCGCACGCTGGAGCAGGGACAAACGCCCAACTATATGTGGATTGGCTGTTCCGATAGCCGGGTGCCGGCCAATCAGATTACCGGGCTACAGCAAGGCGAGATCTTCGTCCACCGCAATGTGGCCAATGTGGTTAACCACTCGGATCTGAATCTTCTCAGCGCGTTGCAGTTCGCTGTGGAGGTGCTCAAAGTGCCCAACATCCTGGTGGTGGGACATTTCGGCTGCGGCGGCGTCAAGGCGGTGCTGGAGGGCAATCGCCACGGCTTGGTGGACAACTGGTTACAGCACGTGCGCGATGTGTACGGATTCCACAAACAGTTCATCGACGACGCTATCGATCCTAAGGAGCGCTGGCGGCGGCTGTGCAAACTGAATGTGGTGCACCAGGTCACCAATGTGGCGCGCACCACCATTGTCCAGGACGCCTGGGAACGTGGTCAGAAGGTCTCGGTGCATGGGCTGGTGTATGGCCTGCACGATGGTCTGTTGCGCGATCTGGAGGCCACCCACTCCTGCCTGGAGGATCTCGGCCGCGCCGGGCCTCATGCGTTGGACCTGATGCTGCGTCAGCCGCAGGAGTCATGCTGAATTCGCCAACCGCCCATCTGACCAGTTGGTCTGTCGCGCCCATCTGCCTCTTTGATCAGACGGCTCCTGCGCAGAATTGTGCATAGCGTGGGCGCCGATTGTCCGGGAATGCTTGGTGAATCGCCCGAACAATTTCGATTGCATAGCGAGACAGCAACGACTCGGTCAGGGATTATGCCGGAAAGATGGCGCCGCGCTCCACGCGGATGGGGAATGGCGTCAGAGGGGCTTCGTCGCAGTCGATGCTATGGCAGGAGCCATCATCAATGGCAAAGCGCGCGTAGTGATTGCGACACTTCAAGTGCTTGGCTTCCCAGTCAAAAAGTAGGGAGCCGGTCTCCGCATCCAAGCCCACGCCAAAGTGGGGGCAACGGTTCTCAAAAGCGCGCACCATGGCGCCGTGTCGAATGATCACCAGACCGCCTGGCGGTGTGAGGGGTGAAGGGGGAATCACCACGCCCCCCGGGTTTTCAATGTCATCCAAGCGACAGAGAATGTCACTCTCGGAGCTGTGGCCTTCGTCCAGTGAGTAGGGCATAGGGGCCTCTGTATCCGCAGTCGTTCCCGGCAGCAAGCGGCAACGTTACTTGTTCATACAGTTCAGCGTGCTTTTTTGGGCGCAGGCTTCGTCATACAGATTATCAAGCAGGTCAAACAGTTCATCTTTGACCGTGTTGAAGCGATCCATATTCTCCAACGCCTGATCCACCTGCTTGCTGGACACCAATGAGACAGTTTCCCTGGCAAGTTCATGAACTTGCAGATGGACCTCGCCCACTTTCTGGTAGATGGGCATGGCCCCGAAGCACTGCTCTCCATCGCTATAGTACCACTTGCCGAAGGCGCATTCACGGCCGCTGGCCACCTCTTCGGGTTTGAGCGCCGTGCGCCCGCGAATGACATCCTCCAACTTGCCCAGCCACTTCAAGTGGGCGCTCTTAATGCTGGCCACATCGAACGGCTGATCCCCCGCATTCAACTGGGCGGCGGACTCCACTAGCTTTTTGGCGGGAATCGCTGTGGTGCTGATCAGTAGGGAGGTGTGGTGAATGGCGCCGTCAATCAGGCCGGAGTTCTCCAGCATCTCTTTCAGGCGCGCTTCGGAGGCGGTCATGGATTGTCGTGCGGACTCAACGGATTTCAGCACTTCCTGGGAGCCTGCGCGCACCTCTTCGCTGCGTTGCAGCAGGCTGGCGCCTTCGTTGGCGGCTTCACTGGCGGAATGCGCGATGTCGCTGGCGCCGTTGGCCGCTTCCAGCGCTGAGCGCGCCACCTCTTCAGCGGCGGCGTTGAGCTCCTGGGCGCGCGCCGTCACCTCCGCCGCAGCGGTGGAGACCGCATCCATATTGCCGGAGATGCCGCCGATATTGTCGTTCTGTTCGCGCACCTGATCGGCGATCTCATCGTTGGCTTTGAAGATCCCCTCAATGCGCGTGAGCACCCCTTGATTGGCCTGGGACACCGCATCGGCGCTGGATTGAATCTCATGGATGGTTTTGGCGATCTGCTTGGTGGCTTCGGAGGTCTGCGCGGCCAACTCTTTGACCTCATTGGCCACTACGGCAAAGCCTTTGCCCGCCTCACCGGCGCCAGCGGCCTCGATGGAGGCGTTTAGAGCCAGCATGTTGGTTTGCTGGGCGATGCCGCTGATGGAGTCGGCCACGGCGCCAATGGCGCGCGCCGAGTCGTGCAGCTTCTGCATCGCTTTGGCAGAGCCCTGAGCTTCAACATTGGCCTCTTCCGAAGCTGAACGCGCCTCCTGACACAGATCGCGAATGCCGCTCAACGCCAGGTTCAGATCGCGGATGGAGGTGGCGACCTCCTTCACCGAGGTGTCCACCTGCTCCAGGCTGCCGTTGACGCCCGCAATGTTGGCGGTGATCTCTTCGGCGGCGGAGGCCATGGTGTTGATGTTGCCGGAGATCACCTCCGCATTGTCGGCGATGCCGCGAATATTGACTGATGCGCGTTCGCTGGCCTCGTTCATCTCGCCGACGCTGGCGGAGGATTGCTGCGCCGCCGAGGTGATGGCGGACATGGCCTGGTCGATTTGGTGCTGCTCGTCGACGATGTCCTGCGCCAGCGCATGGTTCTTATGCGAGTCGGTGGAGAGGCCGTCGCGGGCGATGGAGAGCTCGCCCACACAGGCGGTGATGGAGTTCACATGCAGGAACACCTTTTCGATCATGCTCAGGAATTGATTCGCCAATGAGTTGACCGCCTGGGTGATCAGCGCGATCTCGTCATTGCCCTCGCGCTTGGGCGTCTGCACCGTCAATTCGCCTTGGCTCAAGCGCAACAACACCTGGCGCAGTTGGGCCAGGGGGTGGGTGGCGAAGGAGCGCACCAGGAAGATCACCAGCAGCGCCACCACCAGCAAAATTCCTGCGCCAATGCCGAGGATATGCAGACGGATTTTGTTTAGGCGCGCATGGAGAGGGCCCAAATCGGCAATGATCTGAAAGGCGCCGCGCACTTCGCCGACTTTCCACCCCTCCATTTTCAGACCCAGCGTATCAAGGCCGTCTCCATTGTCATCATCCTCTTTTGCGCCATGGCACGCCATGCAGCCTTTGGTGAGGACGATGGGGCGCATGTAGCGCATCGCTTTGAGGTCATCATCGATGAGCCAGATCTCTTTGGCGTTTTCGCGCTTCATCTGTTCGAGCATTTCGCGCTCGACGCCTTTGGCTTCGTTGTCCGGGTTGCGCGCGTTTTCGCGCACCACGCGGAACTGATAGCCAGCGCCTTCGGCTTTGTGGTTGCCGATGGTCCAGCTGGCGACGATGGGAATGGATTTATAGTAGCGCGAGCCGCGCGCGGCCTGAATGATCTGTTCCGGGGTTTTGGCCCCGCTTTTGGCGACCATTTGCTGGGCTTCGTGGAGAAGTTCCGGATTGAAGATTTTCTCGTTCTGCAGCGTCTCCATGTATTGACGCGCCGCCTCCACCTGGGCGGTGATGGCGCGCGCTTCATCCAGGAATGCAAGCTCTTCTTCCTCTTTGGCCTGCCCGGTCCAGGCGATGAAGATTACGCCCAGGGCCAGCATCACTGTTTCGGTTCAGTTGGAAAATGACAAACAAGCCGTTTATAATGTGTAGATAATAAGCGGAGGTTTGTATGGAACGGAAGAAGCGGAGATTTACGGCTGAGCAGAAGGTAGGCTATGTGCGCCGTCACCTGGTCGAGAAGGTGGTTCTCTCGGATCTGTGTGACGAGGCGGGCATTCAGCCCAGCCAGTACTATCGCTGGCAAAAGGCTTTGTTTGAGAATGGCGAAGCGGCTTTGGCTGACAAACGCGGCCAAAAGGCTCGTGATCGACAGATTGCCGAACTAGAAGCGAAGTTGGCAACCAAAAATGAGGTTATGTCCGAGCTTCTTGAGGCGCATGTTGCGCTAAAAAAAAGTCTTGGGGTGAGCTGAACGGCTGCTGGGTGGAGCCGGACATACGGGATTCGGTGGTGGATTTCGTGGCGTTTTGGTCAGACAAGAGCGAAATCGACACGAGCCGGATTATCAACTGGATAGGCGTGCAAAGGGGCAAGTTCTATTCATGGCGCAAGCGCTATGGAATGGTTAACGACCACAATGGCCGTATTCCCCGAGATTTTTGGCTCTGGACGATTGGGAGAGGGAAGCGATTGTCGCCTTTTTCCTATGAACATCCGTCAGAGGGCTATCGGCGCCTGACCTACATGATGCTGGATGCAGGCGTGGTGGCGGTCAGCCCCTCTTCAGTGCTGCGTGTGCTCAGAACTGCCGGGCTGATGCGTCGTTGGAGCCCACCGCCCTCGCAGAAGGGCACAGGGTTCAAACAGCCTTCGGAGCCGCATAAACACTGGCATGTGGACATCTCCTATCTGAATATCCAGGGGACGTTCTACTATCTGTGCAGTGTCCTGGATGGATGTAGCAGGTTTATCCTCCACTGGGAGATTCGTGAGTCGATGAAGGAAGATGAGGTTGAAGTGGTCCTGCTCCGAGCTCAGGAGGCCTATCCGGAAGCTAAGCCGCGGCTGATCTCAGACAATGGGCCGCAGTTCGTTGCCAACGATTTTAAGGCGTTCATCCGGGAATCCGGCATGACGCATGTGAGGACTTCGCCTTACTATCCGCAGAGCAACGGAAAACTGGAGCGTTTTCACGGTAGTTTGAAGCGTGAGTGCATTCGGCCTCAGACGCCATTATCGCTGGAAGATGCCCAACGGGTTGTGGGAAAGTACGTCGAGCATTACAACACCCGGCGGCTCCATAGCGCCATCGACTACGTCACCCCACAGGATCGCCTGGAAGGGCGGCATGTGCAGATCCTGGCCGAACGAGATGAAAAGCTTGAGGCGGCCAGAGAACGGCGTCGGACGACGCACCAAAAGCAGTCTTTTCAGCCATCCCAAAAAATGGCTGAAAAGGCGAACAGCTAACTGATATTTTGGTTTAGACGGTTGTCATGTTTCCGCTGAACCAGCACATCACCAGCAGGTTGATGGAGAGGACGATTTTTGCGCTAAAAGAGAGGCGAGAGAGCATGTTAACGACGCCTTAATCTCCGGCGGCGCACTTATGAGACGGTGTTTAGAGGTCTGGCGCCACGCATGTAAGGTCAATAAAAGACCGGGGAAAGATGCAAATCATATCATTTCCGTCAAAGAGCGCAACGTGAACTTTTGCATGGCGATTTATAAACATTAATATAACTGCAACACGCATCCATCCGCGTTCACGAGTACAGGATGACAATCGCGCACAGACGCCTGAAAATTGCATTTGTCACGCATTAAGCAATTGAATTATAATGATTGTCGTACATGCGACACGCCTTTAAAGCGTGGTGATGCGCACCTCCAGCAAGCCGCCGATGACCAACACCTCCTCTTCGCCTTTGAGCATGCCGGGTAACAGATGGTTGTAGAAGAACACCTTGGTCAGCGGGATTTTGGCTTCCAGAATGTAGTCGCCAAACTCATCAGCGCGCTCACGCTCCTCTGAGAAGGAGCTGAGGTTATTCAGCAACACCACACGACGCCCCTTTTTCGCCTTGGCCAGCACTTCATACTGATCCACTGCGTTGACGCCGCGAAACAGCGGCCAGAACTCCTCCTCATCGCCAAAGCGCTTTTTCAGCTCGTATTGACAGTAGTGGTAGAGCACGTCCAGTTGCGATTCCAGCGCGCTGGTGCCATAGAGACCGGCGGACTGCATGGCAAGGAAGTTCTGGTAGGCCTCGCTCTCATAGTCATCCAGTTGGGTTTCATGGTAGCGCGGCAACAAGCCAAAGCGCGAAGCAACCCACCCTTTGAGCACCGCCGCCT
Source organism: Magnetofaba australis IT-1 (assembly GCF_002109495.1). NCBI lineage: Bacteria > Pseudomonadati > Pseudomonadota > Magnetococcia > Magnetococcales > Magnetococcaceae > Magnetofaba > Magnetofaba australis. The sequence continues at coordinate 98,085 of NZ_LVJN01000019.1, forward strand.
CCCTGCCATCGGGATTGAACAGCCAACCGCGCAGCATGCGCAGGTAGTCGGCCTTGATGCGCTGCTTCTTGCCGCCGGGCGCATACCCCATCTCTTCCGGGTTCTTCAGCATGAAGGTGGCGTCCATGTAATCCATGAACAGTTTGGCGCGCTGGCCCGGGTTATCCAGCAGCTCCAAGGTTTGAAACAGCGTCTTGTGCAGCTCCAACACGCCGGTGAGAGCCAATGGCGCGGGCTTGCGCTGGTAGAGGAGCCCCCCCAAAGCGGCGGCGGGCAGGGTGCATCGGTTAAACAGACTGCGCGCGCGTTTGGGGATCGCCAGATCCAGCTCGTCCAAATTGTCCACAACGCTACAATTGTTTGTGCTTTGTCGCATTTGTCGCTTCGTGTCTGGGGGTTGTTGTTAGTAAAAAAACATAAATAAAAACAGTGCTCTAATAAAAATTTCAAAATTGGCGCCGGGGTTGCGCTAGTGAGGGGCAAGAAGCGAACCCCGCCGTGACCAACAGAGGCGCGGCTGACACATCATAAACGAATTCACGTTGAAATGAAGGAGTGTTCCCATGGCTCTGCGTCAATGCGCTATCTACGGTAAAGGCGGCATCGGTAAATCCACCACCACCCAGAACCTGTGCGCCGCCATCGCCGAAGCAGGCAAAAAAATCATGATCGTCGGCTGCGACCCCAAAGCTGACTCCACCCGTCTGATCCTGCACTCCAAAGCTCAAGAGACCATCATGAGCCTGGCTGCTGAAGCCGGTTCCGTGGAAGACCTGGAGCTGGACGACGTGTTGAAAGAAGGCTTCGGCGGCATCAAGTGCGTCGAGTCCGGCGGTCCTGAGCCCGGCGTCGGCTGCGCTGGCCGCGGCGTGATCACCGCCATCAACTTCCTGGAAGAAGAGGGCGCTTACGAAGAAGACCTCGACTTCGTGTTCTACGACGTGCTGGGCGACGTGGTGTGCGGCGGTTTCGCCATGCCCATCCGTCAGAACAAAGCCCAAGAGATCTACATCGTGGTCTCCGGCGAAATGATGGCCATGTACGCCGCCAACAACATCGCCAAGGGCATCGTGAAGTACGCCTCCTCCGGTTCCGTGCGCATCGCCGGTCTGATCTGCAACAGCCGTAACACCGACCGCGAAGACGAGCTGATCATGGCGCTGGCCGAGAAGCTGGGCACCACCATGATTCACTTCGTGCCCCGCGACAACGTGGTGCAGCGCGCTGAAATCCGCCGCATGACCGTGATCGAGTATGATCCCCAGGCCAAACAAGCCGATGAGTATCGTCAGCTGGCCAACAAGATCATCGCCAACAAGAACCTGCAAGTCCCGACCCCCATCACCATGGACGAGCTGGAAGACCTGTTGATGGAATTCGGCATCATGGAAGAAGAAGACGAGTCCATCGTCGGCAAGACCGCTCAAGAAGAAGCGACTGCCTGATCACGCGGATCGCGCTAAAATTCCGTATCACACGACTGCAGAGCCTGTTTCCCAAACCCGTCCTCGGACGGGGGCGGGAACTCTGCGCCGTTTTTTCCCATACCAGGAGTCCCATCCATGTCTCAAGCTCTGACGCGTGAAGAAGCGCAAAGCCTGATCGACGAGGTCTTGGAGGTTTACCCCGAGAAGGCCAAGAAAGATCGCGCCAAGCACCTGACCCCCAACGACACCGGTCTGGAGTCAGCCAAGAAGTGCATTACCTCCAACCGTAAGTCCCTGCCTGGCGTGATGACCATCCGTGGTTGCGCCTACGCTGGCTCCAAAGGTGTGGTATGGGGTCCCATCAAGGACATGATCCACATCTCCCACGGTCCGGTGGGTTGCGGTCAGTACTCCCGCGCCGGTCGTCGTAACTACTATGTGGGCTACACCGGGGTTAACACCTACGGCACCATGAACTTCACCTCCGACTTCCAAGAGAAGGACGTGGTGTTCGGCGGCGACAAGAAGCTCGAAAAGATGATCCACGAGATCAACGAGCTGTTCCCGCTGGTCAAAGGCGTTTCCGTGCAGTCCGAGTGCCCCATCGGTCTGATCGGCGACGACATCGAAGCGGTCGCCCGCAAGACCTCCGCCGCCATCGAAAAGCCGGTTGTGCCCGTGCGTTGCGAAGGTTTCCGCGGCGTGTCCCAGTCCCTGGGTCACCACATCGCCAACGACGCCGTGCGCGACTGGGTGCTGGACAACCGTGAAGGCAAGCTGCCCGAAGCCGGCCCCTACGACGTGGCCATCATCGGCGACTACAACATCGGCGGCGACGCCTGGTCCTCGCGCATCCTGCTCGAAGAGATGGGCCTGAACGTCAAAGCGCAGTGGTCCGGCGACGGCACCCTGGCCGAGATGGAGAACACCCCCTCGGTCAAGCTGAACCTGATCCACTGCTACCGCTCCATGAACTACATCTCCCGTCACATGGAAGCCAAGTTCGGCATTCCCTGGATGGAGTACAACTTCTTTGGTCCCACCAAGGTTGCCGAGTCGCTGCGCGCCATTGCCGCCAACTTCGACGACAAGATCAAAGAAGGCGCCGAGCGCGTGATCGCCAAGTACACCCCGATCATGGAAGCGGTCATCGCCAAGTATCGTCCCCGTCTGGAAGGCAAGAAAGTGATGCTGTACGTGGGTGGTCTGCGCCCCCGTCACGTCATCGGCGCCTACGAAGATCTGGGCATGGAAGTGGTGGGCACCGGTTACGAATTCGCCCACAACGACGACTACGATCGCACCATCCCCGAGATGAAAGACGCCACCCTGATCTATGACGACGTCACCGGCTACGAGCTGGAGAAGTTCGTTGAGCGCGTCAAGCCCGACCTGGTCGGCTCCGGCATCAAAGAGAAGTACGTGTTCCAGAAAATGGGCATCCCCTTCCGTCAGATGCACTCCTGGGACTACTCCGGTCCTTACCACGGCTATGACGGCTTCGCCATCTTCGCTCGCGACATGGATATGACTGTGAACAATCCGTGCTGGAGCCAGATGAAGGCGCCTTGGAAGTAAGGATCTGCGGATCCTGACCCGCTTGTCCCGGCAGCCGCCCTCTGGGCGCCGGGTGGGTCAACGCCATTCCCTCGGTTGGGGAGAGGCATCCGGTTGACGGACCGCGCGCGCCGCGCGCGGTCCGGTCGGACTCCCCATGCCTGCCGCAAGCGGGCGACAAACTCAACTTTAACGTGATCCCGATGTCCACGGATTAGTGGCGCGGGAAGCGAGGACGTCATGGGTAACACCGTCGAAGAGACCAAACCGTGTTTTCCGTTGTTCCGCGATGAGGAATACAAAGAGATCCTCAAGAACAAAGCGGACAAATTCGAAGAAAAAGCCGACATGGGCAAGCTGGAAGAGATGTTCCAGTGGACCACGACGGAAGAGTACAAAGAGCTGAACTTCAAGCGCGAAGCGCTGACCGTCAACCCGGCCAAAGCGTGCCAGCCCCTGGGCGCGGTGCTCTGCTCCCTGGGCTTCCAGGGCACCCTGCCTTACGTGCACGGCTCGCAAGGTTGCGTGGCCTACTTCCGCACCTACTTCAACCGTCACTTCAAAGAGCCGGTGGCCTGTGTTTCCGACTCCATGACGGAAGACGCTGCGGTGTTCGGCGGCCACAAGAACATGGATGCCGGTCTGGAGAACGCTCTGGCCCTGTACAAGCCCGAGATGATCGCCGTTAGCACCACCTGCATGGCGGAAGTGATCGGCGACGACCTGCACGCCTTCATCACCAACGCCAAGAAGCGCGGCGCGATCCCCGAAGAGTACCCGGTTCCTTCGGCTCACACCCCCAGCTTCGTCGGCTCCCACACCACCGGTTGGGACAACATGCTCGAAGGCATCGTCCGCTACTTCACCGTGGACAAGGCCAACAATGGCCAGATCGAAAAGGGCTCCAACGGCAAGATCAATCTGGTCCCCGGTTTCGAGACCTACCTGGGCAGCTACCGCACCCTCAAGCGCTACATGCAAGAGATGGGCGTGGGTTACACCCTGCTGTCTGATCCCACTGAAGTGCTGGACACCCCGGCTGACGGCGAGTACCGCATGTACTCCACCGGCACCACCATCGATGAAGTCAAGGATTGCGGCAACGCCATCGATACTCTGCTGCTGCAACCCTGGGGCTTGATCAAGACCAAGAAGTACTTCACCGAGACCCTCGAGCACGACTGCACTGCGGTGCACCCCCCCATGGGTCTGGGTTGGACTGACGAGTTCCTGATGAAGGTCTCCGAGCTGACCGGCAAGCCCATCCCGGCTTCCATCGAGCTGGAGCGCGGTCGTCTGGTCGACATGATCACCGACTCCCACTCCTGGCTGCACGGCAAGACCTTCAGCATCTACGGCGACGCCGACTTCGTGATGGGCATGTGCAACTTCATGATGGAGTTGGGCGCCGAGCCCAAGCACGTGCTGGTGAACCACGCCAACAAGCGTTTCGCCAAGCAGTTGAGCAAAATGCTCAAGGACAACCCCTACGGTCAGCAAGCCGAAGTGCACATTCAGAAAGACCTGTGGCACTTCCGTTCGCTGCTGTTCACCGATCGCCCCGACTTCATGATCGGCAACAGCTACGGCAAATTCATGGAGCGCGACACTGCGCACAAGGGCCCCGAGCACGAAGTCAAACTGATTCGCATCGGCTTCCCCATCCATGACCGTCACCACCTGCATCGGAATTCGATCCTGGGTTACGACGGCGCCATGTACATCCTCACCACCCTGGTCAACGCGGTGCTCGAGGATCTGGACAGCAAGACCAAGGGCTACGGCACCACCGACTACAACTTCGACCTCGTCCGCTAAGGAGCGAATCGATGCCCAAAGTGATGCTGCGCGTGGACCCCGAGGGTGTCATGACCTGCTACGTGCCCAAGAAAGACTTGGAAGCGAAGGTGGTCTCCCTGGAGTTCGACAGCGATGAAAAGTGGGGCGGACGTATGGAGTTGGATGATGGGGAGGCGTTGATGATCGACCCCATGCCCAAACCCAATCTTCCGACAGAACTGCGCGCCAAGCGCGCAGAATAAAGTCAGCCTTTCCGGGGGCCGCCTCGCGGCCCCCGTTTTTTATGTCATAATGTTTGTCTGTTTTCTTCCTGCCTGCATGGAGATCTCCCATGGCCAAGAACATCGAACTGGCGCTGCGCATCGGCGTGGCGGCGCGCGACCTGCCTGGAATTGAGTCCAAAACCCTGGTGGCGGCTCTCGAAGAGATGGTGGGTGCGCCGTTTTCCGCGCACAAGTTCTCCAAGATCACCCCGGAGATGCTGGCGCAGACGCTGGGCCTTGAGGTGAATGAGGGCGTGACCGCAGCGGCGCGCTGCTTGGCTGATGGATTGGATGACAACGTGGCCAAGGCGCTGGCGCCGCAATATGGGCAGAAGCCCAAAGCGGAAGGCTCGGTGCGGGTGGCGTTCGCCTCCAACAAAGAGGGCCAGATGGACGGCCACTTCGGCTCCTGCAAACAGTTTATTGTCTATGACATCACCGCCGACTCCGCCGAGATGGTGGAGAGCCGCGGCACCCTGCACCTGTTGGTGGAGGACAGCGATCCGGATCCCGCCGTCAAGAACACCGAGCGCGCGCGCATGATGTCCGACTGCGACCTGATGTACCTGTGCTCTATTGGCGGTCCGGCGGCGGCCAAGGTGGTGCGTTCGGGCGCCCACCCGCTGAAGATTCCCACCGGCGGCGCCATTGACGAATTGATCGCCGGGTTGCAGGAGAAGATCCGCAACAATCCGCCGCCGTGGTTGGCCAAAGCCATGGGGATTCAACCGACCCTGTCGTTCACCGATGAGGATGACGATTGGGACGAGGAGGATGACGCGGCGTAAAGCGTTGTTGTAAATGCAGTCACCCAGTGATGGGATCAGGCAAAAAGGCGAGTCCGCAGGGCTCGCCTTTTTTGTTTGTCCGTGCTTGGCGCGGGTGACACAGAGTGTTGAACGAAATCTGTGTTTATGTGGTCATTAAGGAGGAGGGCGGAGTATCGGTTTGACCATGCGACGCAGGGCGTCGCCACACACAAAACGGGGGATGAATATGGAGACGGACGCCGCTGAGTCCATCAAGGGCTCGGACCTGCTGGTGCGTTGTTTGGAAGCGCAAGGGGTGGAGTATATCTTTGCCGTGCCCGGCGAGGAGAATCTGGATTTTCTGGAATCGCTGCGCAGCAGCAGCATCAAGCTGATTGTGACGCGGCATGAGCAGGGCGCAGCGTTCATGGCCGCCACCTATGGGCGCTTGACAGGGCGCCCGGCGGTGGCGCTCTCCACCTTGGGGCCGGGGGCGACCAATTTGACCACCGGCGTGGCCTACGCCCAGTTGGGCGGCATGCCGCTGGTGGTGCTCACTGGTCAGAAACCCATCAAACGCAGCAAGCAGGGGCGGTTTCAGATTATCGACGTGGTGGCGACGTTGGAGCCCATCACCAAATTCGCCGAGCAGATCCCGTCGGCGGACAAGATCCCCTGCATGGTCTCCGAGGCGTTCCGACGCGCCGAGGAGCAGCGTCCCGGCGCGGTGCATCTGGAGTTGCCGGAGGATATCGCCCGCGAGCGCAGCGATAACTGCCATATGGCCAAAGTGTGGTTGCGACGCCCACAGCCAGACCCCATCGCCATCGAACGCGCCGCCAAGCGCATCATGGAGGCCAAGCGTCCGCTGTTGATGCTGGCCGCCGGGGCCAATCGCCGCCGCGTGTCGGATAGTCTACAGGCGCTGGTGGATAAAACCGGCATCCCGTTTTTCAATACGCAGATGGGCAAGGGGGTGCTTGATGAGCGCCAAGAGACCTTCCTCGGCACGGCGGCGCTGACCGAGGGGGATTACCTGCACTGCGCCATCGACCGCGCCGACCTGATCATCGCCGTGGGCCACGATGTGATGGAGAAGCCGCCGGCCATCATGGGCCATCGCGGTTACGCGCGGGTGATCCACATCAACTTCTACGCCGCCGAGGTGGATGACGTCTACTACCCCACGCTGGAGGTGATCGGCGATGTGGCGGGCAGCATCGAGCGGCTGGTGGAGCAGGTGACGCCGCAGCCCCACTGGGATTTCGATTACTACCACAAGGTTGGTCGTGAGAATCGTCTGCGCATCGCCGAGCGCGGCGATTCCGACGACTTCCCCATCAAACCGCAACGTTTCATTCGCGATCTGCGCACGGCCATGCCCGAAGATGGCATCCTGACCCTGGATAACGGCATCTACAAAATCTGGGTGGCGCGCAACTACCTGGCCTATCAACGCAATACGGTACTGCTGGATAACGCGTTGGCGACCATGGGCGCCGGGTTGCCGTCGGCCATTGGGGCCAAAATCACCTGCCCGGAGCGAAAGGTGGCAGCGGTGTGCGGCGACGGCGGTTTCATGATGAACAGTCAGGAGCTGGAGACGGCGGTGCGGCTGAAGCTGGATCTGGTGGTGATCATCCTGCGCGATGACGCCTACGGCATGATCAAGTGGAAGCAGGAGGCGATGGGGTTTGAATCGTTTGGTCTGGACTACGGCAACCCGGACTTCGTCCAGTACGCCAACAGCTACGGCGCCCATGGCTGTCGTGTGGAGAGCGCTGACCAGTTTGGACCGATGTTGACCCAGTGTTTGCAGACCCCCGGGGTGCATGTGATCGACCTGCCGGTGGACTACAGTGAGAACCAGCGTGTGCTCACCGAGGAGCTGGCGCACAAGGAGTGTCTGCTCTGATATAGTCACCGCAATTCAGAATTGCACAGGCTCCTCAATGTTTGTGTGACACAGGTAAAGCTTGCGCTGACTATTGGCCTCCGGCTGGCCGGAGACGGGATTGATTCGGGCCATCCATGGCCCTCACCCTGCGGGCTCGCTGCGCGAGTCCGATTTGGCCATCCTGCCAAATCGTCATAGGGTCTGTGACCCTTAAGCGGGTGTAATGGAATGGTCCGCTCCGCTACCCAAACGGCCTCGCAATGGGCCAAGATGGTGGTGTGTTTTTCCATCTAAACGGAGTCGGAGCGGACCATGAGCAATCATATCGAAAACGGACAGGTACGGGTACTGGGGATTGATCTGGGCAAGAGCGTGTTTCAGTTGCATGGCGTCGATGCGCGCGGCAAAAGCGTTCTCAAGAAGCGACTGAAACGAGACGAGCTCCTGGAGTACATGGCGCAACTGCCGCCGTGCCTGGTGGGGATGGAAGCCAGTAGCGGCGCGCATCACTGGGCGCGGAAATTTCAGGGATATGGGCATGAAGTGCGTTTGATGGCGCCGCAATATGTGAAGCCCTACGTGAAGCGGCACAAGAACGACAGCGTGGACGCTGAGGCGATATGTGAAGCGGTACAGCGTCCGAATATGCGTTTTGTGGGGATCAAAAGCGTTGCCCAGCAAGAAATTCTAGCGTTGCATCGGGTGCGCAGTCTGGCGGTGAAGAACCGCACGGCGTTGGTGAACCAGATTCGCGGACTGCTTGCCGAGTATGGGATTGTCTTTCCCAAGAGCATCAAGCAGGCGCGGCGGGCGATTGTGCTGATTTTGAGTGATGAGAGCTCGGAAATGAGCGCCAATTTTCGCGTAATTCTGGAGGATGAGCGCGATGAGCTGGCGCATTTGGATGAGCGCATCGGCAAATATGAGCGTGAGATTGAGGCGCTGGCCAAGGCGGAGCCGCAGTGTCGATTGCTGATGACGATCCCGGGAGTGGGACCGATCACGGCGACGGCGCTGTTGGCGTCGGTGGGGGATGTGCGGGCGTTTAAGAATGGCCGGGAGCTGTCGGCATGGATAGGGTTGGTTCCGAATCAGCACTCCACAGGGGGCAAGGCGTGGCTGACGGGGATCAGCAAGCGGGGAAACGGTTATCTTCGCACCCTGTTGATTCATGGGGCGCGGGCGGCTTTGCGCGTGTGTGAAAACAAGCCGGATCGCCGCAGCCAGTGGGCAGTGTCGGTGTCGGAACGTCGCGGCGCAAATAGAGCAGTGGTGGCGCTGGCCAACCGCATGGCGCGCAGCGCGTGGGCGATGCTGGTGAAGCAGGAGGCCTATGGGGCCAGCGCCGCTGTGTAGAGAGAGCGCAATACAACTCTAAAAGAAAAACAGGCCGATAAGGAAAGAGAAAGAGATCCCACCAGCCAGGTTGCGAGAGAGAGTCGAGATTGATGGCGTGAAACGGCATAGCCCTGCGTGGTCAAGAACCTGTTTCGCCCAAGGGCCCATAGAGGCCGAGGGTGTGTTGAGGAGGGCCACGCGCAAATTCCATCAGGGCCAGAGGGCGACAAGCCCCTCATCAACAGGCCGGATACATGGGCGCGACTAAGCCTCACACATCAGTGGACATTTTCTCTTGCCGTGGCGGAGCGGACCATACATGGACATTTTCTCTTGCCGTGGCGGAGCGGACCATACATGGACATTTTCTCTTGCCGTGGCGGAGCGGACCATACATGGGCGGAGCCCACGATTTGGCAGGAATGCCAAATCGGACTCGCGCAGCGAGCCCGAAGGGTGAGGACCAGGGATGGTCCGAATCACGGTGTAGCTGTTGATCTTGGGAGCTCGAGGGCGGAGCCCTCGATATCTTCTCGCTTCAAATGTCTCATTCTCTTCTGCGGCGACTATATTTGGCGCGCAGGCGGTGAGTCGGATTAGCCGCCGCCTGCGATCAACCCCCACACAAAGCGGGCGTTGAGCAGCAGTTGATCCGTCGGCATGGCGCCCACATTGGCGGCGGCGTCCCACACGATGGCCGCCGCCAATGCGCCTCCCATGGCAATGCGCCACAGACCGCCACAGCGCACCCATGCGCTGCCCACAGTGATGATCACCAGATAGAACCCCGGCTCCGCCAGCCGCGATTTCAACCATACCGCCAGCTTCTGATTCTCCTGCAATACGGCGCCATTGGTGTATTCGTAGAGCAGCACGCCGCCCACAAACAGCAGCAGCGCCAGCAACATCATCTGCTGCAGCGGCGTCGCCACGGTTGTTCCATTGCGTCGCGCCAGCAGGACGAGTCCCAAAAATCCCAATAGGAAGGGCAGGCCATAGTGCTGCACGTACTGCCCTGTATAGCCGCAATGTTCGGTGGGGAAGATGTTACAGAAGTGATTCGGGCCGATGTTGTCCAGTAGACTGGTTGGCTGTAGGGGTGGGAAAGGCAGCACTCGGGCGAGAATCTGCGCGTTAAACACATGGTCATGCCAAAGTAGCGCCACGCCGGCATTGCCGAGCAACAACTGCCCAAGCAGATAGGCGAACAGGGCGACTCCCGCCAGCAGCAACAGCCTGTCCAGAGCGCTCTGCTCTGTGGGAGGCTCGTTTGGGGCGCGATAGCGCAGTACGCTCCAGAGCAGCATGCCCAGCGTCGTTAACAGTACGCCGCCAGCGACAAAGCGTAAGTGAAATTGGTTGTTGGCCACCAGCAGGGGCGTAGTGGCCAGGGTCAGGGCGGTCAGGAGGGTGAGCGGCGGATTAATCGGAGCGACCGGAGTTGCTGGTTGCGGCTGGAGGCGTTCGGCGATGGAGATGATGCCCAGGCTGGCTCCCAGCATGCCGAAAATCAAAGCATTACTCACCACTGTAGAGGCGAATCCCAGCGCCGCCAGGGCCACTCCAAGCAGCAAGGCGGGCGTGACATCCAGCTTTCGGCTCTGCGCGGCGAACACCGCGTAGATCATCAGGCCGGGCAGCAGCACGGAATAGACGCGGCCCGGGTGGAGGATGGCGAAGATCGGGTTGCCGGAGTCAAACAGCAATAAAACGTGAGACGGGTCCAGCGAAAGATTGCCAAAGAAGAGCCAATAGGCAAGAACACCGGCAAACAGGCGTGATTGCGAGAGTCGCCAAATCAACCAGGTCAGCCCGATGAAGGCGGCGCATTTGATCAGCGCATAGAGCAGCAGATAGGGCCACAGCAGATTGAAATCAGGCAGTTCGCGTCCCAGCGCCAGCACCGGATAGAGGAACAGAATCTCATCATAGTGTTGCGAGATGATCGGAAAGTGGACGCTCGCGGCGAAGGCGGCGCCATCGTCGATCAAGCGAAAGAAGAACCTGCCGCCATCGCCCGCCACATGGGCTTTTTTATACTGTATGGCCAGAATCGCAAACAGGCCATATAGCGCGGAGAGCGGCAGTCCTACGCGCAGCATTGCGCGCATGGCGACCGCTTTCGTCGTCGCGCGCGCTTGCCAAAGCAGAAATAACAGCGCGGCGGCGTGAATCGCCACAATGAGCGGCGCGGCGTACTGGTTGGGCAGCGCCAGAGTGATGAGGCGATTGAGCGCAATGCTGATCAGATATCCGGCCAGAATATCCAGGCTCACACACAGATAGGGCGCATCGCGCAGGTCAAACGCGGCGCGCGCCGGGCCGGTGAGCAGTAGTCGACCCAGAGCGGTGGCGGCGATCAGATAGAGTAGCGTGAACAGCCACACCGAAGCGGGGCCGAAGCCGTTGAGCAGGGTTTGGTCGCCGGGCATGCGGAAGTAGGAGACGCCAACGGCATAGATCCAGCGCGGCGCGCTGAAGCGGGAGTCCACGGTGAGAACGGCGTAAAGCGCCACAATGGCGCAGACCAACAGGGGCAGGCCAATGCGTCCAGCGCGTGAAGAGAACAGAGACGTCATCGAAACTGGCCGGTAGGAGAGCGACACATGAGAAGCAACGCCAGTTGATTATGCGAGAATTAGACCAATGCAGGATGGTTCGTTGGATGCTGCTCAGATGCGCAATTCGCGGTGGGGCGGACCACAATGCACGCCTATAAGGCTATGAAACAGCTGATTCTACGCACGCTTCCGCCAGATGTTTTTCGCTCCAAGCGGTCAGCATCTGCGCGGCATTGTCCAGGTCATACTGCTCCACGCAGGCGGCAATCTCTTCCAGTTCGGACTTGTCATCTCCAGGCGCCATTCTGGCCAAGATCTCCTTGATGTGGTCGTCGCTGTTGGCGTCATAGGTCAGTAATTTCTTGTGAAGCGTGTGAATTTCCTTAATGAGCGCCTGTGGTGAAAGCGCCTCCTGCGCTGAGGACGATGACGGGGCGGGGGCGAAGGCGGGCAGAATCTGTTCAATAATCGTCTTCAAACTGTGCGAAAATTCGTCGCTCAGTTGGCCTCGGAGAGATTCAATCTCCGTGAGGTCGGCGTCGTGTTTGAGGGCGGTTTCCAGGGCCATCGCTTGGGTTTGAAGAGCAACGGCGCCTAAATTCCCCGCCACCCCCTTGAGCGTGTGGGCGTGGTGGATCGCCAGCTTATGATCGCCAACATCCAGAGCTTGCTCGATCTGCTCCATGGCTTGGGCATGGGATTGTGGAAATTTGCGCAGAATCTCCTGATACGTCCGTTGCGAGCCAAGGCGTTGGATTGCCCTCTGACACTCGAACCCCGGGATTTGCGGCGCTCCTGAGGCGGATTGCTGGTCCTGTTCTCTACTCTCAGTCTCGGCGCTCAGTGGCGCGCTGGCCGGGGCCAGGGGGAGGTACTCCTCCAGCGCGGCGCGCAATCGCTCCACTTCAATGGGCTTGGTTAAAAAGCCATTCATGCCCGCTTCGCGGCACTGATCCATCACCTCTTTTTGGGCGTCGGCGGTAAGAGCGATGATGGGGCTGGGCGCGGCGCCAGATTGCGCCTCTTGCTGGCGGATGGCGCGTGTTAATGCATAGCCATCACAATTGGGCATGTGCAGGTCCGTCAGCAGCAGGGCGTATCTGTTCGGGTCCCAACACGCCAGCGCCTCTTCACCGTCGTTGACAAAGTTTGCGCACACGCCGACCAGTTTCAACTGTCGCCGAATGACCTCTTGGTTGATTTCATTGTCCTCGGCCACCAGGATGCAGGTTTGCGCGCCGCATTTTGGCAAGGCGCAGAGGGTGGGGGAAGACGCATCGGTCGGGATGATGGGGATCTGTTGCAGGGCCAAAGGCTGGTGGGAGCCCAGCACGGTTAAAATGGTTTGAATCAGACGCGTTCTATTTAATACGCAGCAATCAATTTGGAACAACTGCTTGTCAACTTTGTGGATCTGTCGGTCGCCAGCTTGGTTGAATCTTGGCTGTGACAACAGCAAGGTCACGGCGCCCTCTGTATCGCAGTCTGTGAGCGTGTTTTTCACTTGCGCTTGGGGGTCGTCCCAAGATGCTGGCGCCACCATCAGCAGACAGCGTTCGTCAGCCATGGCGCGTTGCTCCGCCAAGTGGCGTGCGCCCTGCGCCACGCTGTCGACGCAGATGACTTGCGCATCGGCGCTTAAGAGATAGGCCGAAAGAGGGTCACACAGTGCGCCGTCTGGGTCGACAATGGCCACGGCGACATTGGCCAGGGTTGGTTGATCATCTGTTGTGTCTGCAATGACTTGGAACGGAATGGATAGGGTGAATGCCGCGCCCTGCTCCTGCTCGCTCTGCACCGAGATATCGCCCTGCATCATGGAGATGAGATTGCGACTGATGCTCAGACCCAAACCGGTGCCGCCAAATCGGCGGGTGGTGTTGGCGTCCGCCTGTTCGAAGGGTAAAAAGAGTTTTTCCAGCTGCTCTTTGGCGATGCCAATACCGTTATCGCGGATGATAAACGCCACGCGGGCTTCGCGTTGATCTCTATGCTCCAGATGGGCGTGAATGCTGACTTTGCCCGGCCGCGGGAGTCCGGCGGAGAATTTGATGGCGTTGCCTGTGAGGTTGGTGAGGCACTGTTTCAGACGCAGGATGTCGCCGAGCGTGCGTTGGGGGATGGCCGGGTCCACAAACACGTTCAGTCGCACCTCTTTTTGCGCCGCCACGCGCTCCATCAGCAGGGCGACCTGATCCACCGCCTCCTCAATGCTGAAGGGCGCTGAGGTCAACTCCAGTTTACCCGCCTCGATTTTGGAGATGTCGAGGATGTCGTCGATGACGCCAAGCAGATGATTGGCCGAGTCTTTAATGGTCTGAACGGCGGCATGATCCGCTGGCTGGAGGTCGCTGTGGGTGAGAACGTCGAGCATGCCGATGACCCCATTCATGGGGGTGCGGATTTCATGGCTCATATTGGCCAGGAACAGACTTTTGGCTTTACTGGCGAGTTCGGCGTCAAGTTTGGCCTTGCGTAGCCGCTCCTCCGCCTCTTTGCGTGCGGTGATATCCCGAATCACCGACTGCACCACAATCTCTTTGCCAACGGGGATGGCGGTCAGCAGCACATCCACCGAGAACTCGGCGCCGTTATCCAGTCGCCGGCAGATCCACTCAAATGATTTTCTCCCTTTGGACAGCGCCTCATCGTACAAGGCGTCGGCGCGAACTACGGCGGGTGCGGCGTCGGTTTGGGTCGGCGCCGAGTAGTCCTGAAGCTGTAGATGCATCATCTCGGCGATATTTCTCGCGCCAAACAGCTGCACCGCGGCTTGATTGCAATCAATGACCATTTTATCGCGATGCAACAAAACGGCGTCAGCGGTGTTTTCAAACAGAGAGCGGAAGCGGATCTCGCTCTCCTTGATCTGCTGTTCTGCACTGACCCTGTCGGAGATATCCTGCACCGCGCCGTGGGCCAGCAGCGGTCTTCCCAAAGCGTCGAACTCCAGCTGCGCCAGCGCGTTGACCCACTTCACGCCCGATGGCGTACGGATACGGTGGGTGATGTCGTACGGCGCGCCGTTGAGGGCTGCGCGCCAGGAGCCTTTCAGGCGTTGTCGATCCTCTTCGTGCACCAGTGACCAAAATCGGTTCATGCTGATCACGGCGTCGCTGGGCAGACCGAATATGGTGTAGACCTCCTTGGACCAGGAGAGTGAGTTGGAGGCAAAATCCAGGTGCCAGCTGCCAATGTGGGCGAGGGATTCGGCGCGCTCCAAAGAGTCGCTGCGAGTCGCCACAAGGCGCTTAAGTTCGTTTTGGTGCGCCGTTAACAGTTTGCTGTTCTCTTTGAGTTGGCGCATGGCCGTCAGCAGGTTTTTCTCTTGTTCTTTTTTGTCGGAGATATCGCGAAAGGCGGAGATTGAGCCAGCGCGCTTGCCTTTGAGGAAAAACGCGCGACTGCTGACGTCAACAACAATGGCGTGACCACTCCGATGCAGGAAGGTCTCCTCGCCGCGGTAAGAGCCGCTTTGTGAGGTGTGTTTGAAGATGGGGCACTCTTCAACAGATGTGCGGTGTTGTTCATGATTGTGAAAGTGAAAAATATTATGTCCCACCTTGCCGATAATCTCATCGCTGTCATACCCCAGAATTTCGCAAAAAGAGGGGTTGATCGCGGTGATGACGCCGCTGTTGTCCATGATGTAGAGCCCATCGCCAATGGTTTGAATAATGGACTCTTGGAAGTTTCTCTCAACGCGCATTTTCTCCCGTGATTTGAGCAGAAGCCACGACAGAAAGAGGACAATAATGAGGACCAGATTACCCAGCGTCGTGCTGATCAGGGACTCTTGTTGAAACAAACCGAACTGGTTGTCGCGGGCGTAGGAGACGATGTGCCCTACTTTGGCGCCGGTGAGGTCAAACAGCGGGAGGAAGGCGATGGACCAGGTGTCGCCCGCCTGTTTGAGATGCTTGACGAACGGGGTCCCTTGTTCGAGCTGTTCGGCCAGATTGGCGTCGAGCGTGAGTTGCTGATTGAGCGATTGGGTATTACGGAAGTCTGGACTCTCTTGGGCCGAGGCGTGAAAAACCGCATCGTAGACATAGTCATCGCTGATTTGGGAGTCAGGGTAGGCGCTGCGCCATCTCTCAAACAGGGCGTTATAGACCGCTTGTCGATTGAGGATCAGTTGGAACTGATGGTCCGGCACGATCCGCGCCATGGCGGCGCGAATCTGGTCGAAGGAGACGCTGGTTTCAACACTGCCCAGATGGCGCCCTTGGCGAATGATCGGGTAGACGAATCGATAGCCCGATTTGACGCGCCCCAGTTCAAAGCCGGTGACGCGGCGCTTTTCACTGTTGGCCAAGTGAAGAGAAGGGCGAACAGCGTCCAGCGGGTCGCCGAACTTGTGCGGCAGATGAAAGCGCAGAAAGCTGCGGGATTCGGGGGTGTGAAAATGGAACAGAATAACGCCCTCTTTGCGCAACTGGGTGTAAAGGGGGGTGAGTTGTTGGCGCAACAGTTGGCGGTAGCGCTCTTGCTCCGCGCCGCTGGAGGAGACACCTTGTTCAAACAGATCAAGCGTTTTGGGATTATTGATGATCTCTTGATAGGCCACGTCGCCAATGGCCTGGTGCATCATGATGCTGGCGTTGTGAATGGTTTGAATCTGCGAAAGATGTTCTGCGGAGTGCAGTCGCTCTTTTTGCAGAAAGTGCGAAACCTGCATCCAGTTAAACGCAGTAAGTAACACCATGAAGATGGCGAGCTGTGTGAATCGGAGCATCAGGCGCGCTCTCTATATATAGAGGGTTCTGAGCGAGTGTTTCGCCGTATGGCGAGCCTGCAAATGAAAGAGAGTGTTGAGTTGTGTGAGAATGAGCGGTCAAAATTATGTGTCAGATAAACAAAGATTGGGCGCGCGCATAATCTGCGGGCCAACTTGTTGGCTTGCTAACAAGTCAGTTCCAATCTGTCCTGTCTGTTTTTACGATCTGCTCAAAAATAGTGTGCATTCAGTCAACTTCTACTCTAGCGAGAAATTGAAAAATAACGAACAAAAAAATGGTAGTGGCTCCGTTTAGCTGATCGCTATATTTCTAAACCAAACTCGTAGCGGTTGATAAACAGGCCGATGACCGTGTCGTGCATCACCTCGCATTTGGAGAAGCAGATGGTCTTTCTGGCCAGTCGCTTGATGCGAGTGCGCCACGTCAGATGCTTACGCTCAATACGCTGAGTGTTGCGCTTGCCCACAAAATGCTTTGAGGCCAATGGGGTGTGATGGTAAGCGCCCCAATCATCGGTAAACAGCTTGACTATGCCAAAAGGCTCCAGCAGTTTACGCAGCTCTTTGAGCACAGCATCTTTCCGAGTCCCGAAGACATAAGCCAGAACGCGGCCTGACTGGCGCTCAATGGCATGCCAACTCCAACGGGGGTTGGCCTTGCTGCCGACAAAGGACCACATTTCATCGGCTTCAGCTTGATCAACCCGAACGACGTCAACCGGCGTCTCAGGAGTCAGCTCAGCCAGAAGCTGATGATTCACCTGCGAGATTCCGGTGTTTTTTTATTTCTCGGGTGATAGTGTTGCGCCCAACGCCCAGGACTCGAGAGGTGTCACGAATCCCGGCTCCGTTCAGAGTCATCTCAAGGATTTGATGCTTTACCTCTGGTTGACGCCCTTTGTGGGTATAGGTCATTTGGAAATAGCGGCGTTTGCAGTCAGGATTGTCGCAGCGAAAGCGCGGCTTTCCATTGGACTGTTTGCCGTTCTTTACAACGTTTTGGCTGCCACATTCAGGGCAATGCACGGGAACCATGGCCATCTATTTTCTCCACTGTCCATGTGAGAACGATGGTCAAACTCATGCAAGATTTATACAAAATCAGCTAAGCAGAGCCACTACCCATTTGTTGTTGGTGTCATATGCTGTAACGATTGTGTGTGGTGGGCGGGAGCGTGTAGAGTAGCTCCCGCCCATGTTGTCTATGGCGTAATATGGTGGCTTTATTCATTGATTGTTGTCTCTGGTAAGAACTGACTGCTGTGTGAGTCGTGTAAATTGATGTATTTCTAGTGACAGATGAAGTGTTAAACTGGGCGCGGCGCGATGCTTTTATGTGGCTGTGCCTGGAAAGCGCCTGTCCTGTAATAATTGCTGCCAATATTGTGTGGTTATGTGATGAAAAAGCACCCAGCCAACTATCCGCTGCATAACAAGCCAGAGAACTGGATTGTCTATACGGGCTACGCATTGCAGTTTGGCATGATTACGTGGTTAGTCTATTTCTATCCCACCAGTGAGCCGTGGGTGGGGTGGCTGGAGAAGATTCGCGTATTGACCAAATCCGTATGGGATCTGCCTGGTTGGGAGCAATACTCACTCTATGGGCATATTGTTTACCAAGTGAAATTTCTGATGCTTTGCATCACGCTGGGTATCACATTTGTTCATTTTATCGTACTAATTTTTCATGAAGAGTGGCGTGATGTTTATCATATAAATAAAGGTGAGTGGTGGTGGGATAAGTGGATGCCATACCTGTTGTTGATTATCCCTTTATATTTTGGGTTTAGTGACGCATCACAAGAGCATGGAGGGGCTTTGTCAAATATTGGGGCATATTCCACAGATCATATGTTTTATGCTCAGCATCTAGGATCACATTTTTTATTTCAGTTGTCTTTGATTCCTCTTTCTGTTACGACTTTTTTTGGATGGCGGGAGCCAACAGAGTAGCTCCCGCCAATCACGTGTTTATGGTGCTACATAATATCCATACTCCTCTTCGTACTCGTTGTTTGGTGAATCAGATAACAAGCTGTTTGTCGCTTTAGAGCCAATCCAGCTTGTGAGCCCAGCTCCAATACCCTTCTCAAGAGGGTTAGGGAGGACCCGCCAATATTTTTCAGTTAGTTGGAGTGCTTTCTCCCCCAATTTGTCTGCAAGAAGCGCTTTGGCGAACTCTCCAGAAGCTTCTGTGCGGGATTTTCCTGCGGCAATGGCGTCGTTATAGGCTAATGTTGCGTTGGCATAGCTGAGTTGTTTCCCTGTGCGGTCAAGTCTGGCGGCTTGCTGAGTATTTCCAATATTGCGTTGGCCCTGGGCGTCGGCGGCTAAAGTGGCGTCCGCCATCGCTTTGACTTCAGCAGGCAGGCCGTGAGCCGGTTGCCCTTGCGCATCGGTAGTATTCTGTCCGGTCAAGATCTCTGCGCTCCGCTTTGAGGCATCCAGCAGTGCGTTTTCACCGGCGGTTTCCGCAATGTAAGCGCCGGTATTGAGGAGTCTGGGGAGCCAGTTGCCTGCCTGCTCGGCGCTCCACGCGCCTAATTTGGCCCCGCCTTTGAGCAATCCCGCGCCGCCAACAAACAGCGTGGCGACATCAGAGATATCGCGCGCGCCTTGATAGAGCGGCGTGTCCGTCCGCACGCGCGGTCCGTTTTCACCGCTGTTCATCCATTCGGAGAACTGTCCAAAAGTCGCGCCGTCCCACACGCCGCCAATGGCGTCCCGCGCATCCTGACGGAACTCCTCAAATTGACTGGGCGCTGGACGAATATCGCCATCCCACGGGCGTTGCGGTTGCTGTAAAAGATCCTCCAGACTGTTCGACGGGGGCTGCATCTGTGCGGCGATCTCCTGCTGCCGATTCTGCAACGCCTGATGTTCGGCGGAGCCCGGCTGCAGGGTGGCCATCTGCATCATGTTGAAGAGCTGCTCTTGCGCCAGCGCAGGCGCTCTGGCGCCAGGCTGGAGCAGACTCCCATTCGCCTGTGGGGGGAGGGCGGCGGGCGTGGTGGCCGGTTGCGTCACCGAGGCAAACGGCAGCGGCGGCTTGTAAGCTGAAAGGTCGGGCGTCGGCGCGCTTGGCTGTGGCGCGGCCTGCTGTGGCGCGGTGGGCGCAAACGGCAGCGGCGGCTTGGCGGCGGCGAGGTTGGGAGCGGGCTGTACAGCCGCTTGCTGCGCGGTGGGCGCAAACGGCAGTGGCGGTTTGTAGGCGGAGAGATCATTCAACGGGACGGGCGCAGCAGGCGGCTGTGCGTTGGGTTGAGTCTGTGGAGCAAACGGGTGGCTGGGAGCGACAGGCGCGCCGCCCTGGGCGCCCGCTTGCTGCAAAGGCGCTGCGGGAGCGGCGCCGGGCCAACCGGGGCGCGCCAGGTGCGGCAGCGCGGCGGCCAGCGTCTCTTCGGGAACCTGCGCCGGAACAGCAGGCGCCTGCGCGCCGGCAAAGTGGCCGCGCGGCGTGGGGTCATCCCACCCCACAGGCGGGACATTCTCATCGGTGTAAGTGAGGCGAATTCCCTCCCTGTCGCGCGTGGAGGGCCCTTCATAGCCCATGACCACGCCCTGGTCGTCGGCGCGCTGCCCGGCCATGTTGGCCGCCACCGTGTTGAAGGTCTGCTGATCCAGCAGATTGGCCGATTGAAACTCGCCGCGCGCTTTGAGGTTGCCTTGGGTGATTGGATGCGCGCCTGGGTAGGTGATCTTCTCGGCCAACGCCGGGCCGCGCAAATCGACGTACATCTGCTCGGCCTGGCGGCGCAGGTCGGGATCCTCCTGCATCTCTTCCCATGTGAAAAAACGGTTTGTTGGGTACATCGTGTCTCTCCTGAAAAAATCGGGCTGGGGGCGTCGGGGTGGACGCTCTGCGAATAGAATCATAAAAATATCATAAAAGTGAAATTAAATCAATTTCACTACGAATCATAAAAGTATAAGTTGATGTCGCAAATGCGACAAAGCGTGGGCAATGGCGTTTTTGCGACATTGTTTGTGTTCAATAAAAACGTGCAAATACAATGAGATAAAATTGGCATTCCGGTTGCGGTAGGGAAGCCGTGAGCAGCGCCTGTGGTGATGGGCGTTGGCATCCGACATTTCGCCGTACCGGGAGAGCATCTGATGAAACCCGCTGAGATCGCCGAGTTGCTGGACGAACCGGCCTGCGAACACAACACCAAGTCCAAATCGGGCTGCGCCAAACCCAAACCGGGGGCGGCGGCGGGTGGGTGCAGCTACGACGGCGCGATGATCACCCTGTTTCCCCTGGGCGACGTGGCCCACATCACCCACGGCTCCATCGCTTGCGCGGGCAGCTCCTGGGATGGACGCGGCGCGCGCTCCTCGGGTCCGGCCCTGTACAAACTGGGCATGACCACCGACCTGACCGAGCAGGACATCATCATGGGGCGCGGTGAAAAGCGCCTCATCCACGGCATCAAACAGGCGGTGCAGCGCTACAACCCCAAAGCGGTGTTCGTTTACAACACCTGCATCCCGGCCCTCATCGGCGACGATCTGGACGCCGCCTGCCAAATCGCCTCGGAAAAGTTCGGCGTGCCGGTGGTTCCAGTGGACTCCGCCGGTTTCTACGGCACCAAGAACCTGGGCAACCGCATCGCCGGCGAAACCATGGTCAAGCACGTCATCGGCACCCGCGAGCCCGACCCGGTGCCGACGCATCTGCAGCGGGACGGCATCCAAGTCCACGACATCAGCCTGATTGGCGAATTCAATATTGCCGGTGAGTTCTGGAACGTGCTGCCGCTGTTCGACGAGTTGGGCCTGCGCCTGCTGTGCAGCCTCTCCGGCGACGCCCGTTTTGGCGAAGTGCAGACCATGCACCGCGCCGAGGCCAGCATGCTGGTCTGCTCCAAAGCGCTGATCAATGTGGCGCGCAAACTGGAGGAGTCCTACGGCGTGCCCTGGTTCGAGGGCAGCTTCTACGGCGTGCGCGACGTCTCCGACGCCCTGCGCCAGTTCGCCCGCATCATCAACGACCCCAGCCTCACCGAGCGCACCGAAGCGGTGATCGCCCGCGAAGAGGCGCGCATCCACGAAGCGCTGAAGCCCTGGCGCGAGCGCCTGACCGGCAAGCGCGTGCTGCTGTATACCGGCGGCGTGAAGTCGTGGTCGGTGGTCTCGGCGCTGCAGGATCTGGGCGTGACCGTGGTGGCCACCGGCACCAAGAAGTCCACCGAAGACGACAAGGCGCGCATCAAGGAGTTGATGGGCGATGAGGCGATCATGCTGGAGGATGGCAAGCCCCAGGCGTTGCTGGACGTGGCCGCGCAGCAGAAGGCGGATTTGCTGATGGCGGGCGGGCGCAACATGTACACCGCGCTCAAAGGGCGCCTGCCGTTCCTGGATATCAATCAGGAGCGTGAATACGCCTATGCCGGGTATGACGGCATGATCGAACTGGCGCGCCAACTGTGCCACACCATGGAGAGCCCCATTTGGGAATCGGTGACCTCCAAAGCCCCGTGGGACCAGTAAGGAGCGCGACCAATGGCTGAAATGATCAAACGCAACAAAGCTTTGGCAGTGCGTCCGGCGAAATCGAGCCAGCCGGTGGGCGGCTCCCTGGCGACCCTGGGCTTGTCCAAAGCGATCCCCATGCTGCACGGCTCCCAAGGCTGCACCGCCTTCGCCAAAGTGTTCTTCGTGCGCCACTTCCGCGAGCCGATCCCGCTGCAGACCACCGCCATGGATCAGGTCAGCACGGTGATGGGCGCCGATGAGAATATTCACGAAGGTCTGGGCGTGCTCGCCAAAGCGGGCAAGGCCAGGCTGATCACCCTGCTCTCCACCGGTCTGTCCGAGTGCCAGGGCGCCGACATCCATCGCGTGGTCAAGGACTTCCGCGAGCAGAATCCCGATTTGGCCCACTGCCGTGTGGTGGCGGTGAATACGGCGGACTTCAAAGGCTCCCTGGAGACCGGCTACGCCCACGTGCTGGGCGCCTGCGTGCGGGATCTGGTGCCCAACGCCGCCGACGCCAGCGCGCCGAAAACCCGTCGCGTGATTCTGATGCCCAGCGCCCACATGACCCCCGCCGATGTGGAGGTCCTCAAGGAGATGGTGGAGGATTTCGGGCTGGAGCCGGTGGCCATTCCCGATCTGTCGGTCTCCCTGGATGGCCACCTGGGCGACGCCAAGTTCAACCCGGTGAGCGAAGATGGCGCCACCATTGAGGATTTCGAAACCGCGCATCAGGCGTTGGGGCTGATCTCCTTCGGCGAAACCCAGGACTACTCGGCCAATCTGATGGTGGAGAAGACCGGTCTGCCTCACACCCGTCTGAGCGGGCATATGGGCATGAAAGCCACCGACGAGCTGTTGATGGCGCTGCACAAACTGAGCGGTCAGCCGGTTCCGGCCAAGTACGACCGGCAGCGCCGTCAGTTGCAGGACTGCATGCTCGACACCCACTTCTTCCTCACCCACCGCCGCGTGGCCATCGCCTCCGATCCCGATCATCTGATCGCCTGGAAGGGGCTGTTGGACGAGGTGGGCGCCAATGTCACCGCCGCCGTCACCTCCACCGGCTCCCTGGGGCTCAAGGAGAGCAGCTACGCCCAGGTCAAGATCGGCGATCTGGAGGATCTGGAGGATCTGGTCAACAAGCACGGCGCGGATCTGCTCATCGGCAACACCCACGTCGCCGATCTGGCCGCTGAGATGGGGTTGGCGGCGCTGCGCTGCGGCATGCCGGTGTATGACTGGATCGGCGCCCAGACCAAAAGCTGGATCGGCTATCGCGGCGCCCGCGATGCCCTGTTCGAGCTGGCCAATCAATTGATGCATCGCGAGATGCACAACGTTGCGCCGTATCGCTCTGTCTATAACGCCGAGGCTGACAATCAGGAGACGACACCCCATGGCCATCCTCTCCAGACGGCTGCGCGTCATTAATCACAGCGTACAGGAGGCCGCCATGGGCTTGCAGGTCGCATTCGCCACCGATGATCTGAAACAGGTCAATCAGCACTTCGGCGCCACCCGCCAACTGGCCATCTACGATATCGACCCTGAGGCGGCCAGCCTCAAAGAGGTGGCCGAATTCGCCAGTGAGGCGATGGACGGCAACGAGAACAAGCTGCCGGTGCGGCTGGCGGCGTTGGAAGGATGCGCAGCGGTCTACTGCCTGGCGGTGGGCGGCTCGGCGGCCAAACAGATGCTGGCGCGGGGGGTGAATCCGGTGCGTTTGGAGCACAGCGCGCAGATTGAATCCCTGATCCGCGACATCCAGCACAGCATGCAGGGGGATCCCGCCCCCTGGATGCGTCGCGCCGCCGACGCCGAGTCGCGCCGCGATCCGGGACGCTTTGAGGATATGCTCGAAGAGTCCTGGGAAGAGTGATCAGCAACCATAACGATAATTCTGGGGCGCGCCCCACTTCTTCGGAGATGAGGACAGACAATGAGTGACGCAGCAGTTGATGATCCGATTTACGAGTCGGCGTTTGTGCAGGAGATGGTCAAGCAGATGCGCGCCCTGGACACCTATGGCGTGCAGGACAAGTTGAATCCCCAGGATCTGCTCAAGCCGTTCATCATGACCAAGGCGCAGCGCAAAGAGATCCCCGTGGTGGGCGATCCCGATCCCATCACGCTGTCGCGTGTGGGCGCCTACTACAACGCCATCGCCATGCTCATCGAGCAGGAGTGCGGTTTGATGGCGCGCCCGGTGGTGAACATCTCCCACGAGGGTTTCGGTTCGGTTCTGATCATCGTCGGCGCGCTGGTGGCGGTGGACCGCAACGTGCGCGACGTGCATCGCTTCAGCTTCGAGTCGTTGTCGAAGATGAAGGATGACGCCGACAAGCTTCTCAATGTGGCGCTGGGCCGCATCGGCCAGTTCAAAGAGGTGGCGGAGCTGTAAGGCCCGCTGCGCAACCAGGAGACGAATAATGGAAGTGATGACCGCGTTGACCCGTGGCGGCGAAGAGTGGACCCCCGAGTATGTGGAGACCCTCAACCATAAGAACTGCATCGGTTGCGGGCGCTGCTACAAAGTGTGCCCCCGCGACGTGTTCGAACTGGTCGAGCGTGACGAGTTGGATCTGGAAGACGATCTGATGGATGATGATGACGATTTTGATGATGATGTGGCTTACGTCATGACCATCTCCAATGCCGATGATTGCATTGGTTGCGCCTCCTGCTCGCGTGTGTGCCCGAAGAACTGCCACACCCACGCGCCGATGCAGATCGCTGCGTAATCGTTTCCTCGACGCCCTGGAGCGGGAGAGCCCCCCCCATGTCCGACAATTTCATCGACCGTCCCGTCATTCTCGATGACACCACGCTGCGCGATGGCGAACAGTCCGCTGGCGTGGCCTTTACGCTGGAAGAGAAGTTGGAGATCGCCCGCCTGCTGGACCAGGCGGGGGTGCCGGAGCTGGAAGTGGGGATTCCCGCCATGGGCGAAGAGGAGCGCGAATCGATTCGCGCCATCGCCGATTTGGGTTTGAATGCGCGTCTGGTGGCCTGGGGCCGCATGCGCGCCGACGATATGCAGTTGAGTCAGGATCTGGGGGTGGATCTGGTGGATCTCTCCATCAGCGTCTCTGACCAGCAGATCCGTCACAAGTTAAACCGGGATCGCGCCTGGGTGTTGGGCCAAGTGGCCACCCAGACCGCCCGCGCCCGGGATATGGGATTGAATGTCCTGGTGGGCTGCGAAGACGCCTCGCGCGCCGACATGGACTTTCTGATCCGCGTGGGCGAGATCGCCCAGCGCGCCGGGGCCGAGCGTCTGCGTTTCGCCGACACCCTGGGCATTCTCGATCCCTTTGCCACCTATGAGAAGTTCCAACGTCTGCGCGCGGCTCTGGATATCGATCTGGAGATCCACGCCCATGACGACCTGGGACTGGCCACCGCCAACACCCTGGCCGCCATTCGCGGCGGCGCCACCCACGCCAACACCACGGTGAACGGGCTGGGCGAGCGCGCGGGCAACGCCCCGCTGGAAGAGGTGGCGGTGGGCCTGAAGAACATCCACGGCGTGGAGACCGGCGTGGCCGCCGACCGCCTGCAATACCTGTCGGCTTATGTGGAGCGCGCCTCCGGGCGGCAGCTCTCGTGCCAGAAGAGTTTGGTGGGCAGCGCCGTGTTCATGCACGAGTCGGGCATCCATGTAGATGGTCTGCTCAAGGATGCGCGCAACTATCAAGGCGTCGATCCGGCGCTGCTGGGCCGCGCCCACGAACTGGTGTTGGGCAAACACTCCGGCAGCCAGGGCGTGGTCAACGCCTACGCCAATATCGGTCTGTTCATCGACCGCGCCGAGGCCCTGGCGTTGCTGGGGGCCATCCGCCACTATGTGAGCTTGCACAAGCATGCGCCCGACGCCGAGCGCATGCGTCAATTCCACCAGGCCTACTCCGAAGCCCGGCAGCGCGACGCGCTGTTGGACGCCGCCGGACAGGCCGCCTGATCGCCCATTCGGGCCCATTCACGCCGACCCACCCCGCAGGAGAGTTCCCATGGATATGATCGACCAGAAATTTGAATATGGCCAGCAGGTGCGCTTGATTCGCGCCATTCGCAACGATGGCACCTTCCCCGGCCGTCGTCCTGGCGAGAAGCTGGCTCCCCGCGGCGCGTTGGGTTATGTTCGCAATGTGGGCACCTTCCTGCAGGATCAGGTGATCTACGAGGTGCACTTCATCGATATGGACCTGCGCGTTGGCTGTCGCGAGCAGGAGTTGCAGGACGCCGAAGAGCCCTGGGTGGAGACCGTGTTTGACAAGCGCGATCGCGTCATGCCCATCATCACCCTGGCCCGTGGCGAAGAGGTGCTGGTGGCGGAAGGCGAAGTGGGCGAAGTGGAGGAGATCCACGATGAGAACCCTGAAAAGGTCGCCTATACGGTGCAGTTTGGCGAGCGTCACTTTCGCATCCCCGAGCGCGCCTTGACCGAAGCGCCGGAGATTGCCGAGGAGCGTCGTCGCGAGTACACCGAAGAGTATGTGGGCGTGCTCGACCGCCCGGCGCCGCTTGGCGCGTAATCCCAAGTTGTGAATCCATCATCCCATTAGAGGAGTGCCGTAATGCCCAATATCACCTTTACCTCGCCGTCCATGTCCAACGACAAAACCGTCTACGCCGTGGCCGGTCACAATGGGACGCTGCTGTCCATCGCGGAAAAGAACAAGATCAAGATCCCGTTTGATTGCCAGGATGGTGAGTGCGGCTCCTGCGTGATCAAAGTCAGCCTGTTGAGCAAAGACCAGAAAATGGGCTCCGCGCTGACCGACAAGGAAAAAGAGATCCTCAAAGAGAAGAAGCTGCTCACCGACGCCGAGATCGAAGACGCTGAAGTGCGTGATATTGCGCCGTCGCACCGTCTGGCCTGCCAGTACATCGTGCGCGACGAAGACATCATCGTCACCTTCAACGGCGAAGCGGGCGAAGCGCCGTGAGCGGTATTGGCGTGATCCCCATTGTGCCTGCGGCGCAGCCGAAGGCGGAGCCGGACCCGGCGGCCAAGCCGGAGTATTCGCTTCATGTGGGGTTCCGCAATGGTCGTTTTGTCGCCTATCAGCGCAAGCTGATTCAGGAGGCGCCGGCCACGGATTACCATAAGTTCACCTCCAGCCAGTCGGGCGCGCTGCACTTCACCTACGAACCGGCGCAAGCGCGCGAGTGGACCGCCACCTGCGTGGTTGACGCCGAGACGTTGAAGAAGCTCGACTGGATTGGCAAAACCCCCGAAGAGGTCGGCTTGCAGAGTGCGTTTTGGGTTCTGCGGGTGGACGATGAGGGGCACTTTGAAGAGGTGGGCGGCGGTCATCCGTGGGCCGGTGAAAGCGAAATCGCCGCCATGGCGGCGTGGGCGCGGTTTGAACTGGATGGCGTCACAGGCCCTGCGCAAGAGAGCGACGAAGCCTCTTTGGAGCGCTATCGCGAGCGCTGCTTCAAAGAGTATCTGAGCGATCTGATGCCCGGCGAAGAGCCGCTGGAGTTTGACCAGTTCGAAACCGGTCTGTCGACTCGTGAAGCGGATCCGTGTGATTTGCCGGAAAAGTGACGCAAGAGGAGTTAAGATCGTGTCTGATGAAAAAGAGTTGAAAAAGCAGTTGGCCAAACTCAAGCGCCTGGCCTCCGAGTTGGCGGGCGAAATCCATGACGTGGTGGAAGATACGTTGTGGAGCGAGTACGATCGCCTGCCGGAGCTGAGTAAAGACTTGGTCGCCGCCTGCGAAAAGGCCAAAGCCTTCCAAGCTGAGAACAATCTGTAAGTTTCTCAAGCTGCTGAATATTTCGCCGCGCGTAGGCGGGTCTCTCAACCAGCCTGCGCGCGGCGATTTTGTTTTCCCAACCATCCCCCCCCCGCTGGAGCCCGTCATGACCGCCTCTGAAGTGAGTAAACAGGACTATCTGAATCTGCTGGAAAAACACGGTAAAGAGTTGATCGTGGTGGACCCCGTGGCCAAGGCGGCGGAGATTCAGGCGCTGTTTCTGGAGGTGGTGAAACTGGTGGCCACGCCGAGTCCGTTTAACAAACAGACCTTCTCCAAGCTGTTGATCCACGCCGCCGGTCAATTCCTGGCCTCCGACCCCCAGGCGGTGGAGCTGTTCAGCCAACCGATTCAGCGCCGCGTGTTCCTCGATGAGGTCTACGAAGAGCTTGGCGTGATGGCGTCGCCCAACTGATCGGGCCGCTCTCTTCACGGGGCTGCGATTCTCCCCAGAATTCCCCTGTCCATCCTGCTATGCTCTGTGCAAGTGCAAGACGCTTTTGCAGGAAGAGCAGGAGAGGGGAATAGAAT
Organism: Magnetofaba australis IT-1; assembly: GCF_002109495.1. Classification (NCBI taxonomy): domain Bacteria; kingdom Pseudomonadati; phylum Pseudomonadota; class Magnetococcia; order Magnetococcales; family Magnetococcaceae; genus Magnetofaba; species Magnetofaba australis. The sequence goes on from NZ_LVJN01000019.1 coordinate 126,201, forward strand.
GCATGTGCACGCTTCCCAAGGTCCGTTCGCCTTGGGTGATGATGGCGCGTACCAACGCTGGCGCGATCAGAAACTGGCCCGTTATCCGCAGCCTGGAGAGTTGCTGGTGGAGGTGGCCGACCCGGCGCATCTGAGCGATGCGGAGCGGGGTAAGATTCTGCAACTGTGCGCGCGGGCCAATATGGCGCTGGTGGCGGTGGCGCAGCCGGAGCGACTGGGCGACGTCAACCCCATGCCCGGCATGATGGCGCAACTGGGGGTGAGCGATCTGGATCGCAATGAGGCGGCCGATGATCAAGGCGTCTCCGCGCTGACCCCAGGCGGCGCCTCCAAGGCGCAGTTCCAGGATTACATTCCCTACCGCGCGTCGGCCATCGGTTGGCATACCGATGGCTATTATAATCCCGCAGATCGCCAAGTGCGCGGACTCACCCTCTATTGCCAACGACAAGCGCCCAGCGGCGGCGAAAACCGATTGCTCGATCATGAGATCGCCTACATTCTGCTGCGCGATAAAGATCCCGACTTTATCCGCGCCTTCATGGATGAGGAGGCGATGAGCATCCCGCCGCGCATGGAGGGCGAGCGCATCGCGCGTCCTGAGCGGGTGGGGCCGGTGTTTTCGGTTCAGCCCGATGGACGGCTGCATATGCGCTACACCGCGCGCACCAAATCCATCTCCTGGAAACAGGACGCCACGTTGGCGGCTGCGCGCGCAGCGTTGACGGAGTTGATGAACAGCGACACGCCGTGGCATGCGCAGACCCGGCTGGAGGCGGGACAGGGGCTGATCAGCAATAACCCCCTGCATACGCGGGCGGCGTTTGCGCAGAGTCCTGAAGGCAGCGAACGCATTCTCTATCGCGCACGCTACCACCAGCCGGTTCCCGTGGTTGAATAGTCGCAGCATGCTGCCGGTGTGTGTGGAGAATTTGGGAAATTCGCAAGGAAGGGGGTTGCGTATGTCTCGAAAAATCCGCATAACTGCCATATCCCTTCGCCTGACGCGCAGTTGACGGAAAGGATCGTCGGTTAAGATGGAAGAGAGCGTCGACCAAGCCGAAAAAACCACCCAGGATCTGGAGAAACGCATCAATACGCGGCTGCCGTTGCAGTTGCCTATTGAGTTGCGGTTTGGCTCCGAGCAGTCCTATATGGGGGTGAGTCGCAACATCAGCTTCTCCAGCGTCTACCTGGAAGGTGAGGCCGCGCCCGACTGTCCGATGGGTGAGGAGTGCGAAATCGTGGTGGACTGCGGCGAGGGGTTTGAGCCGCGCTATGTGTACCTGGTCGGACGCTTTGCGCGCTTTGCCCCCGACGGGGTGGGCTTGCGCCTGATCAAAGCCAGCAGCAAGAACTACCGCGGGTTTAAAAAGCTGCTGCTGTCCCATGTGGATACCCCCAAAGCGCTGTTGGGCGAGCTGGGCCGCAACGCCGATAATGAGATGACCATCGTGCATATGGGCTTTATGCGCGAGGAGATGGCCACGCATATCACCGATGCGGTCAATGAGGTGTTCATCGCCTTCCTGATGGAGGAGTTGCAGGAGGGGCCGGTGGTGGTCAAACCGGAGTATGATGAGTACGCGCCGCCCGAGGCGGAGGTGACTGCAGTGGTCAATTTCAACGGCGCCATCCAAGGCGGCATTCACTTCTCCACCCCGGAGCATACCGCGCTGTCGCTGGCGGGCGCGCTGGCGGGGGAGGAGCTGGAGGCGTTGCGCCACCCCACCACCATCGACGCACTGGGCGAGCTGGCCAATATGATCGGCGGCGGCGTGCAGACGCGGCTGTCGGAAGACTACGAGAACATCAATCTGACCCCGCCCACGGTGATTGTGGGGCGGGATTACGGCGTGATCTATCAGAGCGATCTGCTCAGCGTCAAACAGTACTTCATGACTGCTCACGGTCCTTTCCTGGTTGAGGGTTTCTTCTCGGCCAACTGATCGTCCAACCACGCGCCTGCAACGGCGCGTAGCCTGTCCGTTGTCCTTTCTTTGCTCCCAACAATGCGCTTCGGCGCGCTCCTTTCGGCGTGGATGGTATGGCACATACCCCCGGCACACCGCCAGACGCCGCCGCCTCTGAGCGCGCGCTGACGCAGCGCGTGGCGCAGGCGGCCCAGCGCGGCGCCTGGGATGAGGCCGCGCAGCTGAGCGCCGTGTTGCGCCGCAGCGCGCCCGCGCGCCTGGAGGGGTGGTTCTATGGCGGCGCAGCGGCGCTGGCGCAGAGTCGCCCGGGGGAGGCGGCGGCGCTGCTGGCGCGCGCGGTGGAACTGGCGCCGCGCAACCCCGACCTGCTGACCCACTGGGGCGCGGCGTTGTCAGCCTGTGGCGATGCGCCCGGCGCCGAGGCGGCGTTTGCGCGCGCGCTGGAGGCCAATTCAAACCACGAGGCAGCGCTGCTGAATTGGGGCAATCTGCACCGCGCCCAGGGGCGGTTGGAGTCGGCGCAGGCGTGCTATGAACGCGCCGCTCAGGCTGCGCCGCAGTCGCCGTTGGGGCCCTATAATCTGTCGATAACGCTGCGCGACGCCGGGTGTTTGGCGGCGGCGCAAGAGGCGCTGGAGAGGGCGTTGGCGCGGGCGCCGGAACATCGGCAGTCGTTGTTGGCGTGGGGGGGGATGGCGGCGGCGCGGGCGTCGGATGAGGCGCTTCCCCCGGCGTTGGCCGAATTGGCGCGCCGCGATGTCGAAGCGGCGTTGATTGTGGGCAATCTGCATCTGGCGCGCAGCCAATGGTCGGCGGCGGAAGAGGCGCTGCGCACTGCGTTGGAGCTGGACCCGAAGCATCCGCAGGCGCACAACAATTTGGGCAATGCGTTGCGTCAGTCTGGCCGATTGGAGGCGGCGCGCGCCTGCTACGCGCAGGCGGTGACGCTGGAGATCGGCTATGCCGACGCCTGGAACAATCTGGGCCTGCTGTTGCGGGAGATGAATCAGCCATCCCAGGCGCTGGCCTGCTATGAGCAGGCGCTCAAAGCCGATCCGCAACACGCCGAGGCGCTGCTCAACCGGGTGTTCGCCCTGGATTTGACCGAGTCCGAGTCGGTGGCGCGTCTGCAGGCGGCGCGGCGCGACTGGGCGGCGATTCATGGCGACCCCTGGATGGCGCGCTGGCCGCATCACGCCAATGACCGGAATCCCGAACGCCCCCTGCGCATCGGCTATCTGTCGGCGGATCTGCGCCGCCACTCCGCCGCGTTTGTCTTCGCTAGCCTGTTTCTGCATCACGATCCGGAGCAATTTACCCTCATCGCCTACGCGGGCAATGCGCAGCGCGATGAGATCAGCCAGCGGCTGGCGGCCTGTTGCGCCGACTGGGTCGAGGCGTGGCGGCTGGACGACGACGCCCTGGCGCAGCGTATTCAGGATGACCGCATCGATATTCTGGTGGATCTCTCCGGCCACAGTCGGGGGAGGCGCTTGGGCGTGCTGGCGCGCAAACCGGCGCCAGTGCAGATGAGTGGTTGGGGCTACCCGGGCGGAACCGGCCTGCGGGCGGTGGATTGGCTGCTGGCGGATCCCGAGTGGTTGCCCGCCGCCCCGCGCGCGCACTATGCCGAGCGCATCGCCGATCTGCCCTGTGTGCTGCACTTGAGCGATCTGGAGCCGATGCCGGACCCGGCGCCGCCGCCGTGCGTGCTCAACGGTCACATCACCTTCGGCGCCTTTCATCGCGCAGTGAAGAATACGCCGGAATGCTATGCCTTGTGGGCGCGCCTGCTGCGTCTGGCCCCCACCGCCCATCTACTGTTCAAGGGGCCGGATTGGGAGAGCGAGCCTTTGCGTCAACAGGTGAGCGATCTGTTCGCTGCACAGAGGATTGATCCGGCGCGACTCGATTTTCTCGGCGGCGGCGACCGGCAGAGCCATCTGCGCGCTTTGGGGCGGGTGGATATCCTGTTGGACGCCTTTCCGCAAAACGGTGGCGTGGGCGTCATGGAGGCGCTGCGCATGGGGGTTCCTGTGGCGGCGCTGCGCGGCGCCGTCCCGTTCAGCCGCACCAGCGCGTCACTGTTGCGCGCTCTGGGTCGGGAGGCGTGGATCGCCGACGACGCCGACGCTTACGTGGACATCGCGCGCCGCTTGGCCAGCGACATCAAGCTGCTGGCGCGCGAGCGTCATTTGTTGCGCCCAGCGTTTGACGCCTCGCCGTTGGGCGACGGCCCCGCCTATGTTCGCGCCGCCCAGGCGCACTATCGCCGAGCCTGGCGAGTTTGGGCGCACTCCCGCCCCCTTCAAGGGTGAATGGCTTTTGCCCTAACGCTCATGCTATGCTGCGAAAAATGCAGCATATCTGACTCATAAATCCTGCGCCTATGGGAATCGTGGCGCACAGCGGATGGGTGGCCATGTTCAGAGGCAAACGCATCGCTCGCGAGTTTCAAATCACGCGCTATTTTGCATTGGTGAGCGCATTGGCGTTTTTGATTCTCAGCATCCCCATGGTGCTGCTGTTCTGGAACAGTAAGATCGATAGCCATGTGCGCATGGCCGAGCAGGGCAATGTGGCGCTGGCGCGCTTGCTCACCGAGACGCTGTGGCCGCGCTACGCCGACTATCTGACCCCGCCCCCCGACCGCGATGGCGCCAAGCAGAAGGCGCGGCCGCAGAAGCAGGCGGTGTATGTGGAGTTGCTGAAGATTCTGCATGACTCCCAAGTCATCAAGGTCAAGATCTACTCCCCCGATGGCCTGACGCTCTTCTCCAGTGAATTTAATCAGATTGGCGAGAGTAAAGTGGGCGTGGCGCGATTTGAGCGCGCGGTCAAATGGCGTCTGCCCTCCTCCAAATATGGCAAGCGCGCAACCTTCGCCGCGCTGTATGGCCCGCTGCGCGACCGCTATGTGCTGGAGACCTTCATCCCGGTCAACGATCTGGAGAGCGGCAAGCTCAAAGGGGTGTTTGAGGTCTATAGCGACTTCACCGACTTTGTGGCGGATCTCAAACGCCAGACCCTGGATATCGGCCTGATGCTCACCGCCGCCTTCGGCTGTGTGTGGCTGCTGCTGGTGGTGGCGGTGCGCCACGCCGAGAAGATTCTCAAACATCAGAATATGCAGATCTTCGCCCTGCATCAGCGCAATGAGTTGCTGCTCAATGCGGTGGGCGAGGGGATCATCGGCTTGGATGACCAGGGGCGCGCTGCCTTCGTCAATGACAGCGCCTGTCAGATGCTCGGCTGGAGCCGTGACGAGCTGTTGGGTGAGCGCATCCATGAGTTGACCCATCACACCCGGCCCGATGGCTCCGCCTATCCCGCCGCCGAGTGTCCGGTGGGCGGCGCGCTGATCGGACACGCGCGGCAGATCACCGGCGAGTGGTTCTGGCGCAAGGATGGCGGCCACTTTCCGGTGGAGTATGGCGCCCACCCGGTGCTTGAAGAGGGGCGTGTGAGCGGCGCAGTGCTCACTTTCCGCGATATCTCCGAACGGCTGGCGGCGGAGGGCAATCTGCGCGAGAGCGAAGCGCGCTTCCGCCAGGTGGCGCAGTCGGCACACGACGCCATTATCACCGTCAGCGACGACGGATTGATTCGCTTTTGGAACCCGGCGGCGCAACGCTTTTTCGGCTACGCCGCCGACGCCGCCTTGGGCAAACCGCTGACCATGCTCATCCCCACCGAGCGCCATGGCGAGCACGATGCGGGCTTCGTCCACGCGGTGATGCAGGGGGCGTTGGCCCATGAGGGGCGGGTGCGCGAGTTTGAAGCGGTCAAAAGCGATGGCGAGCGCTTCCTGGTGGAGATGACCGTTTCTATCTGGGTCAATGGGGGGCGGCGCTATTTCACCGCGGTGATGCGCGACGCCACCGAACGGCGCGCCGCGCAGGAGGCGCTGGAGCAGGCGCGGCGGATGGCCGAAGAGGCCAATAACGCCAAAAGTCACTTTCTGGCCAATATGAGCCATGAGATCCGCACCCCCATGAACGCCATTATCGGCATGAGCCATCTGGCGTTGCAGAGTGTGGTTGATGCGCGGCAGCGGGACTATCTGCGCAAGATCCACGCCTCGGCGCAGTCGCTGCTGCGCATCATCAATGACATTCTGGACTTCTCCAAAATCGAAGCGGGCAAGCTGGAGGTGGAGCGCATCCCCTTCAATCTGGACGCTCTGATTCGCGATCTATTGGCCATGGTGTCGCTGCTGGCTGACGAGAAGGGGCTGGAGCTGACCCTCAATCGCGACCCCAGCCTCGCCTCCCACTACCTGGGCGACCCGCTGCGCATCAATCAGATTCTGCTCAATCTGCTCAGTAATGCGGTGAAATTCACCCCGCAGGGAGAGATTGCCATCGTCATTGAGCCTCTGGAGCGGGGCGATGGCCCGGTGGTGGCGTTCTCGGTGCGCGATTCTGGCATCGGCATGAATCTGGAGCAGATGGCGCGGCTGTTCCAGTCCTTCTCCCAGGTGGAGAGCAGCGCGGCGCGGCGTTTTGGCGGCACCGGTTTGGGGCTGGCCATCAGTCGCCGTCTGGCTGAGCTGATGGGGGGCGATATCGAGGTGGAGAGTAAGCCGGGAAGCGGCAGTCGTTTTATCCTGTGGCTGCCGCTTAAGCGCGATCCGCAGAATGGTCGCGCGCCGGATTTCCATACCGATATCGAGGCGTGCGCCCGCTTGGCGATCCCCAACGACTCTTCACGACGCAACTATGCGGAGATGCTGCGCAGTTTCGGCGTTACCGTGGCCGAGGAGGCGTTGGCCGACGGCGCCCAGGTGAGCATCCCCCCCGGGCGCGAAGGCGCGCTGTGGGTGGTGGATTTTGACGCTGTGGAAGCTGGCGCGCTATCGCATCTGCTCACTTACCGCAAGCGCATGACCACGCCCAAGCCTGCGCTGGTGGCGCTGTATGGCGCGCGCGGACAGGAGAGTATCGCCGAGCGTCTGGGGGATGCGCCGTTGACGGCGGCGCTGCTCAAACCCAGTACGCCATCGGATCTGTTTGACGCCATCTACCCCCTGCTCAATGGCGAAGACGCGCCGCGCTCGCCGCTGCGGCGGGATCCCATGGGGGGGGCGCCGCCTCCACTCTGCTTGCGCGGCAAACGCGCGCTGCTGGCTGAGGACAATCGGCTCAATCAACAGGTGGCGGTGGAGCTGTTGGAGATGGCGGGCATGCAGGTGACGGTGGCCGAGCATGGCCAGAAGGCGGTGGAGTTGGGCTTGCAGGAGGAGTTTGACGTCATTTTGATGGATATCCAGATGCCCACTCTGGATGGATACGCCGCCTGCGGGCAATTGATGCAGAAGTTGAAGTCGCCGCCGCCTATCATCGCCATGACCGCTAACGCCATGGAAGGTGACCGGCGTAAGAGTCTGGAAGCGGGTATGTTGGACCACGTGAGCAAGCCCATTGAGCCGGTGTTGTTGTACCAGACCCTGGCGCAGGTGTTGTGCGGCGAAGAGGCGGTAAACGCGCTTGGCGCTGATTATAACCCATTGTCATCCACGCAATCGGACGCGGCGCTGGAGGCGGTGATCGCCAGCATCCCCGGCGTTAATCCAGAACGCCTGAAACTCTCCGCCAATGGCAGCGTGGGGTTGATGCGTAAAATGTTGCGCGGCTTCCTTGAAGGGCAACACGATGTGGCGCAGCGCATTGATGATTCCGTAAACCAAGCCCAGTGGCGGGAGGCGGCGCGCGCGGCCCACACCCTCAAAGGGTTAAGCGGCGCATTAGGCCTCGATGCGGTGGCGCAGGCGGCGGGTCGTATCGAAGAGCTTGCCGAACAAACGCAACCGGACCTCCAGGCGGCGCTGGCGCAGACGCGGATCTTGGCCGAGTCTCTGGCTGCGCCGCTGGCGGCGCTGAGGCAGCAGGCGCAGGCGCTCAATGACGCCGAGACGCAGTCTGCGTCGGCGGAGGGCGCGTGGAGTCGGGCGCAGGCGCTGGAGATGGTCGAGTCGCTGCGTGAGTCATTAGGCGCGCGGCGGGCCAAACCCGCGCGGGTGCAAGCGGAGGCTTTGCTGGCGCTGTCGCCGCCGGAGCCGCTGAAGGGCGAAATCGAGGCTTTGTATCGACTGGTGTGTCGTTATAAGCTCAAAGAGGCGGCGCCTCGGGCTGACAAGTTGCACGATCAACTGACAAAAGGTTCCCTTGAATCAACACAATAATAATTCCCTGACGGGGGGGCGGATGCAGATCAAACAGCAGAGTTTTGCAGCAAATGACGCCGCGGGATGGGATTTTTCCGCTCTGATGGCCATCGATCCCCAAATCGCGTTTGTGTTTGGCGATGTGACGATGCTCGAAGCGGGCGGATTCCATGCCGCGCTGCGCGCGGCGGCGCCCTCTGTCAAACTGATCGGCTGCTCCACGGCGGGCGAGATTGACGGTCGCGATGTCAGCGACGGCTCATGTGTGGTCACGGCGGTGCGGTTTGCGTCGGTCTCGGTGGCGCTGTGCGCCGACGCCATCGCCGATATCGGCGACTCGGAGGCGGCGGGCAAACGGGTGGGCGAGATGCTTCCCACGGAGGGGCTCAAAGCGGTGCTGATCTACGCCCCGGGGGTGGAGGTGAATGGCTCGGCGTTGATCCAGGGGGTGAGCACGGCTCTGGGCGGCGGCATCCCGCTCTCCGGCGGCCTGGCGGGCGATGGCGGCCAGTTCACGCGCACCCTGACGGTGTGTGATGAGGCGCTCGATCCCCGCGGCGTGGCGCTGCTGGGGCTGTATGGCGATGCGCTGCAGTTCAGCCACGGCTCCTATGGCGGCTGGTCGCCGTTTGGGCCGGAGCGCCGGGTGACGCGCAGCGAAGGCAATATTCTGTATGAACTGGATGGCGAACCGGCGCTCAACATCTACAAAAGCTATCTGGGCGAATACGCCGAGCAGTTGCCCGCCTCGGGGCTGCTGTTCCCATTTGAGATGACCGGCAAAGGCGGCGAACAGGGGTTGATTCGCACCATCCTCAGCGTGGATGAAGCCAGCGGCTCCCTGGTGCTGGCCGGGGATGTGGTTCAGGACGGCATGTTGCGCTTGATGCACGCAAATGTGGATGGGCTGCTGGACGGCGCCGAAGAGGCGGCGCGCTTGACCATGAAAGGCGCGCAGGCCGATAGCGGCGGTCTGGCCATTCTGGTGAGTTGCGTGGGGCGTAAGCTGGTGATGGGCGATCAGGTCGACGAGGAGGTGGAGAGCGTACTCGACGCCCTGCCCGACGGCGCGGTGGCCACCGGTTTCTACTCCTATGGCGAGATCAACCCCTTCAGCGATCTGATGGATTGCAAGCTGCACAACCAGACCATGACCATCGCCTATCTCAACGAAGGGTAAGCGGGTGCATCGTCTGCTCAAGCGGCAGTTCAAGCGCGTCTTCGGTTTTCAGCCGGAGAGTGATGAGGAGTCGATCTCCAGCGCGTTTACCCGTCTGGCGCGGGCGCAGGGTGGCGCATCCGCTGAAGAGCTGGAGGCGTTTCTGGGGCGCATGGGCGAGATGCTCGAGCGCGTGGACGCCGCCTATCAGCAGAACGAGCGCGATCAGACCCTGCGCGACCGCTCGTTGGAGCTCAGCTCCAAAGAGCTGCATGACGCCAATATCAAGCTGCGCGAGGATGCGCGCATTCAACGCCAGGTGGTGGATGATCTGAGCGCCACCGCCAACGCCCTGCTGCGCGATCTGGGCGAAGCGCCGCTCAACGCCGAAGGCGGCGCCGACATCAGCCAATTGAGCAGCCTGATGCAGCGTCTGGTGCGCGAGCGGGAGAAGGCGCACAAGGCGCTCTCCGCCGCGCTGGCGGATCTGAAACAGCAGCAGTTTGCGCTGGATCAGCACGCCATTGTCAGCATCACTGATGTGGATGGCGCCATCACCTACGCCAACGACAACTTCTGCGCCATCAGCGGCTATGGGCGCGACGAATTGCTGGGCCAGAATCATCGTATCGTCGCCTCAGGCCTGCACCCGCCCGCCTTCTTCGCCAAAATGTGGGAGACCATCTCCTCTGGACGGGTGTGGCGCGGGGTGATCTGCAATCGCGCCAAAAGCGGTTCGCGCTATTGGGTCGCGGCCACCATTACGCCGTTTCTGGATGAGCATGGCATCCCCATTCAGTACATCGCCATTCGCACCGACATCACCAAACAGAAGATCATGGAGGACGCCCTGCGCGAGAGTCGGCAACGGCTGCAGATCGCTCTGGATGCCTCCAATACCGGCCTGTGGGACTGGAATCCGAAAACCGATCTGGCCTACTTCAGCGAACAGTGGCTGGGCATGTTGGGCTACGCCAAGGGCGAGATTGAGGAGACCGGCAGCGGTTGGCTGACGCTGCTGCATCCGGCGGACATCCCTTCGGTGCAGGCGCAGCTGGATCAGCATATGCGCGGCGACACCCCGCGCTACGAGGCGGAGTTCCGTCTGCGTTGCAAAGATGAGTCGTGGCTGTGGGTGCTGGCCTCCGGCCAGGCCACCGAACGCAACGAGCGCGGCGAAGTGACGCGCATGACCGGCATCCACAAGGACATCACCGAGCGCAAGCAGTCGGAGCAGAAGCTCATGGCGGCCATGGCCAAAGCCGAAGCCGCCAACAAGGCCAAGTCGGACTTTCTGGCCAATATGAGCCATGAGATCCGCACCCCCATGAACGCGGTCATCGGCATGACCCATCTGGCCCTGGCCAAGACCGAGGATCCGCGCCAGCGCGAGTATCTGGAGAAGATTCACCAAGCCTCGCAGTCGCTGTTGCGGCTGATCAACGACATCCTCGACTTCTCCAAGATCGAGGCGGGCAAGCTGGAGATGGAGAATCGCGTCTTCAGCCTCAGCGACGCGTTGGGCAATCTGGGCATGCTCACCGCTATCAAGGCGCGGGAGAAGGGGCTGGAGCTGGCCTTTGACGAACCCTTCGGCATGCCCGACCAACTGGTGGGCGACCCGCTGCGTTTGAATCAGGTGCTGCTGAATCTGGTGGGCAACGCCATCAAATTCACCGAGCGCGGCTCGGTGGTGGTGCGGGTGCGCGAAACCGCGCGCGAGGGCGAACTGCTCACCTTGAAGTTCGAGGTCAGCGACACCGGCATCGGGCTCTCCGCCGAACAGGTGGGCAAACTGTTCCAAGCCTTCTCCCAGGCTGACGCCTCCACCACGCGCAAATATGGCGGCACCGGGCTGGGGCTGGCCATCAGTCGCCGCCTGGTGGAGTTGATGGGCGGGCGGATCGGCGTGGAGTCGGAACCGGGGCGCGGCAGCTGTTTCCACTTCACCGTGCAGGCGCGCATCGCCCCCGATGGCGTCGCCCACGCCACGCCGCGGGTGGATCTGCGCGACCTGCCTATGCTGGTGGCGGGGGAGGCGGGGGAGGTGACACAATCCTATGCCCGCATGGCGCGCTCCATGGGCTTTGACGTACGGGTGACGCAGCCGTCGCAGTACATGGGGCTTGACGCCGATTGGCGCGCCAGCGCCCGCGGCGCGCTGTTGTGGAGCCTGGAGAGCGCGCAGCAGGATCTGGCGCTGACCCTGGAGATGCTGCGTCGCGATATGCCCGAGAGCTGGCGCACGCTGGCGCTGCATGCGCCGCATCAGCAGCGCGATGTGGATGAGCTGCGCAAGCTGCGTCCGGAGCTGGCGGGGTTGATCAAACCCATGACCCCCTCCACCTTGTTTGACGCCCTGATCGGCATGTTCGACGCCGACGCCGCGCGCGCGCCGACCCGGCGCAGCGCCAGCAATGTGCTGAAAAGTGCAGTGGAGCCGTTGGCGTTGGGCGGAGTGAGCATTCTGCTGGCGGAGGATAATGCGGTCAACCAACAGGTGGCGTGCGAGCTGTTGGAGATGGCCGGGATGGCGGTGGAGGTGGCCAATAACGGCGCTGAAGCGGTGGAGAAGGCGCAGCTGGCCGTCTACCAGGCGATCCTCATGGATGTGCAGATGCCCACCATGGATGGTTTTGAAGCCACACGTCAGATTCGCGCCTTGCTGGGCGATAAAATTCCCATTATCGCCATGACCGCCAACGCCATGAGCGGCGATCGCGAACGCTGTCTGGAGGCGGGCATGGATGACTATGTCTCCAAGCCGGTGGACCCCAACCAGCTGTTCCGGGTGTTGTCGCAGTGGGTCAGCGGCGAGACGTCGCCGGTGGTGGATGGGATCATCGACGAGCAGCCCCCGTGGCTGACGGCGCTGGCGATTCCCGGCCTGGATGCGCAGAAGGGGTTGAGTCATTGCGCTAACTCCTCAAAACTCTATCTGGAGCTGCTGCATCGATTCGCCAGTGAGCAGGCGGGCGCGCCCGGCGAGATGCGTCGTTTGTCAGAAGCGGGGGCGTTCGCCGAGGCCGAGCGGGTCGCACACACCTATAAGGGGTTGGCGGGCAGTCTGGGCGCGCGTTCGTTGCAGAGCGCGGCGGGGGATCTGGAGCGCGCGCTGGGGCAGGAAGATCTGGATGCGGTGATGGCGGCGGCGCTGGCGGTGGAGCCGCTACATGATATTCTGATCAAAGCGTTGGCCAATCTGCCCGCGTCTGAGCAGGCGCAGGCGACGGCGCCCAGCGAGCCGATGGATGCAGCGGCGCTGATGACGTTGCTGGCGGGGTTGCGCGAACCGTTGACCAAGCGCCAGGCCAAGCAGTGCAAAGCGGCGCTGGAGGGGCTGGCGGGCGCGCAGTGGCCGTCGCATTTGGCGGCGCAAGCTGCGGAGTTGGAGAAGTGTGTGGGGCGCTATCGATTCAAGGACGCCCTGCCGCTGTTGGACAGTCTGATGCGCGCCATGGGCGCTGATGGGGGAGAGGCATGAGCTTGCACGAAGGGTCGAAAATTTTTGTGGTGGATGACACCGAAACCAATATCGACGTGCTGCTTGAAACGTTGGCCGACGAGTATGACGTCAGCGTCGCTCTGGATGGCGAGAGCGCGCTGGAGGATATCCCTCTGACCAATCCCGACCTCATCCTGCTGGATGTGATGATGCCGGGCATGGATGGCTATGAGGTGTGTCGTCGCCTGAAAGAGAATCCCGCCACCCGCGAGATCCCGGTGATCTTCATCACCGCCAAGCAGGAGAGCAGCGACGAGACCCACGGTTTTGAAGTGGGCGCGGTGGACTACATCACCAAACCGTTCAGTCCGCCGGTGGTGCGCGCGCGGGTCTCCACCCATCTGCAACTGGTCACCGCGCGGCGGGTGCTGGCCAATCAGAATGCGGTGCTGGAGCAGAAGGTCGCCGAGCGCACCGAAGAGATCCGCATCAAGAATGAAGAGCTGGAGTCCACCCGTCAGCAGATCATTCAGCGTCTGGGCCGGGCGGCGGAGTTCAAGGATAACGAAACCGGCCTGCACGTCATCCGCATGAGCCACTACTCCAAGATTCTGGCGTTGGCCTTCGGCCTGCCGGAGGAGCGCGCCGAGCTGCTGCTGCAGGCGGCGCCCATGCACGATATCGGCAAGATCGGCATCGCCGACCGTATTCTGCTCAAGCCGGGCAAGCTGGATGATGAGGAGTGGCGGGTGATGCGTCAGCACCCGGATATTGGCGCGGGCATCATTGGCGAACAGGACGCGCCGCTGTTGGAGATGGCGCGCATGGTGGCGCTGTGTCACCACGAAAAGTGGGACGGCAGCGGCTATCCACGCGGTTTGAAGGGGGAGGAGATTCCCATTGAGGCGCGCATCGTGGCCATTGCCGATGTGTTCGACGCTCTCACCACTGAGCGCCCTTACAAAAAGGCCTGGAGCGTGGAGGAGACGATTAAGCTTCTTCAGAGCGAGTCGGGCACGCACTTCGACCCCAACTTAACGCCGTTGTTCGTTGAGCGTATGGAAGAGGTCCTGGCGGTGCGCGAGAAGTGGGCCGAGGAGCAGGAAGAGACGCAACTGGATGAATTGCGTTAAGCCGGGGCGTGGCGGATCCATGGCTGTGGGTATAGAGTGACATGCCCCGCGCGCTGATCACCGGGGCCTCCGGTCAGGATGGCGTCTATCTGATGCGCCTGCTGCAAGCGCGCGGATATGGCGTGCATGCACTGATGCGCTCGCCGCCAGAGACGACGCAGCGGCGTTTGCAAGCGGTTGGCGGCGCGCCGGAGGCGGTGGCCTGGGTGGCGGGCGCGGCTGGAGCGGACGCCTTGACCGCGTTGCCGGAGTTGGTGAAGCGCGTCGCCCCCGATGAGATCTACCATCTGGCGGGGCAGAGTTCGGTGGGGGCGTCGTTTGCTGATCCGGCGGGCACCTGGCGCAGCCATTTGGATTCCGCGTTGGCCCTGCTGGAGGCGCTGCGCGTGGGCGCGACGTCCGCGCGGTTGTTTCTGGCGGGCTCTATTGAGATTTTTGACCCGCGCGATGGCGCGCCCATCAATTCGGCGACGCCGCTGGCGCCGCGCAGCCCCTATGCGGCGGCCAAGGCGTCCCTGACGCTGCTGGCGCGGGAGTATCGCCGCGCCTATGGCTTGCCGGTGGCGGTGGGGCATCTGTCCAATCATGAATCGCCATTGCGGCCCGAGCGTTTCGTCACCCGCAAGGTGACCGACGCCGCTGCGCGCATCGCGGGCGGGTCGGGGGAGCGGCTGAGTTTGGGCAATCTGCATGTGGCGCGGGATTGGGGCTGGGCCGAGGAGTATGTGGAAGCGATGTGGCGGCTCAATCAGCCCGACTCGGCTGCGGAGTGCGTCATCGCCAGCGGAACCAGTATTACGCTGGAGGCGTTTGTGGCGGCGGCGTTTGATCAGTGCGGTCTGCACTGGCGCGAGCATGTGGATGTGGCCGAGGGGTTGAAACGGGCCGGAGAGGCGGCGCGGGTGCAGGCCGACGCCGCCGAGGCCGAACGGCTGCTGGGGTGGCGCGCGCAGATCGCGGGCGAGCAGGTGGCGCGGCGTTTGGCCGATGCCGCACTGGCGGCATTGCGGCGGCGATAGCCTCCTGTGAAATGGTTAAGGGGTCTCTTTTGAGGCCTGATGATGCAAGTGGGCCATTCAGGTCAAAGCAAGATTGAGTCGGAAAGCGACGGACGTAGTGGGAGCGGACATGAGCAAACGGGCGTTGATCACCGGCATTACCGGTCAGGACGGGGCCTATCTGGCGGAGTTTCTGCTGGAGAAGGGGTATGAAGTGCATGGCCTGCGTCGGCGCGCCTCCAGCTTCAACACCGGTCGCATCGACCACCTGGTGCACGACCCCCATGATGAGGGGCGCAATCTCACGCTGCACTATGGCGACCTGACCGATTCGTCCAACCTGATCCAACTGGTGCGCGAGATCCAGCCCACAGAGGTGTACAATCTGGCCGCCCAGAGCCACGTGGCGGTCTCCTTCAAGAGCCCCGAGTACACTGCGGATGTGGATGCGCTGGGCGTGCTGCGCATGCTCGAAGCGATTCGCATCAATGGCTTGGAGCGCAAAACGCGCTTCTATCAAGCCTCCACCTCCGAGCTGTATGGCGAGGTGCAGGAGACCCCGCAGCGCGAGACCACGCCGTTCTATCCGCGTTCGCCCTACGCCGTGGCCAAGCTCTACGCCTACTGGATTGTGGTCAACTACCGCGAATCCTACGGCATGTATGGCTGTAACGGCATTCTGTTCAATCACGAATCCCCTCTGCGCGGCGAGACCTTTGTGACGCGTAAGATCACCCTGGCGTTGGCGCGCATCAAGGCGGGGCTGCAGAAGTGTCTCTACCTGGGCAACATGGACGCCAAGCGCGACTGGGGCCACGCTCGCGACTACGTGCGCATGCAGTGGTTGATGCTGCAGCAGGAGGAGCCCGACGACTACGTCATCGCCAGCGGCGAGCAGCATTCGGTGCGCAGCTTTGTGGAGATCGCCGCCGCCGAGTTGGATATGGCCATCGAGTGGTCCGGCGAGGGGGTCAATGAAGTGGGGCGCAACGCCGCCAGCGGCGAGATCATCGTGCGGGTGGACCCCATGTATTTCCGTCCCGCCGAGGTGGAGACCCTGCTGGGCGACGCCAGCAAGGCGCGGGAAAAGCTCAAATGGGTGCCGGAGATCCCCTTCTCCGAGCTGGTGCGGGAGATGGCGCAGGCCGACTGGGCGCAGGCCCAACGCGAGGCGCGCGCCGCCGCCTTCGACAGCGGGGCCGAGGGCTGAAGCTGCGGGGCTCTGCAGCGGCGCTTTAACGTGTATCCACCTGTCAGTTTGACGTTTTGCGCGTCGACGCAATCGCCATACGCGAACTGCGCAGACCCTTATTGAGGCGCAGCGCCCATCCTGCCGCGTGTGTAATCCTGCATAGCCTGTTCGATCTCCGCCACACTGTTCATCACAAATGGGCCGTGGCCGACGATGGGCTCATCGATGGGCTGACCGCTCAGGAGCAGCACGGTGGCGTCCTCCTCCACCGTGAATGTGATCCGACTTCCCGCCCGCTCCAGCACCGCCATCTCGGCGCTCTGGACGCTGTTCTCCGCATCAAAGCCAATCTTTCCATGCAAGACGAACAGGGATGCGGTATGCCCATCCGTTACGGCCACGTTCACTGTATGGCCCGCCCGCAGGCGCAGATCCCACACGTTCATGGGCGTGGTTGTGCGCGCGGGGCCGGTTTGGCCATCCAGCTCACCAGCCAGGATGCGCGCGCTGCCCGCCCCATCAGGCAGCGCCACCTGGGGAATTTGCGCACGGGTAAGCGCCTGGTAGGCGGGTGGGGTCATCTTCTGCTTGGCGGGCAGATTGACCCACAACTGCACCGCTTCGAATATTCCCCCCTGGGCGGCGTAATCGGCGCTGTGATACTCCTCATGAATCAGGCCGGATCCGGCGGTCATCCACTGGGCGTCGCCGGGTCCGATGACGCCGCCGCCGCCGCCGCTGTCGCGATGAGCGACGCCGCCTTGATAGAGAATGGTGACGGTCTCAAAGCCGCGATGGGGGTGGGGGCCGACGCCGCGTTTGTGCGTGGTGGTGGGGGCGAACTCGTGGGGTCCGGCGTAGTCCAGCAGCAGGAAGGGCGAGACCGTTTCGGCGATATCGCTGTAGGAGAAAATGTTGCTCACCGGGAAGCCGTCGCCGACCCAGTGGCGCCCGTTGCTGCGTTTGATGAAATCGAGTTTTTTCATGTTGTCTCCTCCTCTTGCTGCTTTGAGTCAAATGGAGCGCACATGTTCAATATCGTCTGTGCGCCGACGCCTGCCTCTTTTTCATGTGGGGCGCGAGCTCAAAACGGTGTCGACAAAGTAGTCTGGGGTGAGGAGCGGTGGTTGGGATGGGCGCACGCTGCGCAAACAACGCCGTGAGACTGAATCCGGGTCGATAATTGTAAAATCCCGGATGATTCCATAAACGTGTTGAGCTATCCTCTATTCCAGGCCAGAGCCTATTTGGTCCAACAGGCCAGAGGAAGCGCAACAGGAGGAATCTGATGGAAATCCGTCTGCACGCCAACGCCACCACGACGCCGAAGATCCGCAAACAGATTCAGGAGTCTACCCTGCCCAATAGCCATCTGGCGGCACAGTTTGGCGTTACTGTGGACACCATTCGACGCTGGAAGGGACGTAACGATACCCAAGACCATTCCCATACGCCACATCATCTGCCCACGACGTTGACGCCTGAGCAGGAAATTGTGGCGGTGGAGTTGCGCCGGACGTTCCTTTTGCCCCTGGACGACCTACTGATTGTGATGCGCGAGTTCGTCAATTCCGATGTCAGCCGCTCCGGTCTGGACCGCTGTCTACGTCGCCACAAGGTCTCCCGTCTACGCGATCTGATCCCTCAACCGGAAGGCGAAAAGAAGCCGGTCAAAACCTTCAAGGACTACGAGCCTGGCTATATTCACGTCGACTACAAATACCTGCCTCAAATGCCTGATGAATCCTCACGGCGCTATCTGTTCGTGGCCATCGACCGCGCCAGCCGCTGGGTCTATCTGGAGTTGTGCCCGGACAAGTCCGCCAAGACCGCGACTGGATTCCTCAAACGCCTGACGGCCAAAGTTCCTTTTAAGATCGTCAAGTTGCTGTCCGACAACGACAAATGCTTCACGGATCGCTTCAGCGCCGAGGGCGAGCGCCAGCCTACTGGCAAGCATCTGTTTGATGTGGAATGCGCGCGCCATGGTATCGAACACCGGCTCATCAAACCGCGTACGCCTCAGACCAACGGCATGGTCGAACGTTTCAATGGCCGCATTGCCGATATCCTGACCACCACACGCTTTGATTCACGCCAAGATCTGGCTGCAACACTGACTCGATATGCGTGGCTCTACAATCAGCAGATCCCGCAAAAAGCCTTGAATCACAAAACGCCAGTCGCCACTCTGAAAGCTTGGCAATTAACTCATCCGCACTTATTCCATAAACAGGTCAGGAATCATCCGGGACCCAACAAACCGCGATGACCACCTGTTTCTGCACTCGGTTAACGTGGCGGTGTACATGATGGCCTTTGCCCTCTGGCAAGGCATGCTCTATGCCCAAATTCAAGAGGCTGGCATGGGGGGGCTTTTGCATGATCTGGGCAAAATTCGCGTGCCCATCGACATCTTGAAAAAACGCGAGCAGTTGAACGACAACGATTGGGCTCTCCTGCGCATGCATGTGGCGTTTACGCAGCAAGTTCTCCAGACCCTTCCCAGCGCGCCATCATCGCAGACGATGTTGCGGGCTATGCGGGAACATCATGAGCGGCTCGATGGCTCTGGTTATCCGGACGGGCTCAGAGGGGAGAGCATCGGCCAGGAGGGGCGCATGCTGGCGATCTGTGATGTGTTCGACGCCATGACTTCCGAGCGCGCCTATCATAATGCGGTCGAGCCGCGCAAAGTGCTGAACGTCTTGATGGAGGCGTGCCATCAAGACAACCATCTGGATCGGGAGTTGGTGGAGAAGTTCGTGCGTTGTATTGGCATCTACCCTACCGGGACCCTCGTGCGGCTTGAGAATGGCTATCTGGGCGTGGTGTTGCGCAATGACCCGAAAGATCTGTTGCATCCGGCAATCCGCATTGTGAAAGATGGCCAAGGCAGAAAGCTGTCCACGCCGAAACGGCTGGATCTGTGCGAATCATCGGATATGAAAGGGTGGCGCATTGTGGGCAGCGAAACTCCACTGCGGGCTGAGCTGGATCCGCGACACTATCTACCCGGTGCGACGCACTATTTTACCACGTAAAGCTGCTGTGCGGCGACGGCAGGACGAGGCGGCCTCTCTCGGCTAGAGCGGGAGGCGGGAATCGGCAGCGCAAACAGCGCGCATCGCCTGATGCGGCGTCTGAGGGGCGTCGTCGCGCCGCTAGGCGAGAGGGGGGGCGCCGCCCACAACCAATTCGCCACAGACGCTTTTCTCCCCGTGGGCTCACGGTTTTCTCGGTTTGGCGCGGTTGGTCGCCTGGGCGTTGGCGGGATCTTCCGGCCAATAGTGTTTCGGATAGCGCCCCTGCATCTCCTTGCGCGTCTCGGCCCAGGCCCCCGCCCAGTAGCCGCCCAAATCCGCCGTGATCTGCAACGGACGCTGCGCCGGGCTCAGAAGTTCCAACACCATGCCCAAGCGCCCCTCGGCCAGACGCGGCGTCTCGCTCACCCCAAACATCTCCTGCACCCGCGCCCGCAGCATGGGCTCTGCGCCTGCGGCATAGTCCAGCGGCAGATTGGAGCCGCTGGGCGCGCGCCAGTGGGTCGGCAATCGCGCCTCCAGTTTTTGCTGCATGCTCCAGTCAATGCGCGCCATCAGCGCCTCCATTACCGGGATTGAACTGAACTGTTCGCGCCGCGTGATCCCCGTCAGGAACGGTCCCAGCCAGTTGTCCAGATCGGCCCACAGGGCGGCGTCGGAGAGGTCGGGCCAGCTGTCGCTCTCCTCGGGGAACAGGCGACGCATCAGCCCCACCCGCGCGCGCAACTGCTGCGCGGCCTTGGACCATGGAAGCGCCTGCACGCCCAATTGCCGCAACCCCGCCAGCAGCGCCGCGCGCACCGCCTCCGCGTCGGGACGGGGAATCTGCGTCTCCTCCAGGACCAGCGCGCCCAGGCGCGTGCGGCGCATGGCGACCACGCGCCCGAGGCGACTCTCCCAGGCGATCTCATCGGCTTGGGTAATCTCCGCCGCCATGCGTTGGCGCAGGGTGGCTTCATCCAGATGCGCGGCCAGGAAGATGCGCCCCTGACGCTCTCCGGCGTCCAGGTGCGCCGCCGCCACATAGGGTGAACCGGCCAGGGCGTCGCTGTCGCGCAGATTGGCGGCGCGGCCATTGGCCAGCAGATAGACGCCGCGCTGCCCCGTTCGCTGCTGGCCGATGCGGTCGGGGAACGCCGCACACAGCAGCGCGCCCGCATCGCCGTCGCCGGGGACGTCCGCCGCCACGTCGGCGATGCGCCGCACCGCCTGCGCCGCGCGCTGCCAGTGGCGCAGGGCGTCCAGTGCGGGTCCGCGCGCTGTGCCGCTGCGCAGCGCAGCTAGGGCGTTGAGGCGGGCGGCGACGTCGGCGCCCGCATCGCGCAGCGGGTCGTGTTCGCCCAGCAGCGCCGCCAAGTCACACGCAAGCGCCCGTTCGGCGTCATCGCGGGCGGTGAGAATCATGTGCGCCAGCCGCGGATGCAGCGGCAGTTCCGCCATGCGCCGCCCGATCTCTGTGATGCGGCCAGCGTCGTCAATGGCGTCCAGGCGGACGAGCAGATCCCGCGCCTGGGCGCACGCCCCCTCCGGCGGCGGGGTGAGCCAGGGGAGTTGTTGGGGGTCGGGCGCGCCCCACAGCGCCAGTTCGAGCAGCAGCGGAGCCAGATCCGCCTCCAACATCTCCGGCGCGGCGGACTCGGTGAGACCACGTTGGGTCGATTCGCGCCACATGCGATAGCAGACCCCCGGGCCGGTGCGCCCGGCGCGTCCGGCGCGCTGGTCGGCGCTGTGGCGGGAGATGCGCAGGGTCTCCAGGCGGGTCAGGCCGGAGGGAGGGTGAAAGCGCGGGCGACGGCAGTGACCGCCATCCACCACAATGGCGACGCCGGGGATGGTGAGGCTGGTTTCGGCGATGTCGGTGGCCAGAATCACCCGGCGGCCAGCGTGGTCGGCGGGGGCGAGGGCGCGATCCTGCTCGGCGCGGCCCAGATCGCCATACAGCGGCAGCACGGCGATTTCCGAGGGGAGCGCATCCAACAGGCGTTGGGCGGCGCGGATCTCCCGCGCGCCGGGCAGGAACGCCAGGATATCCCCCTCGGCCTCGCGCAGCGCCTGCTTGACGCCCGCCGCGACGCGCGCGGCGACGGAAGCGTCATCCTCGCGCGTTAAATAGTGCGTTTGCACCGGGAAGATGCGCCCCGGGGCGTCCAGAACCGGCGCATCGCCCAGCAGTTTGGATACCGGCGCCGGGTCGATGGTGGCGGAGAGAACCAGTAGGCGCAGATCATCGCGCAGGGATTGCAATTCCAGGCAGAGCGCCAAACCGAGATCCGCGTTCAGCGCGCGTTCGTGGAACTCATCGAAGATCACCACGCCCACGCCGGATAGCTCCGGATCGCTCTGCAACCGGCGGGTGAGTATTCCTTCGGTGACCACCTCCAGGCGCGTGCGGGCGCTGCGTTTGCGCTCAAAGCGCACCTGATAGCCCACGGTGTCGCCGACGCTTTCGCCCAGCAGGTGGGCCATGCGCGCGGCTGCGGCGCGGGCGGCGACGCGGCGGGGTTCGAGCATCAGAATGCGCGCCTCTCCCAGCCATGGCGCATCCAATAACGCCAACGGCAGGGCGGTGGTTTTGCCCGAGCCCGGCGGCGCGGTGATGACGGCGTTGGGGTGTGCGCCCAGGGCGTCGACAATGGGACTCAACAGCGGCGTGATGGGAAGGTCGGCGCAGGCGTTGCGCCAATCCGCCGCCGGTATCGGATTATTTCTGCTCGCCATCGACGCGCGCGGTGCTGAGGATGGGCCAGTAGACGATGAGGAACAGCGCCGCGCCCGCCGCCCACGCGCCGCCCGCCGTCAGATAGGCCAACAGCGGCTCGCCTTGGGGCCACAGCAGCGGCGTGACCACGCGCAGGAGCATGGCGCCGAGAATCAGGTGAAAGGCGATTATGATGGGGCGGCTGGCGGTGATGGGGCGCCCGGTGTGGCCCAGGCCGACGCGGGCCATGATGCCGAACAGCAGTAGGCCGACCACGCCCATGGTCCATACGTGCAGCGCCGCCACCGAATCCACCGCGCCGGCGGTGAGCGCGCCGAAGGCGATCAGGGCGAAGCCCGCCGGGATGGCGGCGTAACCCACGTGCAGCACCCGCACCAGGGGTTCGCTATGGGTCAGATCGCCGCGCCAGGCGGCCAGACGCAGAGCATGGGCGGCGGCGGCCATGGCGTAGATCAGCGCGCCGAGCAGTCCGTCAACGCCGAGAATCTGCGCGATGATGGCCAAAATCAGCGCGCCCATGGCCAGCCGCTCCAGTGCGGGGTCGGCGGCGATTTTCAGCCGTCCGCCAAAGCGATTGAGCCAGTTGGCGGTGAATAGCGGAATGATGCGACCGCCGATAATGGCGGCCAGGACGACGAACAGCATCGCCCCCAGGCGCGGCCCGGTGGTGGCCCAGGGCGGCGCATAGAGTTGGGTGATCTCCAGCAGGGAGAGGATATTGGCGATGGCGAACGCCACCACGCTCCACATGGCCGAGGCGCTCCAGGGGGTGCTGCGTCCCCACAGCGTGCGCAGCAACAAATAGACGATCATCAGCGGGTAGAGCGCGCCCAACAGCGCCACCAGCGGGTCGGGCAGCAACAGACTGAGCGGCAGCGCCAGGCGTCCGGCCAACCAAGCCAGGAACACGGCGATCAACACGCGTCCACGGGGCATCTGAGTGGCGGTCCAGTTGGCGCTGGCGGTGAGAATGAAGCCGCCCAGGGCGGCGCCGCCCATGCCGTAGATCATCTCATGGGCGTGCCAGGCGCCAGGCAGCATGTCCCAGGGCCACACGCCGTTCTCCGCCCACGCCAACCACAGGCTCCAGGCGGTGATGGCCGCCAGACCGTATGCGGCGGCGATGACGAACAGAATGCGGAATGGGGCGGTAAACAGAATCATCAAGCGCTCCTTGGGGAGGCGGATGGGCAAAGCGCATCAAACGACCAACGGGATGCGTCATGGGGAATTGAAAAATTGTGACGCTTATGGAATCGTACCGCAAGGTGGGCGGTGGTTTCGCCGTTCGCCAGACAGGAAATACCCTTTTATTGATCACATTTGCAGGAGAGTCTGACCATGAAGAAGCTGTTCGCCCTAGCCGCTTTCGGCGCGTCTCTGGCTATTGCGCCGGTGGTGGCCCACGCCGATGACGACGCCATCGTCCTCCACCGTCAGAGTGTGATGGAGGGGATTGGCGCCGGAATGGGAACCGTGGTGTGCGTGCTTAAAAAGCAGTGCGATCTGCCGCAGAAGGTGGTGATTCGCCAAGCCAAAACCATGCACTTTCTGGCCAAAATGAATCTGGAGGCGTTCCGCGCCAAGACCGAAGGGCCGCTGGGGGTGAAGACCACCGCGCTGCCCAAAATCTGGAGCGATTGGGCCGACTACGAGAAGGATAACAAAGAGATGGTGGAGGCCACCGAAGGTCTGATCAAAGCCGCCGCCAGCAGCATTGAACCGCAATCGCTGGGCCCTGCAGTGCAGGCGCTGGGCAAAGTTTGTAAAGAGTGCCACGACGATTTCCGCGAAAAGCACTGATCACTGAACCGGGGGGCTGCAATGAACCAAGAGGGTGAGAGCAACATCCGCGTCTGGGACGGGGCCGTGCGCCTGTTCCACTGGAGCTTGGCGCTGTGTGTGGGGGGGGCGATCTGGGCCATCAATCAGGCCAATATCACCCTGCACGCGCGCTTCGGCTACGCCGTTCTGGCGCTGGTGCTGTTTCGCCTGATCTGGGGCTTTGTGGGCAGCTCCAGCGCCCGCTTTTTCACCTTTGTGCGCTCGCCGCTGGTCGCCTGGGCCTATCTGCGCCAGGCGCTCGGCGGCGAGCCCCCCCCGCTATGCTGGACACAACCCAGCGGGCGCCTGGATGATCGTGGCGCTGCTGGGCGTTCTGCTGGTGCAGGCTCTCACCGGCCTGTTCACCAATGAGAACACCTTCCTCTATTTCGACGCCCCGCTGGTCAAACTCGTGGGCTACCCCATCAGCAACGCTCTCACCGAGTTCCATGAGGAGTGGGGCGGCCTGCTCTACGCCCTCATTCCTATTCACATCGCCGCCGCGCTCTACTACTGGCGGATCAAGGGAGAGAACCTGATCCTGCCGCTGATCACCGGTTGGATGCGCCTGCCCGCAGGGTTCGCCGCGCCGCGACTGGTCTCGCTGTGGCTGGCGGCGCTCATTTTTGCGCTGTGCGCAGGCGGCGTTTACTGGCTGGTGATGTGATCGGCGGCGATCTTTTCAGCGACGATGACTCATGCCGCGCGTCCCAAGGCTTGTGAGACGCCATTCGACAAGTCATACTCAATTCCATATACGTGTTATAGGCGATTTGTCGCAGGTGATTTCCAATGATGCGTGATGAACATATCCACGTTCTGTTGGTAGAGGACAGCCCCGCCATGGCGGCGCTCTACCAGCAATATCTGGCCCCGGAATCGTGGCGCGTGACCCATGCGGCCACCGGTCAGGCGGCGCAGTTATGCATTGAACGCGACCCACCAACGCTGATGCTGCTGGATCTGAAGCTGCCGGATATGAATGGCATGCTGCTGCTTGAGCGCATTCAGCGCGACGAGTTGCCCATCTCGGTGGTGATCATCACCGCCCACGGCTCGGTGGACGTGGCCATCGAAGCGATGCGCCTGGGGGCGTTCGACTTTCTGGAAAAGCCCTTCTCCTCCAAACGCTTGCTGGTGACGCTGCACAACGCGCTCAAACAGCGCGATCTGAGCGCGCTGGTGGAGAACTACCGCGAACGCTTCGACCGCACCCGCTTCCATGGATTTTTAGGCGGTTCGGCGGTGATGCAGGGCGTCTACGGCATGATCGAAAACGCCGCCCCCAGTAAAGCGACGGTCTACATCACCGGCGAGAGCGGCACTGGCAAAGAGGTGTGCGCTCAGGCGATTCACGCCGAGTCGCCGCGCGCGAATAAGCCTTTCGTGGCCATCAACTGCGCGGCCATCCCCAAGGATCTACTGGAGTCGGAGATCTTCGGTCACAAGCGCGGCGCGTTTACCGGCGCCGCCAGCGATCGTCAGGGCGCCGCCGCGCGCGCCGATGGCGGCGTGCTGTTCCTCGACGAGATCGGCGAATTGAGTCTGGATCTGCAGAGCAAGCTGCTGCGCTTTTTGCAAACGCGCATGTTCCAGCCGGTGGGCTCGGAGCAGACCATCAGCGTGGACGTGCGCATTCTGTGCGCCTCCAACCGCGATCCGCTGGAGGAGGTGCGCGCCGGGCGTTTCCGCGAGGATCTGTTCTACCGCCTGCATGTGGTGCCGCTGCAACTGCCGCCGCTGCGCGAGCGCGAAGATGACGTGCTGCTCATCGCCAACAAGTTTCTGGCCGAATATGCGCGGGAAGAGGGCAAGCGGTTTGAGCGCTTCGCCGACGACGCCGAGGCGCGTTTGATGGCGCACTCCTGGCCCGGCAATGTGCGCGAGCTGCAGAACGTGGTGCGTCAGGTGGCGGTGCTGCATGATGGCGAAGAGGCCACTGCGGCCATGCTGCCGCCGCCGTTGGGCGGTGAAGGAGTGAGCGCCGTGGCGGCGGCCATGGGCGGCGCCCCCGCCAGCTTCTCCCACAGCGGCGGCATGGGCGGCGGCGACAGCGGGGAGGGGATCCTGCCGTTGTGGCGACTGGAGCTACAAGCCATCGAACAGGCGCTGGCCGCGTGTCAGGGCAATGTGGCGCAGGCGGCGGCGCGGCTGGAGATCAACCCCTCCACCATCTATCGCAAGCGTCAGGCGCTCAAGCGCAAGGCGATGGAGGAGTAGCGCCGTTCCCCGGCCAAGACGGGGCGTGGTGACTATAGCCGCTTGAATCCAGAATGACACAAATCCAAAGCGCTCAATGTTTGCGTGACACTGGTTGGTCTTGCGCTGACTATGGGACAAATTTTCCTACGGAAATTTGGCGGGATTCTTAAGGGTCTGTGACCCTTAAGCGGGTGTGGGCGGAGCCCACGGTTTGGATTTTGACCTTGGGAGCTCGAGGGCGTAGCCCTCGATATCTTTCAGCGCCCATATGTGCGCTTTTGAATGCTAGCGACTATATCGACCGCGTTTGGCGTTGGCCAGGGCGTGGCTGAAGAAGGCGTCAAACTGATCGGCGATGTGCTGCGGGTCATTGCGTTCAGCCACCAGTTGCGCCCCCGCCGCGCCGATGCGTTGTCTGAGATCGGCATCATCCAACAGACGATCCAACTGCGCGCGCAGGTGGCGGCGATCATGCCGCGCCGCCAGCAATCCGCCCGGGCCGACGGTGCCGGGAATGCAGGAATCCGCATAGCTCACCACCGGCGTCTTTTGCGCCATCGCCTCCAGAAACACCAGACCATACGCCTCGTTGGAGGTGGGGTAGAGGAACACGTCCAGCAGACGGAAGAAGGCGATCTTCTCCGCTTCGCTGAAGCGCTGGCGCAGCACGGTGATGCGATTGCGTCCGCGCCAGTAGGGGTAGCGCATGTCGCTGCGGATGGCGAAGTGGACGCCGGGGCGGTCGAAGTCGCGCACCAGCTTCATGAAATGGGCGTTCTCGGCGCGGTGATTGCCGAATGAGCCCACCAGCAGCGTCTCTTCGGGGATGCCGAAGTGGGCGCGGTCGAAACTGGCCTCGGTGGGGTAGGCGTTGGGGTCGTAGGGCAGTTCGGTGATGGCGACCTGTTGCCCCGGCGGCTGTAGAATCTTCACGTATTCGGAGATCACCGTCACCCCGCTGACTTCGGCGGCGTTGCTGGCCGGGCGCGGACACATCACCGTCTCCGTCACTGGCGCCAATTTGGCCGCGCGGCTCACATACTCTAGGTCCGGCCCGCCCGCCACGCAGAAGTGAATCAGGTCCGGTTTGAGTTCGGCGATATGGCGTTCGATGTTGGGGTAGTTGTTGTCGTCATACACCACCGGCCAAAGGGATTCGAACGACTCCGACAGACCGCCGCGCCCCATGGCCAGGATGGTGACGCGGTATTTGTCCCGATCCAGATAGGGCAGCCAGTGGCGCACGCTCAGTTGGGTGCCGCCATAGGCCAGGTGGTTGGGACAGATCATCAGGTGAATCATCGCGGCGCTCCATGGCGGGGCGCGTGGGGAGGCGTTATGATGGCGACGCGGCCCCGCACGGCCCGTAATTTCCTATTCAGCCATCCAGGCGCCGAGCATACCCGAGCGCCCCGCATCGGAAAAGAGATGAGCAACGCCGCCTCCCGCTATCTGACCCAATACGCCGGTTATCCCGATCTGTCCCAGGCGCGCCGCGCGCTTGTGATCAACAAGCGCAATATCGGCGATGTGCTGCTCTCCACCCCGGTGTTCACCGTGCTCAAGGCCAATTTCCCCCACCTGCAGATCGATGTGGCGGTGGGCGCGGGCACCGAGTCGATGCTGGAGGGCAATCCCCATATCGACAATATTATCGTGCTGCGATGGCCCGAAAAGCGCGGCCTGGCGGCCAAAATTCGCCATGAATGGGCGCTCTACGACTCCATTCGTAATCGCTATGACCTGGCGATCAACCTCACCCCGGGGGATCGCGGCGTGCTGATGGGGTGGATCTCCGGCGCATCGGTGCGCTCATGCGTGACGCGCAAACCCAAGTGGCTGCGGGCGTGGCTGGACAAACGCGCGGTGACCCATTGGGTGAGCTGGGCCGGGGGCGACCGCCACTATGTGGAGAATCATCTGGACTCGCTGCGTCGTCTGGGCGTGCGGCCGCACAACGCCGAGCAGAAGCATCCGGTGTTGATGGTGGATCCCCAGGCGCGCGCCGATCTGGAGACGCTGTTGGCTCGAAAAGGGCGCGAGGGGCTGCTGGAGCGCCCCTTCGTCTTGGTTCACCCCTCCTCGCGCTGGATGTTCAAAGCGTGGCCACCCGCCCACAATGCCGAACTGATCAACCGTTTGGGGCATGAACTGGGGCCAGATGCGCCCATTGTGCTCACCTCCGGCCCCGACGGGCGCGAGATGGACTTTGTGCGCGAGATCCAATATGGCATCGACGTCCCTTACGTGGATCTCACCGGCCAGTTGAGTCTGAAGTCCCTCTATGCGGCCATTGCGGCGGCGCGACTGTACATCGGCGTGGACTCCGCCCCCATGCACATGGCCAGCGCCGCGCGCACCCCCCTGGTTGCGCTGTTCGGCCCCAGCCAGGAGACCAACTGGGGGCCGTGGGGCGCCGCCGACGGCGTTATCGCCCATGACGGCTTCCCCTGTCGCCCGTGTCAGCGCGACGGTTGTGGCGGCGGCAAGGTGAGCGATTGTCTGACCGAGTTGTCGGTGGATCAGGTGTTCGAGCGGGTGATGGCGCGTTTGGCGCAATTGGACGCAGAGAACTCGCTTTATATTTAAAAAAACAGATAATTGGCTGTCAAAGTGTGATAACCGCGATATCTGTTTGACTTTACTCATCTCTTACAGATAGTCTGAACTGGTTTGTCACGCGCTGTCACAGTGAGACGGCGCGTGGTTGCGTTCTCCTGCGTGGGGCGGTGTGCAGCCATGAACCTCATGACGTTACTGCCTCACTTGTTGTGGCTTCTGCTGGTTGGCGCCTCGGCGTTGTGGAACCTGCACACCATCGAGCGTAATACCGAACAGATCGCCCTCAATGTGGGGCGCGCCTTCTTCCGCGAAATCGAAACCACCCGTCTGTGGAATGCCCGCCATGGCGGTCTCTACGCGCCCATTACCAAGCAGACGCCCCCCAATCCCTATCTGGATGTGCCGCATCGGGATGTGACCACCACCGATGGGATGCGTCTGACCCTGATCAATCCCGCCTATATGACGCGGCAGATTTCTGAAGTCGCGCGCGAAAAGAGCGGCATCCAGTACCACATCACCAGTCTCAAGCCACTGCGTCCGGGGAATGGCGCCGATGCGTGGGAGAGCAAGGCGCTCAAGAGTTTTGAGCGCGAGCGCGAATACATGCTGGAGTACTTCTCCGGCGACGAGACGTTCCGCTATATGGAGCCGCTATATGTGCACCGCGCCTGTCTCTATTGCCACGCCAAGCAGGGCTATCGCATCGGGCAGATTCGCGGCGGCATCAGCGTCACCATTCCCGCCAAACCGTTTCTGACCCCCGCCAAGCAGACGCAGGCGCCGATTATGGTCACCCACGCGGTGGCGCTGTTTCTGGGCTGGTTGGTGATTCAGTTGTTCCAGGGCTATCGTCAGCGGCAGATGCAATTGCTCAGCGCCAGCAATGCGCAGTTGGAGCAGGCGCGTCTGGAGGCCGAGGAGGCCAGTCAGACCAAAAGCCAGTTTCTTTCCAATATGAGCCATGAGATTCGCACGCCCATGAACGCCATCATCGGGTTGAGCCATCTCTGTTTGCAAACGCGCCTGACGTTGCGTCAGGAGGACTATCTGCGCAAGGTGCACGACTCCGCCGTGGCTCTGCTGCGCATTATCAATGACATTCTGGATTTTTCCAAAATTGAGGCGGGGCGGCTGGATATCGAATCCACCCCCTTCTCCTTGCAGGAGACCATGGAGCGCATCGCGGCGACCTTGACGGTGCAGGCCAAGGACAAATCCATCGATTTGAGTTTCAGCGTAGCGCCGGATGCGCCGCCCACGCTGATTGGCGATCCGTTGCGCATTGAACAGGTGCTGCTCAATCTGGCGGGCAACGCCATCAAGTTTACCGAGCAGGGCTCGGTGAGCGTGCGCGCCTATATCGTCGAGCAGCACGACGACGCGCTGACCATGGGTTTCTCCGTCACCGACACCGGCATTGGCATCGCCCCCGAACAGCAGAGCAAACTGTTCCACTCCTTCACCCAAGCCGACGCAGCCATCACGCGGCGCTTTGGCGGCGCCGGTTTGGGGTTGGCCATCTGCAAGCGGTTGGTGGAGTTGATGCGCGGGCGCATCGAACTGGAGAGCACCCCGGGAGTGGGTTCGCGTTTCTCATTCACTCTGCCGCTGCGTATTGCGCGCAAGCCGCTGGAGTCGCGCTCGGATCTGCCCGATGGGTGGCGTCCGCTCAAAACCTTGGTGGCCGATGACAACAAAAGCGCGCGACAGGTGCTCAGCGCCCTGTTGCATGAACTCTCCTGCCCGGTGATGGAGGCGGTCAATGGTCTGGAGGCGGTGACGTTGGCGCGGCAAGAGGCGGATGCGGGCGCGCCGTTTGAGTTGGTGATTCTGGACTACATGATGCCGAAGATGGATGGCGTCTCCGCTGCCGAGAAGATCCATCAGCAGGCGGATTCCCAGCACAAGCCCCGGATCCTGCTGGCCACTGCCCAGGGGGATGAGCGCATGCTCAGCGATGCGTTCGGCGAGCGTGGCGTGATCACAGGCGTGTTGGTCAAACCCATTGAGCAGCAGACCTTTATCTCTATGCTTGGGCGCTTGGAACTCGCCCTGCAGCAGCGTCATACCGGGGTCTCCACGGTGGGCGCGTGTCAGAACAAGGATACCCCGCCCGATGCGCTGGCGGGGGCGCGGGTGCTGGTGGTGGAGGATAATGAGATCAACCAGCAGGTGGCGCGGGAGATGCTGGAGCGCGCCGGCATTGAGGCGTCCACCGCCAGTGATGGTCAAGAGGCGGTGGATAAGGCGCTGGCCAACCCCTACGACTGCATTCTGATGGATATCCAGATGCCGCGTCTGGACGGCTACCAAGCCACGCGGCAAATTCGCCTGCGCAAGCCGAGTGACGCGCTGCCGATTCTGGCGATCTCCGCCAACGCCATGACCAGTGATCGCGAGGAGAGTCTGGCGGCGGGCATGGATGATCACCTGTGCAAGCCCATTGAGCCCGAGCAGCTCTATGCGGCGTTGCTCAAGTGGATTCGTCCCAATGCGCGGCTTGGCGGGGCGGAGGCGTTGGCGGCGCGGGATCAGCGCGTTTCCGATGCAGGCGGGGTGGAGCTTCCGCAGATTGCTGGTTTGGATGTGTGTCGCGGCGTGGCCCGGGTGGGCGGACGGGTGCGCGCCTACCTGCAATTGCTGGCCAAATTCGCCCAAGGGCAGCCGCACACGCTGGCGGTTTTGGAAGAAGCGGTGCGAGGCGGGCGGCAGGATGAGGCGGCGGGGCATGCCCATACCCTCAAGGGGGTTGCCGCCACTATTGGCGCGGTGGCGCTGCAGGATGCCGCCGCCAATCTGGAGATGGTGCTGCGGGAGAGCGCGCCCAGCGCCGAGCGTATTGAGCGTGCTCTCACTGCGCTACAGACCGCTTTTGCGCGCATTCTGCACAACATTGAAGAGGGTTTGGCGGAGGAGTGGGCGTACGCGCCGCGTGGGGCGCTGCCAGCGTATGGCGAGGAACGTACGCAGCAACTCCTGCAGCGCTTGGCGCAGCTGCTCAGCGAATTCGACGCCGCCTCGGAGGATGTGCTCGATGAGATTCTTTCCCATCAGAGCGATGGGACGTTGCGCGAACAGTTGGCGGGGTTGCAGCCTTTGATTCAGCGCTACGAGTTGGAGCAGGCCAGCATCGCGTTGCGCAAAATAGTCGAACTTGGCGGGCATGAGCCGCCGGAGTTGACCACGCAGCGTTAGCTTAGCGGCGAGTTGGGCGTTACAGGTGGCGTTTGCGGAAGAAGGGGTAGCCGCCAATCTCCAGCAGCTTGACCGAATCGCCATGGGGACGGCAGGACTCCAGGGCGCCAAAGCCCAGGAGGCCGTCGGGGGTGAGTTTCGCCGCCAGATGCGCCGTGCTCTCCTGAGCGCCGTTGAGGGAGAAGTAGATCAGCACGTTGCGGCATAGAATCAGGTCGAATTGCCCGCTGGGCAGCACCCCTTCGGCCAGATTGATGGGGACGAAAGCGACCATGTGGCGAATTTCGTCGTGCAGTTGAATCTCATCATCGAGCAGATGGAAGTAGCGATCGCGCAGCGCCTCAGGCAGGCCGCGCGTGGCTTGAAGCCCCATGTAGCGTCCCAATCGCGCCTGGCTCAGAGCGTCGGCGTCGATATCCCCGGCGATCAGTTCAATTTGATCAACATAGACTCGATCCAGCGGTCTTTGGCGCACATGCTCGCGCAGCAGCATGGCCACCGAGTAGGGCTCCTGCCCGGTGGAGCAGGCGGCGCTGAAGATACGCGCCTTCCCGGTGCGTTTGACCTTCTGAATCAGGCCGGGGATGACGTGGGTGCGCAGGGCGGCGTAGAAGGAGTCGTCGCGCAGCCAGCGGGTTTCGTTATTGGTCAGGCTGGAGATGAAACGGGCCTGGGCCTGGCCGTTGCGTTGCTCAAGCAGGGTGAGCAACTCTTCCGGGGTGCGCTGCTCCAGAGAGTCCACCAGCGCGGCCACGGCGCATTGCAACTGATAGCCCTTGCTCTCGGGCAGGTTGATTCCGGTCACCTTTTGCAGGCGCCTGTGGAATAGGCCATAGAGGGACTCTGTGAGAGCGGTATTCATCCGGGCGCCGCAAGAAAAGTGAGAATGGGAATTGGTGGACGAAAATAGAGGTGCTAACATCTGGTATGAACGGCAAACGTCAGCGCCACGGTGCAAGCATGGCGCACAATGGCGCCCAATGCAACAAAAAATTATCTTGACATGACGCGAGTTTGGCTGCTTTTGGGGTCTCTTTTGCAGCATGCTGTAGTCGGGCCAGGAGAAGGCAAAGGAGAACGGAAATGGTGATGCGTTCGTGCACCCAGTGTGATTGTCGTTATGATCCGGAAGAGCATAATCGCTGCCCTCAATGCGGCGGCTTCTCTCTGGCGTATAAATTGATTTTTCTGGCTGGTGCTATCCTGTTTATCGTGCTGACCTTCCTGGCGTTCTACTATTTTGAAAAGTAGAGGCGGAGCTGTTAGCTGGCTGTGATCGGCTCAATACGCGTCACCGTCACCTCCGGCCACACCGGATGCACGGCGGCGATGATCTCGCGCACGGCCAGGTCGATATCCTGGTGCTCCTCATAGGACTCCAGCGCCACCTCGGCGGCCATGCCGAACAGTGGCCATTCGCCGACGTCGTCCAGATAGGCTTTGGCCACGGCAAAGGCCCAGAACGGCAGGTCCAGTTGATCGCTCAGGCAGGCCAAATAGCGCTTGCGGTCGATCTCCGGACCATCTTCAATCACCACGCTCCAGCGCGCTTGCGGGCCATCGCTCCAGCTGGCCAGCGTCTCCGGGGCGGCGTTTTCGCCGCGCACCAGCCACAGGGTTTTGCGTTGCGAGGCGGTGGGCGCATCAATTGCGTCGTTCATGGGTTTGACCTCTCCTAAGGAGTGCAGGGATGCTTGATCCGATACCATACAAAAGCGAGTTCCCGTTTGCCCAGGGTTTGGTTTATCTGAATCACGCCGGGGTGGCGCCGATTCCCCAGCGCACCGCGCGGGTGATCATGGAGTTGGCCGACCACGCCAACCGCTACGGGGCGTCGCGCTATGACGAACTGGCGCGGCGGCATGAGCAGGCGCGGGCGGTGTGCGCGCAGCTACTGCATACCGAACCCGGGCGGGTGGCGTTTGCCCCCAACACCTCCGAGGCGCTGTGCTGGGTGGCGTTGGGCATGGCGTGGAAGCCCGGTGATGAGATCGTCACCACCGCCGCCGAATTCCCCTCCAACGCCATCATCTGGTTGGATATCGCCCAGCGCCATGGGGTGACGGTGCAT
This sequence comes from Magnetofaba australis IT-1, assembly GCF_002109495.1. Taxonomy (NCBI): domain Bacteria; kingdom Pseudomonadati; phylum Pseudomonadota; class Magnetococcia; order Magnetococcales; family Magnetococcaceae; genus Magnetofaba; species Magnetofaba australis. The sequence continues at coordinate 159,848 of NZ_LVJN01000019.1, forward strand.
CGCGTGCCGCTGGAGCGCGATGGTCGCGTCTCCACCGTACGCTTGCTGGAGCATGTGAATAAGCGCACGCGGCTGCTGTCGGTGAGTTCGGCGCAGTTCTCCAACGGCGCCCTGGCGGACCTGAAGGCGCTGGGCGCGGCGCTCAAGGATAGCGACGCCCTGTTTGTGGTGGACGCCATCCAGACTCTGGGCGCGTTGGATCTGGACCCCCATGCGCTGCACATCGACGCCCTGGCCGCCGATGGCCACAAATGGATGCTGGGGCCGGAGGGGCAGGGGCTGTTCTGGCTGTCGGACAAGGGCATGGCGCAGATCACGCCGCGCATTCTGGGTTGGCACTCGGTGGCCACGGCGGGCAATCATGACATTATCACCACCGAGTTGCGCGGCGATATGCGGCGGTTTGAGTCCGGCACGCCCAATTTGATGGGGGTGCTGGCCCTGGCCGAGAGCGTCTCCATGATCCTGGAGGCGGGCATGCAGACGGTGCAGGGGCGGGTGACGGCGCTGGCCACCGAGTTCGTGTGGCGCTTACGCCAGTTGGAGTGCAAGGTGCACACTCCGGTGGACGCCGACGGCGTGCCCGGCGCGGGCATCGTGGTGTTCTCCCATCCGCGACACCAGCCCGAGGCGCTGTCGCGCAAACTTGCCGCCCAGGGGGTGTATCACGCCCCGCGCGGCGCCGGGCTGCGCTTCGCCGCCCACTTCTATCAGGATGAGGATGATGTGGACGCCGCCATGGACGCCCTGGCGCGCTGTCTGTAATTGTCATCGGTATTCTGGCCATGCGCCGCATCGCCCTCATCGCCGAGTACGACCCCGCCTTTGCGCCCCATGTGGCCACCGAGCGGGCGCTGCAACACGCTGCCCGGGCGCTCGGGGTGGCGGTGGCGGGGGAGTGGCTCTCCACCGCCCATCTGGATGCAGAGGCGTTGCGGAATTACAGCGGCGTGTGGGTGGCCCCGGGCAGTCCCTATAAGAGCTTGGCCAACACCCTGGCGGCGATCCACTTTGCCCGTGAGAACGACATCCCTCTATTGGGAACCTGTGGCGGCTTTCAGCATGTGGTGCTGGAGATTGCGCGCAATCTGCTGGGGCTCAAGGACGCCGCCCACGCCGAGTATGACCCCTACGCCAGCACGCTGTTCATCTCACAACTGGCCTGCTCTCTGGCTGGGCGGGAGTTGCCTATCGCGTTGACGCCGGGAACCCGCGCGGCGGATCTGTATGGGGAGTTGGAGGCGGTGGAGGCCTATTACTGTAATTTTGGCCTGCATGCCGATGCGCTGACGGCGCTCAAGCGCGCGCCCATCGTGTTCAGCGGCGCCGACGCCGAGGGGGAAGCGCGCATTGTGGAGCTCCCCGACCACCGCTTCTTTCTGGCCACCCTGTTCGTGCCGCAAACCCGCTCCACGCCAGCGCAGCCTCATCCGCTGGTGATGGGGTTTGTGAGGTCTTGTATTGGATAGAAGGAATTGGAAAAATTAAGATATTGAGGGCTGCGCCCTCAAACTCCCCTAAGGTCAACAGCCACACCGTGGGGCGCCGCCCCACGCCCCGCTGGGGCCGCAGGCCCCAGACCCCGAAAAATCGGGCCATAAATGTCCCGATTTTCCACTTGGCGGCTTCTGCGTATTCAATCAGTTCTCAGCTTATCCTGCGCGTTTGAGCGCCTGGATGGCGTTCTCCAGTTCATTGAGGAATCTTGAACGGTCCTTCTTCTGGAATCCCGGGCCCGCGCCGCTGATCTCGCCCAGATCCCGCAGATGCGCGTTCAGCTCCCGCATGGAGAGCGCCATACCGATGGAGTCGGCGTCGAACGGCTTGCCGGTGTGGTTCAGCACCCGCGCGCCCCGCTCCAGACAGCGCGCCGCCAGCGGAATATCCCCGGTGATGGCGATATCCGTCGGGCCGATGTGTTCGGCGATCCAATCATCGGCCTTGTCCAACCCCCCGGGCACCACCTCCATGCGCGCCACCGGGCTGGGCGGAATGCGCAACCATTGATTGCTCACCAGAATCAGCTTGACCCCGTGGCGCTCGGCCACGCGAATCGCCTCCTGCTTCACCGGGCAGGCGTCGGCGTCCACATAGATGGTGATGCTCATCAGCCGCCGCTCTTTTTCACGCTGAACCCCTGCTGTTTCAAGTGGGTCATGACCTTCTCCACGTGGTCGCCTTGAATCTCGATCACCCCATCTTTGACCGTGCCGCCAGAGCCGCACTGCGCCTTGAGCGCCTTGCCCAGTTGCGCCAGAGCCAGTGGCTCCAGCGCCAGTCCGGCGATGGTGGTCACCCCTTTGCCTTTGCGCCCTTTGGTTTCGCGCCGCACCCGCGCCACGCCGTCGCCACTGGGGGCGGCGGCCTGTTTGCACACGCACTGGGCCTTGGGCTGGCCGCAGTCGGGGCAGACGCGGCCGGTTTCGGTGGAGTAGACGATGCCGGATGCGGAGGATTTGCGGGACATAAAGGCGCCATTTGAATTGTGCGAACGTCTACTCACATGAAACATACATTGCACAGAGTGTTCAATGTTTGCGTGACGTGTGCGGAGCTATAGCGAATCAAAACCAAAACTGTACAGAGCGACTAATGTTTGCGTGACGTCGGCGCCGCTTGCACTGACTATTGGCCGTCGACTGGTCGGCGGCGGGGTGTGGGGCGGAGCCCCACGGTGTGGTAGTTGATCTTGGGGAACTCGATGGCAAAGCCCTCGATATCTTATATCTCCCCAATCCCAATTCCAGATATCTCGTAGGGGAGAAATCACGCCTTCTTGACGAACTCCGATTTCAACATCATGGCGCCGATGCCGGTGATTTTGCAGTCGATGTTGTGATCGCCCTCGACCAGCCGATAGATCTTGACCTTGGTGCCGACCTTGGCGGTGGACGACGAGCCTTTGACCTTGAGGTCCTTGATCAGCGTCACCGTGTCGCCCACTTGCAGGCGATTGCCGTGGGCGTCGTTGACCACCAGTTCGTCATCGGCGGCGGCGGACTCGGCGCCGGGGCTCCACTCATGGCCGCATTCGGGGCAGATGAGCAGGTCGCCATCTTCATAGGCGAAGGTGGAGTTGCATTTGGGGCAGGGGGGAATGGCGGTGTCCATGGGTCACTATCCAAACGTGAGATGTTATCGATTCGGTTGGCGCAGGATGGCGGCAAAGCGCGCAGAACGCCAGGAACAATGCGGCGGAATGGGACCGCCCTGGTGATTTGATCGCACAGCTTTCGATGTCTGCTCTCACTGGCGCCAGATCGCTGGCGTCAGGTGGCGCCGCTGATCTGTTTGCCCGAATGCGCCTTATTCAGCACCCTCTCAGCGTCACCGATTCGGAGTAGAGTGGCGACAGGCGCGGCAGATCGTCGCCGCGATTGAGTTGATAGTCGGTCCCGCCGGTGCGCAGCAGACGTCCAAAGGGCAGCGTGTGGCCATTGAGGGTCTGCAGCGGCCAGCGCGACACCAGCGCGCGGTGGCTGAACAGAAACCGGCTCGCTATGCGCGGCCAATATTTTTTCACCAGCTCCGGTTTGTCCACGTCGATGACGTCAATGCAGGGGAGGTTGCGACAGCGGGCGGTGAAGAACAGCAGATGGGCGAATCCTGTTGCGGGTCCGCCGATGGCCAGTTGCCGCAGTCCATGACACCCCTGATGGTCCGAGGCGATGCGTTGTCGCGCGGGAGTGAGCCAGGGCAGAAACTCTTCCACCGATTCCGCAGCGCGCACGCCGCCGCCGGGGAGATAGGGCCGTGGCGCATGGGGAACAGCCAACACCTGTTGCGGATAGGGGGTGAAGCCGTAGGCTTTGAGGATCGCCTCCACTGTGGGGCTGGCCGAGTAGTTGGTGATAATGGATTCGCGCTGCTTGATCAAGCGCAGAAACAGCTTCATGCCCATCTGCCGGTAGGGCGGATCCACCACCCAGCTGGTCATGTTGCACACCGCGCGCGGGGTTTGGCCAATGCGCTGCTGGGAGTGGATGGCGCCGATGACGCCGCCGATGGCGCCGCTCTCATCCACCAACATATAGCCATGATTGGGGGCGCTGCGCTGCCACGGTTGTTGAAAACCGCGCAGCCAGTCGGCAGCGGTGCAGGCGGTGGCGAAGCGGTCGCTTAAGTAGGCGCAGACGCGCTCCAGATCATCCTGTTGAATCGGTTCTACCTGCATCAAGCGGGTCCGTTTGCCTGGCGCCAAGGGGCGGACCGGCGCGGGCGGCGGTCCGTGCGCATGGTTTCTCATCACGCGCGATCATGGGGCGATTATAGGCAACGCACAGCGTGAAATGAACCCCTGGCCAAGCGTGCGCCTCAGCATAAGCAGCGCAGTTTTTTCCCCGCCTGCGGGAACCTTGTCGATCCTATGAGGTTCCATCACTCAAAGCCCTTTTGCGGGACCATGGCGTTGCAAGCGCCTGATTGTGAAAGCGAGTCCGTATGAAAGCCGTTGGATGGTCATTGGAAAACAGTTTCGGCGCGTTGCCGGATCTTCTCTTCACCCCGCTGGCGCCCACGCCGGTGACGCGCCCCACCCTGGTGGCGCTCAACGCTCCTCTGGCCAAAGATCTGGGATTGGATTTCTCGACTTTGAGCGAGCAGGAGCAGGCGGAGCTGTTTACCGGCAATCGTCTGCCGGAGGGGGCGCAACCGCTGGCGCAAGCCTATGCGGGGCACCAGTTTGGCCACTTCACCATGCTTGGCGATGGCCGCGCCATCGTGTTGGGCGAGCAGACCACCCCCAGCGGCGCGCGGGTGGATATCCAGTTCAAGGGCTCGGGCCGCACCCCCTATTCGCGCAATGGCGACGGCCGCGCGGCGTTGGGACCGATGCTGCGCGAGTACATCATCAGCGAGGCGATGGCGGCGCTGGGCATCCCCACCACGCGCTCTTTGGCGGTGGCGGCTACCGGCGAGTGGGTCTATCGCGAAACCCCCGAGCCCGGCGCCATTCTCACCCGGGTGGCGGCCAGCCATCTGCGTGTGGGCACCTTTCAATATGTGGCCATGCGGCAGGATCTCAGCGCGTTGGCCAAATTGACCCAATACGCCCTGGCGCGCCACTATCCTGAGCGGCTGGGCGACGCCAATCCGGCGCTGAGTCTGCTGGAGGCGGTGATCGAGCGGCAACTGGCGCTCATCGTCGAGTGGATGCGGGTGGGTTTCATCCATGGAGTGATGAATACCGACAACATGGCCATCAGCGGCGAGACCATCGATTACGGCCCCTGCGCCTTCATGGACGCCTACCACCGCGAGACGGTGTTCAGCTCCATCGATCACGCCGGACGCTACGCCTATGGCAATCAACCCACCATCGCCAAGTGGAATCTGGCGCGTCTGGCCGAGGCGCTGTTGCCGCTTATGGACGCCGAGCAGAATCGCGCGGTGGCGCTGGCGGAAGCCGCCATCAGCGACTTTGTGCCGCGCTACAACGCCTTGTGGCTGCGCATGATGGGCGACAAGTTCGGCCTGGAGGGCGAAGAGGAGGGCGATGCGGCGCTGATTCGCGAGCTGCTCGACTGGATGCAGGATGAAGGCGCGGATTTCACCCGCACCTTCCACGGCTTGCGCGACGGCCTGCCGCTGGATGGCGAATTGGGGCAGGCGTTGTCGCTGACTGGGTGGCGCCAACGCTGGTTGGCGCGGCTGCAGCGCAATGCGGGCGGTTTGGCGGCGGGGCAGGCGGTGATGGCGCGGGTCAATCCGGTGGTGATTCCGCGCAACCATCGGGTGGAGGAGGCGCTGGAGGCGGCCTCCAAAGAGGGCGATCTGGGACCGATGCAGGCGCTGTTGGCGGCGTTGGCGCAGCCCTATGCGGAGGGGCCGGAGTTGGCGCGTTACCAGGAGTCGCCCAAGCCCGATGAGCGCGTCTACCAGACCTTCTGCGGAACCTGAAAGGCGATCGCCATCCGCAACCGATATACACAGAACGGCCAATGTTTGCGTGACGCAGGTGGAGCTTGCGCTGACTATTGGCCGCCGACTGGTCAGCGGCGGGGTGATTCGGGCCATCCATGGCCCTCACCCTTCGGGCTCGCTGCGCGAGTCCGATTTGGCAATCCTGCCAAATCGTCTGGGGGCCGCGCCCCCAGCGGCCACAGGCGAAGCAGTATCTCACAAAAAGGGCGGCGCCCCACGGTTTGGTTGTTGGGAGCTCGAGGGCGCAGCCCTCGATATCTTCCAGCGCCCATATGTTCGCTTTTGGATGCTAGCGACTATATATTCCCAATCATAAACCCAGCTTACTCACTCTCAGTTGGGAGAATCCTGACCTTATCGCCATCGCGCAGTTGATGCTGCCCGCGCGTCACATACGCCGCGTAGTCGGAGAGGTCCGTGGTGACGATGGCCGCATCGGCCTCCAGGTGGGCAAAGCGCACCGGAGTGAGATGGACCTGGGACTCCCCTTCACGCAACACATAGAGTTCGGCGTGCTGGCCCTCGGGCAGATGCAGCGCCGCCACCGCCACGCGATAGCCCACCGCGCGCTCCCGACTGGCCAGACGCGCGGAAAGACGCAACCCGGCGCTTAGTGGCGCAGCGGGCGCGCCCGTCAACGCCACGGTGGCCTCAAAAAAAGCCGCTCTCCTCACTGGCGCGGGCGATCTCCGTCACCCGGCCCGTCATCGGCTCGGCGCCCGGCAGGGTGGGGAAGGCGATGGCCACCGGCGCGGCGGGGTCCACCGCCGCCGCCTGCGCCGCCGTCAGGCGAATGGATGCGCGCCACGGCGCGTCATCGGCCTTGAAGGCGACAATGGGCGTGGTCACGGCGACCGGCCCCGGATGCTCGGCGTGGACCAGCAGAATGCGCCCGGCGGCGGGAGCGCGCAGGGTGTGGCGGCTCAGATGCTCCTGCGCTTCGCGCAGCGCCGTGCGCTGCTGCACCAGATTCAACTCCGCCTGATCCAACCGCTCCTGGGAGGCGATCTCCCGCTTCACCAGCGACTGCGCTCGCTTGAGCGCCTGTTCCGCCACCCGCAGCGCCTCCCGGTTCTGTAGCAGACGCTGCTGGGCGGTGAAGGGGTCGAGGCGGGCGATCACCTGCCCTTTGCGCACCGGCTCCCCGTCCTCCACCAGAATCTCTGTCATGTCGCCGCCGACGCGAAAAGTGAGCGCGCGCGGGCTCGGCTCCAGCGTGCCCACCGCGTCGATGCCGCCCGCCGTTTCGGTTTGGCTCAAGGGCAGAACCTCCACCGGGAACGGCGTCTCAGCGGCGCGCGCGGGGAGGGCGCACAGGGCGCAGGCGGCCAGCAGCGCGGCGGCCAGCAGCGGACGAGGATTATGCGGGATCGGCATCGGCGGAATCCTGGCTGGGGGCGGCGTCGTTGGGGACGGCGCGGAAGCGGGAGAAGAGGGTGTAGAGGGCGGGCACCAGGAACAGCAGCAGCACCGTGGAGCTGATCAGGCCGCCGATGATGATCACCGCCAGCGGCTTGAACATGCTGGTGCTCAGCGCCAGCGGGATCATGCCGGCGATGGTGGTGACCGAGGTGAGCAGCACCGGCATGAAGCGTTTGCAGGCGGCCTCGGCGGCCACTTGATCGACGCCCCAATGGGGATTCTCACGGCGGATGCGGTTGCCCTCTTCCACCATCAGAATGGAGTCGTTGACCACAATGCCCATGAGGCTGGCGGCGCCCAGGGCGGCGATAAAGGAGATGCTCTGACCGCTCCAGGAGAGCGCCCAGATGGAGCCGATGATGGAGAAGGGGATGGCCGAGAAGATGACGATGGGCTGCAGAAAGCTGCGGAACTGCAGCACGAACACCGCGAAGATCAGCGCAATCACCAGCCCGGTCTGCATGCCCAATCCCTGGAAGCTCTCCTGACTATCCTTCAGCGCGCCGCCCAGGGCGATGTTCACTCCGGCGGGCGGCGGGGCTTCTTTCTGTACGCGCTCCAGAATGCGCGCGCCCACCGTGGCGGCGTCCTCGCCGGGGTTGAGCCACAGATCGATCTCCACCTGCGGTTGGAAATTGACGTGGCGGATGTCGGTCTGACCGGGATCGAAACGCAGCGCGGCGACGTCGCTGGCGGGCACGCCATGGCCCTGGGCGTTACTCAGGGTGATCCCCTCCAGCACGCTCCACGGGGCCTGTTCAGGGATGGCCCACTTGAGCAGAATGGGGAAGCCGCGTCCGGTGTCGTCACGGTAGCGATCCACCTCCCAGCCATAGGTGAGCATGGCCGCCAATTGGTCAATGCGCGGTTTGTCCACGCCGCTGGCCAGGGCCTTCTGTTGGTTATGCATCAGGCGCAGGGTGCGGCGGCTGGGCAGCGCGCCGTTCTGAATCAAACGCGCATCGGCGGTTTGGTGGATCAAGTCGTCGATGGCGCGGCCATAGCGCAGCAGGGCGGGGTGGTCGGCGCCGGTCAGCTCGATGGTGAGATTGGACTTTTTGCGCCCGGCGGAGGCGGGGTCGGAGGTGGCGAAATTGAAGCGCGCATAGCGGCGCAGATCGTCCAACTCCCGCGATAGCCGCATCTGTAGCGCCACCAGACCGGGTTTGTCGTTGTGGGTGGTCTCCAGCAGGAACACCACGTCGCCGAATTCGTTGAGTCCCAGACTCACAAACGGATAGGAGCTCCCCACCATCACCGAGAAGCGCCGCACCTCGTCGTTGGCGCGCAGGCGCTCCTCAACCCGTCTGGCCAGGGCGTCGCGATCTCCATCCGTGGCGCCGGGAGGCATGGTGATGTTGATGGTCATGTTGGCGTCGCCGGGGTGGGGGAAGATCTCCACCGGCAGCGTTCCCATATGGTTGACTGTCACCATCAGGGCGCCGACAAAAAACGGGATGATGACCCAACGCAGAGCAGTGAGCTTGAGCACAATGCGCCGGTAGATGCGATCGCGAAACGGAATCAGCGCGTTGAGGAAGCTGGGCGGGTTGGGGATCCCCAGCAGCCTGCCGCGGGTGCCCATGGTGCTGAGCAGCAAAGAGGCGAAGGTGACCGCCATCACCAGGCTCGAGACCAGGCAGAGCCAGATGGTCACCGACAGGCTGCGCATGTAGATGCTGGCGTAGGTGTCCAGCAGGAACACCGGCGAGAACGCCAGCATGGTGGTCAGGGTGGAGGAGAACAGCGGCGAGATGGCCGAACTGGCGCCGCGAATGGCGGCGTGCTTGACGTCGTAGCCATGATAGGTGTTGAGCAGATAGGCGTTTTCGGTAATGACGATGCTGTTGTCGACGATCAGCCCCAGGGCGATGAGGAAGCCGGCGATGGTGACCTGCTGAATGCCGTAAGGGGTGAACGACAGCAGCATCAGCGAGGCCAGCAGCGCCAGCGGCACCACTGAACTGATGATCAGGGTCGAGCGCAGCCCCACCGCCAGCAACAGCACGCCGAACAGAATCGCCACCCCCTGGGCGATATTGCCCAGCAGGCCGGTGAGAGTGCGCTCCACATCGCGGCTCTGATCGAAGGTCCAACCGGCGTTGATCCCGGCGGGCAACTCCTGGCGCAGGGTTTCCAGCACCACGTCCACCCGCTGCTTAAGGGTGAGCATGTTGGCCTTGGGGTCGGCGGAGGCTTTGACGAAAATCGCCGCTACGCCGTTATCGCGGGCGTGGTAGTCGGCCCCCAGGGCTTGCGGCTCGATGCGGGCGATATCGCGCAGCGCCACGCTGTCGCCCTGGGCGGTGAGAATGCGCGTGGCGGCGATATCCGCCATGCTGTGATAGCGCTGTTCAGGGCCCAGAAGATGGAAGCTCTGCCCCACCAGATCCACCCGGCCGCCGGGGGGCTGGGCGTTGTCGGCGCGAATGGCGTCGGCTGCTTGCTGCGGGGTCAGGCGCAAATGGGTCATGGCCGCCGCATCCAGCGCCACCACGATATTCTTATCCGGGGTCAGGGCCTCCACCTTCTTCAACCCGTTGACCGCGCGCAAGCGCTCCTCGAGCACCCGCGCCCACTGCTGCATTTTCGCGGTGGGGGCGCTGTCTGAGGTGATGCTGAGCAGGAAGGGGGAGAGGAAGTCAGAGAAGCGCGCCAGCTCCAGGTGATACTCCAGCCCGGCAGGCAGTTGCGCGATGATCCGCGTGATGCGCGAGGTGATCTCGTCGCGCTGGGCGTTCAGGTCGGTTCCGAACTGGAACTCCAGATCGATCTTGCCGCGATTGTAGGTGACGTCGGAGGTGACCTTTTTCAGATCCGGCAGGGAGCGGAATTCCCGCTCCAGAGGCTTGAGCACCGAGTGCTGGAAGTCCCGCGGCGAGGCCCCGGGCAACGTCAGGTGGACGTCGATGATGGGCATGTCGGTATCTGGATCCTGCGCCACCGGCATGCTGAAGAAGGAGAGCGCGCCAAAGGCGATGGTCACGGCGATGATCAGCAGGGTGAAGTGCCGGTTCTCAATGATGAACTTGACGAACCGGTCGAGCGGACCGAAGCGGCTCTCCAAGGTCTCTTCTGGCATGCGATCGGTCGCTTATTCTGGCGGTGAATCCGGCGAGGGGCGCAGTCAACCTAGCAGATTTTGCAGGAGAAAGCCATCCAATGAGGTGGCCAACTCAGCCTGGCGGCGGTTAGGATGTCGCATGAATTCAGATTCTTGGGGAGGAGCGATATGGTCAATCTGGCGTTGATCGGCTGCGGCTACTGGGGGGCGAAGTATCTGGCCACGTTGACCGGGCTGGCGGATTGCCGACTGCGCTGGGTATACAACCGGCGCACGGTAATTGCGGCCTCTGCGTTGCCGCCTGGAGCGCGCTTCACCACCCGGCTGGCGGATATCCTCAGTGATGACGCGGTGCAGGGCGCCATTGTCGCCACGCCGCTGGCCTCCCATTTTGAGATCGCCCGCGCGCTGCTGCAGGCGGGTAAGGATGTGTTGGTGGAGAAGCCGTTCACCGCCACCGCTGCGCAGGCGGCGGCGCTGCGCGATCTGGCCGCTGAGCGCGGGCGCATCTGCATGGCGGGGCACATTCTCCTGTACAACCCGGCGGTGGATGCGGCGTTGGCGGCGATGCAGGGCGAGGCGGATTTTGCGCTGCGCTATATCCACTCCCGCCGCGCCTCCACCGGGGCGTTTCGTGCGGATGCAGACGTGGTGTGGAATCTGGCCAGTCACGACCTCTATCTGGCGCACTTTCTGGCCGGGGGCGCGGCGGCGGTGAGTGTGAACGCCCATGGCGCGGCGCTGGTGGACCCCGGGCAAGTGGATGCCGCCGATGTGGCGGTGCGCTACGCCAACGGGGTGCAGGCGTTGATCCATGTGAGCCGGGTGCAGCCGGGCAAGACGCGGGAGACGCTGCTGGTGGGTGCGCGGCGGCAGATCGTGGTGGATGACGGGCCGGAGAAAAGCGTCACCGCCCATGCGCTGGATGGCTCCCACGAACCTCTGGCGCTGCCGGTGGCGGAGTCGATGCCGCTGGCCAATCAGTGTCGTCACTTTGTGGATCGCATCGGCGACCGGCAAGCGCCGTTGTCGGATGCGGCGGCGGGGTGGGAGAACGTGCGCCAACTGGAGGCGGCGACGCGGGCGCTGCAGACGGGTCAGGAGCAGAGCCTCATGCAATGAGACCTCTGGGCAGAGGGGGGAAGCGCCTTGGGCAGAGCCTCAGCGCAGCACCCTCTTTTGTTTCTCAGAAGCCGGTTCCGCGACCGCTTCAAGCCGACTTGGCAGAGCGATCGGTCAACGCCAGCGCGCCGCGATAGAACAGATAGGTGGCGCCCATCTGCAGCACATGGAAGATATCATTGTTGTTGAAGTATTGGTGCAGGCTGAAGCCGGATATCTGCACCCCGGAGGAGACGAAGGTGAGCAGAATGCCGAGGCTGATGGCGGCGCTGCCGGGGCGTTTGCCGCGCAGCTGGCTGGCGCCGTGGAACCCCAGCGCCACCAGCATGGCGACGCCATAATCGCCGATGACCAGGAGAAACTCCCGCGAGATGCTGGTGAGGCCGATATAGATCGCCAGCTTGATCACCGCGATGGTGATCAGCAGCGTACGCCAACTGTCGGTCAGGTGCGAGAAGGCCAGCGACAGCAGCAGGAAGAAGCTGAAGCCGCCCATGGCCAGCAGGGTGGCCAGCCACAGCGCTTCGGCGGCGGTCTCGCCGAGCATGAGCTGAAAACCGTGCATGGTTCCGCCAGCGATGGCGGCCACGCTGCCGCAGGCTAAGGCGAGGAGCCACAGAACGCGCGTTTTGTGGCCCGCCAGTCGCGGCCACAGGCGCGCCAGAAGAAAAATCCCGAAGGCGGCCAGAATGTAGTCGGTGGCCATCACCGACGGTTCGCTCAACTGCATGAGACTCTCCTGGACTGTGTGCGTAAGCTATTGGGCGTCAAGGGGTTGCGGCGCGGCTCCAGAATGCGCCGCGCGCGCGCCGCTGTCACCCCCTCAAGCGAAACCGCCAAGCGGGCGAGCGCATCGCCAATCTCACGTGCTGGGTATCGGAGCGCCGGGAGTGAAGAGTGGCGAGTCAGCGCCGTCGAGGGCTTTCGTTGAAGCTGGGTTGTTGCGCAAAAGTCACTGATTTTAAAATAAAATTACCAGCATTTAACTGCGTGATCGCTGGCTGAAGGCAGAGAATTTCACCATGGAAACAAGAGCCTGTGAGGCCGTCATGATGGCGTCATTAAAAATTTACTAATAAGTATATTCAAAAATTCGCATTTACTGTTTACATCCCCCCGGATCTCCATTTTATACTGGATAGGAAGATTTTGGGGAAACCTCCGCGCGGGCCGATTGTCGGTCCATTCGCCCTCCCCAAAATATCGGTGGGAGAAGGGGTTATGGATGCAAACCGCGCCGTGTTCGCCTCAGCGATCACGCTGTTCCTGTTCTGGCTGCTGCTCTCCGGCTCCCTGGCGTGGGACGTGCTGCTGATCGGCGCGCTGGCCTCTGCGCTTATCGCGCGTTTGATGCCCGCCAGCCTCTCGCCGTTGACGGAGTTCCGCGCCACCCCCGGCGGCGTCATCGCCGCCGTGACCTTCCTGTTCGTATTCCTGTGGGAGTTGGTCAAGGCCAACCTGCGTCTGGCGCGCATTGTGTTGACGCCGTCGCTGCCCATTGCGCCCGGTTTCGTCAAAGTGCGCACCAAACTCACCAGCCGCATGGGACGTCTGCTGCTGGCCAACGCCATCACCCTGACGCCCGGCACGCTGACCGTTGAACTGGACGGCGAGTGGCTCTTCATCCACTGGGTCACCGCCCAGGCCGACGACGTGGAGGCGGCCACCGCCGCCATCGTCACCGGCTTTGAGAAGCACCTGGAGGCGATGTATGGCTGACCTGCTGATTCCCGTGGCGGGCGTGTTGATCGCCATCGCCCTGCTGCTGGCCCTCTACCGCTTTGTCTGCGGCCCCACCACGGCGGACCGCATCGCCGCGTTTGACGTGGCCACGGTGGCCTCCATCGGCGGCATTGCGCTGATCGCGCTGCTGGCCGAGCGGGCGATCTATCTGGACGCGGCCCTGGTTTACGGGCTGCTCTCCTTCCTCGGCGTCATTGTGGCGGCGCGTTATCTGGATCGGGGGTTGTGATGTTGACCGATATCGGCGCCGTGTTGATGACCCTGGGCGCGCTGTTCCTGCTGCTGGGCGGGTTGGGGCTGGTGCGCATGCCCGATCTCTACAACCGCATTCAGGCGGGGACCAAAGCCACCACCCTGGGGCTGATGTTGCTGCTTATCGGGGTGGGCTTCCTGCACCCGGATTGGTGGAACAAGCTGTTGCTGCTGGGGCTGTTCCTACTGTTCACCAACCCGCTGTCGGCGCAGGTGCTGGCCCGTGCGGCCCACCGCAGCGGCGTGAGTCCCGCCCCGCAGACGCGGGTGGATCGTCTGGCCGAAGCCACGGGAGAGGAGCCATGAGTTCCCTGATGCTCGCCATCGCCGCATTTACCGTGCTGGCGATGCTGGCGGCGGCGCTGATCGCCACCTTCAGCAAGAGTCTGTCGGCGTCGATTCTGGCCGCCGGACTGGTCAGTCTGCTGGCCTCGGTGCTGTTTCTGGTGCTGGCTGCGCCCGACGTGGCCATGACCGAAGCGGCCATCGGCAGCGGTCTGACCACTTTCCTATTCTTTTTTGTGCTGGCCCGGGTGCGGGGAGGCGACAATGACTAACCGCATCGCCGTGATCGTGCTGCTGCTGGGGTTGGGCGGGGTGTTCGCCAATCTGCTGATGGGCTACGTCCCCGACGCCGACCTCAACCGCAGCGGCGCCTACTACGCGCAGCACACCGCCGCCGAGACCGGTTCGGCCAACGTGGTGACCGCCATCATCGTCACCTATCGCGGCCTGGACACCCTGGGCGAGGTGACGGTGCTGTTCCTCACCGCCGCCATCCTCGGTCTGGCGCTGGCGCTGGAGAGTCGGCCCCAGGCCGCGCCGCGTCCGCCCAGCGGCGAGCTGCTCACCACCGGATCGCGCCTGCTGGCGCCGCTCATCGTGTTGTTCGGCGTCTATGTGTTCTTGAACGGCCACCTGACGCCGGGCGGCGGCTTCCAGGGCGGCGCGATTCTGGCCTCGGCCACGCTGCTGCTGCTGCTCACCGATCCGCTCAAGAAGTTCGGCCATGGGCTGATCTCGCGGGTGGAGTCGGGCTCCGGCTTCTTCTACGTGAGCATCGGCGTGCTGGGCATGGTGCTGGCGGGGGGCTTCCTGGATAACCGCATTCTGCCCCTGGGGACCTTTGGTTCGCTGCTGTCGGCGGGGGCGATTCCGCTGATCTACAGCCTGATTGGATTGAAGGTGGGGGCGGAGTTCAGCTCCATGCTGGCCAACCTCGCCGACACGGAGGAGCGCAAATGATCGCCAAAATCGCCATGGCCTCGGGCTTTGCGCTGATTCTCATCGGTCTCTACGGCGCCCTGACCCATCGCAACATGCTGCGCATGATCGTCTCCTTCACCATCGCCAGCACCGGCGTCAATGTGGCGCTGGTGGCGGTGGGGTGGATGCTGGGCCGCACCGCGCCGATTCTCGACGCGGCGGTTCCCGTCACTGAGGCGCTGCAGCGGGTGATCGACCCGGTGCCGCAGGCGTTGGTGCTGACCGCCATCGTCATCGGTCTGGGGGTCACCGCGCTGATGCTGGCCTACGCCTATCGGCTGCACGCCACCAAAGGCGGTTTGGACATCACCGACCACACGGAGTTGAAATGGTGAGCGCCATCCTGATCATCGCCGTCGCGCTGGGCGCGGCGTTCTTCCTGGGGCTGATGCCCGCCCGCGCCGAGGGCGCGGCCTACCGGGTGATGCTGGCGGCGCTGGCCGTCATGGGACTCATCGCGGGCGGCTGCGTGTGGCTGTTCGCCACCAGCAACGCCGCGCCGGTGGACATCCGCACCGCAGGCTTCCAGCCGCCGTTCTCCATCAATTTGCGCATGGGGCTGAGCGAGGCGGCGCTGTCGCTGACGGTGATCCTTACCGCGCTGCTGTCGGCCATCGCTTTGAGCGAGCCGCTGCAACGGTTGGGACGGCGCGCCATGGCGGTGCTGCTGATTCTCACCATGGCGCTGTGCGGCGTCATCGCCACCCGCGACATCTTCAACCTGTTCGTCTTCTTCGAACTGGTGGTGATCGCCACCGCCGGGTTGGTGCTGCTGTCGGCGGACTCCCGCGCGCTGACCGCGGGCTTCAAGTATCTGATCGTCTCCCAGGTGATCTCCATCTTCATGCTGGTGGGCATTATCTTCGTCTACCATGCGGGCGGCAGCCTGAATATTGACGACCTGCACAGCGTCGGCATGATGGGCGGCGTGGCCAAAGGCGCGGCGCTGGCCTTCTTCCTGCTGTTCATCGCCGTGGTCACCGAACTCAAACCGTTCCCCGCCAACGGCTGGGCGCTGGATCTCTACGAATCGGCCCACCCGGCCTTCTCCGCCATCTTCTCGGTGGCGTCGGGGGCGGCGGCGCTGTTTGCGGCGGACAAGATGCTGCTGCTGGGCGGGAGCGGCTGGACCATGGCGGCCACCGCCATCGGCCTGTTCAGCTTCGTCGGCTCCAACCTGTTCGCCCTGGCGCAGCGCGCCGACCGCCGCCTGTTGGGCTACTCCTCCATCGCCCAGACCGGCCTGCTCTTGGCGGTAATGGCGCAGCGCGATCTGCTGGGCGACAAATTCCTGTATGTCATCGGCGGTCTGCTGGTGGCCCATGGGGTGGGCAAGGCGGGTCTCTACTGGCTCTCCGCCCTGGTCAAAGGGCGCGAACTGCGCGACTGGGCGGCCCTGCGCCACAGCCCGTGGCTGATTCTGGCCTTTGTCACCTTCGCCGCGCTGCTCATCGGCCTGCCGCCGTTCCCCGGCTTCTACGCCAAGTGGGATCTGATGCACCTGCTGGCCGCCGACGGGCGCTATTGGATGATGTTCCTGATCCTGGCGGGCGCGCTGCTGGAAGCGGTCTATCTGATGCGCTGGTTCGGCGCCATCATCAAGGGCGACATGGGAGCCGACAAGCCCGAAGCCGACAGCGGCGCCGCCTTCGTGGTGGGCGCGGCCATCGCGCTGGGGTGGGGGCTGGGCTATCTGTGGGGCGAGCTGTCTGGTTACGGCAACCCGCTGCACACATTCCCGCTGCTGTTCGCCCTGGCCTTTGTGGTCCTGGAGCGCTTCCCGGTTGCGCTGAAGAACACCCTGGCCATCGCCGGATTGGTCGCCTGGTTCGCCAGTCGCACCATCTACTACGATCCCATTCAGATGATCTTCGGCGCGGTGATGCTGATTGGCGGCGCGCTGACGCTGCTGGCCAGCTACCATGTGAAGGGTCAGCGCATCGGCTTCTATCCCGGCGCGATGCTGATGTATGGCGGTCTGGCGCTGCTCATCGAAGCCCACACCAGCTTCGACTTCTTCGTCGCCTGGGAGCTGCTCACGGTGGGCTCCTACTTCCTGATCCTGCGCGGCAAGGAGTCCGAGCCCCACGCGCTCTCCTATATTCTATTCTCCCTGGGCGGCGCGTTCGCCATTCTGGCGGGCTTCGCCATCGCCGGGCAGGGCAATGCGGCGCTGCCCATCGCGGCGCTGGGTTCGGTGCCGACCACGCTGGCCCCGGCCATCTTCATCCTGCTGGCGCTGGGCTTCATGACCAAAACCGCCTCCATCGGTCTGCACATCTGGCTGCCGGGGGCCCACGCCGAGGCCGAGACCGATGTGTCGCCCATGGTGTCGGGGATTCTGCTCAAGGCCGGTCTGTTCGGCATCCTGATCCTGTTGCTCAACATGGGCAAACAGCAGCTCTATGGGGTGGAGTTGACCCACGTGATGCTGTGGATCGGCGGTCTGTCGGCGCTGCTGGGCAACCTCATGGCGATCTTCCAGGAGGACGCCAAGCGTCTGCTGGCCTATTCGTCCATCGGCCAGATGGGCTATGCGCTGTTCGGTCTGGCGCTAATGAACCATCTGGGTTGGCTGATGGCGCTGATGTTTGTCATCGGCCACTTCGTCTACAAAGCGATGCTGTTCCTCTCCGTGGGCGGCGTGGCCAAGATGACCGGCACCCGGCAGATGTATCGCATGGGCGGGCTGGTCAAGTTGATGCCGCTCTCCTTCATCGCCGTGCTCATTGGCATCATCGCCGTCTCCGGTTTGCCGCCGCTGACCGGCTTCGCTGGGCGCTGGATCTTCTACAACGCCATTCTGGACGCCGATACCCGTCTGCCCATGCTGCTGATCTTCCTGGCCGGGCCCATCGCCTTCCTCTACCTGTTCCGCCTGATCTATACGATCTTCCTGGGGCAGTTGAAGGATGAGCATCGTCGGGTGAAGGATCCGGGCTTCTGGATCATCGCCCCGCAGATGATCTACGTGGCGATTCTCATGGCGGTGGCGATCTTCCCGGGTATGGCGCTGCGCAAGGTCAACGCCTTCCTGAAGACGATCTTCCCCGACGGCGGGTTGACCTGGAATCCGTCCGCTGCGGGCGATCTAGGGACCACCATCAGCAGTCAGTTCGGCTACTGGAACCCCATCGCCATCATGTGCATCGTCGCCGGGATCTTCGGCACGGTGTTCGTCATTCTGGTGCTGGCCAACCGCCGTGCGCAGAAGGTGGGGCAGTTCAATATCGCCTTCGCCGCCGAGCGTCCGTACCGGCCCGAGACCACCCACTTCGCGTGGAACTTCTATGCGCCGTACCGCAAGGCGCTGGGCTTCCTGGTGCAGCCCATCGCCACCGGCTTCTGGAACTGGATCAGCGATGCGCTGCACAGCAGTGCGCAGATTCTGCGACGCATCTACACCGGCAACGGACAGACCTACGCGCTGCACTACGTGGCTTACGTGATGTTCGTCTATCTTTTGACTGTTGGCGCCTGAGCAGGGGGAACGGATATGGGCTTCGAGTGGATCAAAATCCCCTACGCGCTGTTGACGCTGTTCATCGTCATCAACTTCGGCATGTTGATGCACGCCTTGGTCTACAAAATCACCGCGCGGGTGGCGGGGCGCTATGGCATTCGCATCTGGCAGCACTACGCCGACCTGCTGAAGAACTTTGGCCTGCGCAGCTCCATCACCCACGGCGTGATGTACTACCTGGGGCCGGTGTTCCGCCTCTCCGGCGGCATCGGGCTGCTGCTGTTCACGCCGACGATTTTCGGCTCGGAGATGTTCTCTAACTTCTCCTTTGCCGGGGACTTGATGCTGGTGCTCTACTTCGTCTTCTTCGGCATGCTGGGCATGGCGCTGGGGGCGGGCGAGAGCGGCCATCCGTATGCGGCCATCGGCATCACCCGGGGGCTGTCCCAGGTGACCGCCTCGGAGCTGCCCATGGCGCTGGCGGTGTTCGCGGTGGCGTTGCAGTATCAAACCCTGCACATCCCTGATATCGTCGCCGCCCAGCAGGGCGGAGTGTTCAACTGGACCCTGTTCACCAATCCGCTGGCGGTGGTTGCGGCCATGCTGTCGCTGTTGGGCTCGCTGATGCGTCCGCCGTTCGACGTGGTGCTGGCGCCCCAGGAGATCCCCATCGGCCCGCCCACCGAGTACCACTCCACCTATCTGGCGCTGATGCAGACCAACCGCATGATCTTCTCCATCGCCAAGATCATCGTCTACATGAACCTCTTCTTTGGCGGCGCGACCAGCTGGCCGGAGCTGTTCATCAAGGTGTTCTGCATCTACATGTTCGCGGTGATCATCGGCGTGGGCTTCCCGCGCTTCCGCGTGGAGCAATCGATTCTCTGGTTCCTGCTGTGGGCCACCCCCATCGGCGTGTTGGCCCTGCTGCAGGTGTAGGCCGCGCGGGATACAAAAGACTTAAGAGCAGTCCGAGGACGCTATGAAAGAGGAATTGGAAAAACGCACAGTCACCACGCCCGACGGCCAGTCCATCGAGATCGAGCCGCTGCGCGACTACTACTGTGACGCCCGCCCGGAGGTTCATCCGCCCGCCTACATGCAGATCGTCGAGGATCTGTTCAACTGGGCGCGCGCCAACTCCATCTGGATTCTGGGCTTTGGCACCGGTTGCGGGGCCATCGAGATGCGTCCGCTGATGACGCCGCGCTTCGACGCCTACCGCTTCGGCGTGCAGTGGCGCGCCACCCCGCGTCAGGCCAACCTGTTTGTCATCTCCGGCTATCTGTCGGTGAAGACCCTCAAGCGGGTGGTGCGCTCCTACGAGCAGATGCAGAACCCCAAATATGTCGTGGGGCTGGGCTCCTGCACCATCAACGGCGGCATGTATTGGGACTCCTACAACACCATCAAGCAGCTGGCCGACTACCTGCCGGTGGATCTCTACATCACCGGCTGCATGCCGCGCCCGGAGGCGCTGCTGGCGGGGTTTGAGGATCTGAAAACGCTGATTCGCGCGGGCAAGGCCGAAGGGGCCAACCGTTATGCGGAGAATTTTGACTGGTACAAAGCCAACCAGAAGAAGGTGATTCTGGATTGGGACATGCCGGACTACAACTGGTGATGGCCATGGATGCGATTCTCAAAAATCTGAGCGCTCGCTGCGCGCTTGGCGAGCTGGACAAACGCCGCGCGGACCTGTGGTTCGTCACGGTGGACCCGGCCCATGTGCGCCCGGCCCTGGCCCACCTGCGCGATAACGAGGGCTTCACCCATCTGGTGCTGCTCACCGCGGTGGACTGGATGGAGGAGGGGCGGTTTCAGCTCACCTATCTGCTGCACAACCGCGCCGCTGCGCTGGACGTGGGGCTGCGCTGCTTCATCGACCGCGAAACCGCGACCATGGAGAGCATCCACGACATGTGGGCCACCGCCGCCACCTATCAGCGCGAACTCAAGGAGATGTTCGGCATCGACTTCCCCGGCAGCCCCGGGGTGGATGACGAATTCATCCTCGAAGGGTGGGCCGAGATTCCGCCCTATCGCCGTGATTTCGACACCCTGGCCTACGCCGAGGCGACCTATACCAATCGCCCGGGCCGCGCCAGCGAAGATCCGGAAGAGTACATGCAGCGCAAACTCTATCCCGAGGGGGCGTGACATGTTCGACTATCATCCCGATCGCACCCAATACCCGGCCAAGCGCGAAGATGGCTCGCTGGATATCGACCTGACTTCGGGCAAATACCTGAAACTGTGGCACGGTCCGCAGCATCCGGGCATCACCGGCAATATGTCGGTGGAGCTGACCGTGTGCGGCGACGAAGTGGTGCAGGCCAAGACCCACGTCGGCTATCTGCACCGGGGCTTCGAGAAGCTGATGGAGCGGCGCAGCTTCATCCAGGTGTTCCCCATCGTCTGCCGCGTCTGCGTGCCAGAGCCGGACTTCAACGAATACTGCTACGCCGCCGCCATCGAAGAGCTGGCGGGCCTGGAGATCCCCGAGCAGGCGCGCTGGATTCGCGCCATGGTGCTGGAGATGGGGCGCATCAACAGCTACCTGATGTACATGGGCGGTCAGGCGGGGGCGTTCGGCATGGCCATGCCCGGGCAGTGGACCACCTACGTGCGCGATCTGATGCTGGATCGCTTCGAGGAGCTGACCGGCGCGCGCATCTACCACATGTACATCATGCCCGGCGGCGTGCGCGGCAAACTGCCCGAAGGGTTCGAGCAGCGCATGGAGGAGACTCTGCGCGAGATCGAACGGGTGATGAAGGATGTGTGGGAGGTGATGTTCTGCAACGCGGTGTTCAAAAAGCGCACCGTGGGTCAGGCGGTGATTCAGCCCGAATGGATCGAGCCCTATGGCGTCACCGGCCCCAACGCCCGCGCCTGTGGCCGCCCCAATGACGTGCGCCTGGACCAGCCCTATCTGGTCTATCCCGAGCTGGAGCTGGAGGCGATCACCGGCCAGGATGGGGACATCTATACCCGCGCCGATGTGCGCCGTCGCGACATCCTGCAATCAGTGGATCTGATTCGTCAGATTCTCATCAAAATGCCCCGCAGCGGCCCGGTGATGGCCAAGCTGCCCAACGTGCTGCACTGGAAGATCCCCCACGGCGAGACCTACATTCGCGGCGAGTGCTCGCGCGGCGAGTATGGCTACTACGTGGTCACCGACGGCAGCGGCTATCCGCGTCGCATCAACGTGCGCGGTCCGTCCTATACCCACGCCGTGGCGCTGCTGGAGATGATGATGGTCAACCTCAACATCTCCGATGTGGCCGGGTTGATGGTCTCCCTGCACACCTATCCGCCCGAGGTGGAGAGATAACATGTCCCTGCGCGATATCCTCTCGCCCCTGACCGCCTGGAAGAACCTCCTGCGGGAGCCGGGGACCATCAAAGATCCGCTCAATCGCGAAGCGGCGGACCGCTATCGCGGCTTCCACAAGAACGATGCGGCGCTGTGCATCGGCTGCGGCACCTGCGAGGCGATCTGCCAGAACGCCGCCATCGACATGGTGGCGGTGGACGGGATCGAGACCGTCTCCGGCAACTCCGGGCTGCGTCCGCGCATCGACTACGGGCGCTGCTGCTGGTGCGCGCTGTGCGTGGACGTCTGCATGACCAGTTCGCTGACCATGTCCAACCACTACACCTGGGTGGAGAGCGACCCCGACGCCTACCGCTTCATCCCCGGGGTGGACAAGAAGGCGTGGGACAGTTGTGAAAAGGGTTACACCCGCGCCGAAGGCCATCGTTTGACGCCCACCAAGCGCGCCCATATGGGCGAAATGGAGCCTGAACAGCGCATCGGCGGTTTTGCCGAGATCGTCAACGGCTACTCCGTGGAGGAGGCGCTGGCCGAGGCCGACCGCTGCGTCTCCTGCGGGCTGTGCATCGCCACCTGCCCGGCGCACATGTCCATCCCCCGTTACATCGAAGCGGTGCGCGACGGCGACTACACCCGCGGTGTGTCGCTGCTGTATGAGACCAATCCGTTCTCGCAGGTGTGCGGACGGGTGTGCACCCACAAGTGCGAAGACGCCTGCGCCTCGGCCCACGAGGGCGAGGCCATCGCCATTCGTTGGCTCAAGCGCCACATCACCGACAACGCCACCGCTGCGGACTTCCAGCAGGCGGCGGGGACGGCGGCTCCGGCCACCGGCAAGCGGGTGGCCATCATCGGCGCCGGTCCGGCGGGTCTGACCACCGCCTTCGATCTGGCCAAAATGGGCCACGCGGTGGAGATCTTCGAGGCGCGGCCCCATGCGGGCGGCATGTTCCGCTACGGCATTCCCGAATACCGTCTGCCGTATGACGTGATGGATCGCGACATTCAGGTGATTCTGGATATGGGCGCGCAGTTACACTGCAATACCCGTGTGGGCGAGAGCATCACCATGGAGCAGCTGCGTGAGCAGTTCGACGCGGTGGCGCTGTGCATCGGTCTGCACCTGGGACGCGGCACTCGCATCCCCGGCAGCGAGCATCCGGCGGTGACCAAGGCGGTGGATCTGCTGCGCGACATCACCGAGGGCAAAGAGGTGGTCGTGCCCGAGAAGCTGGTGGTGATCGGCGGCGGCAACGTGGCCATGGACATCGCCCGCAGCATGGGCCGCTTGCAGACCCAACGTTACGGCAAGTTGGACGTGACCGTCACCGCGCTGGAGGATCGCGCCCACTTCCTGGCCGACCCCGACGAGATTCGCGAGTGCGGCGAGGAGGGCATCGCAATTTACGACGCGCGCGGACCCCGTGAAATCGTGCTGGATGACAACGGCGGTCTGGTGGGGCTGAAGACCTTCAAGGTGCTCTCCATCTTCGACAAGGATGGCCGCTTTGCGCCGTCGTACGATGAGTCCGACGCGCGGATCCACCACGCCGACATGGTGGTGGAGGCGATCGGTCAGATGTCCGACGTCAGCCTGCTGGGCGAGGCCCTCACCGAGGCGCTGGAGTGGAATCGCGGACGCATCAAGGCCGACGCCGATGGCTGCACCTCGGAGCCGTGGTTGTGGGCGGCGGGGGACTGCGTGCATGGCCCCGACGTGATTCACGCCGTGGCCGACGGCCACCGCGTGGCGGCCAGTGTGGATGCGTATCTGAAAGGCGCTTGAAAGCATCGGCGCGGCGGCTCACACTGAAGTTGTTGGGCACTGAGCGCCCCGCATTCAACGCAGCACAAGGGAGGGGTTTCCATGAATGGCGCGCCAAGCAGCGGATTCAATCAACTCAAGGATAAGAAGAGCCTGGATGATATCCTCGCCGTGGCCACCGAGTTCGAGCGCACCGCGCGGGACTTCTACGGCGCTTTGGTCAACAAGGTGAGCAAGCCGTTGCGCTATCTGGTGGAGGAGCTGGCGACCGAGGAGCAGCGTCACTACGACCTGTTCGCCGAGCTGCGCGCGCGCGCCGATCTGGCCGAGCAGATTCAGGCCATGGTGGAGACGCCCGAGAGCGATGGCCGTTTCTCTGATGCCGTGCACCTGCCGGAGTTGGGCGAGAAGCCTGACGATCAGGCGGTGTTGCAGTATGCGCTCTACCGCGAGCACACCGCCATGGAGCAGTATCAAGCCCTGGCGGCATCGACGGAGCCGGGACCGATTCAGGAGCTGTTCATCTGGCTGGCTGATGAGGAGACCCGGCACAAGCAGGAGTTGGAGAAGCGCTACTATGAAATCGTTCATAGTGGTGGTGTGTGAGTCTAGCCGCAGAGCCTTTTAAGCTCTGTCCGCTTCAGCCCGTTGCTTGGGTTGAGGGGGGGACGGCCAGAAGAAAAGCGCAGCGGGGACTCCGGAAGCGACAGGAGAGTGTGCCATGAAAAGCATCATTGCGCTGACGGACCTGACCGATAGCTGTAAACCGGTCATCGCCCTGTCCGAGGAGTTGGCCAAGGGCATGGGCTGGCGCCTCTACGTGATGCACGTGGTCCCGCCACATGACGCCAAGGGCGGACCGGCCTATGTAGGCAACGAGGTGGATGACGGCCAGCCGCGTCGCGATGCGGCGGCGGCGCTCAAAGAGCTGCGCCACAAGCTTCACGCCCAGCGCGATGAGTTGATTGCGCGCGGCGTGGATTGTCATGCGGTGATGGTGGAGGGGCAGCTGGAAGAGAAGCTGCTCAAAGAGGTGGACGCCATTAATCCGGAGTTCGTCATCATCGGTCGCCACTGCCATGACATGCTCTACAAGGTCATCTTTGGCAACCGCAGCGACAAACTGCTGGATAAGCTCAAGCAGCCGCTGATGGTGGTGCCGCTGCCCAAATAAGTCGTGTGGGCAGGCGTGAACGCCGATGCTTGCGCACAAGGCGTAGACTCTGCTAAACAGCCGAGAGCCGTCGCCTGCAGTTGTGCGCACAAGGCAATGATCAGCACAGTCCGATGCGTGGCGCGTCGTGTGCCGGAAGATCGAACTGCGCGCGTCTCTTTGCATCTGAAATTTCAGATTTGGCGCGCGGTTTGTGAAGATCTTCCCTGGCGTCGTTGTCGCGCATGGCGTTCGGCGTGAGTTTTTTGAGGCGGGCGCCCCAGTATGGCGCGTGAATTGCGTTGCCTTGTGTGATGACTGGATTCCTCCTGTGCGGTCTGTGAAAAGACCGCACCTCCACCCTTTACTGCGTCCATTATCTCCATGCGCCTCCATCGACTGATTGCTCTGTTCGTGTCTCTGTTTGGGGTTGTGGCGCTGGCGGGCGGCGCCTGGGCCTCCGCATCGCCGGAAATCACTGAGACCCAGCTGGATCTGACCCATACCGCCACCGGCTATCTGGCGGTGATGCTGTTTGTGGTCGCCTATCTGGTGGTGATGGGCGAAGAGGTGATCAAACTACGCAAATCCAAGCCGGTGCTGCTGGCGGCCGGGTTGATCTGGGGAATGATCGCCTTTGCCTATAGTCAACATGGGCTGCCCCATGTGGCCGAAGCGGCCATGCGCCACAATATCCTCGAATACGCCGAGCTGTTCCTGTTCCTACTGGTGGCCATGACCTACGTCAACGCCATGGAGGAGCGGCTGGTGTTCCAGGCGTTGCGCTCGTGGCTGGTGCGCAGCGGCTTCAACTACCGCATGATGTTCTGGATGACCGGCATTCTGGCGTTTTTTATCTCGCCGGTGGCCGATAACCTCACCACTGCTCTGCTGATGTGCGCGGTGCTGCTGGCGGTGGGTCAGGAGAGCCCGCGCTTTGTCTCTCTGGGCTGCGTCAATGTGGTGGTGGCGGCCAATGCCGGCGGCGCCTTCAGTCCGTTTGGGGATATCACCACGCTGATGGTGTGGCAGAAGGGGGTGGTGGATTTCTGGACCTTCTTCCATCTGTTCATCCCCTCGGCGGTGACCTTCCTGCTGCCGGCCGCAGTGATGCACTTCTTCGTACCCCAGGGCGCGCCGGCGCAGAGCGATGAACAGGTGTTTGTCAAACGCGGCGGACTGGTGATCATCGGCCTGTTCCTGGCCACCATCGCCACTGCGGTGGGCTTCCACAACTTCCTGCACCTGCCGCCGGTGGCGGGGATGATGATGGGGTTGGCGTATCTGAAATTCTATAGCTTCTATCTGCGCAAGACCTTTGGCAATCAGCAGTCGCGACGCGCCATTGCCCGTCGCCTGGGGCGCGAAGTCACCGATGAGGATCTGGGCGGGGTCGTCCCCTTTGACAGCTTCAACGCCGTAGCGCGGGCTGAGTGGGATACGCTGCTGTTCTTCTACGGCGTGATTCTCTGCGTGGGCGGTCTGGGTATGATCGGCTATCTGGCGTGGATCTCCGAGGCGATGTACGCCGGCTGGGGACCGACGGCGGCCAATATCGCCGTGGGCGTGCTTTCGGCCGTGATCGACAACATCCCCATTATGTATGCGGTGCTCACCATGCAGCCGCAGATGGATCTGGGGCAGTGGCTGCTGGTGACGTTGACGGCGGGGGTGGGCGGTAGCCTGCTCTCCATCGGCTCCGCCGCCGGGGTGGCGCTGATGGGGCAATCCCGTGGGCGCTACACCTTCTTTACCCACCTGCGCTGGACGCCTGTGATCGCTTTGGGCTATGCGGGCGGCATCGCCACGCACTTCGTGCTCAACGCGCACTTCTTCAAACCCTGATGCTTCATGGAGTGGCGCGGGTCCGTCGCTCGACGATCGACGGACCCGCGCCTGCCAGTATGCGCCCGATGCGTTGATCCCACCATGGGCGGGACCGCGTGACCAGCATTGGCAGCTCTGAGCCAATGAGCGCGGTCGCCGCCATCAACAGCAGCGCATACCTGACTTCGTGAGACAGGCGGTCGGGGTGAGCAGAGAAATCTTGCGGCTCTCTGTAGACCGCCACAGCGCGCCAGAGTGTGGTTGTGGCAGAGGTTCATACACTCTCTGCCTGTGCTTGGCGCGCATCAATCAGCAGTGTGTTGATCTCCTTTACGATCCGTTGGCACAGCGTTTCGACCTTCCCGGCAATCAAGGGGGTCAGCGCCATGCCGGTCTCCAGGCTCAGCGGCGCCACCCCATGCACCACAATGCTCTGCGGCGCACCGTCCAGCAGGGTCATGGCCGCCAGTACGTCGGCGAAACCCACCTGATGCGGTGAAATCTTGGTCTGGAAAAAGGCCCCCAGTTCGCCGTCGCGCAGGGTGATCAACTCACCCGGCGTTTCGGCGTTGATGGCGTCGGCCACGATCAGGTGGTCGGCGGCGCACAGCTCATCCAGCAGATCCATGGCCGCCGTGCCGCCATCGAGCAGGGTGACGCAATCGGGCAGGGGCGGGGCGCGGCGCGCCAGCGCCTCCACCACCCGCACCCCCACGCCCTCGTCACTGAGCAGCAGGTTGCCCAATCCCAGCACCACGATGTTCATCACACCACCTGCACCTTGGTCAGTTCGCGCTGCTGCGGATCCACCATGTGCACCGCGCAAGCCAGGCACGGGTCGAACGAGTGGATGGTGCGCAGCGCCTCCAGCGGACGTTCCGGGTCGGCCACGCTGTTGCCCACCAGGGAGGCTTCATATGGTCCAGCTTGCTCCTCCTGGTCGCGCGGACCGGCGTTCCAGGTGGTGGGCACCACCGCCTGGTAGTTGACGATTTTGCCCTTCTCCACCACTACCCAGTGGGACAGACAGCCGCGCGGGGCTTCGTGGAAGCCGAACCCCTGCACCGCGCCCTTGGGAAACTCCGGTTGGTTGAAGGTCTCCAGATCGCCCTTCCTGATATTGGCCACCAGCCGGTTCCACTGATCATCCAGCGACTCCAGCAGCACCGCGCAGCGCACCGCCCGCGCCGCATGGCGGCCCAGAGTCGATTGCAGCGCCGTAAGCGGCAGTTCTGCGCCGATCAACCCCTTGACCGTGCCCAATAGGGTGTTCAGGTGGCGCGTGGTGGGCTCATGTTTGGCGGCGACCATGGCCAGCACGTTGGCCAGCGGCCCCACCTGGGCGCGTTCGCCCTTGTAGGTGGGCGCTTTGACCCACGAATACTTGCCGTCGTCGGCAAAGTCGGTGTAGTTGGGCCGCGTTTTGCCCTCATACGGATGCAGCGGTTTGTCGTCGTCGGCGTACCAGGCGTGTTTGCTGCTCTCCAGCACCGCGCTCTCAAAAGTTGGATCATGGAAGCCGGTGATGGGTTCAAACTGGGCGATGTCGCCATCCTTGAGGAAGCCGCCTGGCAGCGTACACTCAGCGCCGCGGGTGTCGATGGGCATGTCGGGGACCGACAGCGCATGGGTCACGCCCGCGCCCATGGTGAGCCACTCGGGGTAGTTGGCGGCGATGGCGGCCACGTCCACCATGTAGGCCTGCCGCACGAACAGCGCCAGCTCGTCGATGAACTGTTTGATGCGATAGAGCCGCTCCATATTGATGGCGTCGGCGCTATCGGGGTCCACCGGGTTGGCCACGCCGCCCACCGCCAGATTCTGAATGTGCGGGGTTTTGCCGCCGAGGATGGCGACGATGCGGTTGGCCTTGCGCTGAATCTCCAGCGCCTGCAGATAGTGGGCGGCGGCCATCAGGTTGGCCTCCGGCGACAGACGCATCTCCGGGTGGCCCCAGTAGCCGTTGGCGAAGATGCCCAGTTGCCCGGAGGCGGCGAAGGCTTTGAGCTTATCTTGCACCGCCGTCAGGTTCTGCTCGGAGCTGCCCGCCCAGTCCGACAGACCGGCGGCGAAGCGCGCCGCCTTGGCCGGATCAGCGGAGAGGGCGCTGACGATATCCACCCAGTCCAGCGCCGAGAGGTGATAGAAGTGGACAATATGATCATGCACGCCGTGGGCGGCCATGATCATGTTGCGGATGAACTGCGCATTGAGCGGGATCTCCATATCCAGCGCGTTCTCCACCGCGCGCACCGAGGTGATGGCGTGCACGGTGGTGCACACGCCGCAGATGCGCTGGGTGATGACCCAGGCGTCGCGGGCGTCGCGCCCCTTGAGGATCTCTTCGATGCCGCGCCACATCTGGCCCGACGACCACGCTTTGACCACGCGCCCATCCTGGATTTCACAGTCGATGCGCAGGTGGCCCTCGATGCGCGTAACCGGATCGATGACGATACGTTGAGTCATGACAACCTCCTACGCATGTGTCGGGTGTTCGAAGTCCGGCATCACCGGGAACTTCTTGACCAGGTAGAGGAAGGCGACCACCTCAAAGGAGATCACCGCCAGCGTCACCACCAGCTCCAGAATGGAGGGGTAGTAGCGCCAATCCGCGCCCGCTGCGGTGTAGCCGATGAGCCACGAGTTGAGCCGCAGCATGGCCCCGCCCAGCAGGGTGGAGATGGCGGAAAACAGCACCCGGCACGGGCAGTGGCGCGAGCGCCGCGCGCCCGGCCAGATGAACGCCAGGGCGGCGAAGAAGAGGCCGTTTTCCAGCCAGAAGGTGAATGACTTCCACTCCGGCGCCAGCGCAAGGCCCAGCGCGCCGCGCCAGATCAGGTCGCCAAAGCGGATCAACAGGAACACCGCCAGCAGCGCGCGCAGCAGGTGCGCCAGGCGGTGCAGCAGCCCCATCTCCATGGTGCCGCCCTGAGCCATCAACGCGCCCTTGGCCATGACGATGGCCAGACCCATGGCGATGGCGGTGAGCAGATAGATCACCGGCAGCGTCTGCGTCTGCCACAGCGGCGAGAGCTGATAGCCCAACGAGGTGAGCAGGGTGCCCAGCGACGATTGGTGCATCAGCGGCAGCAGCACTCCCAGGGCGATGAAGATGAACATCACTTTGCGCAGCGGTTTGCGCAGCCAGCCCAGCCCCAAGCCTTCAAGGAAGGCCGGGGAGACCTCCACCGCCAGCACCGTCACGTAGACCGACACGCACAGCGCTACTTCCAGCAGCACCGAGTTGGGGTTGATCAGGCTGGGGACGAAGATGTTGAGCATGTTCATGTAGCGCCCCAGATCGACGACGATGGAGAAGCCGCCCAGGGCGTAGCCAAACAGCCCGGCCAGCAGCGCCGGGCGCATCATGGGGTGATACTCGCGACGGTTCATCACGTAGACCACCAGGGCCATGGCGAAGCCGCCGCAGCCGATGGCGGTGCCGATCACCATATCGAACACCACCCACAGCCCCATGGGGTAGCCGTTGTTGAGGTTGGATACTGCGCCCAGACCCAGCACGAAGCGTTCGATCACCACCACCGCGCCCGCCAGGGCAATGACGGCGAAGGCGAGGAACAGCGGCGTGAGTATGGGCCCGCCTAACGGTCGATGGTTAATGGTCATCGCGCTTCTCCTCATCGGAGGCGTGGGACTCACGCCGGTGGATCAGCGCCAGCAGGCCGCCAAAGATCACTGTGGGAGCGATCATGTCCTTGTAGATGGCGTGCTGGATGCCCTCGGAGACGGTGGCGTAACTGACGTCGGGCACATCGGTGGGCAGCCCCAGTTGTTCAAACGGCTGGCCCGCCAGATAGAGCACTTGCGTGCCGCCCAGTTCGCGCTGGCCATAGACGCCGGGGATGTAGAGCGGCGCAGGGCGTTCATGGCCCTGTTTGCGCCCGCTCAAATCGCCGCGCGGATAGAGCAGAGATTCGCCGGGTTTGGCGTTCAAGCGGCGCTGGGCCTCGACCATGAGCTCCTCCACCGGGCCGAACAGGGTGGCGCCGGTGGGGCAGGCGTCGCAGCAGGCGGGTAGCTCGCCCGCAGCGCGGCGCTCGGGGCACATTTCGCATTTGTGGATGCGGCCATAGGCGCTCACATAGTCGAACTGCGGCACGCCGAAGGGGCAGGCGTAGACGCAGTAGCGGCAGCCGATGCAGCGGTCGGGATCGTTGCTGACGATGCCGGTGACCGGGTCCTTGATCATGGCGTTGACCGGGCACACCGACACGCAGGAGGGATCCACGCAGTGCAGGCAGTGCTGCTTGACGAAGCTAGCCGCGTCGCCCGCATCGCTCTGCTTGATGACGCAGGCGGTGGTGTGGGAGAGCCCTTTGGGCATGTCGTACAGCGCCGACTCGGGGGCGTCGTCGCGCCCCTCTGAGTCGGCGGGCATCCCCAGCTCCCGTTTACAAGCGTTCTGACACCCTTTGCAGCCGATGCACAGGGTGGTGTCGATGAGCATGCCCAGCGCGCCGGGGATGCGCTCCTTGGGCGCGCGTCCGGCTTGGGCTGGGGTGGGGTGGGACAGCGCCGCAGCGGCGCTGGCGGCGGCCCCGAGGACGAATCCACGTCGGGTGATGGCCATGGCCGCCTCCTATTTCTTGCTGTTGCGTTGGGCGGCGTCGCTGCTCTTATCGGGCGGCAGTTCGCACGACAGATTGCGGCGCTCCATTTTGCACAGGCCCACGCCCGCCGCGCCCACCGCCGCGCCCACAGCGCCTGCGGTGAGGGCGGCGGTCAGCGTGGTCACCCCCTGGCCGCGGGTCTCATCTACATTGGGATGCACCCCGGACGGCAGCTTCTCCTGCACCTCGGCCAGTTGGTGGATGCCCTTGCTGAAGCCCACCCCCTGTTCGGTGCAGCCGAAGCAGGGGTGGCCCACGCTCACCGGCCACACCCCGCCGGCGCCGTCGGAGAAGCGCAGGCTGGGGCAGTTGGCGTAGGTTTCCGGGCCTTTGCAGCCCAGTTTGTAGAGGCACCAACCCTGCCGGTGCCC
The DNA here is from genome assembly GCF_002109495.1 of Magnetofaba australis IT-1. Taxonomy (NCBI): domain Bacteria; kingdom Pseudomonadati; phylum Pseudomonadota; class Magnetococcia; order Magnetococcales; family Magnetococcaceae; genus Magnetofaba; species Magnetofaba australis. The sequence goes on from NZ_LVJN01000019.1 coordinate 191,195, forward strand.
TTCGTCGCCGAAACGTTCGGCAAAGCGACCGGCGTTGAAGTGGGCGCGGCGTTCGCAGTGGTCGTGCACCCGTTTGCCATAGGCGAACAGCGGCCGCCCCTTGTCATCCAGGGCGGGCGCTTTGCCAAAGGTGAGCAGATGCAGCACGGTGGCGATGAAGTTGTGCGGGTTGGGCGGGCAACCGGGGATGGTGACCACGGTTTTGCCCTTCAGGGCCTCGGGCGCGCCCACCGCGTGGGTGGGGTTGGGACTGGCGGCGGCCACGCCGCCCCAGGAGGCGCAAGAGCCGATGGCGATGATGGCCAGGGCGCCTTCGGCGGCTTCGGTGACCAGATCGATCATGGTGCGACCGCCGATTTTGCAGTAGATGCCGTTATCGGCCAGGGGGATGGCGCCCTCCACCACCAACACGTAGCGCCCCTTTTTGTTCTCCACGGTGTCCTTGCGCAGCGCCTCGATCTGATGACCGGCGGCGGCGCACAGGGTCTCGTGGTAGTCCAGCGAGAGGGCGTCGAGCAGCAGATGTTCGAGCGTGGGGTGGTCGGCGCGCAGCAGCGACTCGGAGCAGCCGGTGCACTCCTGGCCGGAGAGCCACAGCACGATGGGACGATCCGGCGCGGTGGCGGCGGCGGCGATTTTGGCTCCGGCGCTGTAGGGCAGACCCAGAGTGGCCGCCACGGTGGTGCAGAGCTTGAGGAATCCGCGTCTGTCGATGCCTACCGGCAGAACAGACGTCTCGGGCGCGTGGGATCGCGACGCGGGCGCGGGGGCATGGATAAGCATGTCGGCCTCCTGAAGAAGCGGTCAGGGTGAATCCCAAGACCTCCTCGGAACGCTCTATTGCTCAGTGCGCGAACCGGCTCGCCGCAGCGCGGCGATCAAACCTGGATCGATCAGAGCGCCAACCCTGGCGTCTTCATCGACCGTTCGCGCTTCCCCCCTTTTTGGTGTTCACCCGATAAACGCTCTCCAAACTGCGTGGTGAATAGCGGCTGGCATTGCAGAGGCGGTGGGCGGCCTGTCAGGCCTGATATCCGACTCGTTGTTTGGCGGAACGGTCGCCGAAATCCGTTCCGTCCATCGCCCGGGGAGGCGTTTGTTCTCCAACTCACCCATGCTTGCAATATCCTCAACTCCATGATCAAGCTTGAGAAACTCTGATCATAGACTGGCGATATGCTTTGCATTCATTAGAAGTGTAGTATATTCTCAAATATAGATTCAATAGATTTTATTAGCGTATAAGAAATTTCTGATATTTGCTCCGCCAACAGCGCCAATTGTGGCAAACTTGTTGGGAAGGGGGACGGTCATGTGTCTGGGCATACCGATGAAGATCATCCGCCTCAACGGACTGCTGGCCGAGTGTGAGGCCAAAGGGGTGCGGCGTGAGGTCAATCTGCTGATGCTGCAGGGCGAACCCCTGGCGGTGGGAGAGTATGTCATGGTGCAGCGGGGCTACGCCCATGAGAAGATGACGGAGGAGGAGGCGCAGGCGGCATGGGAGGTGTATGACAGCGTGCCGGATGTGCTGGGGACGTGCGATTTGTAATGGTGCTGGCGCGCATTTGCCCTTTTGGCGCCTGTGTGGGCTCTGATAGTTTGACTCTATGAAAAAAACTCTTTTGCGGTCTGCAACATATCCTCGATTACGAGCGGACGATGCAGGGGCGCGGCGTGGCTGATGCGTTGGCGGCGGTGAGTCTGCGCGTCATCGGTCGCGTGCAGGGGGTGGGGTTTCGCCCCTTCATCTATCGCATCGCCCACCAGTATGGGGTGGCGGGCTGGGTGCGCAACGCCGCCGGGCGGGTGGAGATTGTGGCGCAGGCGCCGGAAACGGCTCTGACGGCGTTCATCGACGCCATCACCACGCAAGCTCCACCGCTGGCGCGCCCAACTGTGGCGGGGCGTGAAACCATCGATGTCGAGATTGGCCTCAGCGGATTTGTGATTCACCACAGCGCCGAGGGCGATCCGGCGGAAGCGGGTATCCCGCCCGACCAGTTCTGTTGCGACGACTGTTTGGCGGAGATGCGCGACCCCAACCAGCGACGCTTCCGCTACCCCTTCATCAACTGCACTCAGTGCGGTCCGCGCTACACCATCATCGACCATCTACCCTATGACCGCCCCCACACCAGCATGGCGGCGTTTCCCCTTTGCGACGACTGCCGCGCCGAGTATGAGAATCCGCTGGATCGCCGTTTTCACGCCCAGCCGCTGGCGTGTCCGACGTGTGGGCCGCAGCTGACCTTTATGCAGGATGGCGTGCGTCTCAATGGCAATGAGACGGGGCTGCGCGCCGCGGTGGCGGCGCTGCGCGATGGGCGCATCGTGGCGGTCAAGGGCATCGGCGGCTATCACCTGATCTGCGACGCCGCCAACGCTGGGGCGGTGGCGCGATTGCGCGATCTGAAGCCGCGCCCGCATAAGCCGTTGGCGGTGATGCCGCCGCTGCGTGGGGCCGATGGCCTGGCGGCGGCGCGGGCGCTGGCGGAGTTAACTCCTGTCCACGCCGAGGCGCTGCGCGATCCGCTGCGCCCGGTGGTGTTGTGTCCCAAACGCGCTGATGCGCCGCTGTGTGAGGGGATCGCGCAGGGCTTAGGGGAGGTGGGGCTAATGCTCCCCTACAGCCCGCTGCACCATCTGCTGACGCAGGATTTCGGCGCCGCGCTGGTGTGCACTTCAGCCAACATCAGCGGCGAGCCGGTGCTCACCGACAACGCCGAGGTGGAGACGCGTCTGGCCCACGTGGCGCAGGCCTATCTGCACCACAATCGGCCCATCCGCCGCCCCGCCGACGACGGCGTGTTCCGCATTATCGACGGCGCGCCGCGTCCGCTGCGGTTGGGGCGCGGCTGCGCGCCGCTGGAGTTGCGTCTGACGCAGCCGGTGGCGCGTCCGTTGCTGGCTGTTGGCGGGCAGATGAAGAACGCCCTGGCGCTGGCGTGGGGGGAGCGGTTGATCCTCTCGCCCCATATCGGCGATCCGGGGACCCAGCGCGGCATGCGCACTTTTGAGACCACCGCCGCGCAGTTGCAGCAGCTCTACGGCGTGCGCGCCGAAGCGATCGCCCACGACGCCCACCCCGACTACAGCGTCACCCAGTGGGCGCGGGCGCAGGATCTGCCGTTGATTCCGGTGTATCACCACGAAGCCCATGCGGCGGCGATGGCCGGAGAGTTGGCGGCGGAGTATGACGGCGACTGGCTGATCTTCGCCTGGGATGGGGTGGGATTGGGCCGTGACGGGACGCTGTGGGGCGGCGAAGCGCTGTTGGGGCGTCCCGGCGCCTGGAAGCGTGTCGGTAGTTGGCGCCCGTTCGCCCTGCCCGGCGGCGATGCGGCGGCGCGGCAGCCGTGGCGCAGCGCGGCGGCGCTTTGCTGGAGTCTGCAGCAACCATTCGCGACTCCCGGTCTGTCACGTGAGGCGCTCCAGTTGCTGAAACAGGCGTGGGAGCGGGGAATCAACGCGCCGGTGACCAGCGCCGTGGGGCGGCTGTTCGACGCGGCGTCGGCGCTGTGCGGCGTGTGCCTCGAGGCCAGTTTTGAAGGGCAAGGGCCGATGATGCTGGAGGCGGTGTGCGATGCGGCGTCGGCGCCGCTGGATCTACCGCTGGCGCGCAATGCCGAGGGGGTTTGGGTCAGCGATTGGGCGCCGCTGGTCGCCGCCATGGCTGATGCGGATCACGCCATCGCCGCACGTAGCGGCCTGTTCCACGCCACGCTCATCGCCGCGCTGCTGGCTCAGGCTCAGGCCGTCGCCGCTGATCACCCTGGCGCGCTGCGGGTGGGGCTGGGCGGCGGCGTGTTTCAGAATCGGATGCTGTGCGAAGGGGCGCTCACGGCGCTGCGCGGGGCCGGGTTTGACGCCCATGTGGGGCGCGAGATCCCCATGAACGACGCCGGGCTGGCCGCCGGTCAGATCTTTGAGGCGCTGGCCTCGCCAAGGTTGTAATCGGCTGCGGCGGTCGCCCGGGGCCGCGCTCTATGCCGTCGGCGCGTGCTCTGACGGAGGCGCGTTGGATTCATCAGCAATCCCGCCGCGCGCTTCAAAGCCCATCACCAGCACGTCATCGCGGCGTCGCTCCCCCCCTTGATACGTCACCAATGACTCCATGATGCGCTCCTCCTGCTGGGACATCGGCGTCTTCTGCAGGGAGAGCAGCAGCTCACGGAAGCGCTTCTTGCCATAGGCGCGACGCTTCTTGCCGCCGATCTGGTCGATCAACCCGTCGGAGGTCATGTAGAAACGCTTGCCCGGCGTCATGGGGATCTCGTTGAGTTTGTAGGTCTGATCAAACGGGATGCCGCGATAGCCGATGCCCTTGCGGGTGGGCTTGAGGTCGGTCAGTTGGCCGTTTTCGATGATGAACAGGTCGAAACGGGCGCTGGCGAACAGCATGCGGTCGCCGCTGGGGGGGAAGTAGCACACCCCCAACTCCATGCCGTCGTCAGATTCGCCGCTCTCGCCATCCTGGCCCAGAGTGCGCTGCACCGCCTGGTGGATGGTTTGCAGAAACAGATCCGGGCGCCCCTGGGGAGTCTCCAGCAGAGCGCGGTCCATGGCCCCGGTGGTGATCAGGGTCATGAACGCGCCGGGCACGCCGTGGCCGGTGCAGTCGCCCAGGCAGATGATGACGCCGTCGCGCCACTTGCTGGCCCAGTAGATGTCGCCGCCCACCACGTCACGCGGACGCCACAGAATGAAAAAGTCGGAGAAGAGGCGGTTGAAGGTCTGCTCTTCGGGCAGAATGGCGCGCTGGATGCGGCTGGCGTAGTTGATGCTGGAGGTGATCACCGCATAGGCGTCCTCCAACTGCTCCTGGGCGCGCTGACGGGCGGCGATATTCTCGGCCATCTGTCTACTGACGTCCACAAAGGTGCGCGCCAGATCGCCCACCTCGTCGGCGCGATTTGTGTAAGGGATCGCCTCGGCCTTGTGGGTGTTGGCGAAGTCGATGAAGGCCTGGGCGATGCGTCCCAGCGGAATGGCGATGCGCTGGGCCATGCTCAGGCCCGGTAGCGCCAGCCCAATCATCACCAGCACCGAGACCCCCAACAGCACCCGGCGCAACTGATTCACCGGCGCCTCCATCTCATCGATGTCGATCTCCGCCATCAGCACCCAGGTGACGCCACGGAACGCCAGCGCCTGGAAGCCGATCAGGCTGGGACGGCCATGCATGCCCACGCCCTGCTCCACCGCGCGCTCACCGCTCAGAGCGCGGAATACCAACGGGGTGTCGCGGGAGGCGCGCAGGGCGCGCTGATATTTGTCCACGCGGGAGTCGGAGCGCAAGCGGAAGTCGTCGCCCACCAGATAGGTCTCGCCGCTGGCCCCCAGCCCCTCTTCCGACTGCATGATGGCGTTAATGGCGGTCAGCGGCAGGCCGATGATCAGGGCGCCCACACTCTCGCCGCCGTCCAGGATCGGCGCGGCCAGAAAGGCCACTGGGATCTCGTCATCGCCGGCGTAGGGGGTGAAGTCGGCGAACAGCTCTGCGCGGCTGGCGCCATCCTCGCGCAGGGCGGCATCCGCCAGGCGGCTGATCTTGCTGTTCATGGCGCCGCCGGAGATTAGATTGAGAGCAAAATACTCCCCTTTGATGGCGCTGTAGATGACGTCGCCATCCAGGTTGACCAGCATCATGTCATGATAGCCCAGCTCTCGGGTGACGTCGGCGAACCAGGGGTGAATGCGGCGATGGGTGAGGAAATAGGTGTCCAGTCCTGGCGGCGGCGGCGACGGCATGGCCGAGGCCACGCCCTCGGGTTGGGCGGCGGGGAACAGGGCGCGCAGATCCTGGGCGCGCTTCCCCGGCTCCAGTTCGGCCCAGGCGGCGTCCAGCTCAAACAGCGCGTTCTTTACCCCGGAGCCGCTGCTGAAGGCGGCCAGTTCGCGCTCGGTGGTCTCAAGGAATTTGCGCAGCGCATTCATGCGGTCATTGCGCAGCGCCGAGAAGGTCTCGATCTTGGCGACGCGCAAGGCGTCGGCCATGAACACATAGGCCAACGAACTGAGCAGCACGGTGTTGATGATCACCCCGGCGACAATCAGCGTCGGGAGTTTATAGCGCAATTTCATGGGGCGCGTCCGCTGTTGACAGGCGAATGAATGCGGTCGAATTCAGACTGTTTATGAACAGAAAGCGTCGGGAGTTTCGCCTTTCTCACCATGCGCTTGGTCAACAGTCTGGCCAAGGCGTCGGATCCGAAGGGAGTGCCCATGCTTGGACTCTCTCGCACAGCCAATCAATTGGGCGTCATATCCGCCAAGGCGGCGTTGACCTTTTCAATCCAGGCGTCGGGGGTCTTCTGGCTGCACAGCAGATAGCGTTTGTTGCCCTCGGGCGCCCCTTCGGGGTGCATCTCCGTCAGACTCTTGCCATCGCGCTCGAACTTGCCCAGCAACGATTCGGCCTCTTCGGCGGCGACGAACATGTAGTCGATTTCGCCATGGGAGAGCATGCGCAATAGGCCTATGTTGTCCTGCGCCACCTTGACTGTCGGCGTTTTCAGTTCGGCCATCATGGCGTCGACTTCTGCGCCCATGCTAAAGCCCAGTTTGATGCCCAGTTTGACCTCTTGCGCCGCCAGTAGGTCGTGCAGAGAGGTGAGTTTGTCAAAGCGGGCGTCCTCGGCGCGGCGCAGGGCGGCCATGGGGCGGTCGCGATAGATGGGGTCGCTGAATTTGGCGTAGGTTTCGCGTTCGGGGTTTTTGAACCATCCCACCGCGCATGCGGCTTTGCGGTTGCGCTTGATCTTACTCAGATGACGATTGGAGGCGACCTCTTTCCAGATTGGCGTGACGCCGGCGCGACGCAACGCCTCGCCGGCGCGTCCCGCCACCAAGCCGCCCATGGAGCCATCCAACTGTTTGACGTAGTAAGGCGGGCGTTCAAACACCAGCAACTCCAACGTATCTGCGGCGCGCGCCGGGCTGGGGAGCAGCAGAGCGCACAGTGCGGCCAGTGCGCCCAGGCGCAGGGCGAAATGTTGCAAGACGGAAGAGGTCATGGCGGCTCCCTTGCGACGCATCGGGTGGTTCGGCGTTTTGTTTCAGGAATGCAACAACGGGCTAAACATCCCACTTATATCATGTCATGGGGATAATCTCTAGCACGGCGCGCGGATTGCGTGGCCGAAAGAGGATGGCAATCTTTTTGCTTTTGCAGGATGTTTTTGCGGGTGTGCGCAATGCTTGACATGCGCTCAGGCGCGCAGGACACTATGCACTCATATATTGGGATGAACTTGATTTACACGGTGAGGGGATTTGATGAGTCTGTGGAGAACGCCATGAACGCGCAGGAGTTGCTGGATTACAGGCGGGGCATGGATCATGAAGAGGTGGTTTTTTGTTATTCCGGGTATGTGACAGAGGAGATTTTGGTGGGCGTTGGTCAGGCGCTCAAAGCGAAATTGCGTGAAGAGGAAGAGGAGAAGAGCGTGGCGCGCAACATGTTCAGCCTGTTCGTTGAACAGGTGCAGAACGTGATCCGCTACTCGCGCGAGCGCATTACCGTGCAGAACGGTGAATTTGGTTTTAATGAAATGGCCTTTGGCGTTTTCGCCGTGGGCCGGGTGGATGGCAAACGCTATGTTTCGTGTGGCAATGTCATTGACCAGAATGAAGTGGCGCGTATGCGCGATAAACTTGAGCATATTCAAACGCTGGATGCCAAAGGTCTGAAAACGCTGTACAAAGAGATTTTGCGCGGCGAAACGCCCGAGGGCAGTAAAGGCGCAGGCGTGGGGTTGTTGGATATCGCCCGCCGCGCCACCGGTGGTTTGGACTATGATTTTGTCAAACTCAAAGAGGGGGAGGCCTTCTTTGCGCTGACAGCCTATATCTAGCGCAAGCAGGAGTGGATTGATGGAAAATATTGTGATTGAAGCGACCGAACGCGCCCCCGAATTGCGGTTTGATTTCGCCGCGCAGCGCTTTTCCATGAAGGGCGAGTCCTATCCGGAGGATGTCAGCGCCTTTTTTGGCGCGCCCATTGAGTCGTTGCAGAGCCATCTGCGCGCCCAGGAGGGGGCCGCCATCACCTTCGACTTTGAACTGGTCTATTTCAACAGTAGCTCCGCCAAAGTGTTGATGCGCATTTTTGATATGCTCGAAGAGGCCGCTTCCAACGGCAACACGGTGGTGATCAATTGGCGCCACCTGGCCGACGACGACAATATGGCCGAACTGGGCGAGGAGTTTGGCGAGGATCTGGAGGAGGCGGAGTTCAATCTGGTTGAGGTGGAAGAGGCATGAGCTTCGATGCGTTTCATGAGGAGGAGGCGGTCCTCGCCACCGGGCAGGCCCTGTTGGAGAGCGGCGATGCATCGCAGCTCTCCGGCGCCTTTGAGACGCTGCTCAAGGATTACAAAAAGCTGTTCAAGACCACCAAGCGTCTGGTCAAGCTGAGCGATCGCAACGAAGCGCAGTTGATGGAGGCGCAGGCGCGCATCGAATCCCACAGCGCCGAGTTGCAGAAGGCCCACGCCACCTTGGAGCGCCACGCGGAGCTGTTGGAAGAGAAGGTGGCCGAGCGCACCCGCGATCTGGTGCTGAGTCAAAAGAAGCTGGAAAAACTGGTGGAGTTGGGCATCGCGCTGTCCATGGAGAAGGACCCGGACCGCCTGTTGCGCAGCATCCTCATGGGCGGCAAGGAGATCGCCCAGGCCGACCGCGCCACCCTCTATGTGCGCAATGAAGACGACACCTTAAGCTTCGCCTACATGTCCAGCAACGATGCGTTGCCGGCGTTTAAACTGCCGCTGTATGACGAGCAGGGACAGCCCATTCATCAGTATGTCGCCACCCATGTCACCCTCACCGGCGAGACCGTGCGCCTGGATGACCTGTATGGCGACACCGGCCAGTTCGATGTCTCCGGGGCGAAGAAATTCGACGCTGCTTCGGGCTATCGCACCACCTCCATGGTGACGGTGGCGCTCAAGGCGCGCGAGGGGCGGGTGATTGGCGCACTGCAGTTGATCAACGCCATCAACGCCGATACCGGCGCGGTGGAGGCGTTCGATCCCGAACTGGTCAGCTTTGTCGAAGCGCTGGGGGCGCAGGGCGCGGTGGCCCTCGACAACCTGAACCTGATCAAGATTCAGGAGGAGCTGTTCGAATCCATCATCCAGGTGCTGGCCTCGGCCATTGACGCCAAGTCCCCCTATACGGGCGGCCACTGTCTGCGGGTGCCGGAGCTGGGCAAAATGCTGGCCCAGGCCGCCTGTGACGCCAAGGAGGGGCCATTTGGCGCCTTCGACATGGATGAGTCCGACTGGCGCGCCTTCCATCTGGCGGGCTGGCTGCACGATTGCGGCAAGGTCACCACGCCGGAGTATGTGGTGGACAAGGCGACCAAGCTGGAGACCATCTACAACCGCATGCACGAGGTGCGCACCCGTTTTGAGGTGTTGCGGCGCGACGCCGAGATCGCCTATCTGCAGGGCATGCTCGACGGCAAAGAGGATCCCGCCGTGCTGGCCGAGCGGCGCGATGCGGCGTTTGCGCAGTTGCAGGATGATTTCGCCTTTGTGGCCGAGTGCAATGTGGGCGGCGAGTTCATGAGCCCGGAGCGGGTCGAGCGTCTCAAACAGATTGCGCAGATCACCTGGCAGCGCTATTTCGACGACCGTTTGGGCATCTCTCACGCGGAATCCCGCCGTTTGGTCGGCGAATCGGCCCCGCTGCCCGCCACCGAGCAGCTGCTGTGCGACAAGCCTGAACATGTGGTGGACCGCAGCGAATCGCCCATTTCGTACGATCCCGAAGCGTTGGGGCTGAAGATCGATATCCCGGAGAATCTGTATAACTACGGCGAGCTGTATAACCTGTGCATCGGTCGCGGCACCCTCACCAATGAGGAGCGCTTCAAGATCAACGAGCACATCATCTACACCATGGTGATGCTGGGCGAGTTGCACTTCCCGCCGGAGTTGCAGAATATCGCCGAGATGGCCGGCGGCCACCATGAAACCATGATCGGCACGGGGTATCCGAAGAAGCTGGAGCGCGCGCAGATGACGCTGCAAGCGCGTATGCTGGCCATCGCCGATATCTTTGAGGCGCTCACCGCCTCCGACCGCCCGTACAAGAAGCCCAAGACCTTGAGCGAGTCGCTGCGCATCATGTCCTTTATGCGCAACGATCAGCATATCGACGCCGAGCTGTTTGATCTGTTCCTCAGCCAAGGCATTTACACCCAGTATGCCGAGCGCTTCCTGCCTCCCGAGCAGATTGATGAGGTGGATATCAGCAAGTTCTTGAGCCGCCAGGAGAGTTGACGGCGGCGTTGGTCTGATCGCGTCTTGCATGTAAAAAAAAAGTCCCACGCAGATTCGCGTGGGACTTTTTTTATGGAAATCACTGAGCAGGAATCCGGAAATTTCGCCAAACCGATTGCATCTAAAACTATAATAAATCAAAACCAAAACTGCACAGAACGACTAATGTTTGCGTGACGTAGGTCCAGCTTGCGCTAACTATTGGCCGTCGGCTGGCCGACGGCGGGGTCTGGGGCCTGGGGCCCCAGCGGGTGTGGGCGGCGCCCACGATTTGGCAGGAACGCCAAATCGGACTCGCGCAGCGAGCCCGTAGGCTGAGGGCCATGGATGGCCCGTATCACGGTGTGGCTGTTGATCTTGGGAGTTCGAGGGCAAAGCCCTCGATATCTTCCATTCTCAAAATCGCCAATGTCCAATTTTGAATTCGACTCAGTATATAACAGGAGTGAGTCAAAGTCGGCGCTGTGTGCAGGGGCTGGATCTGGAGTGGTCTTGTTATTGAGAATCACTCCATCTTTTTTGTAACAAACGTGAGGCTGGGGGGTGAAAAGGATAAAGGTGTATGCGGCATTTGTTTTTGTTATCAGCGCGTTAGAATGCTTTTCCTGCATAACTAAGTCGTTATTTTTGCAGGGAAAATTTAATTGAAAGCTGGGGCCGATTTGGTATCCTGTAGTGGTGGTTAAAAATTGAAACGCCACGAGTCCTCCTCGCTTTTTCTGGGCAATTTCCGTCCAGCGGGGCCAGGAGCGTGACGCGATCAAGGGGTGCGATTTTCGCGCGTAACTTCCTGATCGTGTGAGGTCGTAATCACATTTAATTTGCAATCGCCGGCTCGCCAGCGCGCCCATTGAGAGCGCTTCCCTGGCTGGTCAACAGACCATTGATTAGATAGCTGCGTTGTCGTGTTTGGATCGGAAGAGATCACGCGATGGCGCGATGGGAGAAAAGCCATGGCTGAAGAACAAGTCACCCCCTCTACAGAGGTCAAGGAAGCCGCCGCCGATGAGGACGAGGCGCGACAGACACTCGATGATTTGACGGTTCTCCAGGAGGTGAACACCGTCAACCTGGACGCCGAGCAGAACCAGGGCGAGGACGGACAGCGCAGCCAGGTGGAAGATCTCCAGGGGATGTCCATGATCCAGATGGGCAACCGCGATATCCCGGACACAGGTTTCGCCAATGCGCTCGAGGATGGCGAAGTGGCGCAGGAGAGCGGCGATATCGGCTCGCAAGGCGCCCAGCAGAGCGCCTTGCGCGGCGCTGCGGGCGGCGAAGAGGTCCTGGGCGGCGCCGGAGCGGACGGGTTTGAGGTCGTCGCCGACGGACAGGTTGGCGCCGCGCCGCTGGAGACGCCGGAGGTGGCGGTGGACGCCGTCGAGACCGGCCCGGGCGAGAGCGATGCGCCTGCCGCGCCGGAGTTGGACGCGGTCGCCGCCCCTGAGGCCCAGGCCGCCGCAGGCTCCGGGCTGACTGAAGAGGCGCCCGCCGAGGAGCAGGCCGCCGCGCAGGAGGATGACGCCGACTCCGAAGAGGAGGAGGAGACCTTCGAAGACGCCAACGTTGCGCAGCAGGAGGATGGAACCGCTGAATCCCCTGCGCTGGAGACCGAAGACGCCTCCGGCAGCGAAGATGGCGTGATTCCGCTGAATATCTCCACCGGCTTGTCGGACACCGATGGCTCGGAGACCCTCTCCATCACCATTGGCGGCGTGCCCGACGGCGTGGCGCTGTCGGCGGGGAGCGATAATGGCGACGGCACGTGGACGCTCACCGCCGAGGATCTGGATGGTCTCTATCTGACTCTGCCGGAGAATGACGCCAGCGACTTCTCGCTGACGGTGACCGCCACCAGCACCGAGACCGCCAACGGCGCGACCAACACCGTGAGCGGCGTGGTGGACGTGAGCGTGGATGCAGTGGCCGATACCCCCACGTTGAATCTCAGCGAGAGCGCGTCTGGAACCGAGGATCAGCCCATTGCGCTGGATCTGTCGGCGGCGTTGACCGACACCGATGGCTCCGAATCCCTCAGCATCACCCTTTCAGGGGTTCCCGATGGCGCGACCTTCTCCGCCGGGACCGACAATGGCGACGGCACATGGAGCTTCACCGCCGACGAGCTGGATGGCCTGACCATCACGCCGCCGGAGAATTCCAGCGACGACTTCACCCTCAGCGTCACCGCCACCTCTACCGAGGCGGAAAACGGCGATGCCGCGACATCCACCGGGAGCATCTCTGTCTCCGTGGAGGCCGACGCCGATGCGCCGACGCTGGTGATGAATGACGCCGCCGGGACCGAGGATCAGCCCATTGCGCTGGATCTGTCCGCCGCGTTGGTGGATACCGACGGCTCCGAATCCCTCTCCATCACCATCGAGGGGGCCCCCGACGGCGCGATCTTCTCCGCCGGGAGCGACAATGGCGACGGCAGCTGGACTTTCACCGCCGATGAGCTGGATGGCCTGACCATCACCCCGCCCGCCGACTCCGATGGGGACTTCACCCTGTCGGTGACCGCCATCACCACCGATGAGAATGGCGATACCGCCACCACCAGCGGGACCATTGACGTCGCCGTGGCCGCCGACGCCGATGCGCCGGTGTTGAACCTCACAGACGCCGCTTCGGGGACGGAAGATCAGCCCATCGCGCTGGATCTGTCGTCGGCTCTGACCGATGTGGATGGCTCGGAGTCTCTCGCCATCACCATTAGCGGCGTACCCGACGGCGCGGCGTTCTCCGCCGGGACCGACAACGGCGACGGCACGTGGAGCTTCACCGCCGACGAGCTGGATGGCCTGACCATCACGCCGCCGCATGACTCTGGCGACGATTTTACCCTCAGCGTCACCGCCACCACCACCGAAGCGGCCAATGGCGACACGGCCTCCACCACGGGAACCATCGACGTCTCCGTGGCCGCCGACGCCGATGCGCCGACGCTGGTGCTCAACGATGCGGCGGGGACGGAAGATCAGCCTATTGCGCTGGATCTCTCCTCGGCCCTGACGGATGTGGATGGTTCGGAGTCGCTGGCCATCACCCTTTCAGGCGTCCCCGACGGCGCGGCGTTCTCCGCCGGGACCGACAATGGCGACGGCAGCTGGACCTTCACCGCCGACGAGCTGGATGGCCTCACCATCACCCCGCCCGCCGACTCCGATGTGGACTTCACCCTGTCGGTGACCGCCACTGCCACCGAGGGCGAGAACGGCGATACCGCCACCACTTCCGGGACCATCGATATCTCCGTGGCCGCCGACGCCGATGCGCCGACTTTGGTGCTCAATGACGCCGCCGGGACCGAGGATCAGCCCATCGCGCTGGATCTGAGTTCGGCGTTGACCGACACCGACGGTTCGGAATCCCTCAGCATCACCATCGAAGGGGCGCCCGATGGCGCGACCTTCTCCGCCGGGACCGACAATGGCGACGGCACGTGGACCTTCACCGCTGATGAACTGGATGGCCTGACCATCACGCCGCCGCATGACTCCGGCGACGACTTCACCCTGAGCGTCACCGCCACCACCACTGAAGCGGCCAATGGCGACACAGCAGTCACCACTGGGACCATTGACGTCTCCGTGGCTGCCGACGCCGATGCGCCGGTGCTGAACCTCACCGACACCGCCTCGGGGGTGGAGGATCAGCCTATTGCGCTGGATCTGTCGTCTGCTCTGACGGATGTGGATGGTTCGGAATCCCTCAGCATCACCATCGGCGGCGTGCCTGATGGCGCGGCGTTCTCCGCCGGGACCGACAATGGCGACGGCACGTGGACCTTTACCGCCAATGAGTTGGACGGCCTGACCATCACCCCGCCTGCGGACTCCGATGTGGACTTCACCCTGTCGGTGACCGCAACATCCACCGAAGGCGAGAATGGCGACACCGCCACCACCTCTGGAACCATCAATGTCAGCGTGGCCGCCGACGCCGATGCGCCGACGTTGGTGCTCAATGACGCCGCCGGAACCGAGGATCAGCCCATCGCGCTGGATCTGTCGTCTGCTCTGACGGATGTGGATGGTTCGGAATCCCTCAGCATCACTATTGAGGGCGTGCCCGATGGCGCGGCGTTCTCCGCCGGGACCGACAATGGCGACGGCAGCTGGACCTTCACCGCCGACGAACTGGATGGCCTCACCATCACGCCGCCCGCCGACTCCGATGTGGACTTCACCCTGTCGGTGACCGCCACCAGCACCGAGGCGGAGAATGGCGATACCGCTGCCACCTCCGGGACCATCGATATCTCGGTTGCAGCCGACGCCGATGCGCCGGTGCTGAACCTCACCGACACCGCCTCGGGCACAGAAGATCAGCCCATCGCGCTAGATCTGTCGTCTGCTCTGACGGATGTGGACGGTTCGGAATCCCTCAGCATCACCCTTTCAGGCGTTCCCGATGGCGCGGCGTTCTCCGCCGGGACCGACAATGGCGACGGCACGTGGACCTTCACCGCCGACGAGCTGGATGGTCTCACCATCACCCCGCCCGCCGACTCCGACGTGGACTTCACCCTGAGCGTGACCGCCACCTCCACTGAGGCGGAAAATGGCGATACCGCCACCACCACGGGCACGATTGATGTGAGCGTGGCTGCCGACGCCGATGCGCCGACTCTGGTGCTGCATGACGCCGCCGGGACGGAAGATCAGCCCATCGCGCTGGATCTCTCCTCGGCCCTGACCGATACCGATGGCTCGGAATCCCTCAGCATCACCCTGTCAGGCGTGCCCGATGGCGCGGCGTTCTCCGCCGGGACCGACAATGGCGACGGCACGTGGACCTTCACCGCCGACGAGCTGGATGGCCTCACCATCACCCCGCCCGCCGACTCCGATGTGGACTTCACCCTGTCGGTGACCGCCACCTCCACTGAGGCGGAGAATGGCGATACCGCCACCACCTCCGGGACCATCGATATCTCGGTGGCCGCCGACGCCGATGCGCCGACTTTGGTGCTGAACGACGCCGCCGGGACCGAGGATCAGCCCATTGTGCTGGATCTGTCGTCTGCGTTGACGGATGTGGATGGTTCGGAATCCCTCAGCATCACTCTTTCAGGCGTGCCCGATGGCGCGGCGTTTTCCGCCGGGACCGACAATGGCGACGGCACGTGGACTTTCAACGCCGACGAGTTGGATGGCCTGACCATCACCCCGCCCGCCGACTCCGATGTGGACTTCACTCTGAGCGTGACCGCCACCTCCACGGAAGGCGAGAATGGCGACACCGCCACCACCTCCGGGACCATCGATATCTCCGTGGCCGCCGACGCCGATGCGCCGACGCTGGTGCTCAATGACGCCGCCGGGACCGAGGATCAGCCCATTGCGCTGGATCTCTCCTCGGCGCTGACGGATGTGGATGGCTCGGAATCCCTCAGCATCACCATTGAGGGGGTTCCCGATGGCGCGGCGTTCTCCGCTGGGACCGACAATGGCGACGGCACGTGGACCTTCACCGCCGACGAACTGGATGGCCTCACCATCACGCCGCCCGCCGACTCCGATGTGGACTTCACCCTGTCGGTGACCGCCACCAGCACCGAGGCGGAGAATGGCGACACCGCGACCACCACGGGCACGATTGACGTGAGCGTGGCCGCCGACGCCGATGCGCCGACTCTGGTGCTGCATGACGCCGCCGGGACGGAAGAGCAGCCCATCGCGCTGGATCTGTCGTCTGCGTTGACGGATGTGGATGGTTCGGAATCCCTCAGCATCACACTTTCAGGCGTGCCTGATGGCGCAGCGTTCTCCGCCGGGACCGATAATGGCGATGGCACATGGACCTTTACCGCCGACGAGTTGGATGGCCTGACCATCACGCCGCCCCATGATTCCAGCGATGACTTCACCCTGAGCGTCACCGCCACCTCCACGGAAGGCGAGAATGGCGACACCGCCACCACCTCTGGAACCATCAACGTGAGCGTGGCCGCCGACGCCGATGCGCCGACCCTGGTGCTGAATGACGCGGCGGGGACCGAAGATCAGCCCATCGCGCTGGATCTGTCATCGGCGTTGACCGACACCGACGGTTCGGAGACGCTCTCTATCACCATCGGCGGCGTGCCTGACGGGGCGACCTTCTCCGCCGGGAGCGACAATGGCGACGGCACGTGGACCTTCACCGCTGACGAACTGGACGGGCTGACCATCACCCCGCCTGCCGACTCCGATGTGGACTTCACTCTGAGCGTGACCGCCACCTCGACGGAGGCGGAAAACGGCGACACCGCCACCACCACAGGCACGATTGACGTGAGCGTGGCCGCCGACGCCGACGCGCCGACCCTGGTGCTCAACGATGCGGCGGGGACGGAGGATCAGCCCATTGCGCTGGATCTCTCTTCGGCGCTGACGGATGTGGATGGGTCCGAGTCTCTTAGCATCACCATTGCGGGCGCCCCGGATGGCGCGACCTTCTCCGCCGGGACCGATAATGGCGACGGCAGCTGGACGTTCACCGCCGACGAACTGGACGGCCTGACCATCACGCCGCCGCACGATTCCGATGTGGACTTCACCCTGTCGGTGACCGCCACCTCCACCGAGGCGGAAAATGGCGACACCGCCACCGCCACGGGCACGATTGACGTGAGCGTGGCCGCCGACGCCGATGCGCCGACCCTGGTGCTCAACGACGCCGCCGGGACCGAGGATCAGCCCATTGCGCTGGATCTCTCCTCGGCGCTGACCGATGTGGATGGGTCCGAGTCCCTCAGCATCACCATCAGCGGCGTGCCCGACGGCGCCACCTTCTCCGCCGGGACGGACAATGGCGACGGCTCCTGGAGCTTCACCGCCGATCAGCTGGATGGCCTGACCATTACGCCGCCGGAAAACTCCAGCGTCGATTTCACCCTCAACGTCTCCGCCACCTCCACCGAGGCGGAAAACGGCGATACCGCCACCACTCTGGGCACGCTGAATGTGGCGATCTCCGCCCAGGCTGACGCGGTGGTTCTTAATGACGCCGCCGCCGGGACCGAGGATCAGCCCATTGCGCTGAATTTGATCGACCTGAATACGCTGGACGACTCGGAAACCCTGACGGTGACCATCGAGGGCGCGCCCGACGGCGCGACCTTCTCCGCCGGGACCGACAATGGCGATGGCTCGTGGAGTTTCACCGCCGACGATCTGGATGGTCTGACCATCACGCCGCCCGCCGACTCCGATGTGGACTTCAGCCTCAGCGTCACCGCCACCACCACCGAGGCGGAGAATGGCGACACCAACACGGTGACCGGAACCGTGGATGTCTCCGTGGCCGCCGACGCCGATGCGCCGATCCTGACGCTACATGACGCGGCGGGGACCGAGGATCAGCCCATTGCGCTGGATCTGACCTCGGCGCTCACCGATGTGGATGGTTCGGAGACGCTGGCCATCACCATCAGCGGGGTTCCCGACGGCGCCAGCTTCTCTGCTGGCAGCGACAATGGCGACGGCAGTTGGACCTTCACCGCCGACGAGCTGGACGGCCTGACCATTACGCCGCCGCACGATTCGGATGTGGACTTCACCCTGTCGGTGACCGCCACCAGCACTGAGGCGGAGAATGGCGATAGCGCCACCACCACCGGGACCATCGCGGTCTCCGTGGCCGCCGACGCCGACATGCCGACGCTGGTGGTGGATGATTCGGCGGGGACCGAAGACCACGCCATCAGCCTGGATATCGCCTCGTCGCTAAGCGACGTGGATGGCTCGGAATCCCTGGCCATCACCATTGAGGGGGTTCCTGATGGCGCCACGCTGTCGGCGGGGACGGAAAATCCCGACGGCTCCTGGAGCGTCAGCGGCGATGATCTGGCCGATCTGACCATCACCCCGCCCGACGACTGGTCGGGGACGTTTGATCTCACCATCACCGCCACCGCCACCGAGGCGGAGAACGGCGATACCGCCAGCACCGCCGGGCAGACCATCACCGTGACGGTGAACCCCGACGTGGACGCCATCAGCGTCACCGGCGCGGCCAGCGGCCTGGAGGATCAGTGGATCGACGTCACTGGCGCCTTCACCCTGGGCGACGCCGACGGCTCCGAGAGCGTCAATTCGGTCACCATCAGCGGCTTGCCCGATGGCGCGGCGCTGCAGATTGTCGACCCGGATAGCGGCGCTATCATCGACCTGGGGACCTCCACCGGAACCGGCGATACCTTCACCATCCCGGCCCAATACGTCACCGATAGCGGCGATGGCCTGACCTTCAATATCGAAGGCATGCAGGTGATGGCCCCGGCGGACTCCAACGTGGACTTCGATCTCTCCATCTCCGCCAACATCACCGACGCCAATGGCCTGACCACCGACGTGGAGGTGGTCAGCGACGGCTTCACCGTAGAGGTGACCGGCGTGGCCGACGGCGTCGACGCCAGCTCCTTGAGCGCCGATGACGTGGCCGCCACCGAGGACAAATGGTTCCTGCTCAACGACCCCGACAATGGCCCGGGGCTGAACGCCGATCTCATCGACACCGACGGCTCCGAAGCGGGCTTCTTCACCTTGAGTTCCGACGAGAGCTTCAAGCTGCAGGTCTACAACGGCAATAAATGGGTCAACGCCGACGACAACGCCGACGGCTCCTACACCGTCTCCGCCGAGGATGTGGAGAATGGCCATGTGCGCATGGCGCCGCCCTCCAACTCCGATGAGTCGTTCGACGTCGACGTCTCCGCCTTCACCCGCGACTATGACGAGGATGGCCACACCGTCGACAGCGTCAGCAGCAATGTGGACACCCAGTTCACCGTCACTGTGGACGCGGTGGCCGACAAACTGACCATCAAGGGCTCCGCCGAGGGAACTGAAGACACCACCATCAGCATCGATAACAGCATCATGCTGCAGGACCGCGACGGCTCCGAGTCGCTGGATGGCTCCATCGTCATCAGCGGCATCCCCGATGGCGCGGCGCTCTCCATCGACGGCCCCAACGCCGGTCTGATCACCGATCTGGGCGACGGCTCCTATGAGATCGACCTGGGCGCGCTCACGGTCACCCACACCACCGGCGACGGCGTCGATTACGGCTTCACCATCGACGGGTTGACCTACACCCCGGCGGCCAATGACAGCTCCGATCCCAAGCTGACCATCACCTCGAGCACCATCGACAGCAATGGCGACACCCGCGAGACCAGCAAAACCTTCACCGTGGAGGTGACCGCCGACGCCGACGGCGCCACCCTGTCGCTGGCCGATGCTGCGGGCAATGAGGATAGCTGGATTGACCTCAATCCCAGCATCTCCCTGACCGCCGATCTGGATGGCTCCGAGCAGGTGAGCAGCGTGCTGATCACCTCCAGCGACCCGGGCGCCGAGGGCGCTGTGTTGGAGGTGAATGGGCAGACCATCCAGCCCACCGTCACCCGCGTGCGTCAACCGGTGACCGATGGGAATGGCGACGTGGTGTTGGATGATCAGGGCGCGCCCATGACCACCACCATCACCACCACCGCCTGGGCGGTGCCGACGGCGCTGCTGGAGGCGGTGACCAATGGCGACGGGCAGACCACCGGGTGGGATTTCCCGGGCATGAAGATCCTGCCGCCGTCGGACAGCGACGCGGACTTTGAGCTGGACTTCACCGTGGCCATCAATGACGACGGCGAGGATATCGCCATCGCCAGCGGGACCATGAGCGTGGATGTGGCCGCCGTGGCCGATGCGCCGGAGCTGACCGCACAGGATGTGATCGGAACCGAAGACAGCGCCATCTCGCTCAATATCGTCTCGCAGATGGCCGATGTGGATGGCTCCGAATCGCTCAGCTTCGTCATCAGCGGCGTGCCCGACGGCGCGACGCTCTCGGCCGGGACTGACAATGGCGACGGCGCCTGGACCCTGAGCGCCGACGACATGGCGGGCCTGACCGTCACGCCGCCGCCGGAGTCTGACGTGAGCTTTGACCTGACCGTCACCGCCACATCCACCGAGTCCAACCCCACCACCAGCGGCGATGATGCTGGCGGCGTGGCCGAAGCCTCGGCTTCGGTGAGCCAGAGCTTCACCGTATTCGTCACCGGCGACGCCGATGAACCGGTGGTTCCGACGAACCTCAGCGCCCACGGGGTGGAGGATCAGGTGAATGCGGGCGGCGCCCCCGACGGCGCCATCAACCTGGACCTGACCAGCATCACCCTGGGCGATGACGCCGACAACTCCGAACAGCTGTCGGTGATCATCAGCGATCTGCCCGATGGCGCCACTCTGTGGATCGACGACGCCAACGCCGACAGTCTGCACTTCATCGGCAATGGCCGCTGGCAGATCGATAGCGACGCCCTGGGCGACGTCTACGTGGTGCCGCAAGGGGATTTCGGCGGAACCTTCGACCTGAGCGTCGATGTGGTGGTCACTGAGAAGGGCGTCTACACCGATGACAATGGCGATTCCCAAGTGGTGCGCGGAGGCGATCAGGAGGTGGTGACCACCACTCTGACCGTCACCGTCGACGCCGACGCCGACCAGCCCATCATCAACGTTTCCGCCAGCGGCCTGGAGGACCAGGCGGGCGGCGTTGAACTCAACCTGTCGGCCCTGAGCGGCGATGTGGATGGCTCCGAGACCATCACCAGCATCACCATCGATGACGTCCCCGACGGCGTCACCCTGATGCAGAACGGCCAGGCGCTGGTGGCCAACGTCGATGGCGAGTATGTGTTCGACATCGCCGGCGGCGATAGCGTGGAGGGGATCACCCTGATCACGCCGGAGCACAGCAACGTCGACTTCGACCTCTCGGTCAGCGCCACCGCCATGGACAGCAATGGCGATACGCAGACCCACACGGTGACCGAGACGGTCAATCTCACAGGCGTGGCCGATGGGGTGAGCAATTTCCAAGTGGGCCAGATGCAGGAGCCGGACACCGCCCTGCATGTGGAGATCGCCAAAGGCAGCAACAAGGGCGACGCCTACGAGTTCGAGGTGTTTGTGGATGGCGATAGCGTTGGCGTCTTCTCCACCGACGTGTTCTATCAACAGGATGGGTTCGAATCGCTGACCATCGACACCATCGACTTCAGTCAGGTGGATCCCGACAGCATCACCATCAGCCCGGTGGGCGTGGATTCCAACATGGTGCTGGGCGAGGTGCGAGTGGGCGATTCGGTGCTCACCGCCGGGAACGCCACCGGGGACTTTGCCGAAAGCGGCGATGTGATCCGCCTGACCAATCAGGACAAGTTCGTTACCTTCGACTCCAGCGGCGTGGAGTATGATGCGCCCCACTTGCAAACCGGCGAAGTGTTTACCGATGGCGCGCACCAGGTTGCCATCGACATCAGCGCCGACATGATCGACGCCGACGGCTCCGAAGAGCTCTACTTCGTGATTCAGGGCGTGCCCGATGGCGCCATGCTGGCGGCGGGTGTGGACGGCGCTGGCGACGCCATTCACGCCGGTATGAACGCGGGCAACGGCGTATGGATCGTCACCGAGGATCAACTGGCGGATCTGCACGTTGCGCCTGCCGACGGCATGGCTGACGGCGATTCGTTCACCCTCACCATCACCGCCGTGACCCATGAGAATGACGGCGACTACAGCTATGACGATCAGACCACGCTGACCATCACCATGGACGCCGACTACGACGTCGGCGACGCGCCGGGGCTGGGCAACGCCCGCGAAGGCGGCGGCGACGGCGTGGTGGATGGCGTCGACATGACCACCGCTGCTTCCGGGGCGGAAGATGCCAGCATCGCCATGAACGCCAGCATCACCCAGTACGATGGCGACTCCGAGGTGACGGTCTTCGTCATCGACGACGCCGACCTGCCGGAAGGGGCGGCGCTGTCCGGCGGAGTC
This sequence comes from Magnetofaba australis IT-1, assembly GCF_002109495.1. Lineage (NCBI taxonomy): Bacteria > Pseudomonadati > Pseudomonadota > Magnetococcia > Magnetococcales > Magnetococcaceae > Magnetofaba > Magnetofaba australis. Next base: position 213,336 of record NZ_LVJN01000019.1, read on the forward strand.
TACAATCCGTTGGATGGAACGTGGGTGTTCAGCGCCGACGAGATGGAGGGATTGGAGATCGTGCCGCCAGCGGACTTCAGCGGAACGTTTGAGGTGTCCATCTCCGCCATCACCACCGAGGCCAATGGCGAGGCGTTGAGTCAGAGCCATGTGGCCACGGTGGATGTGGATGCGGTCACCGACGGCCCCAACGTCTTCATCGGCGCGGCCAGCGGGGCGGAGGACACCGCCATCGACCTGAATCTCTCTATCACCCTGCCGGATGGCGATGGCAGCGAGTCGCTCTCCGGCGACATCCTCATTAGCGGCGTTCCCGACGGCGCGACGCTCAGCGTGGGGACGGACAATGGCGATGGAACCTGGACCATCTCCGGCGACGATGTGGTGGAGTCGGACGGCGTGTTCACCGTGCCGAATCTCACCGTCACGCCGCCCGCCGACAGCTCGGCGGACTTTGACCTGACCTTCGCCGTCACCGGCGGCGAGGGCGGAACCGGCGCTGCGGCGGACGTGACGGTGACGCAGTCGGTCACCGTGACCGTCAGCGCCGACGCCGATGACGTGTCGTTCAACCTCAGCGTGGCCGACCAGACCGGCGGCGTGGAGGATCAGGCGTTCACCCTGCAAGGGCTGGAGGCGCATCTGGACGGCGGCGGTTCCGAAACCCTGTCGGTGGTGCTCAGCGGCTATCCCGATGGCACCACCTTCTCGGCGGGCGCCAACAATGGCGACGGCACCTGGACCCTGACGCCGGACGAACTGACTGATCTGCAGATCAAACCGCCGGTGGACTACAACGGGACCATGCAGATCGACATGCAGGCCTACTCCATGGATCGCGACGCCGACAGTGGAGCGTTGGATCTGCAAGGCTCCGATACGGTGAGCTTCACCGTGGAGTTCGCCGCTGACGCTGACTCCGCTACGGTGACGGTCAACGACGCCGCTGGGGTGGAAAACAGCGCCATCGCGCTGGATCTGGCCACCCACTCCTTTGACGCCAGCGAAGGCGCGGTGATCACCCTCACCGGCATCCCCGACGGCTCCACGCTCTCTGCTGGGGTGGAGAACGAAGATGGCAGCTGGACCCTGACCAACGATGAGTTGCCGGGGCTGACGCTGACCCCGCCGACGGACTATGCGGGCTCGTTCAACGTGACCATGAACGTGGCGTCGGATCAGAACAACGTCAACACCTACGAGAGCAGCTTCAGCTTTGAGGTGACGGCGTTTGATCGCGCCGAGTTGGATCTGGGCGCAGCCCCGGACGCCATTCAACAGAGTGCGGGCTCGCTGGCGTTGATGCCGGAGCTGTCCATCAGCGACAGCGACAGCACGCAACTGAGCGGCGCCACGGTGAGCATCGGCGATGGCGCCGACGCCGCCGACAGCTTCAGCTTCAGCGGTTTCAACGTCACCGAGTACAGCGCCGATGACGGCTCTTCGATCTACATGGTGGATGGAACCAACATTCAGGTCAGCGGCGGCGGCTTCGGCGGCGACGGCGACCTGGCGCTGAGCGGCGCCGACGACGTCGATACTTACCAGTCGCTGCTGCAATCCCTCGAACTCAATGTGGAGGAGAGCGGCACGCGCAGCATCAACATTTCGGTGACGGATACTGATGGCGCTGTGAGTGAGGTGGGGCAGGTCGATGCGGTGGTGACCGAGGATATGGTCAGCGGCGATGGCGGCGACAACGTCCTGACCGGGACCAGCGGAAACGACTGGCTGGAGGGCGGCGCGGGCGACGACATCCTGACCGGCGGCGCGGGCGATGACTTCATGGTCGGCGATGCGGGCAACGACCTGTTCATCTTCGGCATGAACGAGGGCTCGGACTTCATCAGCGGCGGCGATGGCTATACCGACGTCATCCGCATGGACGGCATGTCCAGCGACCCGGTGATGGAGTTGGGCGACGTGGGCGACTGGACCATCAACACCGAGGATGGCTACACCTACGTGCCGGGCAGCGAGAGCGGCGAGGAGTTCGACGCCATCGTGTTCGACGACGCCGATGCGGCGGGAAGCATCACCCTGGAGGATGGCTCCGAGATCGACTTCGACGGCATCGAGAAGATCATGTGGTAGGGAGCGTGAGCGCCGGGGCTGCGAGGCCCCGGCGCATCAGTTGAGGAGCGATCACAACGCCCCGCAGGCCCTGGTCTGCAGGGCGTTTGCGCGTTACTCCGCATGAGGCGGCAGAGTGATGCGCAGGCGGGTTCCGACGCCGGGTTGTGAGTCGATCTGCACCCGGCCGTCGTGGGCGTGGACCGCCGAATAGAGAATATAGCCGCCCAATCCGGCGCCGGATGTGCCGCTGGCCGATTGGCCGCGTGCGTACATGGCCGAGAGGCGCGCCACATCCTGCGGGCTCATGCCCACGCCCTGGTCGGTGATCTCAATGGTCAACATCGCGTGCGCAACACTGGCGCGCACCGTCACCGGTTGGTCGGCGGGGGAGTATTTGAGGCCGTTGGACAGAGCGTTGCTCAGGGCCAGCGTCAGCAGGTCGGGGTCGACCTCAAAACGCAGATCCGGCGGCTCGATGTGAATGGCGATGCGACTGCGCTCCTCCTCGGCTAGGGCGGTGAGCGCATTGTCGACGACGTGCGTGAGCGCGACCGGTTCACGCCGCAGGGTGAGCATGCCCTGGGCCAGCGCCTCGGAGGTGAGGATGCGCTCCACCATATCGCTGAGCCCCACGGCGCTGTTGCGGATGCGTCCCACCCGGGTCAGCGCCGCCTCGGGGATATCGGGGTGGGTGAGGGCGATCATCTGTGCGCTGGTGGAGATCTTGCCCAGGGGCGATTTGATCTCATGGGAGAGCACCGCCAGAAAGTTGCGCTGCTCGGTGGCGCGGCGCTCCATCTCCTCGGCGTGGCGCTCGGCCTTTTTGCGATTGGCGTCGATATCCTTGATGCGCTGCGCCAGGGCGAAGTTGAGCAGCAGCAGATGGAACAGCGACGAGACCAGGTAGAAATCCCGCACGCTGTTATCCAGATGCATCACCCCAAACACCGCCAACAGGTTCAGAATCATGGAGATGGCGGGGGGCACAAAGGCCCACAGGTAGAGCGCGTCGTGGGGCTGGGCGCGGCGGCGCAACACCCGCCGCGCCAGCATCCCCAGGGTGTAGAGAGCCACCGCCTGCCCGCCGATGATGAACAGACCCACATGCTGGCTGTAGTAGGGGGTGACCGAGAAGGGCAGGGCGATGAGGCTCAATGCCGTGAGCAGCAGAATGGCGCGATGCAGCAGCGGGCGATGGCGGGCGTAGTCGAACAGCTGGTCGAACATCAGACTGCTGCCGATGACGCCGCCATACACGCCCACGCCCATCCACAGGTCCATGCGCCAGTCGGACAGCAGCAGCAGATTGCTCATCCCCTTGGAGCCGCTGTGTAAAAAGAACAGCGACAGCACGTAAACGGCGTAGTAGATCAGCGCGCGATCACGCAGCCACATCCCCGCCAGGACGTTGATGAAGAAGAGGGTGAGCAGGGCGCCCAGATAGAGCCCGATCCACAGGGTGGCGCCGCTCTCCTGACCGCCAAAGGCCTCCAGGGGGACAAATGCGCCATCCAGATAGAGCGTGCTGCTGCTGTGAATGCGGAAATAGAGCGTGAGCGTGCGTTCTGGGGACAGCGTCAGCGGGCTGGCGAACAGGCGGCTGGGGAGATGCTCCTGCAGCGCATGATCGCCATATTCGCGTCGCTCAAAGCCATCGGCGGCGCGGGGGTTTTCAACATAGAGCGTGACGTGGTTCAGGTAGGGGGGGCCGAATGTCAACATCCAGTCGACGGGCGCGTCCGCCGCCAGCCGCACGCGCAGGCGAAACCAGATGGCGGCGCTGCTGTAGCCGGATTTGAACGCGCCGCGCACCGGGCTGAAGCGTTGCTGCTGCGCCTGCGCCAGCGTCATCGCGGCGGCGTCGTCGACAAAGTAGTCCAGCGCGTCCTGGAACTCGGCGCGGGTGGTGTGCGCCGTGAGCGTCAAGGGCGGCGTCACCGGCGCGGCGGCCAGCTCGTTGGTCAGGTTCAGCAGCGCCAGCAGCGCCAGCAAAAACAGCCGCCCGATATTGCGCTGCACGGCGTCAATCTGGTATGGGGTTAAAGGAAGGGGCGCAGTGCGAATCATAATCATGCCCCTTTGCCGAGGAGAGGCGGCTCAAGATGGCGACGGAGTGTGACACAGGGCGAATGGGCGGCGGCGAGACGCTGGCGGTGCTGGATGACGACCCGGAGTTCCGGGAGGAGATCGCGCTGTTTTTGAGCAGCCGCGGCTTCGCCTGTTTGCAGGCGGCCACCGGCGCGGAGTTGAGTCATCTGCTGGGCGCGCAGCGGGTGGATCTGGTGGTGATCGACGTGTTGCTGCAGGCCAGCGGCGAAGATGGCATGGTCATCTGCCAGCAGCTCAAACAGCGCGATCCGGCGCTGGGCGCGGTGATTTTGACCTGTTTGAGCCAGACCAAGGACCATGTGCGCGGGTTGCAGAGCGGCGCCGATGCGTTCCTGCCCAAGGGCGGAGATCTGTTGGTGCTGGAGGCGACCATCCGCAACATTCTGGCGCGGCGGGCGCAACTGGCGTCGGCGACGGGCGCGCCGCACTCCGACCCCGCCAGTGGGTGGACCTTGGATCTGAAGAGCTGGCGTCTGATCGCTCCCGATGGCGGCGACGTCAGCCTGACCCATATGGAGCGGCTGTTTTTGCACGCGCTGGCAAGCGTGGCCGACGGCGTGTTGGGGCGTAATGAAGCCCTGGCGGCGTTGGGTAAGGAGGATACGGTGTTTGAGCATCGCAATCTCGATAATCTGGTGCGCCGTCTGCGCCGCAAGGTGGAGAAGGAGACCGGCCTGCCGCTGCCCCTGGCCACCGCCTATGGCAAAGGCTACGCTTGCAACGCGCCGCTGCGGGTGATCGAAGCGTAAACTCTTGCGCCTGGCTCCGCCAACTCTGCGCAGACTCTCCACTTCAGGTTAAAAAACAGCCGAATCACCCGCAGCGCCATCTCCGTGTGCATGCGGTCGCCAGTGTCGATGGAGAGGTCCCGCGCCAGCCGCCCATTGAGCAGCCATTGTGGGCTGACCCGCCACACCCCGCCCAGGAAGAGTCGGCGATTGCGCGTCCCGCCGCGCCAGGGCTGACCGTTCAGTTCGCTCGCCCCGCCCCAGTTGAGTTGTCCGCCCACGTACAGCGAATGGCCCGCGCCCACGTCGCGCCGCAGGTAGCCGGTGAGCGCCTGGCTGGGCCTCTGGTCGAACGTATTGCTCCCCGCAAAGGCGTCGTTCTGGCCGTACCACGCCGCTTCGCCGATGAGTTCCAGCGTCCACTGCTGGGCGATCCCCTGCACCCATCCAGCCATCACCACCTCGCGCCAGCGGTTCTCGCCAGGGTTGATCAACTCGCTCCCGTCATACTCTCCGGTAGGGGCGATGAGCATAGCGGTCAATCCCAGCCAGCGCCGCTTGGCGGCGTCGGCGATGGGCCAGAGGGTGACGCCGAAACGGGTATCGAGCATGCCGCCCGCATCGCGCTGTTTGTTGGCGGGCCACACCCCGTCCACGGCGCCGCGCGCCGCCCCCGTCACCAGCAGCGGCGCGACGCGCAGCGATCCCACCTGCAACACATGATTGACCCGCAGAACCAGATAGTCGCTGTCGATAGTGTAGCCGTTGCTGCGCGCGCCGCTGACGTAAGCGCCCTCCTGCTTGCGATGGAAGTGATACAGGGTGGCGCTGGAGGCCCCCGCAGGCAGGGCGATGTAGTCGCCGGGGAAGACGTCGTTGACGGCGCTGTGGACCAGCGTGGCGTACAGCCAGCTGTGCAGCGTCACGATAAGCGCAAGGAGGGGCGTGCGTGTGGTCATAGGGTGGCGTCGAGCGGTTTTGGGATCATTCAGTCAAGTCCGCCCAATTATGGCGACTTGTTGGGAGTGGCGGATAGAGTTAGTTAGTATTGAGTAGAATTGGATGGGTACAAACCGTTACAGCCATTGATTACCCTGGAAAGCGTGGGATTGGGCCGTGGTCGACTTATGCAGGGCGGGATATTCTCCTCCTGTGGCTAGGGATCCTGCAAATAATTACCCTGTTTATGTTGGTCTTGAAAAGAGTTTTCTCTGTTTTTTTTATTGTGTTGCGCGCGGTGGCGGGGCGCTGGGCGCATTGATTCCCCTGGCAGAACCCGTTCGGCGGGAAGAGGCTGGTGATGAGTCGTCGCCTGACAAAACAACCGCGTCCCCAAGCGTCAAGCGCCCGCGGGACAGAGCAAGCGCCCAATGCGCTGGGCTGTCTGGCCGAGGTGCTGGAGGAGCGCATCTTCCTGTCGGCGGATATCCTGGCGGCAGCGGCGCTGGCCCACGACGCGCAGACGGCGGATATCGACGCCGATCTGGCCGCGCAGGAGGCCGCCGACGCCGCCACGCTGCATCTGACCCCGGATCAGCCGCTGCTGCCCGCCGACGCCGCGCTGCGCATCGACGCGTCGACCACCTTGAACGGAACCGGCGCGGTGCAGGGCGCGGTGCTCAATGACGGCGTGGTCAGTCCGGGCAACTCGCCGGGCATCATCACCCAGGACGCCTACACCCAATCCAGCGGCGCGACGCTGCAGATCGAGATTGGCGGGCTCACCGCCGGTCCCGGCGTCGAAGTGGTCGACGACGGCTACGACCAGTTGCAGATCACCGGCGCGGCGGACCTGGCCGGTTCGCTGGAGATCACCCTGCTCAACGACTTTCTGCCCGAGGTGGGGCAGACATTCGACATTCTGACCTTTGGTTCGGTCAATGGCGCGTTTGAGGACGCCACCGGCCTGTTCGGCTTTGGCGACGGCTCGCTCTACTTCGACATCGAGCAGTATGACGACCGCCTCAGCCTGGAGGTCAAACAGGTCAACGGCGGCCTGCTGGGCATCGAGACCGATGACGCGGCGGCCAACACCGCGCTGGGCATGCAGTTCAACAGCGACTACTTCGCCAATACCCTGGCCGATCCCTTCAGCGGCGTGGCCACCTTCCACATCAGCGACTTCATCCATGTGCACGGGGCCTTCAATCTGGAGACCTCGTGGGAGACGGTGACGGCGCAGAACGGCAGCGGCGGCGATCTGTTCGGCTACGGCCCGGTGATTGAGGATCAACTCACCGCCGCCATCAAGATCGGCCTGTCCAACGCCGACGCCTTTATCGGCATCGGCGGCGACTACGTCACCGCCTGGGACGCCGACCCCCTCACCGACGCCGATGGCGACGGCGACCCCACCAACGACCACACCTTCAACTCTGAGGCGGTGGGGTTGTGGATGGAGGATCTCGACCTGGCCATGGTCGATTTCCTTTCGGTCAATCCGTTCCTGCCCGACTACTCTGCGCTCAAGGCCAGCGCATCCCACGCCGAGTTCGTCGGCGTCGATGGTCTGACTTTCGCTGGCGACGGCGTCACCATCGAGTACAACGAGGGCGAGACTTGGGCCTTCGGGCGCGGCATTCCGGCGGTGGATTTCCTCACCACCTATGGAACCGGCATGGAGATCAGCGCCGGGGCGGAGACCTTCCTGCTGGACTTCGACGGCGCCTACGTCAATCGCGTCAATGTGCAGAGCGGCGTGCTGGCGCTGTCGGATTACCTCTACGTGACCGGCGGCTTCGGCTTTGAAGAGGGGCCAATCACCAATTTCGACGTCAACACCGGCCTCTCCGCCGACGCAGTGGATATCGGTCACCCGCTGGTGACCGCCTGTGCGGACCTGATGGACTCTCTGGGCATTATGGACGATCCGCTGCGGATCGAAGATATGCCCATGGCCTCCATGAGCATCGGCATCAGCAATGGCTACGGCTTCTTCGGCTATGCGCCGGGGGATTTCCTCATCTCCGACGCCGATCTGCTGGCCGATGACCCCGACGCCGTGGCCACGTGGGATCTGGATGGCGACGGCAACGCCGCCAACGATTTCGAACTCAACCCCGACGCCGCCGGATTGGCGCTGACCGGCATCAACGGCGCCTACGCTTTCCTCGAGCCCATCGCCTCGCGCGCGCCCATCACCGGCGCGTTTCTGCCGTCGTTCTACGCCGCCAAACTGGATGTGGACGCCGCCGATCTGGTGGGGGTGGATGGGGTGGAATTCAGCGCCCAGGGGCTGTCGGTTGAGGTCAATAGCGGCGAGACCTGGCCATTCGGCTACGGCCCCGGCGCGGTGGATTTCGCCTCCTCATTCCTCAGCGAGGATCTTAACAACGACGGCCTGCTCACCACCGAGGACGTCAACGGCAACGGCGTGCTGGACGCCGGTGAGGATCTGGACAACGACGGCGTGCTGGACAGCGAAGATCGCGACAACGACGGCAAGCTGGATCCGGCCGGCTTTGAGGTGGTCGCGGGCGGGCAGTCGCTCTATCTGGACTTCGACGGCAACGAGCGCTTCGGCGTCTCGGTGGACAACGCTACGCTCACGGTGGGCGACTATCTGCACGTCTCCGGCGCGTTTGCGTTTGAGAAGGGGCCGACTTATCAGATCGACGCCGCCACCGGTCTGCCCGCCGCCATCGCCGACGGCTCGCACCCGCTCTCGGGGATGTACTCCGGGCTGCTGTCGGCCATGGGCATCACCGATGACCCCACCTGGATCGACAACATGGAGGTGGCGGCGCTGTCGGTGAGCGTGTCCGACGCCTACGGCTTCGCCGGAGTGGTGGAGGGGGATTACCACATCTCCGACGCCGATTTCGCCGCCCAGTATCCCGATCTGGCCCACACCTGGGACGCCGACGGCGATGGCGACGCCAGCAACGACTACGAGATCAACCCCAACGCCATGGGGCTGATGCTGGAGGGGATCGCCGGCGCCTATGTGTTGATGGAGCCGACTCTGGCGGCCAATCTGGGCTATGGCGCGCTGCTGCCCACCTTCTACGCCGCGCGCCTGGACGCCCAGCGCGTGGCCACTGTGGGCCTGGACGAGTTCGAGTTGGAGGCCAACAACATCGCGGTGAAGGTCAACAGCGGCTCCACCTGGCTGGGCGGGCTGGGGCCCCCGGCCATCGACTGGGCCGCCAGCTTCCCGGCGGAGACCACCGATGACGACGGCGACGGCAAGATCGACCCGGCGGGCTTTGAAGTCCCGGCCTCGGATCTGGCCACGCCGGTCTATATCGACTTTGACGGCAACGAGCGCTTTGGCGTCTATGTGGAGAGCGCGCGCCTGACCATCGCCGACTATCTGCACCTGTCCGGCTCGTTCGCCTTTGAGCGCGGCCCCACCTACATGGTCAACGCCGCCACCGGCCTGCCGTCGGACATCGCCGATGGCTCGCACCCGCTCTCCGGGGCCTACTCCGGCCTGCTGTCGGCGCTGGGCATCACCGACGATCCGTCCTACATCACCGGCACGGAAGCCGCCTCCATGACCATCGGCATGGCCAATGTGTATGGCTTTGCCGGGTATGCGCCGGGCGGTTACTTCCTCTGCGACGCCGATATTCTGGCCGCCGATCCCGACGCCGTCCTCACTGAGGACAGCGATGGTGACGGCAACGCCGCCAACGACTACGAGATCAACCCCGACGCCACCGGCTTTTCCATCAACGGCGTGACCGGCGGCGTGGTGATGATGGAGCCCACGGCGGCGGCGCTGCCCGGCTATGGCGGCCTGCTGCCCAACTTCTACGCCGCACTGCTCAATGTGGAGAGCGCCGGGTTGGTGGGCTTCGACGGTCTGACCCTGGACGCCACGGGCATCCAAGTGAAGCTCAACAGCGCCGATGCGTGGTTGGGCGGTTTGGGGCCTCCCGCCATCGACTGGGCCGCCAGCTTCCCGGCGGAGACCACGGACGACGACGGCGACGGCAAAATCGATCCGGTGGGCTTTGAGATCAACACCGGCGATCCGCTCAATCCGGTCTACATCGACTTCGACGGCAACGAGCGTTTTGGCGTCTATGTAGATCAGGGCATTCTGCAGATCAGCGACTACCTCACCGTGGTGGGCGGCTTCGCCTTCGAGCGCGGCCCCACTACGCAGGTGAACATCAAGACCGGCCTGCCCACCGACCTGGATTCGGTGGCGCCGGGCGGCTTTGTGGATCTGGCCAATAGCCTGGGAACCGGCCTGTCCGCTGACTACCAGACGATCACCGGCCTGGAGGTGGCGCTCACCACCGTGGGGGTCTCCAACGCCTACGGCTTCTTTGGTCAGGCCGAGGGGGGCTACTTCCTCAGCGATGCGGCGCTGCTGGCCGCCGACCCCGGCGCGGCGCTCACCGAGGACACCGACGGCGACGGCGACGCGACTAACGACTACGAGATCAACCCCAACGCCATCGGCTTCCAGTTCACCGACATCGACCTGGGGCTGGCGCTGCTGGACCCCACGCAAGCCATCGCCATTGCGCCGTCGCTGTTCGCCGGTAAGGCGCAGGTCAGCTCCGCCGGGCTGGTGGGCATCGACGGCGTCACCGCGCAGGCGTTCGATCTGACGCTGAATCTCAACGGCGGCTCAGCGTGGTTCGCCAGTCCGCCGGGGATGGATCCGTTCATCCCGGCGGTGGATTTCGCTTCCAGCTTTGCCGCCGAGACCGATACGGACAGCGACGGCGACGGCAAGATCGACCCGGCGGGGCTGGAGATCGCCACCGGCGGCGATCCCCTCTATCTGGACTTCGACGACCGCATCGTGCAGGCCAAGACCGCCTGGGCGGAGCTGGAGATTGGCGGCGCGCTGGGACTCTATGGCGCGGCGGCGTTCACCTGGGGCGCCACCGAGACGGTTAACCTGACCAATGGCGGAACCCGCACAGTTACGACCCTCTCGGTAGGGATCTCCAACGCCTACGGCTTCATGGGCTATGACGGTCCCTACAAAGCCGATACCGACGGCGACCACGACATCGACGCCGACGATGCGGTCAACGGCGCGGCGGTGGGGCTGTCGGTGGAGAACGTCACCGGCGGCTTCGTGCTGATGAAGTCCACCGAACTGCTCAACCCCGGCGCCTTCGCGGCGGGCAAATTGAGCGTTGATTATATGGGTTTGGTGGGGGTGGATGGCGTCACCGCCAACGCCCAGGCCATGGATCTGCAATTCAACCTTGGCCTGGGGTTGGCGGAGGGCGTGGCGGCGGTGGACTTCACCCAGATGGAAGGCGGCGCCTTCCTGGTGGAGACCGGCGATCCCGACGCGCTCATCTCCCTGGATTTCTCCGAGCTGTACCTGAAAGCCTCCGGCGTGGTGGAGATGGGGCTGGCGGTGGCGGGCGAAGAGCTGTATGGCCTGAGCGGCGCCATGGAGTTCGAACTGGCGGGCGATGCGCTACAGGTCTACGCCGACGCCGAACTCACCATCGGTCTGGGCGACGCCACCCTGTTCACCCTGGACGCCACCGGCCTGGTGCTGCTGGAGGAGAACGGCTTTGCCCTGAAGCTGGACGCCGGACTCGCCGCCGACGGACTGGACGCCCTGGGCCTCTCCCTAAGCGCCGACTTCCTGATTCAGGCCAACACCCTGATGCGGGATATCGTCTACGATCTGCCGGATGAATTTCCCGACGTGGACGGCCTGCGCAGCATCACCATCAGCGCTGCGCCGCCCATCGACGGCGCGTTTGCGCAGCCCTACTTCCTCGCCGACGCCCAGGGCAGCCTGGAGGTGGTGGGGGCGTTCGAACTGGTGGGGGCGTTCAAATTCCTCTTCTCGGCCCAGGTCACCGAACTGCACATCGCCGCTTCGCTGCCGCAGTTCGAGGCGCTGCTGCTGCGCGCCTCCATCACCGCCACCGCGCAGCTCTACGCCTTTGACCCCAATCCGGGGCTGGCCATCGATGCGGCGGTGGCCACCGAGTTCATGGCGGGCTCCTCCTGGGGCATCGGCGGGGTGTTCGACCTCAACGCCGATCTGCGCCTGCAGATGAACACCCGCTCGGTCACCACCATGGGCATCGCCGCCAACCTCTACCGGGTGGACCTGTCCAACCTGGAGGTGAGCCTGCTGGGCGTGCTGGATATGCAGGGTTCGGCCTACGTCGAAGTCAGCAGCGGCGTGCTGCGCATCCAGGTGGTGGAGCTCACCGCCGACTTCTTCGGCGTGGCCTCCATGTCGGTCTCCGGCTTCTTCAACTCCCTGGGCGATTTCGCCCTCAATCTCTCCGGCGGGCTGGAGATCGGCACCTCGTCGTTCGGCGTATGGGGCGGCGGCGAGCTGTCCATCTCCTACGTCAACCAGGTGCTGGACATCCACGGCTCCATGGGCGCCGGGGCCAAGCTGTTCGGCATCAGCCTGAACCTGCCATCGCTCAATTTCGACTACAACAGCGGCTCGGGCGATCTGTCCATCAGCATCACCGTGAAGATCGACCTGGGGCTGTTCGAGATCAGCAAAACGGTGGGCTTCACCATCGGCAACTTCAAGATCCCCACCGTCTATCTGGCGGGCAGCGTCGACAATCCCACCAGCTTCAGCGGCGGCGAGTTGCACCTGAACATGGGCGATCGGGCGGGGTCGCGCAACTTCGCCGAAAACGATACGGTGGAGCACTTCTCCATCATCCACATGGACACCGACGCCTACGGCAATCCGGTCGCCAGCGTGGCGGGCAATGAGACCGTGCTGGTGATCGGCATGGGGCGGCGGCAGATCTTCTCCGGGGTCTCCAAAATCGTCGCCGATGGCGGCACGGATTTCGACTACATCGAGACCGTGGGCGTGCTCTCGGATGTGGATCTGTTCGGCGGCGTGGACGAAGACGCGCCCTGGAGCGGGGCCTATCTGATCCACGGCGGCAGCGGCGCGGGCCGTCTGGAGGGGGGCGAGGGCAACGACCTGCTGGTGGGCGGCTCCGGCGACGATACCTTCATCTTCCAGGACAACTTCGGCACTGACGAATTCCGCGACGCGGGCGGGGCCAACACCCTGGACTTCTCCGCCGTCTCCATGGGCTTAAGCGGCGAAATCAGCGCCGAGCGCGCGCAGTTGACCGGCTACTATGAACAAGAGGTGGAGGGCAGCGAGGTTCCCGACTACATCCTCACCGGCCTCAACGTCACCGACGCCCTGGCCGACGCCAACGGCGGCGCGGCCAACACCATCAAGCTGGGCGCGGGCAGCGACAGCGTCACCGTCACCGCCGACAGCAATGATGTGACCATCACCGACGCGGGCGGCGACTGGGACGTGGTGCATCTGCAACTGGACGCCGCCAGCCACGACCTGCTGTTTAACGGCAACCACATCACCAACGGCGCCCAGGGCATCGACTTCGACGCCGGGTTGGAGCGCTTTGGCGTCATTGACTACGGCGCCGACATCACCCTGCGCAGCGCGAGCGCCAATCTGGACATGGGCGATGTGGGGCTGTGGATCAGCGGTCAGTCCATCGACCTGCAAACCGATATCACCGGCCCCCACATCGTGCTGGAGAGCCGCGACACCCTCATCATCGACCAGCAGTTGCACGCCAAGAATAACGGCTACATCGACGTGCGCGCGGTGGGCGACGGCGCCGATATCGATCTGCGCGTAGCGCCGGTAATTTCGGCGGGTACAGCGGTGACTGGCGACGGCGCGGGCTGGATGCGCTTTGTCGCCCCTGACGGCGACATTCTGCGCACCCCGGGGCTCACCTTCCAGGGCGCGGGCAGCCATCTGATTCTCAAAGCCAAAGGCTTCGCCAGCTCGGCCATCGACCCGCTGCTCACCGACGTGGCTGCGCTCACCCTCAATGTGGCCCCCGGCGGCGCGGGCGAGATCTTCCTGCAGGAGGCCGACAGCCTCACCCTGACCTCGCTTGACTATGGCCTGCAGGAGATTCCGCAGGAGGTGGTTCCCGGGGTGGAGCCGCCGCCGCCGCAGTATGAACACGTGCACGACAACCCCGGTCTGTTCATCCCCAGCGTGGGCCACGCCTGGGCCGACGCCATGAACTGGGTGACGACGGCGGGTTCCGAGTGGGTGGCCAGCGTGCAGGATGGCGATGACGCCTATGCCCTCTCGGCCAGCGGCGCGGTGAGCATCACCCTCACCAGCCGCGATGCGCAGCTCACCCTGGAGTCCGGCGCCATCGAAACCACCTCGGCTTCGGCGGGGGTGACCTTCATCGCCGACGAGATCGATTTTGTCTCCGGCGAGGATCAGGTGCGCGGCGCGGGGGTGCTGACCATCCGCAGCTATACCGACCTGTACAACTACCGCATCGGCTCGGCGGGCGAGCAATGGGGCGGCGATGACCGCAGCTTCCTCACCGCCGACGAGGATATCAACACCAACGGCGTGCTGGATGACGGCGAAGATCTCAATGGCGACGGGGTGCTCAACTCCAGCAGCCTGGACCTCTCCATGGTGGATCTGGCGGCGCTGCAGGATGGCTTTACCCGCATCGAGATCGGCCATCAGTTTGCCGGTTCCGACATGTTCATTGGCGACGCCGAGGACGCCCTTGTGGTCAAAGGCTCTCAGGCCGAGCGCGTGGTCAACGCCGCCATTCGCGATGAGATGGTCTTCACCACCGAGGATCTCACCATCGTCGGCGACGTGCAGGCCCCGGGCGGCCATCTCACCTTCAACGTCGATGGCAACTTGACGCTGCAGTCGAAGAATCTGCACGACCCCGAAGGGCTGCCCGACGCCGGGGTCAGCGGGACCGATTTGACCTTCAACGTGGCCGAACAGATTCTCGTCGGCGGCTGGATCGAGGGCGAGAACGCGGTGGTGATCAACATCACCGGCACCACCGGCCTGGGCAATATCATCGACCACGATGACGGCCTCAACAGCCTCACCACTGACCTGGGCAGCCGCATCGAAATCACCGGCGCGGGCGGGGTGCTGGACATCAACGCCAGCCAGAGCGTGAAGATCGCCGGATCGGTGATCGCCTCCGGCGCGGGCGGGTTGGCGGACGTGTATGGCGCCACCGGCCTGAGCCTGCTGGAGGGGGGCATCCTCTCCGCCTCCGCTGACGGCGCTACGGTGGATGCGCGCTCGGGGACCTATCTGCACACCGAGGGCGGCAGCGCTGTGATGGCGGGGGTGGCGTTCGACAACAGCAGCGGCGCGCCGGTGGCGCAGATCATCGGCGCCGACGCCAGCGTGAGCCTCTCGGCTGCGCGCGATGTGTGGATTGCCGGCAGCGTGACCAGCAGCGGCGCGCTCTCCATTGAGGGCGGGGCCAAATTCCATACCCATCTGGACTACTTCCAGGCCCTGGACGCCGACCATCCGCTGGTTGGCCACTCCGGCTTCGGCCTGATGGTCACCGGGACCATCACCGCGTTGCAGGACAACGCCACCCTGACCCTGGCCTCCGCCGATGACCTGATCTTCCGCGGCAACGTCAACGTCACCGGCGCGAACGGCAATCTGGTGTTGGACTCCGATAGCTGGATCTATTACGAGGGCGCCGCCGACGTCAATGGCGATATCAGCGTGGCTGCGCGCGGGGCCAATAGCGACGGCGTGAGCTTCTACCTGCACGAAGCGGCGCTGTTCAACACCAATCAGGCGGGCTCCAGCATCACGGTGAGCGGCGCCGAAGATATTGAACTCTATGGCTCGTTTGTGGCCGGGGGGAGCATCGGCGCGGGAGGCGTCAGCTTCGCCGGAGCCGACTCCACGGTGAGCGTCACGGCGGGTGAGCAACTGCTGCTCACTGCCGGGGTGATGGCCAGCGGCGTGGTGGATCTGCACGGCGGAACCGCCGGGGCCGATGACAATGGCTTGGGCTTGATCATCGCCACATCCGGCGGCGTTACCGTCTCCGGCCACACCACGGCGGGTAGCGGCGCGCAAGCCACAGTGCGTTCGGATTCCGGCCTGCAGATGATGGGGCGGGTGATCGCCGGGGCCAATGTGGAGCAGATCCGCGATGGCGACGGCAATCTGCTCAGCGAGAATTTCACTTGGTCCGCCGAGTCGGCCACGGCGCGCATCGAGGCCGCCGGGCAGGCGATGATCGGCGGGACCACGACCGATAGCAATAACGACCCGGTGGTGGTGGGCGGAAGCGTCATCGCCAATCAGCAAGTGGAGATCGTCGGCGGGAGCAGCGATGACGGCTATGGGGTGATCGTGCAGGGGGCCAGCGCGGTCTCGGCGCACAACGCCGCAGCGCACATTCTCATTGACGCGACCGACGGCGCCGACATCCAGGGCATGATCGCCTCCGGCGGCGATGTGGTCGCCATTCGCGACGCGGCGGGCGGCTATCTGGGGCGGGAGTTCCAGAATCTGGGCGGGGCCTCGACCCTGCGCATCGAGGCCGACCGTCAGGTGCGCCTGGGCACCTATGTGCAGGCCGGGCAAACCATCGACGTGGTGGGCGGCGCCGATCCCAATGACGACACGGTCTCGGGCATTCGCCTGCTGGGCTCGGCGCAATTGTCCACTTGGATGGACGACGCCAGCATCAACCTCAACGCCTCCGGCGCGGTGGAGATTCTGGCCCCGGGTCATGTCAACGAGATCGCCAGCGCCCAATGGGCGGTGAGCAATAGCGGTCAGCTCAACAGCGACGTGACCCTGCAACTGAGCATCGACCGGGTGGACTTCCAGGTGGCGGGCAGCGTGACCATCAGCGCCGCGAGCGCCGCCGACAACGCCACTCTCAACGATCTGCTGGCCGACATCCAGAGCGCCCTGGCCGACGCCAGCTTCAGCGTGGTCAGCTCCAACAACGCCGACCACGCGGTGGGCTCGGTCTACCAGATGGACGCGGGCAACCCCGACGTGGAGATGGCTCTGCGCGACGGGCGCATCCTGTTCACCTCGCCCTATGCGATCGGTCTGGGCGCGGGGTCGACTGGGGCGGAACAACTGGGTCTGAGTCAACTGGCCAGCGGCGACGCCGCCTCCGAACGGGTCTACGCCCTGCAAGCGGCGCAGAGCGGTGCGGTGATCAACATCGGCGCGCCGGACGGCCCCAACGGCAAGCTCTACATCGGCGGCAAGGTGCAGGCCTACAGCGCCATCAACCTCTACTCCGGTCAATCCGCCGACGGCGTGGATATCGACCTGGACTGGACCGGCTCGCTGGAGACGGTGGCGGGCTCCATTGCGCTCAACGCCGGGGTGGTGGGTGAGATCAAGGGCGATCTCTACGCGGGCGGCGACGGCTCCGACGTGATTCTGCACTCGGACCAGAGTTTGACCCTGCGCGGCTCGGTGACGGCGGCGGACCAGATCCTGATTAGCGGCGGAACCAACGTCACTGCGGACGAAGTGAGCGTCACCACCGAGAGCACCAGCCGTCTGAATACGCTTTCGGCCAGCGGCGAGATTCACGTTACCGGCGTCAATGACGTGGTGATCAACAGCGCCATCGGTCCCGATAGCGCCGGGTTGGCCCTCATCGAACTGGGCTCGACCAGCGGAACTCTCACCGTGACCCAGGAGTCGGGCTGGATTCAGACCGACGCGGCGATCCGCTTTACCGGCCTGGACGTGGATATCGCCGGGGTGGTGAAGTCCAGCGGCGCCACCGCCGACCCGGATGATTTTGAAGTGAGCATCGCAGTCTCCGGCGTTGCCGAGCTGCACGGCGACTTCGAACTGGCCGGGTCGATGTCCGTGCATGCGGACAACAAAGTCCTCATCTACAACACCGACATCGCCGCCATGGCAACGGGCGCGCGACTGCTGGTCACCAGCGCCAACGATATTCAGTTGGGCCAAATCGCTGCGGGCGCCGGGGACCAGGGCCAGGACATCCAGCAGGGCGCCACCCTACGCGCCGAGGCGGGCGTCACCCTTACCGCTGCCGATTTGGTGGAGATCCAGTCCGGCGCCCGGGTGATGAGCGCGGGCGTGGATTCGGTGGCGCAGATCAACGCCGCCAATCTGAACCTCATCGGCGGGATCTATGCGGGCGCCGATGTGGACGCCAATGACGCCCTGGTGTGGAGTGGAAGCGGCGCGGTGGCCGACGTCAATATCCGCGAATCGGTGGTGTTGGGCGGCCAAAACGTGGATGAAACCGGTGCGGCGGTTACCCGCGGCGGTCTGCTCAAGGGCCTGAGCGGCGTGGATCTGGATATCGCCGATGGCGTGGCGACCACGGCGCTGGCCATGAACAGTCTGTCGGCCATCGAGGCGGGCAGTGATATCGCCATCGACGCCGACCGCAATATTCAGATTCAGGGCCGCATTCAAGCGTTGGACGCCGATTCCACCGCCCGGGTGAGCAGCGACAAGATGATTCTGGTCAACGGTGTGGTCAGCGCCGAGGGCGCGCTCACCGTGGAGGCGGGAAGCGTGGCTTCCGGCGCATCGCTGGTGGTCTCCTCCCTGGTGTGGGGGACCGATGACCAGGGCGCGGCGGTCCTCACCAGCGGCGGCGTGCTGGATTCCGGCGCAGGTGGTCAGATTACCGTCAGCGCTGATGGCGACATGGTGATCGGCGGCGTGGTGGGGCAGTTGGACGTGGTCGATGGCGTCTCCGTCACCGACACCGCCGCCGTGACTGTGACGGCCACGGGCGAGATCACCGTGGGCGGCGGCGTGTATGCCGAAGCCAGCGCGCGCTTGCAGGCGCTGGACGTCAACATTCTGCCCGGCGGCGTGGTCAAGAGCTTTGCCGCCGATTCGTCGGTGACCTTACGCGCCGACAATGCGATCTATCTGGCCGCCGAGGGCGGCGGGCTGGAGGCGGGGACCGCCGAGGCGGGGTCGCTGCTGCATCTGGCGGCGACCACGGTGCAGGTGGACGGCCATCTACTCAACCACGACGCCGCGGGCGGCCAAATTATCCTCAATGCCGCCACCCTGGTCGCCGTCACCGGGCAGGTGGATGGCGCGGCGGACATTCTGGCGCGCAGCGGCGTGGACCTGACCTGGAGCGAGGCGGTTCTCACCGGCGAGCTGGCGGTGGCGGAGCTGAATACGACGGGCGACATCTGGGTGCAGTCCGCCGGGCAACTCAACGCCGCCGGGGCCATCACCTTAACGGCGGGTGATCAGGTCTCCATCTCCGCCGCCCCGGCGCTGGGCGACGGGACCATCGCCCTGGCCAAACCGGTGGTGGTGATGCAGCCGGTCACGGTGGAGATCGTCACCGGCTACCAGGAGGTGGAGAACGGCTACATCGAGATCCCCGAGATCCAGTGGGTCACCACCGAGGTGACCGAAGAGGTGGGGCAGGTGTCGGTGAAGACCGGCAACATCGCCCACTTCATGAGCATCACCCTGACCCAGGATGGCTACTACAACCCCAACGCCGCCACCGAGGCGGACAAATTCCGCGAGTACTTCGTGGAGGGGGTGGACTATCACAACAGCGCCATCAACTGGAGCGGGACCACCGCGCCGGTGAGCAGCGCCAGCTTTGGCGAACTCAACGACCAGCAGCGCGACGTGCTGTTGGCGCAGTTGGGCTACATGCCGGTGTTCGATCTGAGCTACGCCAACGCCATCGAACGCACCACCGAATACGGCATCGTTTCGGAAACCGGTTGGAGCGATTGGGACAATCAATGGAATACAGCGGTTGGCGGCGGCCAGTCGGCAGTGATCAATATTCAGACCAGCAACTGGGCGGATAAGTATCTGCGCGTGCCCAATGGCGTGCAGAGCGAATTGCTGGATGTGCTCAACGTGGTCTCCACCGGCGCGCCGGTGACTTGGCAGGAGAGCGTGGGGCAGTGGCGCGAACACGCCGACGTCAATTACATTCAGGACCGCTCCTACTACACCTCCAAGGCCATTGTCTCCAGCGGCTACGAGGCGCTGCCCAACCCTGGCGAGTCCAGCAACCCCACCAAGACCACCTACTCCATCGACTACGACGTCAGCGGGGTGATGCCCACCAATGGCGCGCAGGAGTACTCCCCGGGGCGCTGGCGGGTGGACTACATCGGCGGCAGCGGCGAGCGCGAATACTCCATTAACGATGGCCGTGATGCGGGCTCCGGCGCCTCGGTGCGGTACAACGAGAATCCGCTGTTCACCACCGGCGCCTACGCCCTGGAAAGCGGCAACGGCGCCGAGAGCGACATACTGGGCGCGCGGGTGAACGCCCAAAGCGGCTTCGTCTCATCTACTGCGTTGCTCAGCGGCCAGTCCACCATCGCCACCCACAGCAATATTCTGGTGGGGCAGGAGCTGCACTACAGCTATGACGATCGCACCATCGCCGTCTATAAAGGCAACCCGGCCAATACTGCGGAGGGGCTGACGCTTAAGGAGGCGCACGATCAGGCGCTCAGTCTGGGCGGCAAGCTGGCCGAGCCCATGACGCAGGCGCAGCACGATAAGATCGTATCGTTGATAGCGGAGATCCCGGAACTGACGGGAACCAGTAACGCTGACGCCTGGGGGTTGACCTGGATCGGTGTTTACGATGGCGCTTATAACGAAGAGTGGCATCATGAATACATGGTGGGGACCGATGGCGTCGTCAATAACTTTATCTGGGCGTCGGACCCGCATACCGTATCGCCGCAGAAGGGGGATGACGTCTATGACAGCGTGGTGTGGGCGAATTGGGCCACAGGCGAACCGACTCATATAACCGGCGGAATCGGCGAGCATGGCGTAGTCATTGGCGGTAGCGGCACTGGAATTTTGGCCAACAAATGGAATGACTTCTGGGCCGGACATGATTCAGGCGGCTATGCGGTGCAGTGGGATCCGCGTTGGAACGGCTCCTATCAGAACATCTACGAAACCCAATACGACTACAACTACGACTGGACCTCGGTGTGGCGCGACATCGCCGATACGCGCCTGACCCTCACTTACGACTGGAGCGGCAACACCGAAGCCATCTGGGGAACCCAGCCGGTCTACGAGACCCGCGAAGTGGAGACCGAGGTGGTCACCAGCCAGCAGGTGACCCAGTGGATCACCGCGCCCATCACCGCGGAGCAGACTTCGCTGCAGGCGGTGCGCCAGTACAGCAATGATCCGCCCAGTACGTTTGCCGAATTCGATAGCGAATCCCTTATCGCGGGCGGCGCGGTCGCCATTCAGAGCGGCGGCGACGCCGATTTCAGCGCGCTGATCGACGTCGGCGCCCTCAGCGTGAATGCGGGCGGCGCCATCACCCAGCAGGGGTTGGGGGTGGCCAGCGACCCCAGCGCCATCGCCGCGATCTCCACCATTACGGCGGACTCGGCGGTCAGCTTCAGCGCCGTGGGCGCCATCACCATCGCCGATTCGGCCGCTATCACGGTTGATGATGGCGGCGTCGGCTCCACCAGCGCCATTACCCTCACTGCGGGCGGCGATCTGAGCGTGGCCGGGGCGCTCTCCAGCCTGAAGAGCATCGATCTGGACGCAGGCGGCGCGCTGGCGCTGGATGGCGCCATCCACACCGGACAGAGCCTCACTGTGGACGCCGTGGGCGCGGTCACCGGCAACCTGACCGGCGACCTGCAAGTCGCCGATGCGGGCGGAACCCTGACTATCAACGGCGCTTCCATCACCCTGAGCCAGAGTTATCTGCAGGCCGAGAGCCTCACCCTGCACAGTGCGGGCGATATGGGGCTGGATCAGGTCAATATGACCGGGACCACCATTGCGCTCACCAGTGATGCCGGAGCCATCGATCACGCCTTGGGTCAAATCAGCGCTGATACGCTCACCGCGCGGGCGGTGAGCGGCGTGAGCGCCAATCTGGCGGGCGGCGGCGTGGACGCCGAAACCAGCGGCGCGGGCGATATCACCATTACCAGCACGGCGGATCTGATCCTGACCAACGCGGTCACCGCCGACGGCGTCATCAGCGTGGACGTGGTGGGCCAGTTGAGCGTGACCAACGCCCAATCCCTTGGCGGATCCGACGCCAGCGGCGTGGGGCTCACCACCCATGGCGGCGACATTCTGTATGATACGGTCTCCGTGGCCGGGCTGGGCGATCTGACCCTGGACGCCGACGGCGCCATTGTCGCCAGCGGCGACGGCGCCTTGAGCGCCGACCACATCACCGTGCGCGCCAACACCGCCCTGACCCTCACCACCCACGCCAGCGCCCTGACCCTGGCTTCGCGGGTGGCGGGGGATGTGTCGGTGAGCAACAGCGGCGGCGGAACCCTCACCGTGCATCAGGCCGATGTGCGTGAAGGCGCCTTCAGCCTGACCCACGACGGCGATGTGGCGCTGGAGGCGGTCACCCTGTTCACCAGCCGCGACGATCTGGATGTGATGGTCACTGCCGCCGGGGCCATCAGCGTGGGCCGCGTGCAGGCGGGGATCTTCTCCACCGATGCGGGCGAGACGCGCACGCTCTCGGCGGAAAGCGACATCAGCCTGACCGCAGGCGGCGCCATCAGCGCTGTCGATGACGCCGAGCCCGACCTCATCGGTGATGGGCTCACCCTCACCGCAGACGGAGCCATCGGCGGCCTGCACACGGCGGTCAACGCCTGGATCTCGATTACAGCGGCCAGCGGCGATATCCAATTGAGCGATCTGGACGGCTACGGCGAGGCGCGCCCCGGTGTGACGGCAGCGCATGTTGCCGCTGATGCCGGGTCGGTGACCTTGCAGTCCGATGGCTACATGGAGGTGCTGCAGGTCACGGCGGGCGGGGTCGACAGCGCGCTGTCGCTCACCACCACCAGCGGCAACCTGACGGTGAAGGATCTGGTGGGCGGCGACGCCCTGGCGTTTGGCACCGATCTGCATCTGAGCGCAGGCGATAATCTCTCCGTGGAGGAGAGCTATCAGGCCACCGGAACCCTGGAGTTGCGCGCGGCCAACGCCATGCATCTGAGCGTGCCCGACGGCCAGACCCTGAATCTGACCGCCGACACCCTGATTCTGGAGACCGGCGAATCCCTCAAAGTGGATGGGACGCTCAGCGCGGCCTCCCTGATGAGCCTCACCTCCGACGCCAATGTCTACGTCAACGGCGTGGTGCAGGGGGTGGGCGGCGCGCCTATCGAGCAGCTGGAGATCACCGCTCGCGGCGGTCGCGCCGTCTCCACCGCCGCCTATGATCCGGTTTCCGCCATGCGCATCTATACCGATGGCGGCGGACAGAGCATCTACCACAACGAATCCACCGGCCTCTACTACACCGAGTCGGGGGGAACGTATAGCCAAACGGCGGTGAATCCGGCGGATTTGACCGCGCGCTTTGACGCCATCCCCACCGGCAAAATCGTCATGGACGTGCAGGCGTTGGATGCGGCCCAGGTCGAACTGCGCGCGGCCCTTTCCATGGACTTCACCGCCAGCGGCGATGCGCAGATCTCCGGCTTCCTTGGCGGGCTCACTGACGGCGCGGGGGTGGAGCAGATGTCCCTGCGCGCGGGCGGCGCGTTGAACTTTGTTGAGGCTACCCTGGAGGCGGGGACGCAGTTGAGCCTGCAGGGCGCATCGGTGCAAGGCGATCGCCTCTCCTCCCTGAGCGCGGGCAATATCGACATCACGGCGGTCAGCGGCATTGACCTGCTGACTCAGGCCGCCACCCTCAGCGCCGAAAACACGGGGGCGGGCGATATCGCCATTGAGAACGTTGGCGCCCTGACGGTGAGCGAAATGACCGCCTGGAACGGTTCGGCCTTCGCCTACGCCAATGGCGGCGATCTCACCGTGTGGCTGGCGCAGTCCCTCACCGATGCGGCGGGCAACGACGTCACCCTGCAGACCACGGACACGCTCTATCTGGACTACGTCGCCGCCGGGGCCAATGCCGGGCGGGTGGTGCTCAATGCGCTGGGCTCCGCCGCCGAGATCGCCTCGGCCATCGACCTGAACGCCGATGTGACCGCTTATGAAGTGAGTCTGCGGGTCAATAATCCGGTGAGTTTCAGCGCCAGCGAGGCGCTGGAGGTGCAATCCACCACGGCGGTGGAGCAGCTTACTCTGGGCGTGCCCACTGGGCAGGTGATCGGAGATCTGACCCTGATTCTGCCGCTGTGGGAGGGCGACATCACCGTGGATGTCACCGGAACCCTCACCATTAGCGAACTGAGCATGCAGGCGGGCGCCACCCTGACCCTGCTGGCGGGCGGCGATCTGATTCTGGGCTCCGACATCGTGCTGGACGCCGACGGCGGCGACATCCAGTTGCAGGCGGGCGGCGCGCTCACGCTAAACAGCAACACCATCTATGCGGCGGATCTGGACCTGAGCGGCGCCACGGTGACCCCGCTCAACACCAGCGTCGATACCTTGAGCCTGAGCCTCACCGGCGCAGGCGATGCGGTGGTCACCGAAGAGGACGATATCACCATCACCTCCGGCTCCACCGCCAATGGCGCGTTCAGCCTCACGGCGGGCGGCGACATCAGCGTGGAGAGCATCGTCTCCCACACCGATAGCGACGCCAACGACATCACCCTCACCGCCACTGAGGGCGCCATCAGCGCCACGACCCTCAACGCCGGGACGCAGGGCGATATCGCTCTGACCGCTAGCGGCGGCGTGGCGGCTTCCGCCATCACCGGCGATGTGGCGACTCTCCAGGCGGGCGGCGCGGTGAGCCTCACCGGCGATGTGAATACGCTCTCCGTCACCCAGAGCGCGGCGGGGGCGATCACACTGAGCGACAGCGACGAGGTCACCATCGACGCCATCGCCAATGGGTTTGCGGGGGCGGTGAGCATCACCGCCGCCACCGGCCTCACCGTGCAGAACAGCGGCGCGGGCGCGGCCATCGACGTGCAGGACGCCGTCACCCTGGCGGTGGACGGCGAGGCGGATCTGGTGGTGAACAGCGCCATCGCCAGCAGTGGCGGCGTGGTGAGCCTGAGCGCGGGGGGCAATGTGCAGTTCGGCGCAGGGGGCTCTATCGCCGCCAATGCCGACGTCACCTTGCGCGCGGATTCCAACGCCAATGACGCCGGTGGCCTGAACATGGCCGACGGCGCGCTGGTCAACAGCGGCGCGGGCAAAATCGCCATCACCACGGCGGCGGATATCACTCTGGGCGGGTTGAGCAGCGCCAATAGCGACGCCGACGCCATCACCATTACCAGCCACAGCGGCGCGATTCTGGACAGCGGCGACGCCCACACCGACATCGATGCGGCGGGGGGCGTGATTCTGCGCACCGCTACCGGCGTGGGGTCTGATGGCAACGCCATTGACGCCGTCATCGGCGGTGGGCTGGGTCTGATCAATAGCGGTGTGGGCGCGGTCAATCTGAGCAATAGCGGTGATCTGAACATCACGCGGGCCATTCAGCAGAGCGCCGGGCAATCCGTCACGCTGACCAGCGCGGGCAATATGACCCTCAGCGCCGACGGCGCTGGCGTCGCTGTGCTGGGCGCTGGCGATCTGACCCTGCTGGCCTCCGGCGCCGGGGCGCTGCTCACGGCGGATACGGCGATCAGCGCCGAGTCTGGCGCGGTGACCCTCACCGCCGACGCCATGGCGCTGAATGCGGCGGTGAGCGGTTCCGGCGCGCTCACCATTCAGTCCGAGGCCACCGATCGCAGCATCGGCCTCGGCGACGGCGCGGCGGGCGATCTGAACCTGACCCAGACGGAGTTGGATCTGCTGACCAACGGCTTCGCCTCGCTCACCTTTGGCCGCGCCGACAGCGCGCACCTGATCACCATCGGCCAGAGTGGCGGCGCGGTGACGCTGCGGGATTCCACCACGCTGCGCGCTTCCGCCACCGGCGGTCACATCACGCAAAACGCTGATTTGAGCCTCATCGACGGCGCCGGGCTCACCGTGCAGGGCTCCGGGGCCACCTACGATCTGGCGGCGGATATCAGCGCTGCGGGCGCGGTGGAGATTAGCGACAAGATTCACCTGAGCGGCGCGCGGGCCATCAGCGCAGGCGGAGCGCTCACCCTGAGCAACGCTGGGCTCGACCTGCTCACAGGCGATGGCGTGGGCGAGGCCGATAGTCTGACTCTGACCGCCAGCGGCGCGCTCTCTCTGACCGGGGCCACCGCCGATAGCGTGGATGCCCTCACGGTGCTGGGAGCGACCTCGGTGAGCGTGGCCGACGCGGTGAGCCTCAGCGGCGCGTTGACGCTGCAGAACGTGAGCGGCGCCACCGCCTTCGCCAGCGCGGTGAGTGTGGGCTCGGTGAGCGGGAGTCAACTGGGCGCGGTGAACTTTGACGCCGGTTTGACCGCCGCACAAGGGGTGAGTTTGGATAATCTGGGCGATCTGTCCGTGACCGGCGCGTTGGGCGTCGGCGGCGCCCTGAGTCTGACCACCGGCGGCGCGCTTTCGGTGACCGGCGCGACCACCCTGGGCGCGGGCTCGATTTTCAGTGCGGGCGACGTCACCCTGGGGTCGACCCTGACGGTGACCAATGACTTGACCGTGAATGACTCAGGCGCGATTGATGTCACCGGCGCGGCCAGCGTGGGCGGTGCGTTTGGCCTCTCCAACATCAGCGGCGCCATGAGCTTCGCCGACGCCCTGAGCGCGGGCGGCTTGAGCATCAGCACCGCCCAGGCCATTGGCGTGAGCGGCGCAACGACCCTGGGCGCGGGCTCCCTGACCAGCGTGGGCGACATCACCCTGGGTTCAACCCTCACGGTGACCAATGACCTGACCGTGGACGGCTCTGGCGCGATTAATGTCACCGGCGCCGCCAGCTTGGGCGGTGCGTTTGGCCTCTCCAACATCATCGGCGCGATGAACTTCAGTGACGCCCTGAGCGCGGGCGGATTGAGCATCACCACGGCCCAGGCAATCGGCGTAAGCGGCGCCATGACCTTGGGCGCGGGCTCCATTGCCAGTGTGGGCGATATCACCCTGGGTTCAACCCTCACGGTGACCAACGATTTGATCGTTGATTCCACTCAGGCCATCGACGTCACCGGCGCGGCCAGCGTGGGCGGGGCGTTTGGCCTCTCCAACATCAATGGAGCGATGAGCTTTGCCGACGCTCTGAGCGCGGGTGGATTGAGCATCAGCACAGCCCAGGCTATTGGCGTGAGCGGCGCCGTGACCCTGGGCGCGGGCTCCCTGACCAGCGTGGGCGACATCACCCTGGGCTCGACGCTCGCGGTGACCAATGACCTGACTGTGGACGGCTCTGGCGCGATTGATGTCACCGGCGCGGCCAGCGTGGGCGGGGCGTTTGGCCTCTCCAACATCAATGGAGCGATGAGCTTTGCCGACGCCCTGAGCGCGGGCGGCTTGAGCATCAGCACAGCCCAGGCTATTGGCGTGAGCAGCGCCATGACCCTGGGCGCGGGCTCCATTGCCAGCGTCGGCGACATCACCCTGGGCTCGACGCTCACGGTGACCAATGACCTGACTGTGGACGGCTCTGGCGCGATTGATGTCACCGGCGCCGCCAGCGTGGGCGGTGCGTTTGGCCTCTCCAACATCAGCGGCGCCATGAGCTTTGCCGACGCCCTGAGCGCGGGCGGCTTGAGCATCAGCACGGCCCAGGCAATCGGCGTAAGCGGCGCCATGACCTTGGGCGCGGGCTCCATTGCCAGTGTGGGCGATATCACCCTGGGTTCAACCCTCACGGTGACCAACGATTTGATCGTTGATTCCACTCAGGCCATCGACGTCACCGGCGCGGCCAGCGTGGGCGGTGCGTTTGGTCTAAGCAACATCAGCGGCGCCATGCGATTCGCCGACGCTCTGAGCGCGGGCGGTTTGAGCATCGATACAGCCCAAGCCATTGGCGTGAGCGGCGCAACGACCTTGGGCGCGGGCTCCATTGCCAGCGTGGGCGACGTCACCCTGGGCTCGACTCTGTTGGTGAACAACGACCTGACCGTCACGGACACCGGAGCCATCGCCATCACCGACGCCGCCAGCGTGGGTGGGTTGTTCAGCATGATCAATGTGGAGGGCTCAATGCGTCTCTCCGGCGCGGTGGACGCGGCTCGATTCGCCGTGGCCAATGCTCAGAGCGTGACGCTGGGCTCCCACCTCACTGTAGGGAACGCACGGATCAGCAGCGTATCCGATCTCACCGTGGGTGGCGATGTGGCCGCCAGTCAGGATGTGTCCATCAGCGGCGCCGGCGTCGTCGGCTTCTCTGGCGGCGTGCAGGTGGGCGGCGCACTGAACCTGAATCAGTTGAGCGGCGCGTTGACCCTGTCGCAGACGGTGGCGGCGAGTGAACTCACCATCGCGCAGGCGCAGGCGGTGACCTTGGATGGCGCGCTGACCTTGGGTGCGGCCAGCTTGAGCGATCTGGCCTCTTTGGATGCAGCGCAAACCCTGACCACGGCTGGAAATCTCACCCTGGAGCGTATCCAAACGGCGGCGTTCCAGAACGGTTTCGTCAGCGGCGGCGACGCCTCCCTCAGACAGGTGGGCGCGTTGCAAACGCACAATAGCGTGAGCGTGGCCGGGGCGCTGCAAGTGAGCGGCGGCCAGCAGGCGGACTGGCATGGCGACGTGGTGATCACCGGCGCGGACCGGACGCTGCCCAGCACGGCGCGGGTCTCGGTGCAGGCGGCGCAGAGCGTCCAATTCCACGCCGGTTTGGCGGTGAGCGCAGGGGATATCCATCTGCAATCGGATTCCATCAATCTGCTGGGCGGGGCAGGCAGCCTGCAGGCCAGCGCGGGCGTCACCTTCAGCGCCCATAACGCGCAGACCAATCTGAGCGTCGGCGATGTGGGCGCGGTTGCGGGCGGCGATCTGCACATCGCTCAAGCGGACCTGGACGCCCTGGGCGCGGGCGTGAAACAGCTCACCCTGACCACCGCCAACGCGGCGCAATCCCATGTGGAGCTGGGCGCCAGCCATCTGCATCACGTCACCCGCATCTTCGGCGGCGGCGCCCATGTGGGCGCGACGGTTCTGGTGGGCGGGGATCTGTTGATGCAGACCCAGGATAATCTGGTGGTGGATGGCGCGTTGCAATCGGCGCCGGGCGCGGCGGCCAATTTCCGTTTGCAAACGCTGGGCGGTGGTTCGGTGAACCTCAATGGCGCGGTGCAGAGCCAGCAGGGCGCGACCCACATCGCCAGCCAACAGAGGGTGGAGATCCATAACGCGCTGGACGCCCGCGATGGCCTCTTCATTCAGGCGGCGGGCGGCATTCTGGTGGATGGCGCCGTGGCCAGCGCGGGCGCAGTGGAGATGGCGGCGCAGGGCGCGGTCAATATCATCGGCGCAGTGGAGAGCGGCGGTGACGCCGCCCTGACCAGCGGCGCCGGGATGCAGATTAGCGGCATGCTCCGTGCGGGCGGCGACGCCAGCGTTACGGCGGGCGCGGCCATGGCCATCAGCGGCGAGGCGGCGACGCAGGGGGCGCTCACGTTGCGCGCCGGTGATGCCGCAACGCTGTCGGGGGTGGTCAAAGCAGGCGCCAACGCCACGCTGACCATTGGCGCGGAATTGGCCCAATCGGGAACGCTGACCAGCGGCGGCGACGCCGTGATGAATGTGAAGGGCGGCTATACCGATAGTGGCGTGACCACGATTGGCGGCGCGCTGAACGCCAAAATCGGCGGCGATGTCGCTACCTCCGGAACGTTGAGTGTAGGCGGCGCGGCGTCGCTTTCCACTCTGGGCGCTTGGAGCCACAGTGGTCAGGCCGCCTTTGACGGCGCCACCGCCAGTGTACAGGCGGGCGGCGCGGTGAGCGTGACGGGCGCCATGGCGGTGAGCGGCGCGCTGGATCTTGCGGCAGGCGGCGCGCTGAACGTGAATGCGGCGTTGAGCGTCGGCGCTGATGCCGCGATTTCGACGCAACAAGCGTTCGCCATGAGCAGCGCGGTGAGCGTGGGCGGCGGTTTGACTCTGCATGCGGCCAGCGCCAGCTTCGCCAACGCGCTTTCTGTGAGCGGCGATGCCGACTTCACCATCAGCGGCGACTGGAGCCACAGCAGCCAGATGCAGATCAGCGGCGCCATGACCGCCAACGTCGCCGGCAACTGGAGCGACAGCGGCAGCCTCAGCGTGAGCGGGGCCATGACCAGCGATGTGGGCGGTGACCTGAGCCATGCAGGCGCGCTGAGTGTGGGCGGCGATTTGGCGCTTACGGTGGGCGGCGGCGCGGACCTGAGCGGCTCCATCAGCGTGGGTGGATCCACTCTGTTCAACGTCGGCGTGAACGCAGTGAGCAGCGCGCGCAGCATCGCCGGAGCCAACGGCCTGACCCTGACCGGCAGCATCGATAGCGTCGGCGATGCGCAGATCAATGTGACGGGGAGTCTGGCCATGAGCGGCGACTCCAGCGTCGCCATCAGCGGACAAGGGAACGTCGCCATGGTGGTGGGCGGCGATGCCGACCTGACCCACATCACGGCGGCCAACACGCTCACTCTGAGCGCGGGCGGCGCCATCCAGGCGGCGGCCAGCGGCGCGTTTAACCACCTGGAAGCCGCCACTCTGACTCTGAGCGCGGGGGCGGGCATTGGCGTTTCAGCGGACGCCCCCATCGCCATCAACGCCGCCGATCTCTCATTGACCAATGTGGGGAGCGGGCAGATCCATCTGCTGGAGCAGGATGATGTGACCCTCACCTTCCTGCATGTGGATGTGGGTTCAGCGGCGCTGCGCAATCTGGCGGACACTTTCGATCTGAAGGCGGGCGGAACGATCACCGCCGCAGGCAACGTGGCGGTGCGCCATGGCGGCCAGATCGTGCTGGATCATGCGGTGGCCTCCAGCACCCATACAGGCGGCTATCTGCCGGTGTTTGGCGGCTCCAGCCTCGGTAGTCTGGCTGGCTCCAGCAACACGGGCGGGACCACTGCTGGCAATACCGCGACCGGCGCGGCTGCGACGGGTGGAACAACCAACACTCTCAGCGGCCTGACCCCCACCGGGACGCTGTCTGGCTCTGGTGCGGACAGCGGTGGCGCGGGCGGTGGGCTCAACCCGCTGAATCCGGGCGGCGCGGCCAGCGGCGGGCAGTCGCTGTCACAACTCTCCGGCGCGCTGTCGCCGTTCCTTGGCGGCGCGGCTGCTGGCGGCGATGCGGGCATCGGAACGCTGGGCGGCGCTGTGGGTGGGACTCAGAACGGCGACCTGGGCGGTGGCGCAACAGGAATCAATAGCTTAACGGGCGGCGTCCTGGGAACCGGGAGCAGCGGTTTGCTCGGCGGTCAGACCCAGAGTGGCGACGCCACCACCAGCGGCGGTGTCGTTGCGGCGGGTGAAACGACGGCCAGCGACGCTGGCGCAGGAGCGGATGCGGGCTCGGGTTCGCGCGCGGCGCAATGGGCTGGCGCGCCCAGCGGCGGCGATGCGGGCGGCGGGCAGAGCGCAAACACCGCTTCCGGTGGCGCGCAGCCAGCGGCCTCTGGCGAAGCCGCTGCGGGCAGGCAGAGCAGCGGCGGTCAGAGTGATGCGGGAACGCAGCCCAACACCGCCCAGGAGCGCTTGACCCGGCAGGTGATCAACACCGTCTCCACGCTGTTCTCCGAAGGCTACGCCAACATGACCCTGGATGAGGCGTTCAGCCGCTATCAGGAGATCAACGGCGGTGATGAGGGGCTGAGTAAAGAGGCGTTCCTGACGATTCTGGTCAACCTGGGGTTGGATGCGGGCTTGGCGGAGTAGAGCCGCGCGGCGCGGCGGATGGTGACGCAGATTGATGGATAGTCGAATCTCCTGGGAGAAGTTGCGCGCTCTGCGCCGATTTGGCGGAGCGCCGGGCGGCTTTTGGCCCATCTACCTGGCGCGCCTCGGTGAGTCGTGCGCGGCGCGGGTGGGCGCGATTCTGCTGCCCGATGCGCGCAATAATCCGCCTTGGCGCGTCCTCAGCATGTGGCCGGGTGGGGTGGACGCCATCGACCGCTTTCCCGACGCTGCAGCGCGTATGGAGCGGGTGGCGCAGGCGGCGCTGCAGAGCGGTTTTGCCCAGGAGGAGCGCGGCGAGGCGGGGCTGATGATGGCGGCGCGTCTGGAGTGGTGGGACGGCGATGAGACGCAGCCGCCGGTGACCGCTGCGGCGACGCTGCTGGTCAATGCGCCCGATGACGCCACCCTGCAGGCGGCGCGCAGACGTCTCTACATGGCGGTGGACGTGCCGGCCCTCTATTTGAGCCAGTGGCGCGGCCAGCAGCAGGCGCAATCGGCGCAGCGGCTGGAGGAGGCGCTGGGGCTCACCGCGCGCATTCTGGCCTGTGACGACTTCCAACAAGCGGCCATGACCCTGTGCAATGAGCTGGCGGCGCGGTTTGACGCCGAACGGGTGGCGCTGGGCTGGCGCGACAAACAGTCGATGCGGCTGCACGCCATCAGTCATCGTGACGGCTTTCAACCCGGCGCGTTGGCGGTCAAGGGGCTGGAGCGCGCCATGGATGAGGCGCTGGATCAAAGCGTTGAGGTGCGCTTTCCGCCAGTCGAAGGCGACGACGTTCTCACCCACGACCACGCTGAATACGCCCACGCGCAGCATGTGGCGCATATGCTGACGCTGCCCTTGGGGCAGGACCCCGCGTGGCTGGGCGCCATCACCGCCGAGCGCGCCGCGCGTCCGTTTGACGAAGAGGAGTCGCGCCTGTTCGCCCTGCTGGCGGAGTTGACTACGGCGCGGTTGCAGGAGTTGGCGCAGCGGGAGTTGTGGCTTGGGGAGCGCGCCAAGTTGGCGCTGCGGCGCATGCTGGCGCCGTGGCTGGGGCCGCAACGAACCCTGAGCAAGCTGCTTCTGCTGCTGTTGGTCGCGCTTGTGGCGCTGCTGGCGCTGGCGCGCGCGCCCTATCGGGTGGAGGCGGATTTCACTCTGCGCGCGGACAATCTGCGCATTCTGCCCGCGCCGTTCGACGGCTATATCGACGCCGCCTACGTGCGCTTGGGCGATGTGGTGACGGCGGGGCAGCTGCTGGCCACGCTGGATCGCAAGGGGCTGCAACTGGAGCAGACCGCCGCCTTGGCGCAGGTGGCGCAGCGCGAGCGGGAGATGGAGAAGGCCAAGGCGCGCGCAGCCATGGCCGACCTGCGCATCGCTCAGGCGCAGTGGCGGCAGGCCGAGGCCAAATTGGAGAAGATCCGCTATCTGCTGGACGAGGCGCGCATCGTCGCCCCCTTCGACGGCGTGGTGGTGGCTGGCGAGTTGCACAAACAGTTGGGCGCGCCGGTGCGCGAGGGGGAGACGCTGCTCAAGGTGGCGGCGCTGGAGTCGCTGCACGCCGAGTTGGCGGTCAATGAGCGCGACATCCACGAATTGGCGCTGGAGCAGAGCGGGGAGCTGGCGTTTCTGGGGCGGCCGCAGGATCCGCTGCCGCTGCGCATCGCCCGCATCGACCCGGTGGCGCGGGTGCGCGATGGGGCCAATGTGTTCGGCGCGCGGGCGGAGTTGACCGGCGTGGCCGCCAGCGGCGCGGCGGCGAGCTGGAAGCGCCCCGGCATGACCGGCGCGGCGCGCATCACCGTGGGGCAACGCTCGCTGTTGTGGATTCTCACCCACCGCACGGTGGAGTATCTGCGCCTGGCGCTGTGGTGGTGAGCATGAGCGCGCAGCAGCCCGAACCGGTCTCCGAAGGGTGGCGCCGCATCGCCGGGGTGCGTTGCGCACTCAATCCCACCGTACGCGCCGAGCGCCGTCTGATTCGCGGTCGCCGCTGGCGCATTCTCAGCGATCCGTTCGGCGATCAATATTTGCGCCTTACCGCCCAGGCGTGGGAGTTTGTCGCGCGTTTGGATGGACGCCGTAGCGTGGGCGAAATCTGGGCCGAGCGCCAGCGCATCGCGCCGCAGCAGACCCCCTCCCGCGACGAGGTGGCGCGCCTGCTGGCGCTGCTGCATCAGGTTAATATGCTGCGTCTGGACGATCCGGCCCAGGGCGAGTTGCTGTTTGCGCGCTGGCGCCGTAAACAGCAGCAGAAGGGCGGCGCCCGCTTCATGAGTCTGGCGGCCATGCGCCTACCGCTGCTCAATCCGGCCCGCGCGCTGCGCGCGTTGGAGCCGCTGGGGCGCATCCTGTTCAGCTGGCCCATGGCGCTGCTGTGGGCGTTGGTGTGTCTGAATGGCGCGCGCAGCGTCATCGAGCAGGTGGATCTGGCTGTGGATCAGGCCCAGGGCGCCATTGCGCCGGGCAATCTGGCGCTGCTCTATGCGGCGTTTTTCGGCGTCAAACTGGTCCATGAATTGGGCCATGCGCTGGCCTGTCAGCGCTTCGGCGGCGAGGTCAAGAGCGTGGGCGTGCTGCTGCTGGCGCTGGCCCCCATGCCGTTTGTGGACGCCACCGACAGTTGGCGTTTCGACTCGCGCTGGCAGCGCATACTGGTGGCCTCGGCGGGAATGCTATGCGAACTGTTCGTGGGCGCGCTGGCGGCCATGCTGTGGGCCCACAGCGCGCCGGGGTCGCTGATCCACGCGCTGGCTTACAACGTCATGCTGGTGGCCACGGTGACCACTCTGCTGTTCAACGCCAATCCGCTGATGAAGTTCGACGGCTACTTCATCCTCTCGGACCTGCTGGATATCCCCAACCTCTATCAGCGCGCGCAAAAGCAGGTTTATGGGTTGGCCGAGCGCCTGCTGTTTGGTGTGGAGGCGGGCGAGCCGGTGGCCCATGACGCCCGCGAGGCGTGGCAGCTGACCCTCTATGGCGTGGCCGGGGCGTGCTATCGAGTGCTGCTGTTCGTCGGGCTGTTCTTCTATGTGGTCAACCAGTACCTGATTCTCGGGTTGCTGATGGGTCTCTCCCTGGCGCTGGCCTGGACCGTCATGCCATTGATCAAACTGCTGCGCTATCTGCGTTCCAGTCCCCGGCTCCAGGGGCGGCGCATGCGCGCGGTGACGGTGAGCGCTGGGTTGATCCTGGGCGCGGCGGCGGTGATCGGCGGCGCGCCGGTGGGACAGACCCTCTATGCGCCCGGCGTGGTGGAGGCTGAACGCTTCGCCGAGACGGTGACCGACTCCGCCGGTCGCCTGCTGGCGTGGCGCGCCCAGGCCGGGCAGCGGGTGGCGGTCGGGGATGAATTGGCGCAATTGTCGGACCCCAAGATGGCCTGGGAGATCGAAGCGGCGCAGGCGGGGTTGGATCAGATCGAGGCGCTGATCGCCCAGGCGCGCGCTGATGGCGCGGCGGATCTGACGCCGCTGCGGCGGCAGCGGCAGGCGGTGGACGAGCAGTTGACGGAGTTGCAGCGCCGTCGCCAGGCGATGACCATCCGCGCCAAACAGGCGGGGGTGTGGGCGCCGGACCGCGACAGCGCCGAGTTGGGCGCGTGGCTGCCGCGTGGGGCGCGGGTGGGCTGGATCGTCGACCCCAGCGCGTTCCGCTTTACCGCCGTGATTGATCAACAGCAGGCGCCGGAGTTGGTGGAGCAGCCGGTGAGCGGGGCCCAGGTGCGGTTGCACGGGCAGGCGGGGATCGTGCTGCGCGCCGAGGAGATCACGATCTCGCCGCAGGAGATGACGCAACTGCCCACCGCCGCGCTGGGCTGGCGCGGCGGCGGCTCGGTGGCGGTCAAGCCCGACTCCCCCGGCGGCGTGGAGGCGGCGGCTCCCTTCTTTCTGCTGCGCGCGGCGTTGCAGACGGATGAATCCATGCCGCTGCTGCTGCATGGTCGCACCGGGCGGGCGCGTTTGCGCTTGGCTTCGCGCACTCTGGCCACCCAGTGGGAGGAGTCGACGCGCGCTTTTCTGCAACAACGGCTGCGTTGGTGAATCCGCTTGCCCGGGAGCGCCTGTTGGCGCAGCAGACGCGGGTGCGGCCCCTGTATACCGGGCTGGATGGCGTCGCTCATGCGCTGGCGGGCTGGCTGCAACGGCGCTGGCGAGGCGGCGCCGCACAACTTGATGCAGAGCGTTTGCAGCCGCGCTCTGCGTGGCGGGAGATGGACGATGCGCGCTTTGCCGGGCAGCTGCAGGAGGCGGCGCGGCGCTGGCGGCGGGGCGATGCGAACAGTGTGGATATTCTGCCGTGGCTGGCGGAGGCGGCGCGTCGCGCCTGGGGCAAACCGCCGGAGCGAGAGACGTTGCGCGTCGTCTGGGCGCTGGCGGCGGGGCGTTATGTGGTTTCCGACGTTGGCGAATCGCCCCATGGCGAGGCGTTGGCGCTGGCCGCTGTGCTGCTGGCGTGGCGCGGCGTTGCCTGTGCGGTGTGGCATGTGAGCGAAGCGCGCGCCGCACACGTATTGGATCACGCAACGCCGCTGTATGCGCTGGCGGAGGTGGGCGCCGCGTCTACGCGTGTGGCCGATGCGCTGGAGGTCAAACGCTGCGCCTATGCGGCGCAGGTGGTTCATGTGACGCCGATGTGCGCCATTCGCGATCATCTGCGCGCCCTGGCGGGCGGCGCGCCGCAGCAACCGGCGCTGCGTGAACGGTTGCTGCGGGATTGGGCGCGTCCCGCTGATGCGATGGAGATCAGCGCGCTCCCCACCGGCGCGCCGGGATTGCTGGTGGAGGACGCCGATCTGCTGCTGGGCGAGCAGGCCGATGCGCCGAGTCAGATTCTGGTCCCTCAGCATGATCCGGCGCTGCTGGCGGCGACGCGGCTGGCGGCGCAATTGGCCGGGGAGATGATTCCCGCGCGCCACTTTCACGCCGACTCCGCCGGTCATGATTTGACGCTGCTGGCGGCGGGCGAAGAGGCGGTGCGCCATGGGGTGTCCACGGCGCCCTCCGGCTGGGCCGATGCCCAACGTCTGGGGGCGCTGGTTCATGCGGCGTTGATGGCGCGCTGTTTCTTTCAGCCGCAGCGGGATTATCAGATGAGCGCCAGCGGCGTGGCGTTGCAGATGGGGGACGAAAGCGATCCTTTGGGCGAGATCAAGCGCTCCGAGGGGATGCAGCAGCTTTTGGAGGCGATGCTGGGGCTGACGCAAACGCCGCCGCGCGCGCCGGGACCGCTGTTGCGGCGGCGTCGTTTTGTCGCCCAACGCCGCATCGTCGGCGGCTTGGGGAGCGATGCCGCCGCCGCGCCGTGGTTGTGGCGGCTCTACGGCATGGGCGCCGAGCGCGTTGTCCAGGGGGCGTCGCCGCCGAGTTGGGCGTTTGTCCCGGTTGCGGGGCAGGCGGAGAAGATCGCCGCGCTGGCGGCGTTCATCCAGAGCGCCTGGGGGCAGGGGGAGGCGGCGCTGCTGCTGTTTCCGCTGCAGCCGCCCGATGCGCCGATATTGGACGCCCTGCGCGCCGCGATGCCGGATCTGACGCCGCTGGACGCCGAGGCCGGACGCAGGCCGGAGGCGGAGGCGCGGGGCGTCTACCTGATCGCCGGGCGCGATCCGTGGGCGGCGCTCTCCACCCTGCTGGGCGGCGCGTGGCGCGGGAGCCGAGCGGCGCTGGCGCTGACGGAACCGCCGCCGATGCTCCATGGCGCGGTGCGGGTTCAGTCATGGATGCGGCGCGCCGGATGCGCGGCGCGGGTGATCCAACTCGCCTGCCCGCAGGATGCGGTCATCAGCAGTGCGCCGCCCGCTGGTTTGGGCGGCAAACCCTGGCGTTGGCTGCTGCGCTGGGGGCAATATCGCGCCCAACAACGGTTGCGGCGCCGCGTCTGGATGATCCTGGAGACCGAGGCGCGCGCCGCGCACAGTCGCATGGCGGGCCACGAGTGGGACCAGTGAAGCGGAAAATGTCGGAGAGTGAAGCGATGAGGAGCGTGATGCGGTGATGGGAAAACTGAGCGCAAGAGCAGCCGCAGGCGCCGCGTTATGGCTGGTGATGACGCCTCTGGGCGCAGGTTGGGCGCAGGCGGAGTCGTCCGCGCAGGCGTTGACCTCAGCGGAAATGTCTGGTCAGGAGCCGGGCGCTTCCCTGTCGTACGATCTGGCGCGCTTTGTCCAGGAGGCGATGCGGCGCAACAAGAAGCTCTCCATCGAGGCGCTGGATCGGCGTTTGGCCGACGAGGCGGTGACCAGCACGCGGGGGCGATTCGAACCCACGCTGACCATGGAGGGCAGCTTAGAGGAGAGCATGACCCCCAATAATGTGGAGCAGGCCACCTATCGCTCCTATCTGACCCACTACTATGAGCGCTACAAAAAGCTCTCGGCGGAGGTGGCGACCACGCTCCCCAGCGGCGCCGAAGTGAGCGTGGAGAGTACGCTGGATCAGGTCCACAACAATCTGCAGACCGACGGCTCGGCCGACGCCGACGGCGAGTATGAGACCTTTCTGGGCATCACTTTTACCCAGCCGCTGCTCAAAGGGGCCGGGCCCGACGCCACCCTCTCTTCCGAGCGCATCGCCAAGCAGGACGCCAAAATCGCCTATCAGAAGTTCCGCTTGCGCATGATGGGGATTCTGCACAAGGCGATCACCGCCTACTGGAAACTGCGCCACGCGCAGGACGCTTTGGCCCTGCGTCAGGCCTCCACCGTGCTGGCGCGCAAGCTGCTGGCCGATGGCCGCGCGCGCAGCGAGTCGGGCAAGCTGGCCCATACCGGCCTGCTGCCGCTGCTGGTGGGGGTGTCCCAACGTCAGGCGCAGCAGAGCGTGGCCGAACAGGCGTTGGCGGCGGCGCGCAGCGAAGTGGCCGCCGCGCTGTTCCTGCCGTTTGAGGGTGGCGAGCCGCCGCAGGTGGTCGCCACCGAACCGTTGGATTTAAGCAAAAGCGAAAAGCCCAACGTCCGCATCAGTTTGGAGAAGGCGCTCAGCCACCGCCCGGAGATCCTTTCGGCGCGCCATGTGATCGACCGTGAAAAGATTCGCGTGGTCTATCTGAAGAATCAGGATCTGCCGCAGTTGGACCTGAGCGCCAGTTTCGGCGTCAACGGTCTGGGCTACTCCTCGGAGCGCTCCTACAACACCGCCTTTCACGACGGCAATGAAGCGTGGACCCTGGGAGTGACCTTCTCCACCCCGCTATATGGCGGCATTGAGGAGAAGAGCGCCCTGGCCAGTGGTCGCATCACCAAGCGCAAGGCGCTGCTGGAGCTGCGCGCCACCGAGGTGGAGATCACCTCGGAGATCCACGCCATGGCGCGGCAGGTTCAGAGCGCCGCCGAACAGTTGCGCTTGATGCGCCGCATCGAAACCAGCCATGAGAAGCAGTGGCGGGCGGATCTGGCCGAGCACGCGGCGGGCATGAGCGACTACGCGCGCCTGCTGGAGCAGGAGGCGCTGTTGATCAACGCCCGCGAAAACGCGTTGCAGCATCAGTTGCGCTATCGCCAGGCGGTGTTGGGGTTGATGCTGGCCGAAGGCGCCCTGCTGACCCGTCTGGGGGTGGAGGAGGAGAGCGCCTACGCCCGCGCCATGGAGCAGTTGCGCGACTTCCAGCAGGGCGAGGATCGCGATGAGCAGGAGCAACTGATGCAGGATCTGAACGAGATGTCGCGACAGAAGCGGGAGGCCCGCACCGATGGCTAAAGGGCGATTATTCACGGTTCTTGCAGCGTTGTGGGTATTCGTTTTTCCCGCTGCCGCCATGGCGCTGGAGTCGGGGTTGGAGTCCGCATCTAACTGCGTGACCGAACCGCTGCGCCAAGCCAAACTGGCGTTTCCCATCAGCGGGCGGGTGGCGGAAAAGCGCGTCAAAGAGGGGCAGCGCGTCAAGCGCGGCGAGGTGATCTATCTGCTGGAGCGGCGTCGCGAGCAGTTGGAGGAGAAGCGCGCCAAGCTGCTGTTGGAGGATCGCTCGGCGCTGAACGGCGCCCGCGCCCGCGAACAGATGCTGGGCAAACAGCTCACCATCAACCGTCGGCTGTTTGAGCGCAATCAATCCATCAGCCGCGAAGAGCTGGACAAATTGATTCTGGAGCATGAACTGGCGCTGCAGGAGCACGCCCGACTGGTCAATGAGAAGCGGCGGCAGAAGGTGGATCACGCCTTGGCGGCGGAGAGTCTGCGTCTGCGCGCGTTGAGCGCGCCCATCGACGGCGTGGCGGCGTCGCTGAAGTTCGAGCCCGGCGAGATGATCGACGCCAACCAGTTGGCCGCGCACCTGGTGGATGTGCGCAGCGGCGTGGCGGTGTGCCATGTGGAGGATCAATTGGCGCGACGTCTGCCCGTGGGCGCCCAGGTCTCTTTGCGGATTTTGTCCGGCGCGCCGGTCATGCGGCGCGGCGAGGTGATCTTTGCGGCGCCGTTGATGGATCCCTCCAGCGGTTTGCGTCGTGTGAAAATCGCCTTTGAAAACACCGATAACGCCGTTATCCTCGGAGCGCCGGCCGCCATTGACGGCGTCACGCCCTGAGCGGCGGAGAGCAGCGTTTTTCTGATGATTCCAACCAACCTTTGTTCAAAGGAAATCGTTATGCGTGATGATATCTACACCGAAGGCATCGGCGAGATGAATTTCAATCTGGGCATGGTGCGCATGAACCTGGTGGGCCTGTCCGATGAGAAGGACGAGCAGGGCAACCTCAAGCCGGAGACCCAGCAGCGCATGGTGATGTCTCTGCGCGGTTTCCTGGTGTCGTTGGCGGCGATGCAGGATATGGCCGACAAACTGGTGGAGGCCGGCGTGCTCAAGCGCAAAGAGGGCGAAGGGGTCAAACCCGCCTGATCCGCTCTTCCAT
Source organism: Magnetofaba australis IT-1 (assembly GCF_002109495.1). NCBI lineage: Bacteria > Pseudomonadati > Pseudomonadota > Magnetococcia > Magnetococcales > Magnetococcaceae > Magnetofaba > Magnetofaba australis. The sequence goes on from NZ_LVJN01000019.1 coordinate 253,592, forward strand.
TCGCGCGCCGCTGCAACGCGCGGCGGCGCGCGCTGTGAAAAATTGAGAAATTACTCGTATTACGCCCGATTCTGATGTTTGGCGGCTATGGCAATGTGCCTGAGCCATGCTAGGCTGTTTGCACATTTTGTTGCGCGCTGGTTTGCGACGCTTAATTATCAGGCAGTTTGGGCGTACATGGTGACTCACTCCGCACATCCGGCGCATGCGCCCCAGAGGATGCGCCTGTTCATGGCGCTGTTGCTGTGGCTCGGCCTTTTCCTGGGGTTGCCTTTTGGTGAGGCGTTGAGCGCAAATACTCCCGACTCCCCACCATCCGCCACCGAAATTCTCCCTGCCGAGCTGCGCGCCTGGGTCGCCGGTTTGGACCGCCCCATCCGTGTGGGCGTAGAGCCCGATTGGCCTCCGTTTGACTATGTGCAGGATGGCGAGGCGACTGGATACGCTATCGAGTTGCTGAAAGCGGCGGCGCGGCAGACCGGGTTGCGCTTGGAGTTCGTTCTGGGCGAGAGCTGGGAGTCTCTGCTGGCGGAGTTCGACGCCGGATTGCTGGATATCCTTCCGGCGATTTATCTCACCGAAGAGCGACAGAAAAAATACATATTTACAAGTAGCTATGCTGCAAACCCCTCGGTTTTGACGACTCGTCGCGACGAGTCGCGCTTCGAGGGTCTGCAAGGCATGGCCGGGCTGCGTCTGGCGGTGGTGTCGGGCTACTCCACCACGCGGATGGTTAAGCAGCGATATCCCAAAATTGACCTGGTTCCGGTTAAGGATGCGCTGGAGGGGCTCAAGGCGGTGGCGTTCGATCGCGCCGACGCGTTTGTGGAGAGCTATCCGGTCATCAATCATTTGATGCAGGAGCACGCCATTCCCGGCCTGAAAATCGTCGGCGAAACGTGGCTCAAGCACCCGGATGAAACCAAGTTGCACATCGCCGTGCACAAGCGCGCCGCGCAGTTGGCGGCGGTGCTGAATCTCGGTTTGGAGGCGATTCCCCGCACCGAAACCACGCGCTTGCGCCAGCGTTGGTTGGGGGCGTTGCCCGCCCCGCGACGTGAGGCGCAAAACCGCCGCCTGAGCCTCAAACCGGAACTCAAACGCTGGTTGCGCGACCACCCCATCATCCGCATTGGCGTGGACCCGGCGTATCCCCCCTTCGACTTCATCAATGAGGCTGGGCGCCACCAGGGCATCTCCGCCGACTATCTGAAACTGCTCTCCAAACGCTTGGGGGTGCGTTTTGAAACCGTGCCCAATCTGAGCTGGAAGCAGGTCCTCGACGGCGTCAAAGAGGGCGCGGTGGATCTGGCGCCAGTGGTGACCGACACCCCTGAGCGGCGCGAATTTCTGCGCTTTACTCAGCCCTATCTGGATTTCCCCCAGGTCTATATCACCCGCATGGGCAGTCCAGCCATCGCCAAACCGGCGGATCTGGCCGGGCGCACCCTGGTGCTGCCAGAGGGGTGCGCCACCGTGGAGCAGACCCGCGCGGCGCTGCCCGACCAGAGCATCAAGTTGGCCGCCACGCCGCTGGAGATGCTGCGCATGGTGGCCACCGGACAGGCCGATGTGGCGCAGGACAATTTGGGCGTCATCAGCCATCTGATCCAAAAACACAGCTTGTTCAACTTACAGGTGGCGGCGCCATCGCCCATTGGCGGCGGCGCTCTGTCCATGGGGGTGCGACAGGACTGGCCGGAGTTGCAGGAGATTCTGCACCAGGCGCTGGCCGACATTACGCCAGCCGAACACCAGACCATCCGCAGCCGCTGGGTGGTGGTGGCCGATGCGGGCAAGGCGCCCGCCACCTCTGGGCTGAACCTGAGCGATACCGAACGGGCGTGGCTGACCCAGCACCCCAAAATCCGTCTCGGCATCATGACCGGTTGGGCGCCCATCAGTTTTGTGGAGCCCGGGCGTGGTCCCAGCGGCATCTCCGCACAGATTGTGGAGACCCTCAATCAACGACTGGGCGGGCGTATTACGCTGGTTCCTGGTCAGTGGAGCGAGATGCTCGAAGCGGTCAAACAGCGCAAGCTCGACGGCGTCCTGGATATCACCCCCAATCCAGCTCGTGAGTCCCATTTCAGCTTCACCATGCCTTATCTGGACATTCCCCATGTGATTGTGGGCGCGGGCAGGCGTTTGGATTTGCAAAATGAGGCGGATCTGCGTGGACGCACGCTGGCTCTGGAGAAGGGCTACGGCAGTGTGCGCTACTTCCACCAGAGCCAACCGCAGACCACGGTGAAGGAGTATCCCAACACCGTCGCCGCACTCGAAGCGGTCGCCCGCGGCGAGGCGGACGCCTATGTGGGCAATCAGGTGGTGGCGCGCTATCTCATTGCGCAACACCTGCTGAGCAATCTGTCGGTGGTGGGGCGCACGCAGAAGCCTAGCTCGGTGCTCACCATCGGCGTGCGGAAAGATTGGCCGCAGCTGCGCGACATTCTGCAAAAAGCGCTGGACCAGACCTCCCAGCGCGAGCGCAACGCCATTCTGCGCCAATGGGTGGGCGACGCCCAACCCGCCGCTCTGCCGGCGGGCGGCAATGGCGTGGCGTTGGTTCCGCTGCTGCGCTTCGCCATGGCGCTGTTGGCGATTCTGGCGCTGCTGGGGGCGATGCTGACTTGGGTGGTGCGTCAGGGCGGCGAGGTCAAAGGCGCGCCGCTGATGCAGTCGCGGCGCATGCGCATGGTGGGCATGCTGATTATGGCCAGCTTTCTGGCCGCTGCGGTGGCGCTCTCCTGGTGGGGCCTGAAAAACCTGGAGAAGCAGAGCATGGAGCGCCTGGGCGGCGCCCTGCAGGCGTTGGCGGATTCGGCGGAGGATGCGCTTACGCTGTGGTTCGAAGGGCGCTCGGCGCATCTGCAATCCCTCACCCAGCAGCCGGAACTCCGCGCCGCGCTGCTCAGTTTGAGTCAGCAGCCGGACGCCTTCGCGCCAGCGCAGAGTTTGAGCCAATTCCTGGCGGGTCATCGGCAGGGCGCGTTGGGGTTTGTGGCGCTCTCGCCCAGCGGCGAGAGTTGGGCCGTGGATGGCGCCAGCGGACTGGCTGCTCTGGTCTCCCGCGATGGCCCGGCCTGGACCTCAGCACAGATGGCGTTGAAACGCAAAACGGCGCTCTCCTCGCCGATTGCCTGGCGCTCCAGCGGCGCACAGAGCGGGCAAGGGGGGCAATCCCATGTGATCTTTCTGAGCATGGCGGTGCGCGATGCGGCGGGCGCTCCGCTGGGTATTCTGGCGGTCGCGTTGGATCCGGCGCAGTCGCTCAACCGCATCGCCGCGCAGTCCCGCGGGTTGGCCAGCGCCGAAACCTATCTATTTGATCGCGCCGGGCGTCTGGTTACCGAGTCGCGCTTCCTTGATGATCTGAAGTGGCGGGGGCGACTGCCCGCCGAGGCCAACAGTAGCATCGGTATGCGTCTGGGCGTGAGTGGGGAGTCCGACGCGCCGCTGACCCGCGCCGTGGCGGATGCGGTGAGCAACGTCAATGGTTTGGATATTCAGGGCTACACCGATTATCGCGGCGGCATGGCGGTGGGATCTTGGCGCTGGAATAGCGCGCTGTCGCTGGGCATTGTGGCCGAGGCGCGCCGGGATGACGCGCTCTCGCTCTACCACGCCGTGGGGCGCATGGTCACCACGGTGTTGGGTTTTACCCTGCTGCTCTCCCTGGTGCTGATGGGGGTGGCGGTGTGGATGGGCGAGCGCGCCAACCGTTCGTTGGCGCGGGCCCGTGATGAGCTGGAGGAGAAGGTGCGCGCCCGCACCGCCGAATTGGAAGAGGCGGCGCAGCAGGTGCGCGAGCGGGAGAAACGTCTGAAGCTGGCGCTGCAGGGGGGCAACCTCGGCTTTTGGGATGTGGATCTGCGCTCCGGCCGCACCATTGTTAATGCGCGCTATGCGGAGATCTTTGGCGAACCTCTGCCAGAGGGCGAAGAGGTGGCGGAACTGATCAAGGATCGCAACCTGTGGTTGGCCAAACTGCACCCGGAGGATCGGGATCGGGTGCTGGAGGCCGGGCGCGCCTATCGCGCAGGCGAGATCCCTGTTTACCATCTGGAACACCGCGCGCTGTTGGGCGACGAGGTGCGCTGGGTGGTGACCAATGGCGCGGCGGTGGAGTGGGATGAGACGGGACAGGCGCGCCGCATGGTGGGGACGGTGGCGGACTTTACCGACCGTAAGAATATGGAGATGGAGTTGGCGCGCTCCAAGGAGGAGGCTGAAGCGGCCAACCGCGCCAAGAGCGATTTCCTGGCCAATATGAGCCATGAGATCCGCACCCCTATGAACGCCATCATCGGTATGAGCCATTTGGCGCTGCAGACCGAATTGACGCCGCGCCAGCGCAACTATATCCAGAAGGTGCACCGCTCCGCCGAGTCGTTGCTGCGGATTCTCAATGATATTTTGGACTTCTCCAAAATCGAGGCGGGCAAGCTGGCCATGGAGTCGACTGCGTTCGACCTGGAGGAGACCTTCGATAATCTGGCCAGCCTACTGGGTTTGAAAGCGCGGGAGAAGGGGCTGGCGCTGCACTTCGATTTTCCCTGGGATCTGCCCACGCGATTGATCGGCGATCCGCTGCGTCTGGGGCAGGTTCTGATCAACCTGGGCAACAACGCCATCAAGTTCACCGAGTCGGGCAGCGTCACCGTGCGCGTACGCAGAACCGACGGCGACGCCCAGCGCGCGCAACTGAGCTTTGACGTGATCGACACCGGCATCGGCTTGACCCCAGAGCAGCAGGGGCGTCTGTTCCAATCCTTCAGTCAGGCCGACGCCTCCACTACGCGCCGTTTTGGCGGCACTGGGCTGGGGCTGGCGATCTCGCGCAAGTTGGTGGAGTTGATGGGCGGGCATATCGGCGTGCAGAGCGAGGCCGGGCAGGGCAGTCGATTCTATTTTTCGGCGTGGCTGGCGCGGGATCCGGAACACGCCGACAGCGCGGTTGCGCTGCCAGCGGACTTGGCGGGGACGCCGGTGCGAGTGGTGGAGCGGGATGAGGTCGCGCGGCGGATCCTGATTGAGCAGCTCAAAGGGTTGCAGTTGACCCTGCTGGAGCCGTCAGAGGAGGCGCCGCCCGAGAGCTTGTGTCTGCTGGATTGGCGCTCAAAACCCGCCTCGGATCGACCGGCGGCGCAGCAGTGGATGCAGCTCGACTGTGCGGGCGAACATGTGGCGCTGATGGCGCAGGCCGATGATTACGAAGGCGCTGTGGAGGTGGCGGAGATGCGCGGCTGGGGTCTGTTGAGCAAACCGATTCTGCCCACCGCATTGCGGCAGGCGATTCTGGTGGCCATGGGACGCGCCGTCGCCGCGCAGCGTTCGGAGGATAAGGTCGATAGCGAAATGGAGGCCGCCTACGCCGCGTTGCGCGGCGCGCGGGTGTTGCTGGCCGAGGACAACGCCGTCAACCAGGAGTTGGCGCTGGAGCTGTTGCAGACGCGTGGGATTGCGGTGACCGTGGCCGACAATGGCCAGGAGGCGGTGGATCGGGTGCGGGCGGAGAGCTTTGATGGCGTGTTGATGGACATGCAGATGCCGATTATGGATGGCTACGCCGCCACCCGCGCTATTCGCGAAATTGCTGGCTGTGAAGGGCTGCCTATTATCGCCATGACCGCCAATGTTATGGCAGAGGATCTGGAGCGGGCGCAGGCGGCGGGGGTGGACGATCACATCGCCAAGCCCATCAATCTGCATCAGTTGTTCACCGTGATGGCGCGCTGGATCGAGCCGTCGCAGCCATTGGCGGCGGGCGTTCATCCGGTGAGCGTCGGTGCGCCGCCCTTAACGGAGTCGCCAACGGAGGGGGCTGCGCAAGCAAGCTTTGTCGATCTGCCGGGAGTGGACGCCAAGGCCGGACTCCAGGTGGCCAATGGCAATATGGCGCTGTATGAGCGTCTACTACTCAAATTCGCCGACAATCAGGGCGACTTTGTGGCGCGCTGCCAAGCGGCTTTGGATGGCGCAGACTGGGAGACCGCCCAGCGCCATGCGCACACCCTCAAAGGGGTGGCGGGGAACCTGGGCGCAAAGACGGTGCAAGCGTGTGCGCGGGCGTTGGATGAGGCGTGTCGCGCACAGGACGCCGCCGTCGCTCAGGCGTGCTTGCAGCAGACTGATGCGGCGCTGCAGCCGTTGCTGGCGGCGTTGGCGCAGAGACGCCCCGCCGAGTCGTCCGCGCCTCCTGCGACGGCCTTTTCCGAGCCTGCCGATCCAGAACAAGTCGCCGAGATGATCCAACGGCTCGAAGCGCTGCTGGCGGATAACGATGTGGAGGCGCAGGAGGTCATTGGCGAGTTGCAGTCCCATTGGCGCGATGGCGATTGCCACGACTGTCTGCGCAAGGTCTCGCAGCTGGTGGACGCCTATGAGTTTGAACAGGCCGCCGAGGAGTTGGCCCGTCTGCGTGAACGCTCGGCGACAGGGGCGTGACGTCGCTGTTTGTGACTTGTCCACCGTGCAACAATTCGTTTATAAGCGCATAAGACTCTCGGCGGCGTCTGATTTGTCGCGGCGTAGAGCGGGGAGCCGCTGTGGTGCGGCGCCATTCAAAACACATTTATTTGGAGTTTGATGTGAAAAAATATCTGATTACCGGTGGTTTGGGGTTCATTGGCTCGCATCTGGGCGATGCGTTGTTGGCGCAGGGCCATCACGTGCGCATTTTGGATGATCTCTCCACCGGCCACCTGAGCAATGTGCAGCAGGACAAGTGCGAGATCTTCATCGGTTCGGTGGAGGACAAAAACGCCGTGGATCGCGCCATGGAGGGGATGGATGGCTGTTTCCATCTGGCCGCCATCGCCTCGGTGCAGCGCTCCAATGAGGATTGGGCCGGGACCCATGCGGCCAATCAAACCGGCTCGGTCAACGTCTTCAACGCCGCTCGCTTCGCCAACCCCGCAGGGCCGATTCCCGTGGTCTACGCCTCCTCGGCGGCGGTGTATGGCAATTGCGATCAACTGCCCATCGTCGAGAGCGCAGGCAAGGATCCGCTGACCGCCTACGGGGCCGATAAGCTGGGCTCGGAGCTGCATGCGGCGGTGGCTGGGCGCGCCCATGGCGTGCCCACTGTGGGGTTGCGCTTTTTCAATGTGTACGGTCCGCGTCAGGATCCCAGTTCGCCCTACTCGGGGGTGATCTCCATCTTCGTGGATCGCATCGCCAAGGCGCAGTCGCCTACGGTATTCGGCGATGGCGGCCAGACCCGCGATTTCATCTTCGTGTTCGATGTGGTCAACCACCTGCTGGCGGCCATGCAGAAGGCGACGCCAAAGCCCCAGGCGTTCAATGTCTGCACTGGGCAAGCCACCTCCATTGTGACCCTGGGCGAGCAGTTGATCGCCGCCATGGGTCAGAGCGTGACCATCAACCACGGCCCGGCTCGTGAGGGTGATATCCGCCACTCCCAGGGCAATCCGCAAAACGCCGTCGCCACCTTGGAAGTGAAGGCGCAGACGCCGTTGGATGAGGGGCTGAAGCAGTTGGTGGCATGGGTGGCGGCGCAGGGCGGCTAAATGACCAGTGTGCGAATCTCTAGTAAATCGAAATCAAAACTGGACACTTTGCGCGATACGAAAATGTGGAAAATCGGGACATTTATAGTGAGTCAAAACCAAAACTGCACAGAATGTCCAATGTTTGCGTGACGTAGGTCCAGCTTGCGCTAACTATTGGCCGCCGGCTGGCCGACGGCGGGGTCTGGGGTCTGCGACCCCAGCGGGGTGTGGGGCGGAGCCCCATGGTGTGGCTGTTGATCTTGGGAGCTCGAGGGCGGAGCCCTCGATATCTTTCATTATCCAAAACCCGAGCATGTCCGATTCTCAGTTTGACTTGCTATATTGGCCCGATTTTTCGGGGTCTGGGGTCCGCGACCCCAGCGGGGCGTGGGGCGGAGCCCCACGGTGTGGTTGTTGGGAGCTCGAGGGCGCAGCCCTCGATATCTTCCAATTTCCCGTTGATTCAATGCTCGAGGTTAGTCTGCACGAAATTAAAATACGCGAGTCACTATATTAATATTAAGTCTGTCGCGTATATATAGAGCGAAAACAGTGAAGCTTCCTTTGCATGATGACGAGCGCCGCGCCCTGCGCGGCGCGCGGGTGCGGTTAGGCGATGTGGCGGATCTGGGCGCGGACGCGCTGGGGCAAGCCACGGGGATTGCCCCAGCGCGCTGCGCCGAGCTGACGGCGCTGGCGCGTTTTCAGCGTCTGGGTTCGGTGGGGCCGAGTCTGGCGGCGGACCTGTGGCGGCTGGGCTATGCCGACGTCGAGAATCTGTGCGGCGAGAATCCTGCGCAGATGTATACGCAATTCTGCGAGCTTGTGGGGCAACGGGTGGATCCGTGTGTGGAGGATGTGTTCCGCTGCGCGGTGGCCCAGGCGCAGAATCCCGAGCTCCCCGAAGAGCAGCGACAATGGTGGTTCTGGACGCCCATGCGCGGACAGGCGCGCGTGGATGAGGCGTCCCCAGGGCGCTGAGTCCGCTGTGTCCGCTGTGTCCATTCTGTCGAATTCAGAATTGGCGAGAGTCGCTTGAATCCAGAGTGACACACATCCAAAGCGCACAATGTTTGCTTGACGTTGGTCGAGCTAGCGCTGACTATGCGAAAAATCGCCAGGGGCGATTTTTCGGGGATTCTTAAGGGTCTGTGACCCTTAAGCGGGTATGGGCGGAGCCCATGGTTTGGATTTAGACCTTGGGAGCTCGAGGGCATAGCCCTCGATATCTTCCAGCGCCATGTGGTCACTTTTGAGTGCTATAGTCGCTTGAATCCAGAATGACACAAATCCAAAGCGCTCAATGTTTGCGTGACGCAGGTGAAGCTCGCGCTGACGATTGGCCGCCGACTGGTCGGCGGCGGGGTGATTCGGGCCATCCATGGCCCTCACCCTTCGGGCTCGCTGCGCGAGTCCGATTCGGCAATCCTGCCGAATCGTCTGGGGGCCGCGCCCCCAGCGGGTGTAATGGAATGGTCCGCTCCGCTACCCAAACGGCCTCGCAATGGGCCAAGATGGTGGTGTGTTTTTCCATCTAAACGGAGTCGGAGCGGACCATGAGCAATCATATCGAAAACGGACAGGTACGGGTACTGGGTATTGATCTGGGCAAGAGCGTGTTTCCGTTGCATGGCGTCGATGCGAGCGGCAAAAGCGTTCTCAAGAAGCGACTGAAACGAGACGAGCTCCTGGAGTACATGGCGCAACTGACGCCGTGCCTGGTGGGGATGGAAGCCAGTAGCGGCGCCCACCATTGGGCGCGGAAATTTCAGGGATATGGGCATGATGTGCGTTTGATGGCGCCGCAATATGTGAAGCCCTACGTGAAGCGGCACAAGAACGACAGCGTGGACGCTGAGGCGATATGTGAAGCGGTACAGCGTCCGAATATGCGTTTTGTGGGGATCAAAAGCGTTGCCCAGCAAGAAATTCTAGCGTTGCATCGGATACGCAGTCTGGCGGTGAAGAACCGCACGGCGTTGGTGAACCAGATTCGCGGACTGCTTGCCGAGTATGGGATTGTCTTTCCCAAGAGCATCAAACAGGCGCGGCGGGCGATTGTGCTGATTTTGAGTGAACTCCACAGGGGGCAAGGCGTGGCTGACGGGGATCAGCAAGCGGGGAAACGGTTATCTTCGCACCCTGTTGATTCATGGGGCGCGGGCGGCGTTGCGCGTGTGTGAAAACAAGCCGGATCGCCGCAGCCAGTGGGCAGTGTCGGTGTCGGAACGTCGCGGCGCAAATAGAGCAGTGGTGGCGCTGGCCAACTGCATGGCGCGCAGCGCGTGGGCGATGCTGGTGAAGCAGGAGGCCTATGGGGCCAGCGCCGCTGTGTAGAGAGAGCGCAATACAACTCTAAAAGAAAAACAGGCCGATAAGGAAAGAGAAAGAGATCCCACCAGCCAGGTTGCGAGAGAGAGTCGAGATTGATGGCGTGAAACGGCATAGCCCTGCGTGGTCAAGAACCTGTTTCGCCCAAGGGCCCATAGAGGCCGAGGGTGTGTTGAGGAGGGCCACGCGCAAATTCCATCAGGGCCAGAGGGCGACAAGCCCCTCATCAACAGGCCGGATACATGGGCGCGACTAAGCCTCACACATCAGTGGACATTTTCTCTTGCCGTGGCGGAGCGGACCATACATGGGCGGAGCCCACGATTCGGCAGGACTGCCGAATCGGACTCGCATAGCGAGCCCGAAGGGTGAGGGCCAGGGATGGCCCGAATCACGGTTTGGATTTTGACTTTGGGAGCTCGAGGGCGAAGCCCTCGATATCTTTCATGACCAATACCCAAACTGTCCGATTCTGGTTTCAACTGACAATAGCAACGATATAATTTTGAAGATGAAAGATATTGGGGCTTCGCCCCAAACCCCACCAGGGCTTTGCCCTGGACCCACGGGGCTCCGCCCTCGACCCGCTGGGGGCGCGGCCCCCAGGCCCCGCCGCCGACCAGTCGGCGGCCAATCGTCAGCGCGAGCTTCACCTGCGTCACGCAAACATTGGGCGTTCTGTGCTGATCTGGTCTCTTATGGCTACAGCGCGCCGCCCAGGATGAAGGCCCCGTAAGCCGACGGCGGATGGCCCGCCGCTTTCACCGCCTGCACGGCGGCCAGCCACGAGGCCCCCAGAGCCTCCCCAGCCAAGCGGCGTTGATGGAAAGTCTGCATGAACAGCGCCGTGGCCTGATCCTCCACCGTCCACAAGGAACTGAGCAAAGCGCGGGTTCCGCCCAGGTAGAAACTGCGCGCCAGCCCCAGCAGATCCTCCCCGGCGGCGATGCGGCCCAAGCCGGTTTCACACGCCGATAGCGCGACGATGCGCGCTTTGAGCGGATTTGCATAGAGGTCGGCTGCGCTGAGTGGGTCGGCCTGTTTGCCGTCGCTGAGGATTAGGGCCGACTCCAATGGCGCGGCGCTGTCAAACAGCGCGTGGGTGGCCAGATGCAGCGTCTCCACGCCGGATTGCAGTTTGGCGCGCAGGGCCGCTTCGGTGGCGGCGGGGCCGATCAGCGGCGCGCTGTGGTAGAGTTCGCCCAATTGACCCGCCTCGCGTCGGGCGCCGGGCAGGGGGGTGAGCAGACCGCCGAACTCCGGGTCGCCGACAATGGCGGCGGCGCCGGTTGCGGTGGGGGATTCCGTCGTGCGGACGATCCAGCCGCCGGTGGGCAGAACGGCCACGGGGAAGGCGACATCCAGCGCCCCCCACGGCAGAAAGTGCGCCACCCCGCTGGGAACCGCCAGCAGCCCCTCGGGCGCTTGCCACGCCGCCAGATTTAGCCCCTGCGCAATCAACCTCAGCGCTTGTTCCTCACGCCACATGGGGTCGTCATCATCGGCGTCGACGCCCAACGCGTCGGCTTGATCCTCGTAGCCGCTCTCATCCATCAGCCGCGCTGTATTGAACAGCGCCAGGGCCGCTTGGGTCTGATCGGCGGTGAGCGCGGCCTGCTGCAGCGTGACCTCCTGCGGGGTGATCCACAGCCACGCCAGCGGCTCGGCCTCCGCCGTGGGCAGGAAGTAGGCCATGGCCTGTCCCGCGTGCAGGCGGGACTGCACATCCGCCAGGGAGCTGGTGGAGACGCCAAACGCCTGCGCCAACTCCGGGTCTGCGGCGCTGAGTTTGTCCAGCCATTGGCGGCGCTCGGCCAGCAGCGCGGCCTCATCGCCGCTTTGCGCATCGGCCAGCATGCTGAAGCGCGCCCGGCGCAGTTGGCGGATCTCGCCATCCAGGCGGCGAATCTGCGTGGTGATGGCAGACTGCCGACCGCTGGCCACGCTGCGTTGCGCCAGCATATCCACAAACGCCCGCGCGCGGCTGCGCTCCACATCATCGAACAGGGCGGCGTAGTCTCCCTTGTCGCGGTCGATGGCGATGAGCAGGCGGGTGATCTCCTCCTTGCCGCCGCCGAAGCGGATCTTGTCCTCATCTGCAGTCATGCCGCCGGAGATCTCCTCCACCACGCTCTGCGCCCGGCGCGCCGCCGCTTCGGCGTCGGCTTTGCGGCCGTCGCGCCACAGCGCCCAGCCGCGCAGGGACTCGATGCGCCACACGTAGTCGCGCAACTGCGCCTGTTCCGCCAGAACTACCGCCTCCTGCGCCGCCGCCACCGCCGCCGCATAGCGTTTGCCCGCCAGCAACCCCTTGGCGGTGAGCATCTGCGTCAGCGCCGGGCCGGGTTGATAGTGAATGGCGGCGAAATAGGCGCGTGCGCGCTCATACAGGGGCGCAACCGCGCTCGGCTCTGCGCCGCTGGCCAGACGGCAGGTCGCCAGCAGCGCCAGGGCGTTGGCGCGACCATAGAACGCCTCAGGGAAGGGTTTGATGAACATGCCGTAGAGGCCGTGGGAGAACACATGGAAGGCGTCGTTGGCCAACTCCGCCGCCGCCTCCAGCCACGGGATGGCGGTGTCGTAGCGGCCCTGCAGCATGTCGCTGGCCCCCACCACCGTCAGGGCGCGCTGCTGCGCCTCGGTGAGATTGACCAAAGGCGACATGTTGGCCGGGGGGCCGCCATAGCTCACCGGCAGGCTCCAGGTTCCAATGCTCTGCGCCACCTGCACGGCGTCGGCGATGGCGCCGTCCAGATCCCCCGCCCACATCTTCAACTCCGCGCGCAGCGCGCGGCTGCCCGCGTTGGTTCCGGTGTGGGCGATCTCCAGTTTGGCCAACTCGTCCAGCAGCGCTTCGGCCTGGGGAATCTCGCCCTGAGCCATGTGCAGTCGGATGGACAGATGCGTCGCGCGCCACACCATGGCGTTGGGGGAGGCCGCTGTGTGGCGAATTTTCTCGAGGATGCGCAGCGCCTCCTGTGGCCGTCCGGCGTAGTGGGCGCGGCTCGCCTGCTCCCATTGGGGGGTGATGGTAAAACCATGGATATGCTGCTCACCGGCCTTTTGGATGCGCGCTTTATCCAGCGGTGGCGGCACATAGGGCAAATTGTGAAAGGCGTAGGCTGGGGGCGTCAGGGCGGCAGGCGCAGACTGGTTGCGGGCGGGTTTGCTCTGCGCCAGGGCCAAGCCCCGCTGCAGTCGGGCGATGGCGCGGCTGGCGGCGCCTTCGTTGGCGGCGGCGTTGGCCCGTTGCAGGGTTTGCGCAACGCTGGTGGCGGGTTGGGCGTCGGGCAGCACCGCCACCGGCGGCAGCGTCACCGGCGCGGCGCAGCCGCTCAACAGGATCAACCCCGCCAGCACGATTCCCCGCCGTTTGCTTGCACAATTCACGCTCATGCGCCTGCTCCTTCGCGTCTGGCGCGCGGGCGCCAGCCCATTGGAATTGTTTATGACCTTTTCAGCATAACCAACTGCGCGTCGGCGGGGCAGGGGCGGCGCGCTTTTTTTGCGCGCTGATGGCGCGCCACGGCCATTCGCTTTATGCGTGCTGTTGTGCGCGAAAATCCATTGGGGCGACGCCTCTATTCATGGCATTTTATTTTCGGTTTGGGGCTCGGTTTTGGCCCGTTTCTGAATGCGACCCTTCAGGCAGCTATTTCTGCGCCATTTGGAGGGGCGTCTGCCGCTCTTATTACTGGATAAAATTCACATGATTCGATTGTCCCGCCTGTGGTTGAGCCTGTTGGTTTTGGCTCTGTCGATCCCGCTCGCCGCCATTGCCGCAGCGGAGCCGCCTCCGCCGGGGAAGAACAGCGCGGCGGCCTCCGATGCGGCGGCGGTCAAGCCGTTGATGGATCTGAGCAGCCCGCAACAGACCATGCGCAGCTTCCTGGTGGCGATCCAGGACGCCGACAGCAATCTGCCACAACGCATCAATGACGCCCTGCTCTGCCTGGATCTGACCCGTCTGAAAGGGGACGAAGAGGAGAAGATTCAGGAGCGCGCGCGGGGCTTGGCGCGGCGTCTGGCGGTGGTGATCGACAAAGTCGGCGTCAATCTGGCCGATATCCCCGACGTGGGCCCCAAGCGGCTGTGGTACTTCTATCACCCGGAGAAGCGGCCTGAGTGGTCGACCCGCCCGGAGATCGCTCTGTACAAGAGTTCGGAGGCCGATGGTTGGCTGTTTACCGCGCGCACCCTGACCTCGGTGCCACAGCTGGAGGAGCTGATCGAGGAGCAGGAGAAGGATCGCCCTCAGGCGCAGGCCGGAGTGGCGGCCTCCCGCGCCACGCCGCGGGCGACCATGGCCACCTTCCTGGAAGCGATGGGCGGCGATAACGCCGATCTGGCCACCGCCATTCAAACCCTGGAGCCCACCGGGCAGGATCCCATGGTGTGGAAGGCGGTGGCGGAGCGGCGCGCTGTTGAGCTGATGAACGTGATGAACAAGATTCGTCGCGTGGTTTTGAGCGAGATCCCCGATACCCCCGAGGGCGAGCCCTACGTCTGGTACAACAGCGAAGAGGGCAATATCGTCGTCGAGCGCATCGAGCAGGGCAAACACAAAGGCGAGTGGCGCTTTAATCAGAAAACCATAGACGCCATCGGCGAACTCTACGAGCACTTTGCCGATCGCCCCATCATTGAGGAGCTGCGCCTGCAGGGGGTGGATGAGACCCTGACCTGGGAGATGCGCCTGGAGCGGCGCATGCCCCAGTGGATGAAGAAGAAGTACGCCCTGTTGATCGGCTGGCAGTGGGTGGCGCTGGGTCTGTTGCTGGTTGTCAGCGGCCTGCTGCGCATCATCCTGCCGTGGCTGTTCCGCCTGCTGCTGGGGCCCTATCTGCGCCGCCGCATCCAGGCCGACAAAGTGACCCTGCGACAGGCGTTCGGCTCCACCGGCTATCTGACCGTGTTCCTGCTGTGGTTTTTGGCCCTGCGCTATCTGCAACTGCCCGACGAGTATGTCTCGGTCCTGCTGCCGGTTCTCAAGTTTTTGATCTCGCTGAGCATCGTCCTGACCGGCTATCGCATCGTCGATGTGCTGGGCCAGCAGTTGATCGCCAACAACAACTTCCGCCTGACCCGCTTCGATGAGCTGCTGGTGCCCATGTTGCGCAAGATGCTCAGGATGTTCGTCATCCTGATCGTGGTCTTGTTTATTCTGGAGTTCTGGTTCAATCAGCCGCCCTCCACCATCATCGGCGCCTTGGGCATCGGTGGTGTGGCCTTGGCCTTGGCGGCGCAGAACACCCTGGGCAACTTCTTCGGTTCGCTCACGGTGATCGCCGACCGCCCCTTCGGCATCGGCGACTGGATCGTCATCGGCAACGTGGAGGGCACGGTGGAGCATGTGGGGTTCCGCTCCACCCGTGTGCGCACCTTCTACAACTCCCTGATCACCATCCCCAACAGTCGCCTGGTGGACACCCATGTGGACAACCTGGGCGAGCGGCGTTACCGGCGCGCCAAAACCGTGCTGTCGGTCACCTATGATACGCCGCCGGATAAGATCGACGCCTTTTGCGAAGGGGTGCGCGAATTGATTCGCCTGCACCCCTATACGCGCAAGGACTACTACCACGTCTATCTCAACCAGTTCAGCGCCTCGTCGCTGGATATTCTGCTGTATATGTTCTTCGACGCGCCGGACTGGAGCACGGAGCTGCGCGAGCGGCACAATCTGTTTTTGGACATCATTCGTCTGGCCCATCGGCTGGGGGTGAGCTTCGCCTTCCCCACCCAGACGCTGCACATCCAGCGTGACGCCAAGTCCGAGGCACAGCCCGACCCGTTTGTGAACCGCGAGGAGACGCCGGAGTGGGTGGCGGTGAACGAGGCGGCGGAGCTGTTCCAGTCGATCCGCCCCCACACCGCCGCGCCGCCGCCGCCGGTGACCATTCCCACCCGGCCGCGCTCCAAACGCTGACGCCGCCGGACGCGCGTTGGCGCGTCTGGCGCCGCGTTACTTTTTCGGCTGCGGGTAGTGGCCTTTGCCGTGGATGACGTGGCGCACGCCGCCCTGGGGGTTGGGGTGGTCGCCGAAGCGGCGCGGGATCAGGTGCACGTGGACGTGGAAGATGCTCTGCCCAGCGGCCTTGCCCACATTAATGCCCACGTTGAAGCCGTCGATGGTGGGATCCTTCTGCAGCAGCTCGGCGCGGCGCTGCTGTAGGAGTTCGTTGATGGCCAGCAGCTCCTCGGGGGTGAGTTCGAAGAAGTCGCCCACATGGCGCTGCGGCAGGGCCAGGCAGTGGCCTTCGCTCACGGCGTTGGAGTCGGCCCATAGCATGGCCAGTTCGTTCTCGGCGATGAGCCAGTCGGCCTTCTTCTCCGGGCGGCAGAAGAGGCAGGGGTTGTTGGGATCGTTGGACATGGGGGCTCCTTCTGGCAGAGGTGATCGGCGGCGGCTTGGCGCGAATCGGCGTAGATTGCTGCGTCTGCGGCGCCGCGCTTTCATTCGGGAATATAGCCAATCAAAACCAAAATCAGACAAGGAACAAGCTTCATTCAGATGAGGAAGCAAAACTAACGAGGGTCCAGGGAAATCATTTCCCTGGTGGGTCCAGGGCAACGCCCTGGCGGGTCGAGGGCGGAGCCCTCGTGGGGTCTGGGGCAACGCCCCAGCCTCTTGAAGCGCCCCAACGCCTTTGCCTCTTTGTCAGATTTTGATTTTGACCGGTTATATTATTGCGAGTGTTGTATCAAATCTGCATCGCAGGCTCTATGTCTGATGCGGGCGTCGTTTTCGCTGATGCTCTGGCCAGACGCCCCAGCGCGAAAGAGGAGACCATGGCGCAGGATAAAAAATCCGATGAAGAGGCGATCCAACGGGAGCTCTCGGCCAACCAGAAGTTCAGCCTGAATGCCGCCATTGGGCGGCAGGCGGGGGGCCTGATGAAGGGGGCCTCTCCGGTGCCGCGCGCGGTGCAGGCGGCGACGGAGATCGACCACTTTGTAGAGCATCACCTGACCGATTCGTCCGGCGCGCTCACGGCGCTGCTGCGTCGCCGCGTCAAGGAGAGCGCTGCCCTGCTGCACCGTTTTGAGTCGCAACCGCTGCGCGCTCTGGAGGCGATCATCCAGACCATTCTGGCCGACGAGAGCGCGTTGCAGGAGTTCGTGCGGCAGGTGGATGTCTACTGGGGGCAACGCTATCACGAGCGGCCCCATTTTCAGCAGCCCGATCAGCCCGCCCACCCGGAGGATGAGTATACCCACGCCTCGGTGCGCAGAGACCTCTCCACATTGTTGGCAAAGATTGGCGAGGCCCCATCCTCTGGCTGACGGCAGGTCACAGCGCGCGCGCCACTTTCCACATCAAGCGGTCCAGTTTTGAGGCCATCTCCCGCTTCTGCTCGGTGAGGCGTGAGTTGGTGATGGCGGCAAAGCAATCGCCATTGGCGATGCGCGCCATGAAGGAGGTCGTCCCAGGCAGTGAGCCGGAGTGCCACCAGTTGTTGTGCTTGTTCACCCGCCAGCCGCGGGCGTAGTTCCGGCTCACAGGGTTGGGCGTGGTCATCGCTTGAATCGATTGCGCCGACAGCAGGTCCGGCGGCGTGGGAAATCCATCCACATGATTCAAAAAGCGAATCAGGTCCGTGGGCGAGGCGACCCAGCCGCCATGGGCGTCCATGCGGCGCACATTCATTGCATAGGGGGAGAACTCCCCGGCGCCGGTGTAGTATTTGGCTTCGCCGGGTAGGCGCTCAGTCTCGGTGTTGCCGCTGATCTCCAGCGAGTAGGCGCCGATGGGACCAAAGAAGCGCTCTTTCACATAGTGATCGTAGGGAGCGCTGGTGATCGCTTCAATGACGCGCCCCAGCACGCAGAAGCCAAAGTTCGAATAGGCGTATTGCGCGCCGGGGTCGGCGTCCAATGCTCGGGTCTTGAGGGTATGGCGAATCAACTCTTGAGTCGAAAGCGCCTTGTTGCGGAACATCGGGTCCTTGGACCGGTTGGACCAACCGCCGCAGGTGTGGGTGAGCAGATGGTCGACGGTGATGCGCTCCACCCGGGGATCTTCAAAAGAGCGGTATTGGGGGAGTAGACCGTTGGCGCCGAAGACGCGGTCGTGCTGGCCGAGACGGCCCGCCTGAATCAGCGAGAAGATTGCCGCCGAGGTGAAGGGTTTGGAGACGCTGGCGATGCGCATGCGGTGGTGCGGCTGCATGGGGATTTGCGCCTCCCTGTCCGCGTGACCGAAGCCTTGGGCGAAGATCAGCTCAGACTTGCGCGAAATCGCCATGGCCACGCCAACCACCGAGAATTCACGCCGATACGCCTCCACATATTGCGCGATTTTGGCGCTGCGGCTAGCAGCGATGGCAGGCGTTGGCGTGATGACGGGCAGGGCGGCCAACGAGGCGGTGGAAGCGAGAAATTGACGTCTGTTCATGCTGCAGGACGGTCCTTTGAGACAGGGGAAGACAAAATCGCACATTTCATTGACGGGAACATGGAAGATATCGAGGGCTCTGCCCTCGAGCTCCTAAGATCAACAGCCACACCGTGGGCGCTGCCCATGTATGGTCCGCTCCGCCACGGCAAGAGAAAATGTCCACTGATGTGTGAGGCTTAGTCGCGCCCATGTATCCGGCCTGTTGATGAGGGGCTTGTCGCCCTCTGGCCCTGATGGAATTTGCGCGTGGCCCTCCTCAACACACCCTCGGCCTCTATGGGCCCTTGGGCGAAACAGGTTCTTGACCACGCAGGGCTATGCCGTTTCACGCCATCAATCTCGACTCTCTCTCGCAACCTGGCTGGTGGGATCTCTTTCTCTTTCCTTATCGGCCTGTTTTTCTTTTAGAGTTGTATTGCGCTCTCTCTACACAGCGGCGCTGGCCCCATAGGCCTCCTGCTTCACCAGCATCGCCCACGCGCTGCGCGCCATGCGGTTGGCCAGCGCCACCACCGCTTTATTCGCGCCGCGGCGTTCCGACACCGACACCACCCATTGGCTGCGGCGATCCGGCTTGTTTTCACACACGCGCAAAGCCGCCCGCGCCCCATGAATCAACAGGGTGCGAAGATAACCGTTTCCCCGCTTGCTGATCCCCGTCAGCCACGCCTTGCCCCCTGTGGAGTGCTGATTTGGAACCAACCCTATCCATGCCGACAGCTCCCGGCCATTCTTAAACGCCCGCACATCCCCCACCGACGCCAACAGCGCCGTCGCCGTGATCGGTCCCACTCCCGGGATCGTCATCAGCAATCGACACTGCGGCTCCGCCTTGGCCAGCGCCTCAATCTCACGCTCATATTTGCCGATGCGCTCATCCAAATGCGCCAGCTCATCGCGCTCATCCTCCAGAATTACGCGAAAATTGGCGCTCATTTCCGAGCTCTCATCACTCAAAATCAGCACAATCGCCCGCCGCGCCTGCTTGATGCTCTTGGGAAAGACAATCCCATACTCGGCAAGCAGTCCGCGAATCTGGTTCACCAACGCCGTGCGGTTCTTCACCGCCAGACTGCGCACCCGATGCAACGCTAGAATTTCTTGCTGGGCAACGCTTTTGATCCCCACAAAACGCATATTCGGACGCTGTACCGCTTCACATATCGCCTCAGCGTCCACGCTGTCGTTCTTGTGCCGCTTCACGTAGGGCTTCACATATTGCGGCGCCATCAAACGCACTTCATGCCCATATCCCTGAAATTTCCGCGCCCAGTGATGCGCGCCGCTACTGGCTTCCATCCCCACCAGGCACGGCGGCAGTTGCGCCATGAACTCCAGTAACTTATCTCGTTTCAAGCGCTGTTTCAGAACGCTCTTGCCGCGCGCATCGACGCCATGCAACTGAAACACGCTCTTGCCCAGATCAATCCCCAGTACCCGTACCTGTCCGTTTTCGATATGATTGCTCATGGTCCGCTCCGACTCCGTTTAGATGGAAAAACACATCACCATCTTGGCCCATTGCGAGGCCGTTTGGGTAGCGGAGCGGACCATTCCATTACACCCGCTGGGGGCGCGGCCCCCAGACCCCGCCGCCGACCAGTCGGCGGCCAATAGTCAGCGCAGACCGAAATGTGTCACGCAAACATTGCCATTTTGTGCCGTATTGGTTTCGCATGGTTATACACGATGAATTCAGATTAAGATTTTCCGGTTTGCTATCAATGCGAACCATATTCCGCCGAACAGTTGCGCAATCATAGGGATAAAGTCTGGAATAATCTCATTGGCGCAGGAGGAGAAGTCGGCATGGATCAGGATGAATTCGACGAGGAGTATCCCACTGACGCGGATCATCTGGCCGCTGTGCAACGTTACGGTTTGGCGTTGGAGTTTGTGCGGGAGCAGACGCTCGCGCTCTGTCTGGCCGCCGTGGGGCAGAACGGCTGGGCGCTGGAGCATGTGCGCGAGCAGACGCTGGAACTCTGTGAAGCGGCGGTGCGGCAGGATGGGCGGGCGTTGCGGTTTGTGCGCCAGCAGACGCCTGCGCTCTGTGAGGCGGCGGTGAGTCAGGATGGGCGGGCGCTGGAGGCGGTGCGCGAGCAGACGCCGGAACTGTGCTTAATCGCTGTTCAGCGCAATGGATTGGCGTTGCGTTTCGTGCGCCAGCAGACGCCAGAGCTATGCCTGGCCGCAGTGCGACAGGATGGGTTGGCGCTGGCGTTTGTCAAACAGCAGACGCCAGAGATCTGTCGCGCTGCACTGGCGCAGGATGAACGCGCCGCGCGGTTTGTGCGGGAGTCGCCCAGCAATCCGGAATAGGGTTTGAGGCGGCTGGGCAAAATGCTATTTTGAAATTCAGTTTTTCTCCCCTTTCAGGAGTGTGTTTCATGTCTTCCATTGGTCTGTTTTTTGGCACCGACACCGGCAGTACCCGCAAAATTGCGAAAATGATCCAAAAACGCTACCCCGACGCCATCGACAAGCCCCTCAACGTCAATCGTATCACCCCCGAGGATATGCTGGCGTATGACCGCTTGATTCTCGGTACGTCGACGTTGCGGGATGGGCGTTTGCCGGGCTTGGCCAGCACCGCGCAGATGGAGGGGTGGTTGGAGTTTCTGCCCAAGTTGGAAGCGGCCAATGCGGACTTCACCGGCAAAACCGTGGCGCTGTATGGCCTGGGGTGTCAGGAGAAGTATCCGGATACGTTCTGCAATGGCTTGGGCATTCTGCATGAGTTCATCGCCGCGCGCGGCGCCAAGTGCATCGGCCAGTGGCCCAGTGACGGCTATGTGTTCAACGAATCCAAAGCGATTGGGCCGGACGGTCAGTTTGTCGGGCTGGCCCTGGATAACGATGTGGAGCACATGAAGACCGATGAGCGATTGAATGAATGGCTCAAGCTCATCACCCCGGAGCTGGGTTTGCCGTCTGTGTGATCCACAATCCGCGCCAGCAAAAAAAGCCAACAGAGAGTCCCTGTTGGCTTTTTTACTGGGGATTGCACACATCCGCCAATATTTGCGTGACGCAGGCCGGGCTTGTGCTGACTATTGGCCGCCGACTGGTCGGCAGCGGGGTCTGGGGGCCGGCCCCCAGCAGGGTGTGGGGCAGCGCCCCACGGTGTGGTTGTTGGGAGCTCGAGGGCGCAGCCCTCGATATCTTTCATTTTCGAAATCGCTTATGTACGATTTTTACTTTCATTGATTATAGGCGTAGTATCAATATTTCAAGTGTTGTTTTCCGCATCAGGTTTTTGTTGGCTTCAGGCAAAACGGCTACCTTTTCTAAGAATTGGCGACTCATCAGAGGATGACGGCGTGCTTGGGTGGGCGTTCACAAACGATTCCGCTTGGTTTGCAAGGCAAATGGGGGGTGGTGTGAAGAGGTTTCAAGTCGGTGGTCTGGGCGTGGTTTTGATCTTCGCAATGGGGGTTGGCGGCGCCATGGCGGACAATTTTGTGGTGGCGGGCATGTCAACAGCCAATAGGTGGCAAACTTCAGTCCCTTGTGAAAAAGTGCGTTGCCCTGCAAGCCATAAATATCTTTGGCGCTATGTGTCGTTTGGCAACAGGAAAACGTGTAGCAGCGGGGCCGCGTCTCTGTGCAGTTCGCTCAATGGCAGCGACTACGGCAAGACCCATATCGTCTATACCCTTTCGCCGGGGCAGAAGTGCCGCCAGATGAATCTGCCCTTTCTCGGTCTTATCCAGTCGCCAATGGCGCGATACGACATCTGCTCGGAGAAAATTCGCTGACGCTTTACATTGGCGGTCTGGTGGCACGCTTATGGAATCATCCGGGATTTTACGCTTAATGACATCATTCCTTTATCAATTGAGGAGCACCCACTTGATAATAATAAAAAAATGGAAACTATTAGGACTGAAAGGATTTTAATTGTTGGGTTGTGCATGGCTGATTTCCCCCGTACGAAATTGAGGTTTCTCCTATGTGCTTCCGGCTGGCTGCGAGACGCCTACCGCCTATTATGTCAGACCAAAACAGATTGTGTTTCCATAAAAAATACTTTGTGACCCAGTTGTGACCAAACGCAGCCCAAACCAGACCATTTCAGACCAATTGGGCGGTTTTCACATCCATCCTCAACTCACGAAAAAGCCCAAGCCAAATCAATGGCTTGGGCTTCGCCGCTTGCGCGGAATCTTGGTGGAGGATTCGACTCCCGAAACAAACCGTCTCTGGAGAATGTTGCGCCTGCAATGGAGAGGGGTTTGACACGAGATTGGAAACCAAAAATGATGGGTCCAGAAGAAGTGAAACATGCTCGGTTAGTGATAAGATTATTATAAACAATGCTATAACACATCTTTGTGATTTACATGAAACGAACATCTTGTCATTGCAAACTGATCCCGGAACGAAAAAAGACCATAATCTGTAATCGGCAATCGAAGCGTCACTGATCACGCCGATTTCCCAGAAAAACTCTAAATCATGGTCAGGACCAAGGTCGGTTCAGCATATTTCATCCGGGTTGATCTCTCCTGTTCATTCTCAGATGGCGTTTTTGGGTGGGGCAGGGGCGATCCGGAGCCAGACGGACCACGGAGGGATCGTCGGATCCTACTACTGGAGAAGCGGAATGGTTACTCGTTTGAGTTAAAGCCCAACTCCACAGGCAACCCAGCCAGCCGCCATTCCGGTAATCCGTCCTGAAGCCGACGCGCTTTGACGCCGCGGGCGCGGAGTTGCGCAACGGCGTCAAACGCCAGCACACACCACGGTCCCCGGCAGTAAGCCACAACCTCCTGCCCGGCGGGAAAACGGGCCAGGTTGGCTTCCAAATCCTTCAGCGGGATGTTGATCGCCCCCGGCAGGTGTCCGGCGGCGTACTCCTCCCCGGGACGCACGTCCAGTACGGTCACCGAACCCGCCCGCGCCAACTCCAGCAGTTCCCGGGCGGGGATGGGATCCATGCCGTCCCGGCTGGTCAGATAGAGGGTGATCAGTTTTTCGATGTCGGCCACATGATCTTCGGCCAGTTCCCGCATCACCGCCAGCAGCGCCACCACACGACCGTCCGCCAACCGGTAATGGATCCGTTGCCCCTCCCGGCGGGTTTCAACCAGCCCCGCCTGACGCAGGATCTGAAGATGCTGAGAGGTGTTGGCCACGGTGAGCTTGGATACTTGGGCCAGGGCTTCCACAGAGCGTTCGCCCTGGGCCAGGAACTCCAGCAGTTCCAGGCGATTGCCATGGGCCAGCGCTTTGCCGACCCGGGCCAACTGCTCGAAGATGAGGGATTTGAAAGGTTTCGTCGTGCCCATGTTGCGTCTCAAGCTTTCAACTAATTTATTGAATAAATCTATCACACCCCTGGCCGGTCGCCAACCTGTTCCATCCGCTCTTGTGTCCCCTATAAACTCAGCAAAAGACGACGCAGGTTGACGTCGGACGTCGCGGGTTTCCAGGTCCGTTGAGTGGGAACCCCTGTTTTTTTGGTGGTTTGGCTCCGATGATATTGGCCCTGTGTCTGTTTTGTCCACTTGACTGAGCGACGATCTCTGTCTCTCCAAGTATCTGACATGGGTTGGCTTTCTGGCCATCCTCGGTTCCGCAAAGGATTATGACGATTGACGGCTCTTCAATCTTCATGTATTCAAATGATCTATTGAATACATGCCTTGAAAGGAGTGCGCCGTGGAGCAGATGCTGCTGGAGCAGGAGAAGTTCATCCGCCTTGGGTTTTTCTTCGGGGTATTCGCCCTGGTGGCCCTGTGGGAGCTGGCAGCGCCCCGGCGCAGGTTGACGGTTCCCAAGGCCGGACGCTGGGGCGCCAACCTGGGAATAGTGGTTTTCAATACCGTCCTGTTGCGCCTGCTCTTTCCTATGGCAGCCGTGGGTTTGGCCCTGGCCGGAGAGGAAAAGGGCTGGGGCCTGGTCAACATCCTCGAAATCCCGACGTGGCTCGCCGCCTTCATCTCCGTGGCGGTGATGGACTTCGCTATCTACCTGCAACATGTAATGGTCCACGCCGTCCCCGTCCTGTGGCGGCTGCACCGCATGCACCATGCTGATTTGGATTACGACGTCACCACCGGAGCGCGCTTCCATCCCATCGAGATCGTCCTGTCGATGTTGATCAAACTAGCAGTGGTAATGGTCCTGGGGCCCCCCGCCGTGGCGGTCATGATATTTGAGGTGCTGCTCAACGCCACCGCCATGTTCAACCATGGCAACATCCGCCTTCCCGAGGGGATCGACCGGGTTTTGCGCTGGTTTGTGGTCACCCCGGACATGCACCGGGTTCATCACTCGGTCCATGCGCCCCTGGCCAATTCCAACTTCGGTTTCAACCTGCCCTGGTGGGACCACCTGTTCGGCACCTACTTCGCCCAGCCGCCGGAGGGGCATGAAGAGATGGAGTTGGGTCTGGATCATTTCCGTGACCCGAAGCAGGTCAACGGCTTCATCGGCATGTTGAAGCTGCCTTTCGCCCGCCATATCGGCGAGTACGCCATCAACCGGCGGTGGTGACAATGGCAATGCGACAAACCCATCTGAAACGCATCGGCCTGATCGGATTGCTCGCACTGGTGGGGATCGGTCTGTGGCAGGGGCGTTCCCTGGATCCTCAGCAGCTCATGCAATGGATTGACGGGCTCGGTCCCCTGGCTTGGCTGGCCTTCATCGTGCTCTACGCTGTGGCCACAGTCGCATTTTTACCCGGATCTCTACTCACCCTGGCGGGTGGGGCGCTGTTCGGACCGGTGCTGGGAACCTTTGTTAATTTGACGGGGGCCACTCTGGGGGCCGTCCTGGCCTTTCTGGCAGCCCGCTATCTGGGTGCGGACTGGGTGCGCGCCCGAGCTGGGGCCCGGCTAGGCGCAATTCTGGATGGCGTGGAGGCGGAAGGGTGGCGATTCGTCGCCTTTGTGCGGTTGACGCCGCTGTTTCCGTTCAACCTGCTCAACTACGCCCTTGGCCTGACTCGCATCTCGCTGTTGCCCTATCTGCTGGCCACCTGGATCTGCATGCTGCCTGGCGCGATAGCTTACACTTGGCTGGGCTATGTGGGCCGGGAGGCGGCGGCGGGAGGAGAGGATCTCATCCGGAAGGGGCTTCTGGCCATGGGGCTGCTGGTGGCTGTGGCCTTTCTGCCCCGACTGGTGAAGCGTTGGAAGGAAGGGCAGGGACCGCACTGGTCTATTGACGACCTTCATCGTCGTCGAGAGGAAGGCGAAACCATGACCCTGCTGGATGTACGCGACGCCAAGGATTTCAACGGTAAATTGGGACATATCCCCGGCTCCCTGAACATCCCTCTACCGGAGCTGGCGGCGCGTTTGGAGGAGCTCCGCGCCGACGGCCATGCCCTGGCGGTTGTCTGCAATACCGATAAACGCTCCGCCAAGGCAGTCCAGCAACTGCAGCGAGCCGGTCTCGATAACGCCATTCTGGTGATCGGCGGCGTTCAGGCGTGGAAGGGGCGTGGTTGGCCCCTGGAGCAGCGGTGACCCTCCAGGGATTTCAGATAGGCCAGCGTCGCCTTGGCGCGCCCGCCGAACTTGACCCAATCGGACTGCCGCTCAAACACCTCGGTCTGCAGCCACACCTTGGAGAGATCGGCCAGACTCATGATCTCCATCTCCGGCATTGTGGTGCGTTATTCATGGGTGTGACTATCCTGATGGTGATGGTTATCCGTGTGCGGCGTCTCCACCTGCTGGGGAATCGTCTCCATTTGGTTGGTCGGTAATGGCTGATGGACTGCATCATCATGATGGGGAAAGGGCATCCCGGCTTCTGTATGGTCGTGGTCAGAGCCGTGAGAATGATGAGCGGGTTGCGTTGCCTGGCCAGCCATAGCGGCCCCCCCGACGCCGTGGCGATAGACCAAATTGCCGCCTTTGTCGGCGCCATAGCCCATGACGCCGACCAGCGCCACTAGCAACGGCGCCAGCCACTTTCGTCCGGCACCGCGCCGGAACCCTTTGAAAGCCGTCAACGCCAGCGCAACGACTGTCAGTAGCGCGGTAAAGGTCAGCATGACGTCCCTGTGATCATGCACCAGATCGTGACCAGGGGAGTCGTGGCCCAGGGTTTCCGCCGCCACCCACCCGGCGCCCGCCGCTATCAACGCGGATCCAGCCCCTAAAAACACCAACCATTGCGCCGTCAGGCGAAACCCTTCTTTGCGAGTAATTAACCAAGCCGCCTCAGAGAAAATGGCGGTCGCCACGTAGGCGATGGGAAAATGCACCACCATCGGGTGCAGTGTGACAAACAAGCCCTGTGATTCCACAAGGGGGAGCAAATCCTCCATGACATACCTCCAAATCTTTATCAGTTAGTCCGCGCCGTGCGCTAACAAGTGATCTATCCCGCGCAGGCCGATTCAAACGCCCGGGGAGAGTCAGGCCACGGCGGGGGCGACCGTTTGACCCCGCTGTGCTCTCATCAGGTTGACGAAAGCGTCCACCAGAGCGGGATCCCACTGGCCGCCGTCGCGTTCATTCTCAAAAATGGCCAACGCTTTCTCCTGCGGCATTCCTTTGCGGTAGACGCGGTCGCCAGTCATGGCGTCCCAGGTGTCAGCAATGCACACAATGCGCGCCAACAGGGGAATCTCTTCCCCTTTCAGCCCATCGGGATAGCCCCGCCCATCCCAGCGCTCATGGTGCCAGGCGGCGATTTCGGCGAAGGCTTTGAAGCGTTTGAGCGGGCGCATGATGGTGGCGGTCATCATCGGATGGGATTTCATGATGGCGAACTCCTCATCCGATAACGCGCTGGGTTTGTTGAGCACGCCATCGGGAATGCCGATCTTGCCCAGGTCGTGCATCATGGCCCCGCGTTGCAACAGCTCCAGTTCCTGACCGGTGATGCCGACCTGTTTGCCCAGTAAAGCCGAATATTTCGACACCCGGGCCGAGTGCCGGGCGGTATAGGCGTCCTTGGACTCCAGCGCCTTGGTCAGGGATTGCAGCGCTTGCAGGTAGGCCTCCTCCTCCTCCTGGATCAGGCGCTGGATGCTGTCGGCCATGTTGTCGATGGCCTGGCCGAGCAGGCCGATTTCATTGAGACTGACATAGCGGGTGCGGTGGGTGAGATCTCCGCCTGCAATCCGTTGTGAGACTTGGCTAAAGCAGCGGATGGGCTGGATCAGACGGAAGTGGGTCACCGCCCAGATGGCGATGAACGCCACCAACGTGAAGCCGCCGACGATCAGCAGAATGCCTTGCTCGAAGGCGTCATCGCGGCTGTCGAGCAGAGCCAGGGTTTTGACCAGGTCCAACTCCGCCTCCAGCGCGCCGACGATCCGCCCCCCTCGACGAATGGGAATCGAAAGATGGGTTTTGACGAACGCTTCGCCGGTGACCGGATCAACGCCTTGCTCCATCTCTCCCGCCATATGGGAGTAACGCCCAGACAACAGAGTCGCCATGCTCTCGTTGGCGCTCTGCATGCCGCTGCGCATCATCCCCGAGCGCGCCATATCGGTGACGCCGTCAGCGCGGATGGTCTCTCCGGCAGAGCTTACCTGAACACGCATTTCGCCTTGAGCGTCAAACAGTGTGAGAGAACGGATGACAAAGTCGAACTCAGGGCGACTCTGTTCCTGTAGTCCCACAGAGAGCGTTGTGCTCACACGGGGCCAATTCTCCCACTCCGGCAATTCCGCCACCGACTTTTCAATCCCCCACAAATAGACCAGAGCCTGTTTTTTGGTCTGATCAAAGACCCCTTCGTGGTGGCGGTTCTCTGCGTAGCGGACGATCAGCCAGGCGCTTAATAGAATGATCGCGCCCAGCCAGCAGGTAATTTCCACCATCAAATTGAATTGAAATCGTTTCCGCATTGTTCAAACAGCCCCATCGTCTGCGCTTTACGCGCGCCTGTCTGACCAACCAACACGCTGTCATTACAGAATGCCGTTCTCCCGTTGCCACCAACGCACAAAGCCGACGATGTCATTGGCCTGCTGCATGGTGACCTTGGGTTGCGGCGGCATGTTGCCAAAGCGCCAATGGTGCGCGCGCACCCCGCGCCGCAGCGCCTGATGGAAGGCGTAGTCAGCATGGTGGCTGGGTTTGTAATAGTCGTGCACCAATGGCGGCCCGTGATCCGTCCCTTGCCCCCATTGACCATGACACTCCGCACACACCGACTGGAACGCCGTGACCCCGGCCTGATGCTCAGCAGGAACCGCTTGTGGCGGGGCCAATGCGATGGGGCTGGGACCCGCTGGTCCATGGGACATGGCGGTCATGGAGTCGCCCTGTTTTGGGGTCAGGGCGTTCATGGCGGCGACAAAGCCCACGATTCCCACTCCCACGCCAATGGCCTTCCAGTTTTTTTTCACGCGCGCGGTCAGGGACTCCGGCGCGGTGGGTTTGCGTTCACCGGGTTGCTTGCGCTTTCGCTTGTGTCGTTCCAAGATCTTCTCCGTTTGTTGTCATTGCAGTTTGGCGTGGCGCAGGCGCAGCGCATTACTCACCACCGTCACGCTGGAGAGCCCCATGGCCGCCGCCGCAAAAATCGGCGACAGCAGCACCCCGAACAGTGGGAACCACACCCCCGCCGCCAGAGGAATCAGCACAATGTTGTAGGCAAACGCCCAGAACAGGTTCTGTTTGATGTTGGCCATGGTGGCGCGCGATAGTTGAATCGCGGTGGCCACGCCACGGGGATCGCCGGACATGAGCGTGATGTCGGCGGCCTCCATGGCCACATCCGCGCCGGCGCCGATGGCCATGCCCACATCAGCGCGGGCCAACGCCGGGGCGTCATTGACGCCGTCGCCGACCATGGCCACGCGCTTGCCGGCTTCTTGGAGACGTTGAATCTCCTCGAATTTATTGGCGGGCAACACCTCGGCCAACACCCGTTCTATACCCAGTTGCGCGGCGATGGCCTGGGCGGTGCGTTGGTTGTCTCCAGTAAGCAGCGCCACCTCCACGCCCAGAGCGCGCAAGCGGTCGATCGCCTCCCGGCTTTCGGGCTTGACCACATCGGCCACCGCCAGCACTCCCGCCAACTGGCCATCCACCGCCGCCAGCATGGCGCTCTTGCCTTCCTGTTCCAGCGCCTCCAGAGTCGCCAGCGTCGTCTCTTCCAACGCCACGCCGGACTGCGCCATCAGGCGCCGGGTTCCCACCACCACGTCATGCCCCGCCACTCGGGCTTTGATCCCCAAACCGGCCACGCCATCAAAGGTCTCGGGATCGCTCAGCTTAAGTCCCTGTTCGCGCGCATGGGCGACGATGGCTTCGGCAATGGGATGCTCTGAACGCGCCTCGGCGCTGGCGATCAGCGCCAGATGCTCCCGCCCGCCGCTCCAATCGGTCATGTGCGGCTCTCCTCGGGTCAACGTGCCGGTTTTGTCGAACACCACCACATCCAACTTATGGGCGCTCTCCAGGGCTTCGCCGCCGCGGATCAGAACGCCACGCTCGGCGCCCTTGCCGGTTCCCACCATGATGGAGGTGGGGGTGGCCAACCCCAGGGCGCAGGGGCAGGCGATAATCAACACCGAGACGAAGTTCAACAGCGCATAGGTCAACGCCGGTTGCGGCCCGAACAGCCACCATACAACGAAGGTCACGGCGGCCACGCCCATCACCACCGGCACAAACACCGCCGCGATTTTGTCCGCCAGCCGGGCGATGGGCGGCTTGGCTCCTTGCGCCTGCTGCACCATGTCCACAATGCGCGCCAGGGCGGTCTCCCGCCCCACCTTGGCAGCCTCAAATGTAAACGCCCCCGACTTGTTGAGAGCGCCGCCGATCACCGTATCGCCTGCTCCCCGAGCGACCGGAATCGACTCCCCGGTCAGCAGGGACTCATCCAACGTCGATTGCCCCTCCAGGATCACCCCATCCACCGGGATCTTCTCCCCGGGGCGCACCACCACATGGTCACCGACCGCCACCTCGGCCAACGGGATGTCCCGTTCCTCTCCATCGCGAATCACCCGCGCGGTTTTGGGAGCCAATCCCATGAGCTTGCGGATCGCCTGGGAGGTGCGTCCCTTGGCCCGCAACTCCAGAAAGCGGCCCAACAGAATCAGCACGATGATGGCCCCGGAGGTGTCGAAGTAGACCTCTGCGGCCACGCCTGGCGCGACAAACAGTTGCGGGGCCAACAGCACCAGCAGGGAGTAGAGAAAGGCGCTGAAGGTGCCGACCGTAACCAGCGTGTGCATATTGGCGGCGCCATGGCGCGCGGTGGCCAGGGCGCTCTTGTGAAAATGCCAACCAACCCACAACTGCACCGGCGCAATGAGCAGGAACTGCAACCAGTGATTGTGGTTATCAGACAGGGTGGCGAGAGCGTCCAGCCCCAGATGATGCCAATGCACCAGGACAAAACAGGCCGCAACCAACACCGCACCCAACCGCAGACGCCGCAGGATGTCTCGATGTTCGCGCTCGCGTTCCTGTTCCGCCACATCCTCAGGTTCCGCATCGCCGCCGATGCGCGCCAATTGATAGCCGGATCGGTTCACCGCATCACGCATCGCCTCAAATGAGACCACGCCGGGAATAAAACGCACCGTAGCGGTGAGGTTGGCCAGATTCACCTCCGCCGCGTTCACCCCTGGCAGCGCCGCCAGCGCCTTTTCCGTACGGCTGACGCAGGAGGCACAGGAAAGTCCCTGCACGGTAAATGTCTCCGTGGCGGTGGCCACCGCATACCCCGCAGCCTCCACCGCTTCAACCAACTCTTGCACCGGGACGGAACCGGTGACCGTGGCTTTGGCGGTGGCCAGGTTGACGGCGGCCTGCTGAACCTTCGGCAGCCCCGCCAGCTTTTGTTCCACTCGGGTTGCGCAGGAGGCGCAGCTCATGCCGGAAATCGGTAGGGTCGTGGTGGCGGTCGTTTTGTCCATGGAGAAGATCCTCCCGGAGAACAATCAGATTATCATAATCGTCATCGCAGCTTGCGGATGTCGAAAGTCCCTATTGGCGATGCTGTCGGGAACGTCTGGATATGACGCCCATAACCAGATTTACCCCACGACGCCAATGATGGTTGGGCGCGAACGGGAATCTCGGCGCATGCGCCGATCGTGGCGTCGCAACCACAGAAAGCTCCCCGCCATGCCCGCAACTCCGGCCAGAGCCGTGATCAGCGCGCCCCGATCAATCGAATTGTCGGCGCCCAACCAAGCGTTCGCCAACAACGCAGTCGTCAGGAAAGCCGCCACCGGCAGGATGTAGACCAGGAAAGCCGACTTCAGAACTTGCCGTTCAGACAGCGCCAGCACCACCCGGCGTCCCTGCGGAATCCGTTTGGGGTTATTGGCTTGCAACAGAATCCCCTGCTGGCCTTGGCCACAGGATTGGCCTTCGCACCTTGTGCGGGATTGACAACTGGAACAAGCCGTTTGCCGTCCTGCTGTGACCGTGGCCACATCACCTTGCGTTGCGATGAGCAAGACTTCCTTGCAAAACATGGCGTCCTCCTTCCCGTTATGCTGTGCTGGGCGACAGTCCTCTACGCAGGCTGTCCCTTGATTATGATTTACGAATCTCCGCCAGATTGCGTTGATGCTCTTCACGTCTGTGCGCACAGCGGGCATAGCTCTGTTGCAACAACGCACGCGTTGTTTGGGTGCGCGTATCGTCCCGCTCGGTAAACCTTTTGATCGCCCAGGCCAGAAGCAGAAGGGGCAGCAGCCAAACCAGGATCATGCCCAAACCGCCGAACACGCCGTGTCCCAAACCAAACCCCAATCCGTTCATCATGATCTCTCCTCCAGCTCTGTCCCCGCTTCCCTGCGAGATGCGATCGCCGCCAACGCACGCGTTAATCTTTCCGCCGCCTCGCGCGCCACCTCGGCGATGGCGGGGTCATGGAGCAATCGGGTCATCGCCAGGGGATCCATGGCGGCCACTTCCACCCCATGCTCCGGTAGCTCCCGCACCACCACGTTGCAGGGCAGCAGCGTCGCCACGTCTGGTGCGGCGCTTAAAGCCCGATGCGCCAGTGGCGGATTGCAGGCGCCGAGTATCACCGTCGGCGGGTGCGCCACATCCAACTTCTTCTTTAGCGTGGCCTGGACGTCGATCTCTGTGAGGGTGCCAAACCCCTGTTCCGCCAGCGCAGCGCGGGTTGCGCGCAACGCGCTGTCGAATGTGCCGGGAAATGTCGCATTCAAAGTGATGCCAGTGTCCGTCATGATCGCCTCCAGTACGGTGTATTCAGGCCCCCACCGGGGGTTTGCTACAGCAGTGACCGACGTGCTTGAGGTTGTCCACTTCGTTCTGTTCGGTAAAGCGCGTCCAGTCGCGTTTTTTGCGCGCAATAAAGCCATCGTCGGGCGGATAACCGATCTCCGACAGCAGCGCCTCCACCTCTTCAAAGCGTGTCTGGTTCAGATCGTAGGAGATCTCCACCAGACCCTTTTCCCACTGCGCCTTCACCGTGGACACCCCGTCCAGAGCCGACAGCCCTTCGGCGATGATGTTTTCACACTCCGGGCAAACCATCTCCAAAACTGTCAGGGTTCGCGTGACGATGTGCGGTTCGTGTCGTGTGGTCATAGCGCTTCTCCCTTGAGTTTGGGATCGTGCAGTGTGCCGTTGGTTACTGAGCGTTCATGTAGCCGCCGTGGAACCAAACGCTCCCTTGGTCGAACTGCGTCCGTTGGGTCGGCGTCAGGGTTTGGCGCAGCGTGCGCGTGGCCGTCAGCAGCGTGCGTTGGCGCGGCAGCATCTGCTCCATCAACGCGATGTGCGCTTCACTGCGTTCGTAGCCGCTGATCGAGGGGTCATGCATCTGCGCGAACATGGCGCTATGGGTGGCGGTGACGTCGGTCAGCGCGTCAACGTAGGCCGTCCAGGGCTTCTCCTGATCCGCAGTGATCTGCAAACGCTGCTTGAACTCGGTCAGATAAAGCGTTTGCGCCTCCTCATCCTGGAACATCATGCCGCCCATGCCTTGCTGGCCCATCATCATGCCCGGGCCCCTCATGCCCGTTTGACCACCCATCATCCCCGGTCCACCCATGCCCGTTTGGCCACCCATCATCCCCGGATAGCCGCCGTTGCCCATACCGAAACCGGGACCATGGGCGTAACCATTAATGGCGACCACAGCGACGCTTGCCGCCAGAGCCAAACCGGCCGCCACACTCAGAAGACCACTGCGTTTCGTGTTCATGACTCACTCCTATTAAGGGGTCGAGAGCGGTCCTCCAAACGGAGTGATCCAACTCTTCTCTCGAACCATTGCGCCAATGGCTTGCCTCACAAGCCGGTTCCTTAAAGAATGGGCGATGCCGGGGGCCGTGGAAGCGGATCGGTTGGGAGGGGGATCAATGTGACCGACCCGCGCTCTCCGGCATCGCCATGAAGGTCATAATCAATTGGCCTTTGTTGGAAACCATGATGCCGAAAAGAGGCTGAAAATAAAATTATTTTAATGTAATTTATCAATGACTTGACTGTTTTTCTGTTCGCATTGTATTGGACTTTCCCGCGACTGTTGCACCGCGCTGGAAAACCCAATATCAGTCGCAGTCTGGTCGCCGTTTGGCGCGTTTGTCACAATTAAGTCGCACTTTTTTTGCTTCACTGGATGCGGATATGCGCATCCTGAATGAAAATCGAGTAGAGAGAGGGGCGCCATGTCGGATCAGGACCGAATTGTGGTGGTGGAGGACGATGATGAAATCCGCACGCTTCTGCGTGAGTATCTGTGCGAAAATCAGTGCCATGTGCGTGATTTTGCCGATGGTCAGGGGATGTGGGCGGCATTGCGGGAGGATGATCGCGTTGACGTGATCGTGCTGGATCTGATGTTGCCTGGGGAGGATGGGCTGACCCTGTGCAAGCGCCTGAGTATTGATCCAGCCACCCAGGATATTCCCGTGATCATGCTCACCGCCCGCCGCGGCGAAACCGACCGCATCATTGGTTTGGAGATGGGCGCCGACGACTATCTGACCAAACCGTTCAGCCCGCGCGAGCTGCTGGCGCGGATTCACAGCGTGCTGCGCCGGTCGCGAGCCATGCCGCGTGACAACCACCCACGCGAGCCTCGGGAGTACCGCTTTGCTGGTTGGAAACTGGATGTGAAAGCGCAGCGCCTGACTTCGCCGGGCGGCGTGGACGTGACGCTAACCAGCGGCGAATTCATCATGCTGCTCGCCTTCCTCAAACACCCCAGCGAAGTGCTCAATCGCGACCAGATCATGGAGGCGTATCGCAACCGTGAGTCATCGATATTCGAACGCAGCATTGATGTGCAGGTGGGACGGGTGCGCCGTCGCTTGCAGGATGACCCCAAGGAGCCGAAAATCATCAAGACCGTTTGGGGTAAAGGCTACATCCTTGACTGCCGGGTGGACGTCTCATGAAGTGGCTGCCATGGCCTCGTTCACTGGCGGGACAGTTGGTGTGGATTCTGTTTGGCGGGGTCACCCTGGCGCTGATTTCCAGCGCCGCGATTCACCTGTATGACCGCAAGGAGGCGATGGTCACCATGGGCGGCATTCAAGCGGCGCAACGCTTTGCCTCCATCGTGCACGTGTTGGATCCGTTGGCGCCTGCGGAACGGCTCAAAATCGTCGGCATTTTGAATACGCCTTTGCAATTCGTGCGCTTTTCCAATGATGCCGACCCGACGCGGGACCATGCGCAGATCAATGCCCACGCCGCTCACCTCAAAAGTCTGATGCAGCGCTATTTGGAGACGCGTTATCCGCTTCAGATCCAAATGGTCTCTCAGCCCGCAGCGCTACGGGGCGGACGCGGAGCGCAATCCGGCGAGCCTGCTCTCCACCCCATGATGGAGGGGATGATGATGGGCAATCATGCCCCCGCCATGGGGATGCTCCATCCCATGAGCGCGTCACAATTCTCCTATATGGCCCGCACCCGGCTCAGCGATGGAACCTGGCTGGAATATCATAACCACTTGCCTGAGGAGGCTTTTGTCTGGCCCTGGCATCTGCTGTGGTCACTGTTGATCCTCATCGCGGTGGTCACGGCGCTCTCCTTCCTGGCGGTGCGGCTGGTGACGCGTCCGCTGGCCCGGCTGGCGGGCGCGGCTCGGGCGCTGGGGCATGATCTGCGTGGCGCGCCGATTGAAAAGTCCGGTTCCCGTGAGGTGCGCGCAGTGATTCAAGCCTTCAACGCCATGCAAGCGCGCATCATTCAACAGATCCAGGAGCGCAGCGCCATGCTGGCTGCGATCTCGCATGACCTGCACACACCATTGACCCGCATGCGCCTGCGTGTGGAGATGCTGAATGACGACTCCACGCGCGGCGCCCTGTTGGCGAATCTGGCTGAAATGGAAGGGATGACAGCGTCCGCCATGGATTTTATTCAGGGCGCCGAAGGGATGGAGGAGGTGCGCCTGGCCGATATCCCTTCACTATTGGAAGGGTTGGAGGAGAACTGGCGGGAGTTGGGCCATGATGTGGCGGTGGAATATGGGGAGATGGAGCCGTTCCCGTTGATGCAGCGAAGTTTCCGTCGAGCCATCTCCAACCTCATCCAGAATGCGGTCAAATACGGTCAACGCGCCCGGTTGAAAGCCACGATGCACCGCGATCGTCTACGGATAGCAGTGTCCGACGATGGTCCGGGAATTCTCGAGGCGGAGATGGAGTCGGTGCTGCGCCCATTCAAACGATTGGACGCCTCCCGCAACAGTAAGACGGGTGGGAGCGGGTTGGGCCTCTCTATCGCTGACAGTATCATCCGCGCCCACGGTGGCGCGCTGCATCTGCGCAATCGGCCTGAGGGGGGATTGGAAGTGATTGTCACTATCGCCAAAAGCGATTTTCTGGCGGAGCCAGATCAGCATATCCGGTAGAACTTTGAATGTTGCCGCGTCTCCTGACGCGGGTGGGCGCCATTTACCGGATCAGCAACAACTCCACCCCATCTCCTGCCTCATGCAGCTTCAGCCAACGGGGATTGACCGGCGCGCCAGCGCGCAGGTGAATCTGCCCCAGAAACCCGATCACATCCCACTCGGGACGGTATTGGCGACCAACGTAGGCGCGGTTGGGGTCATAGCCCGGATTCTGCACATTGCGCATGAGGGGCTGGCCGTCGCTATTGCGCGTGCGCCGCACTGCGTAGAGTTGCTCGCTCATGTTGACAGTTTGCCCCATTTCCGGGTCGGTCACGGTGGGCTTTGGATCGTCCTGATCAATGATCAGATCCGGGATGGATACACCCTCGAGGATGCGGTCTTCATGGTAGAAGACACGCTCTCCGTTCTCGTCCAGCCAAGAGAGTTGGACGCAAGGCTCGGTGAGGATGCGCCCGTAGGCGTCGCGCAGATCTTTCTCCGCCCATTCGTCCTCAAAGGTATTACCCACCAGAATGGCGGTGCCGGACATGACGCCAAAAATCTCGTTGGGGTCGTCATCATGGGTGGCGATGCGTACTTTGCCATTGGGCTGGCCATCGGCGTCCTTGGCGCGCACCACAGGCAGGCCGATGCGGTCCTCATTGTCGGGATTGCCGTCCTCCCACTCCATCAGCTCCCCGAAGTCCGCCGTGTTGGCGTTGATAGAGCCTTTGGCGTAGACGTTGCCGCCCGATTCGATGCGGAACAGGTTGCCGTTACTGTCGTCCTTGACGCCAAAGGCGCGGCAGCCTCCGTTTGGACGTCCGGTTTCGATCTGCACCAGGGCGTGGCCGTTCTGCTCTCCGTAGGTGCCGTGTGAGCCGGAGTGGAAGCGAAATCCTTCTGTGCTGCCGCCGTTGGCGGCGTGGAACTCCCAGTTGGGACTTGTCCACATGTCGAAGACTTCAATTCGGCTCGAATCCCGCTTGCTGCCAATGACGCCACGCCACCAAGTCGCCCCTGCCCAGCGCACGCAGCGGATGAACAGACCATGTGTCGAGCCTTCTCCGCCATACCAGGAGCCGTAGGGAGCATCGTCCGGTCCATCACCCAGTGTCAGCGTCGGGCAGTATCCTGGATCATCCGTATGGCCTCCGTTGGGGTTATTGTGGATTGTCGCACCTCCGGCGGAGATTCCCTTGCCCGCAGTGGGCACGGTAATGCCGCCATCCTCAACAGACAGATTCGCTCCGTGAAGAATGGTTGTCGTGCGGTTGAGATCCAGGAGTTGCTGATCCTGATCATTGCTAAATGACAGCGTTGCACTGTAGCCCTTGTAGGCGGAACACTGAATCCCGCCTGTGAAGCCCTGCAAGCCTGTGGAGACCACAGATCCATCAGATTTGAGGAACCCCATCTCCGGCAACTGTCGCTCATCGGTGATGATGCCGTAGAGGATTTGCTGCAAGCCGGATGGAATCACGGCATCACTGACGGTCACTGTGGTCAGCCCGCTACCGCCATCAAAACTGGCGCTGACCACATGACTCCAGACATTGGCGCCCGAGGAGACTGCGTTGATGGCCCGCCCAGCGGTGTAGGTAGCGGTCACATCACCAGCGACGGTGAACTGCGTGGCCGACACATAGGCCACGGAAGCGGTTTCGGCGTAGATGGCCCCGATAGCAGCATCGATGTCGGCCTTATGGCTGCCATCGGCGTTATGGCCAACCAGCATGGCGCGGAATCCGCCCTCAATCTCATTGGCGTAGGCGTCATCGGTGATGTTGCTGGGAATCTGATTGCTCATGATTTAGCCCTCGGTGAAGGTCAGTTTGGCGCGGGCGCGCTGGGGATGCACAATGGCGATCTGAGGAGAGTCGCTAAGTCGCCCCAGGATGGTGTGGTCGATCTCTTCACCACTCCCGGCTCCGGGAAACAAGGAGAGCAGCATCTGTTTGCGTTTACCCTGGTTGGTGAGCATTTCGACCAGCCGCCGTGCGTCGGCATCACGGGTCATCCAGCGCAATTCCAGGGAGAGACGCCGTGTCGGTGCGCCGCGCGACACGGCCGCCAGGGTCCCGCCAGCGGTTT
Source organism: Magnetofaba australis IT-1 (assembly GCF_002109495.1). Lineage (NCBI taxonomy): Bacteria > Pseudomonadati > Pseudomonadota > Magnetococcia > Magnetococcales > Magnetococcaceae > Magnetofaba > Magnetofaba australis. The sequence continues at coordinate 291,722 of NZ_LVJN01000019.1, forward strand.
GAGTGAGTTCGGTTGGGTCATCAACCTGGAGCGTCGCGCCATAGGCGGGGCCTTGAGTCGGCTGCCAGTGCAAACCGGCCAGCAGTCGATACGCCTCCAGATAGCCATCCGGGTTGGCAGCATCGGAAAGGGTGATGTGCAGGGACTGGATGGCAAAGCTCTCCTCAAGCCACTGAACCGAGAAAGCGGCATCCCGATCGGAAAAGATGGTGGCGCGCCAAGCGTCGACACGCCAGGTAAGCGCGCGAAAGCCCTTTGCCTGGCAGAGCGGAACCAATCCGGAGTCGTAGACGCTGGTGGTCCATGCCGCATCTGAAAACAGCTCCACGCGCCAACGCGCATTGGATTTGCGCATGTTGTGGCCAAACAGACCGATGCAGGAGATGCGCTGTGGCGCCGACCAAGTAGCTGTGATGACATGGCCCGCCGCATCCACGGTGCGCATCATACGCTGCCGACGCAGATCCTGGAGATGAGTCACGGGCTGCTCTGACAACGGCATGGGCGCGCAGGTCAGCGTGGCGTGATCGGCGAGATTTTCGGGTACGATTCTCATGACGTAATCAGCGTAATGTCGATGCGGTTGTCAGAAGGCGTTTCACGCAGGGCGGTGACGATGCCGCTGCGACCACTCTCCCAGCCAGGAATGTGGGGATGAGTGATGCGCACCACGTCGCCCAGATCGGCGGCCAGAGCCCCGGCCTGGGTGCGAAAGGTCCACTTGTGGCGCGCGGATTGGTTCTGCGTCAGACGACGTGACGCCTCTGCGTTGGCATCAGCTTCATCTGCTAACAATGTGGGAGCTTGGTCTGGATCGGACGCCAGCGGCCATTGAGTCTGAATGGCGGTATCTGACGCCGATGTCGTTTGGTATTCGGTTGAGAAAGCTGAACGCTGCTCAGCAGACACCGCCCCCGCCAGTCCATCAGCATCCTGAACAGTCCAATGCCGGTGGTAGCCAAGCCGGATTCGCCACGGCGGCGCGTCGAGTGGCTCATGACGAGGGATCTCGGCATGCAGGTCGTCCGGGCCCAGATCCAACAACGGATCGCCCGGCGCCGACAGATCAGGCATGCGACCCACGGTGAACTTGCCGAGTCGCGTAAAGCCCCACCACGCCCCCACGCTGGCGGCCACTTCCTGGATGGTTTCCACCAGATTGCGGCGCTGTCGAATGTAGAGCCCCAGAGACTGGGAGCAGAGCGTGTTGAACGCAGTGAAGGCGTCGGCGTCCAAGTCACCATAGGTGAGCGCGTCGCGCGTCACCAGGGCATCAATGATGTCGGCGGCAGTTTGTGTGGCGGTTGTAGCGTCGCAAGTGATCTGACCGGCTGGTTCAGAAACCAGCGTGATCGTCCCATTGGCCAAATCGACGCTGTAATCCGTACCTGTCGTCAGCAAAACGCCGTTGTCGCGCACCGCATCCACAGACTGTAGTGTTCCATCGTGGAGTTGATAGACACGCGCGGCGGCATCGATGAGCACCGGGCTGGCGTTATAAACTCTGCCGTAAAGGAGAGGTTTTGGGTTGTCCGTTTCTGGACCGCTGGTGAGCAGATTGGACTGCACGGGCCGATCCAGCGTCGCGCCGTGGTCATGCACCTCCAAACGCAGCGCCGCGCCAGCGTAGCTCAAGCGTCCACCCACGCCGGTGAGCACGGCACGGAAATCTGCCAGAGACCATGCGGGGTCTCCTAGTTTTAGCGATACCAGGTGCCCCGCAAAGGTGGCATCGGTGAGCCAGGCGTCCATCAGCCCCTCAGGGTTGGCGAACACGATATCGCCCCAGGCGCACGAACTTTGGCCTGCGAGGCCGTTCAACTGGCGGGTGATGGTGACCGGCTCGATGATGAGCCCGTCATAGGTGGTATGGGACGGAGTGTCCGATGCATGGCTGATATAGCCCATGTGTGACAGGCGCAGAGTGTCGATGGTCCCGTTACGATAAGCCTGGGCTTCGAGCAATAGCTCCCGCGCCGCAGCCGGATCTTCCAGCCACGCTTGGTAGTCCGCGTCTGAGATGGTCATGGCTATGAGAGTTGCGATGCGCGCAGTTGGGCGAGAGATGCGGTTGTGGCGGATGCCGCCTGCTCTTTACCGGCAGCGATGAGCTGCTGGGTTTGGCGTTCCACCGTTTGAGTGAGAAACGCCACATCCGCGCGCAACTCGGAGACTTCGTTGCGCAGGGCGTCGGCTTCATTGGATTGGTTGGTGGTGGAGCCTGTCGGCAGCAATCCGCTCAGATCCTGGCGCACCGAGTCGAAGATGCTCTTATACCCCGCGCCACTGGCGTATTGATCACGGGCCTCGGTGAGGTAGCCCTGCGCCAAGTTGGGCAGTTGGCTGATGGCGTCAATGTCGCCATTGTAGGCCCGCTGCACCACGCCATTGTATGCGGTCCGGGCCAGATCCAACTGCTCGGCCTGTGTCAGGGTAGAGAGATTCCCCGTTTCCAGCCCCAGCAGCGTGTTGTTGATTCCCTGTAGGGCGCTCTGCATTCTCACGCTCACGCCATTGGCGGTGGCCACAGCCTGCTCGGCGTACTGCTCCTCAATGGCCTGCTTTTTGGTCAGGTAGAGCTCCGTCAGCTCCAGGGTCTGTTGTTGATGCTGTTCAGCAAGAGATTGCTGCTCTGCATACCACCGCTCCAGTTCTTCCAGCGCCAGGGCCCTGGGATCGGTCATCCCCAACAATTCGCGCCGGATTGACTCCGACCACTGCAACGCCTGCCGCTGCTGAGCGTCCAGAGAATCGAGCGCCTCTTCATCCAACACGGGAGCGATCTGCGCATACTCCTCCCGAATGGCCTGCTGTCTGGCGCGATAGAGCGCCGTCAGGTCCTTGGTTTGTTGTTGATACTGCTCCGCCTGGGCCAACTGCTCGGTATACCAGTCGTCCAACTCCTCAAACGCCAACGCCATGGGGTCCATCACCCCCAGCAGTTCCCGGCGGATTCCTTCCGCCCACTGCAACGCCGCGCGCTCTGCTGCGGTGACATCCTCCGAGGCCACTTCCGGGATGATGCGATACTGTTCTCGGAGCGCCTCCAGTTGCGCGGTGTGCAGATCCGCCAGCGCCTGAGCGCCCATCCCCACCGCTTCAGCGGCTTTGATCTGGCCAGCTTGCTGCTCTTGCAGCTGTTTGAGGGCAAAGCCGTAGGGGTCAGTCAGTTGCAGAAGCTGGTCGGCGATCTCGTCCCGCCACTGGCTACGCATCTGCTCCTTTGCATGCGCTTCCGCGGCGTCTACCTCCTCCAGGGCGATATTGTAGAGATCGGCGTTGGCCGCCATCTGGTCAAACTGAGTGGAGAGCGCCTGTACTGCGGCTTCGGCAGTGGTCACGGACTGAACCGGCTCCGCCCACACGCCCTCCAAAACCGCCAACATCTGATCTCGCCCGGCGGACCACTCGGTGAGAATGCGCTCCATCTCCGTGTAGTCGCTGGCGTTGTTCAGGGCGTGCTTAAGCGCGGGAGCCGCGCCTTGAATTGTTCCATTGGCCAAGTTGCCGCCGAACAGCCCCAACATCGCCTGACCAAAGTTCTCCGCCGTCCAACCGAAACCGGTGGCGCTGTCGGAGTAGCCCTTCTCAGCGTGCCATCCCACATGTCCCAGTTCGTGAACCGTGTAATCTTCGCCCAGGGTAAACCCGCCCTGGGTGATCAAACCGCGCAGCCCCTCACTCATGGCGATGACGGCATCTACCGGCGTATCGGCATTACGGGTGCTGGTCAGGTTGCCGATGTTGACATGGTTGCTTCCCGCCCAGGGATGCTCCATGCCATTGAAGAATACTGTAATGGCAGGCGGTGAGGGTTCGTCATCGCCAAACAGGTCGCCGATGAAACTCCCGGCGAGCGTCCCCAGCACCATCCCCACGGGACCGCCAGCCATCCCCAGGATGGTGCCCATGGAGGAGCCGATGCCGTATCCCGCAGCAGAGCCCAGCGCACCGCCGATGCCCGCCTCCTGGGAGCCAAACACCATGGAGCCCACGCCATAGCCCAACCCCGCAGCGCCCAGATAGCCCATGGCGGTGCCAGCGCCTAGAAAACTGGAACCCGGCGTTACCGCCGTGCCCACCTGGGTGGCGGGGAGCTCAAAGCCCAACCCTGACTGAATGGCGGCCAGTTCCGAGCCTGTCACCGTCATGCCCATGGAGGGAACATAGAACTGTGGCGTCAGCGAGGCCATGCCGAGGTTGGACGCCCCAAATGCGTTGATGGCGCCACCAATACCACTGGTTTGCAGACCGAAGCTGCCGCCAAAGGCGGAGAACAGGTCGCTGCCCGTGGAGGCGATATTGAACAGACCTCCTACACCACCCCCACTGACCCCGGTGATGCCAGGAGCGGACAGTCCCATGGACTGCGCCACACCGCCCAGCCCCACAGATCCCATCACTGAACCGATCACAGGCCGGATTACCATGGCCGCCGCAATCTCCGCCGCGGCGCGGATGAAGATGCGCTTCATCGCATCCGCCACATCGTCGGCGCTGCGCAGTGATCCATCAAACGCTGACTCAAAGGCGTCGGTCAAAACGTTCTGAATGCCCTCTGCGGCGCGCTCAAAGGGGGCGTTAAGGCTCTTCTCGTAGGCTTCCAGAGCCTTCTTGTGTTCGTCTGCCGCCTTCTTGGCGGCTTTGGCGGCTTTCTCCTCAGCCTCAGTCATCTCCTCAGTGGTGCGCGTCGCCTGTTCCTTGGCGCGGATGAGCCGCTCCAGTTCGCGCGCCTGCTCGGAGCCAAGCTGAATGCCGGACTCGGCGAGCTTGTTGTGAAGCTCTTTCTGGATCGCCGCTTCGCGCTCTGCCTCAGCAAGGCGTCGGGTCAACTCTTCCAGGGGGATCTTGCCGTCGATTACTTGCTGATGAAGGGCGATCTCATTCTTGAGTTCAGCGAGATACTCGCGCTCAACACCCACCAGCTTGGCGCGCTCCAGGCGATAGCGCTCATATTCATCCTCCATTGCCTGATCAATGCGCGTCCTCTCGGCGTCGGTGAGCGCCTTGTCGCGCAGATCACGCAGTTTGAGCAGCGCCTCGGTGTGGCTCTCCTCCAGAAGTTGTCGTTTGGACAGGCCGGCGGAGCGGAGTTTTTCCAGATCATCCTGTAACGCGCTCTCAATGCGCGCCAACTCCCGCGCGGCATCTTTGGCCACATCAGGATCGGGACCGATGGGCACATTGGCGATGTCGTTGGCGACACCTTCATTCTTCGCCTTCATCATTGCCAGCTTGGCCGACCATTGGGCGAGAATACGCTCTTTCTCCGCCAACTGCGCGCGCAATCCGTCCAACGCCCCCTCGCTCATGCGGTCCGGCGCATGGGGGAACATCTCACGATAGGTCTCGTTGCTCTGGATGACCTTTTGGAGCGACTCCACCTCCTCTCGGTACTCCCGCACCGTGGCCGCCACCGCGCGCATGCTGAGATTCTCGAAGTTGGTGTCGCCGGTGACGATGGCTTTGAATTTCTCATACGCGACCCCGGCATCGCTGGCTAGGTCTGACAGCCAGGTGGAGGCGTCGCTGATGGCCGGAGCCAGATTCAGCAGGGCGCGAGAGAGATTGGCGTCGAGAACCTTGGCCAGGGTATCCAGTTCATTGCGCGCATCCTCGGCGTTGCGAATCAGTTCCTCTTCCAGCACGATGCCCAGATCCCGCGCGCGCTGCATGGTCTCACGCATCGCCTCGGAGCCGTTCTGCAACATCTGGAGAAGTTTTACGCCTTCGGAGTCGAACAGCTTAAACGCCAGACGGACCCGGTCAGATTGGTTCTCGACTCCTTTGAGCGCATCGGCGGCCTCCAGCAGCAATTCCTCGGTGCTGCGCACATGACCGCCCGCATCCCTGACAGAGATGCCCAACTCTTTGAGCGCAGCTTTGGCTTCCCCGGTTCCCTGGGCGGCCTCAGCGGCTCTACGTCCAAAACGCTGCAACGCCATTTCGAGAGTTTGCTGGGAGACGCCCGCCGAGTCGGCGGCATAGCGCAGCGCCTGGAGCGACTCCACGCCCACGCCAATCCGGTCTGCGGTTTTGCCGATGGCGTCTGCGGCGGTGATGGCGCGATTGGCGAGGGCAGTGAGTCCCCCTGCTGCGGTAAGTCCGGCGATAATGCCGGTGAGGCGGGAGATATTGGTATGTAGGGAGGTGGCGCGGCTGGTGAGGGATTCTAGACCACGGGAGGCATCATTGCTGGCCGTGCGGATGCGCTTGAAAGAGCTCTCGCCGCTGGCACCGATATCGGCCAGTTCGGCTTTGACCTTGCCGCCCTGCTCAACGGACAGGCGGATGCTGTAGCTGTGCTGGGTGCGGGTCATGATTGCATGCTCTCAGATTATTTGATATTGAATAAGATATGAAAGCTGTCTTGGACACCAATGTGCTGGTCGCTGGATTGCGCTCGACTCAAGGCGTATCGCACCAGTTGCTTCTGCTGGAAAACCTGGGGCAGCGCTTCACTCCGCTATTGTCAGTTCCGCTGTTTTTGGAATATGAAGCGGTTCTGAAACGTTCAGAGACTGGAGTTCCACTTGCCCATCAGGATGTGGAAATTTTTCTGGACATGGTGCTTAGACATGCGGAAGCTGTCAGGCTCTATTATCTATGGCGACCAGTTCTCCCTGATCCGGGGGATGACATGGTGCTGGAGTTGGCCATTGGCGGAAACGCTGCTGCGATCGTGACGTTCAATACAAGGGACTTTGCCGAAGGATCCAAACGGTTTGGCATCCCAATTCTGACGCCCCGTGAATTTTGGCGCATTCTTCAAAGGACACCGACATGAGCCAATATGCCCTGCGTCTTCCTGAATCCCTCATGGAAGCGGCGCGCCGTGTTTCCAAGGAAGACCACTCTTCCATGAATCAGCTATTTGTGACGGCAATAGCAGAGAAGCTTTCGGCGTTGGAAACCGAGAAGTTGCTCAAAGAGAGAGCCGCACGAGCGGATGAAGCCAAATACCTAGAGGTCCTGAAAAAAGTTCCTGACGTTCCGCCCATTTATGAAGAAGATAGGCTGGACTGAGCTTCCTTGAGCGCCTCGCGCAAACCCACCTCCGCCCACGGCAGCAACTCAGCCGCCGCACCCCTTTCCAATCCCATGGCATCCGCCATCTGCAACGCCACGCTCATGTCGAGCCCAAGAACCTGTCCCGATGGTGCGACGCGGAGTTGGCTCTGACACGCCAGAACGACATCAAACACCTGCTGCTCCTCGATAGTTTGCGGCGCGTGCTCTCGGCTGGGACAGAGCTCACCGTTCAATCCGGACTGCCCTCGGGCGCAGGGCTCGCCGCGATCAGCACACTCTCGGCAGTACCCTGGCCCTCCGCCGGGCTGGAAATGCCATTGGCAGAGGGCGCGGATCCGTTTTTTGCGGCGTTGAGCATCACCTGGTGGAAGGTAAAAAGCTGATAGAACCGTTCACCCATGGGATAGCGATCCATCAGCGCCACGACGTTCTGGCGATTGACTGATGCATCGCTTCCATTGTCATAGCCAACGCCGTTCCACGCAGTGATGTGATTCACCGCCAGCTCCTGAATCAGATAAGCGTGGAACAGCCCCTCGCGCTGCTCTCCTTCCTCGGCTTCGGGATACTCCCGCTCCAACCGGCGGCGAGCGGCGGTCTGACACAGCGACATGGCAGCGGTGGTGAGGGGTTTGACCGTCACCGTCACACCATAGGGCAGATCCAGATCAAATGGCTCTTTGGGTTGGCTCAGAGAAATCACAGGTAGTCACTCCCATCCAAATCATTGGTCAGCGTCACGGTGAGCATGCGCCCCGCCGTGGCGTTCTTGGCCCCTTGGAAATCGAAACTGGCCTGCACTCCACCGGGACCATCCACAGTGAGCTTGGGCTTGGGCAGATAGACCTCGTGGCAATCGAACACCACGCTGTTGTCGGCGTCGATGGTGTAGGCGAACTGTAGATCCACCGGCGTACCGTTTGATGCCAGATCAACAAGCGTGGTGTCGGCAAAGCGCACATCGATCTTGCCGGTGAGCGCGGCGATGGTGGGATCGGCGCCATCAATGAGACCGTCATTGCGGATGGTTTCGATCTTCTCCAGATTGTTGGAGTAGGTCAGCGAACCCGCCGTGAGATTGGCGATAAGCGACCCGCTGCGTTTGATACTGCCCTGAAACTGGCTGATGCGATTGAAGGTGAGCGTAGTAGGCGTGCCGCCTTGGGATGTTCCATTGCGGGTTTCGCCCTGGGCGATGACACCCAACGTGGCCGCCGCCGCGCCGGAGCGCTGAAACTCCAGGGCCAGGGTGTTGACCTTTACGCCTTGGTGCATGAAGAAGGAGGAGGCCTGGGAGAGCCCCATCTCGATGCTGTAACTGGGGATAGAAGCGCCGCCCGAGTGGAATTCATGCGTGTACGGCCCCACTCCGGTCGTCACTGGATTGCCCAGCAGCGCCGTCAGCCACAGGCCGAGATAGCGCACATCCATGGGCACGACGATGTCGCCTTCGTCGTTGATGACATCCTGGAGCGGCGACAGGGGGTCGCGCCCCTGACCCAGCACGGGGTCGGCAATCAAACCCTGTTCGCTGCTCAGGGTGCAACGGTTGAAGGGCATCTGGATGTAGTCGCCCGTGGGGATGGCGCCGTAGCTGCCCTCCCGTTTGAGCAATAGGGTAGCGTTTGAACCGTATGAGCGGGCCATGGAGTAAACCTCATCTGTTCGATAGGAATTGTCAGGCTATGGGGGAGGGGGTTTCATACTCAAGAGTGAGTTCCATTACCCCGCCGAGAATGGGCGTAGCGCCCTCTTCGTGTTCCAACTGGATAGCCGGACGGCCATAGGTTATGCCGAATATCAAGCCGTCGAGGGTAGGGGATGCGGCCAACTTTTCTGCAACGGCTAAAAGCAGATTATCAAATCGGCTCTGTCGCTGATCAGCGTCGCCATGCTGAATGATTACCTCTATTTCCACACGATGATGGTAGTAGCAGCCGCCAACGCCACCAAGGGATTGCTCCGGTTCGCCGGGGTCACCGTCGCGCAGGATAATCAGGCCCTCTGCGGGGATGCGCGTGGGCAAAGCAGTGTTGCGCAACACTGTGGCGCTGGGGATGGTTCCCAGCAGAGTCTGGAGCGCCTGTAGAATCTGCTCGGTCTTACTGGCCACAAAAATTATCCCATCGCCATTTCATGCGGTTGATCCAACAAAGTCGATGGCGTCAAACATCTGCGTTGACATCGCTGTCCTGAGTCGCCATCCTTCATAAATATACGCGGCAAAGATCGCGCTACATATACCGGGAGGGAGCACATGAACAGAAAGTCCAACGCCATTCTTGCGTCCATTTCAGATCGCCTGTCAGACCTTTACCTCACCCTCAAAGCCACCGGCGAAAGCTCCGAATTCGATCGCGGTGTTATCCATGGCATGATGTTGATGGCCATGAAGAGTGGAAAAGCTACAAAGCGCGACATCGAGCAGATCATCACGATTGAGCAGGAACGCGTTTTCGGAGCCAAAGGCGTCCCGGCATCCCGAGGCCAATGGCTGGACACGATACTGGAAGAAGCGCGCACTTCCGGTTCAGGCTCTCACGTAGACATTCCCACTTTTATACGCAATGGCGCGCACAATATTGGGACTCAGCCCAGCCGCTAAAACGTAAAACCGATACTTGTTCAAGGATGAACAGATGAAACGAAGCAACCCACGACAGGGAAGCCTGTTTGAAGGCCCCCAACTGGGTCTTTTTGACTTTCGCTCTGATCAAATGAACATGTTTCGCGGAGTCCAGCACGCTTTTGGCGCAGCGGACTTGCCGCGTGACCCACAGGACGCCGCCTCGGCGTTTCGAGCCAAGCATGGAAAAATCCAGGCGGCTCTATTGGCGCTCAAGAACGCCAAACGCTGTCAGGAGCCAGAGGATGAATCCTGGTGGCGAAATGTTGCCGGTTACTTATCCGATTCGTGACCACCACGCCGTTTCACATCTGGGGGAGATGACATGAAGCCGACGACACTACGGTTAGCCGAGTTGTTTGAAGGCGGATCCAGTCGTAACGCAACACTGGCGATCAAGGGCGGGATGAAATCCGCCGCACGTTTTCAGAAAACAAGAAGCCCCGCTGCGCTTTCCACGCAAACCGTCCTTCGACGCAACGATTCGCGCATTCAGCGTATCGAACGCGAGTCCATAATGAAGGCCAAACCACGGGAGCAGAAAACAAACGCCCATAGTCTGGAATGGCTGACCCATCTCAGCATGGACGCCCTCATGATCTGTGGCCGTTACGCTGCTCTGGGCCTGCAAACCTACCGTAATGGCGTCGAAACCGTTTCATTGCACAAAACGGTCAGCAAAGTGGACGCAGCACAGCACCATCAGCCAATCACACTGGTTGATGGGTCATCCTACGACAGCGAAACCTCCGGACAGCTCAAAACGCTCAAGCAGATGCTCGCACAACGTTCTCAACACGCTGATCACGATGAAGATTGGGCCACCGCCTGAACTTACTGACGATTGATCCATGCACTGTCAATTTGCCCGACCATACGGGCGGCGCTCAATGAGGCCGCCCGTTTCACCTCAAGACGTTTGCGCAGCCGCACCTGCGGAACCATCACAAACATCACCACCGTGGTCATGCCGGATTTGAGCCTGCCAGATTTGGTGTAGATGTCGCCCTTGGCTTGTCGGCCCACACGACCCGTCTTGGCGCTAATGCGCACCCCATCCACCACCAGCAGGGAAGAGCGCCCAGGGCGATAGACGAATCGGAGTTTGCCGAATCTGGACTCGGGGAAGTTACCGGGGTGGATCCGTTTGCCATCAATACCCAGCTTTGGCGCCTGCGGCGTGGGAATCGCCAACCATCGGCTATTGCGCCCCCGAATCACCACGCCCCGGTCAAACGCCTGCACAATGTGCGGGGCCTTGGACCAGACCAGTGAGGCGGCATTGAGCCCCTGGTTGGGGTAGCTGCGATCGCGCCAGGTGCGCGCAAGCCGGTTGCCCAACCCGGCGTAGACCACCTGCTGTCGAAGGTCCTGCTTCAGCCCGCGCCCCGCATCACGGGTTCCATCCACAACGGCGCGATTGAGATTGCGCAGATCCTGCTCCATATCGCGCCGGATGGAACCGAGGATGGTGGTCGCCATTCTCATGAGACGAACGCATCCACCACCCACACGAGCCGCTCGGTACCTCGCGTCGGCGCTCCCTGGACGGTATAGTCGATACTGTTGAGGGTGATCACATCACCGCCTTGAGGGTTCGCGATGTCAGATGCCCGAATCTCAAACAGAGAGATCTCCGCCGCAATACGCGTTTCTCCAAAGCCCACCACCTCGTCCGGGCGCTTAGCCAGAACCGTGATTTCGGTGGCAGGATCGCCATTAGCTGGAGTGTAAGTGGCGGCGACGCCGAATGAAGCAAATACGGCGTCCACCGCCATCTCAAAAGGGTTCATCAGGTCCGTTTCGCTTTGATCAGCACACGCGGGCGCGTGCAAATGGGCAGCGGGTTGGACTGCACATGCAGCATCACCCAACGCTGGAACTGCTGATCAATGGCCTGTTTGGCGTAGCGCGGCAGGCCAATGGTATTGACCGTCTCCACAAAGTCCGCCGGGGCGTTGTACTGCCGAAACAGACCGGGCACGCCCACCGGGAAGAAACGCGCCTTGGCGGCGTCGTTGAAATCCACGGAGCCCACCTTGCCGCGATACTCCTCCCACACGATCCCGGCGTACTCAAAGGAGCCGCGCGCCTGGCCTTGACGCAGGAACAGCCCATCGGCGTAGCGTTCGTAGGCCTCTTTGACTTCGCTGTGGGTGATCAGGTCATCGAAGAAGTCCGCCCCGCAGATGGCGTGGATATGGTCGTAGGGCTGCGCGCCCAACTCATCCTCGATCTTGCGCCGGATGTCGTGACACTTCTTCTTCACCGCGCCGGGCACCGGGCTGGCGTTATCCAGATCAAAGTCGATCTCGGTGTGCTGGCTGACGCCAAACTCGGTGAAGAGGTCATACAGGACGGTGGCGCCATCGGCGTCGAGGATCTGTCCCTTGATGGCGCCGATGCGCAGGTGCTCCAGCGTGGCGTCGATCTTCCGCGCCATCTCCTCCAGGCGGTTGTTGACCACCGTCTGTACCCCCTCCAGATTGCTCTCGGAGCCAAAAGCTCGCAGGTTCTGCACCTCATCGGCAAGGATGGTGTCCTCCAGGGCGATATGCGGAACGGTCAGAGAGCGCGCTTTGCGCTTGTTGTTGGTATTTTGAATGGCGGGCGCGCCGCGCGCGGTGGTCTCCACCAGATTGAGCGAGCCTTCGCGCTCTTCGATGAGCACCGTAGTGGTGGCCACCCCCTGTTCGTGGAACAGCCCCATCTGGCCGATACGGCCCGGGACAAAGGGCATTTTGTTGATGGCGTCGGTGAGCGAGACCAGGGAAAAGGCGTTGCTATTGAATACATCCAAGGCTCCCATGGGGAACTCTCCTTATCGCGCAATGATGAGTTGATCCGCCAGTTGGGAGATGGCGGCAGCTTTCTCGGGTTCGGTTACGACGGCGTCGAACACCAGGCGGTTTTCATTCACCTCAGCCAATCGGCTGATGACCACTCCTGTGGCGTCGCCAGCGGAGGCGTCGACGTTCTCGTAGAGCACCGCCACCGCCGTTTCCGAGCCATCGATACCGGCGGGATCAACCGCCTGATATTTGCTGCTGGCGGTGACCATGCCCAGCACTGCGCCTGCTTCCAGGTTCTGGCCCGAGAGGATGGTGACCGTCTCCCTGCTGATTGAACCATTACCCTCGGAGACGAGGAATTCGCCGCTGTGGCGGCCTTCTGTGATTGCAGCCATCAGGACTCTCCTTTACCGGGCTGAGCATTGCGGGCGGCGTAGATCGCCTGGGTGTTGATGGTGGGGCGAGCCGATTCCTCAGTAGAGCGGCTCAAATCCGCGCCATGGCGGTGATTGATGATGAGCGCCTCGTCATTGTCGGCGCGCTCTTTGATCAAAGCCTGGCGCACCGCCACCGCCGACATCTCCTTGTTGATGAAGGGGAGCGCGCGATCGGGAACGCCCGCCAGATTGCAGATCTCGTGGATCTCGTTGACATAGGCCAGCGTCGCGCCGCGCACTTGGGAGCGAATGGCCATCAAGTCGACCACGTTGTTGGGCTCGTTGTGCGCCTCGCCCTGAGCAGGCAGCTTGGCGATGAGTTGCTCTGGCGCGTTGTCGTATTGGGAGAGATCGAAATAGGCCGCCATCTTCACTGGCTCTTCCAGACGATCGGCGAAGCCCTTCTCCACCGCCTCGTTGGCAGTGAGCCAGGTCTCATTGGCCATGATCTGTTCGATCTCGGCGTCGGAGAGACCGGACTTCTCCCGATACGCCGTCACCAAACCGGCTTTGGTCTTCTCCAACGCCTCCGCCATGGAGCGCATGTCGCTGGCGGTGCCCATGACGATGCCAGAAGGGTCATGGATCATCAGCATGGCGTTCTCCGGCATGATCACTTCATCCCCCGCCATGGCGATTACCGAGGCGATGGAGGCGGCGATACCGTCCACGAATACGGTGACACGGGCGTCCAGACGCTTGAGGGCGTTGTGAATGGCCAAGCCATCGAATACCGAACCACCGGGGCTGTTGATGCGCACAGTGATGGATTCGGCTCCATCGGCAGATTTCAGATCCTCCAGAAAGGCTTTGGCGGAGACGCCGTACGCGCCGATTTCGTCATAGATGGCGATCTCAGGCGGCTGATCCGCCGCTTTCGCGCGCATCCGGTACCAGGATTTCTTCATCGATATCTTCCCTCTGTTCTGCTGCTGGGGCTGATTGCGTGGTTTCAAAGGACAATCCGAGCTCTCTTTCCCGCTGCTGATCCGCCGCGATACGCCGATCCACCTCCTCGGCGTCATAGCCTTCGCTCTCAATGACGTCGGAGCGGCTCTTGAGCCCGGCTTTGATGGCCTCGATCTCGGCCTTGCGATCTTTGAGCGGATCGACCCAATCCCACTTGGGTGGAATCCACTTCACTTGCTTGAGCTGGTAATGGTTGGGGATCGCGCCGCTCAACGCCGCCTCTCTTACCCAGCGATTCCACACCGGGCGGCAGAGTTGAAAGATCAGCGTGTTGTGCTGGAACTGCTCCATGCGGCGGCGGAACTCCAGTTTGCCCTCGCGCAGAGAGGAGTAGTTGGCCTGGCGCAGATCGCCGGTGACGTTGGTGTAGGGCACACCCATGGCTGAGCAACACGCCAGCAGCGTGCGATACTGGAACGCCTCATAGGAGCCGCCCACATCCGCCGGATCGGAGAACTTGATATCCTCGCCGGGCAGGAGCAGTTGCATGGTTCCGGGCTGGAGTCCCAGCAAGGCGGCGCCATCGTCATCGCGCGGCGCGTCATCCTCGCCCATCACATCCTCGGCCTGGGGCCGGGTGATGAACGCCGCGAACATGGCCGCCACCTTCTTGCGATCCAACTCGGCATCGTCGTACTGATCCAGCAACCACAGCTTGGGCAGCGCTGGAGCGATCCAGGGCAGCCCCCGGATCTGCCCCTCCTGCAAGGGCTGGAAGATGTGGATGATCTCCGAGGCCGGAATCCGGACCGTCTCTCCACGCCCCAACTGGCGAATATCGCCAGGGTGATTTTTCAGGAAGTGATAGGCTCGGCGCTGCCCCCGGGCGTCGAACTCGATGCCCATGAGCACTTCCCGGCCATAGGGCAGCGTGGCGCTCTTCTCCAGCGGTAGTTGCTCGGCGGGGAGCAACTGCAATTGCAGCGGGACCGAAAGGCCGTCCTCTACACGCCGAACCCTGAACCTGATAAAACATTCGCCCGCTTCAAACAGGGCGCGCGCCACCATCGCTTGCAGACCGTAGAAGTCAGTCACGCCATCGGCGTCGGCTTCATCGGTCCAATCCAGCCATAGGCGCTGAAGCTGATCCTTAAGCCCGGCGTCCTCCACCAGCGAAGAGGGCTTGATCCCGGCGCCCACCGCGTGGGCGGTGAATGAGGAGGCGGCGTTGGATGCGTAGGGGTTGGAGCGGGCCAACTCCCTAGCGCGACTCCGGAGCAATCCTCCGCCCTGTAGGATCAGACTGTTCAGGCTCTCATTACCGCCACGCCAGGAGGCCAAACGCCGAGCGGCGCGCGCCGCCTCCAGTTGTGCGCGCGGCAATGGGAGATCGCCGGTTAGCGCATAGCGCAACCGTTGAAAGAGATTCATGACTGGTCAGAGGGTAAATAGGGTCAGGCGGCGTCGCGCTGGAGCCACGCGTTGATTCGGTCCAGCAACTCAGGAAAACGCGCCGCGTAATAGTGGGGTTGCGTTTCCCGCTCGTTGTGCGGCGAGATCAAATTCTTACCAAACGCCAACCCCTCTTCCGTGAGCGCCTTGAAGCGTTTGATCTTGCCGTTGGCGCTATCCCGTGTCCGCACTTCAAGGATGCCCAATTCAACCAGCACAAGATTCGCATGCCGCGCCGTTAACTGACTGCCCTGCTCCTTAAGCAGGTCGCTGAGCGAACGCGTCACTGTCTCATCGGTATACTCGGGCAGGAACTCCGTAGGGCGCCCGTGCAGTTTGGCCACCCGGCTGAACATCAGCACCCGGCCTGCATCGCTGATGCGCAGCGCATCCATGGTAAAGCGCGCAATGGTCAAATCCGCGATCAGCGCAGGGTCGCCGGTAAACGGCATCGGCGCGGAGGTGCCATAGCCCCCCGGTGCGGCGAATGCTCGGCAGCACTTCAGCAGTCACCCATTTCTTAAAGCGCTTGGCGCTCTCCTTGCGGCTGGTGAAAATCAGATTGTACATCCCGGACTCGCTGACCAAGTTGAGCGAACGCGCGCCGCCGCGCCCAGGACTTTGACCCTCGATACTATCGAGGGTCATTCGCTCATCCGAGTCCAAACGCGCAACCGCATCGCTGGGGTTGCCGATTTCCAACACGCGGCAAACATCCGCCGCGACAAACCACGGCTCACCAAGCCGCTCAATGATGCGGACCTGTTGGCCTTCAAACTGGAAAGGGACAAGATCATTCATTCCTGAACTCCTCATTGTCAGTAGCCTTTAGACGTATGCACGCGGATCTGACGCACCGGCTTGTTGCCCTGCGCCGTGTTGATCTGCCGCTCCAGATCCGCGATGGCGCTCTGGATCTCGGCGTGACCGCGATATTCTACCGTTCGCCCCTCGTAGGAGACGCGCGCCACCGGGCTATGCGCCTGCGCTTTCAGGGCTTCCAGTCGTTGTTCAAGTTCGGTAAGATCAGCCATCGCTATTTCAATCAGTTATGCAGAACTTCCTGTTGACGGTGACCGCTATGACCAAGAGCCAACTGACCGAACGCATTGCTGAGCAGTTTGCATTGTCGAAAGACCAAGCTGAAGAGGCCGTCAACATCGTCCTGGGCAGAATCAGCACGGCCTTGGCCGATGGGGAGCGCGTTGAGTTACGAGACTTCGGCGTGTTTGAAGTGCGACACCGGCGTGCGCGCGACGCCAGGAACCCCAGGACGGGTGATGCCGTTCAGGTTCCTGAAAAACTAGCCGTCCATTTCAAAGCGGGGAAAGCCCTCAAAGCTCGAGTCGACAACTGATGCCGCTCATCGCCGCATATACCCCGACTGAATCACTCGGCGATGCTGACGGGTTGAACCAGCCTGCTGCTGCGGCGCGCTTATCGTCTCATCCTCTGACATGTCAGCAATCCGCAGCGGTTCTTCCAGACGCCGCCAGTGCTTCTCCTCAAAACGATCAAGCCCATAAATCGACGCCGCCGCGCGCGCATATACCCGGCAATCCAGCGCCTCGTTGCGCTTGCCCGGCTCCTTCTCCCAACTCGCCTGGGGGAATCCCTTCACCATGCGGGTGATCAGCCGCTCCGCAGTGAGCTGCTTGAAGAACTCCTCGTTGTATTGCGGGAAGTGGCAGTAGCCAGGCGGATACGACTCGCCAGATTCAAGCCCCTCGTCCGTGGGCCGGGGCAGCTTCAACCAGCGGTAGAGTTCGCCCTTAGCCACCGGCGTGCCGATGGACCAGACCTTGAGCCCTCGTTTGCGATGACCCGCGTCAGCTTTAGAGACAGTCAGCAACAGCGCCGTGTCGCGATCACGACCTTTGATGGCGACGACTGTCCTTTGTTGGCGCGCAACCGCACCAGCTGGACCCCAGGTCGCTTGGGGATGCTTTCTCACCCAAGCGTAAACATCCTGAGTGGCATAGCCTGAGTCCACGCACATCACCCGGATCGGCAACCGCTGGCCGCAGGCGTGTTTCCAATCCTTGGCCAGAACGCGATCCAATTGCCCCCACACCTCGGGTCGCGCGGTGTCGCCATCGAGCACGAAGTAGTCGATAGACCAGGAGCGTTTCTCCCGGCCCCACGCCATCACCTCGCATTCGAGGCGATCCTTCTGCACATCAACGCCAGCGGTAAGAAATAGCCCGCCGTCAGGAACCTCACCTATACGGTAGGTTTCACGCCGATCGTACAGCCGCGTCCAATCCGGCGCTTCAAACGCCTCCTCAAACGGCTCGCCCAGCACCGTGTTGACAAAGCCTTTCATTAAATCCGGATTCTTCTGCGCCTGCTCATACATCTCCACCGCATCCGCCCAGGAGAACCACCCCACCGGGGAGTAGAGGCTGTTGAGATGGAAGCCGACCGTCTGGCGGCTCTCCGCCTCGGCGGTAGCAACCCACTCACCATTCTCCAGCATGTGGGTCTTGTGGTGCTCCCAGATGAGCGCGTCGCAGTGCGCGCAGCGGTAGCGCGCCGTATCCGGCTTGCCCTCATCCCAGGTCAGGTTGCCGAACTCCAGCGGTTGGCGTTCGCCGCACTCCGGACAGGGCACATGAAACTTGCGCTGGTCGCTGGCCAAGTACTCCCGCTCAATGCGCGACAGCCCCTTTCGATTGGGCGTGCTGACCAGAAAGATCTTGCGGC
Source organism: Magnetofaba australis IT-1 (assembly GCF_002109495.1). Classification (NCBI taxonomy): domain Bacteria; kingdom Pseudomonadati; phylum Pseudomonadota; class Magnetococcia; order Magnetococcales; family Magnetococcaceae; genus Magnetofaba; species Magnetofaba australis. The sequence continues at coordinate 309,676 of NZ_LVJN01000019.1, forward strand.
GCTGAAAGGTCGCCGAGCGGCGCTCCGCCAGCAGGATGGGATCGCCTTCGCCCTCCACATCGCCGGGATAGCCGTCCACTTCGTCCAGAAACAGATACCGCGCAGGCATGGAGCGCAGCCCTACCGCGCTGTTAGCCCCGGTGAGGATCAGCACGCCGCCGGGGAACTCCTTTGAGAGAACCGTGTTGCCAGAGTCCCGGCTGCGCGCCGGTTTGACCAGCTCTTTGAGCGCCTCGCTCTCCTCGATGAGGGGGTCGATGCGCTGTTTGGAATTGCGCTTGGCCAACTCCACCGTGGGCGAGACCGCCATCATGGGACCTGGAGCCTGATGGATCACATAGCCGATGAGACAGTTGCCTGCCTCGGTGCCGCCGATCTGTGCGCCCTTCATGAACACCACCCTCCGCACCGGCGAGGCCGGTGACAGGCAATCCATGATCTCCTTCAGGTAGGGCGTGCGGCTGGTGCGCCACTTTCCCGGCTCCGAGGAGGCGCGTTGCGAGAGGATGCGGTGCTTGTCCGACCACTGCGAGACCGTGAGCAGCGGATCAGGCTTGAGACCGCCCCGCCATGCCAGGTCAATCGCCAGTGCGCCATCAAACTCCGCCACATCGCTTATCTCTCTTAATTTTCATCTATTTGACTGGATGTATGCGCGGGTTAATGGCTACATGTCATCAACGGCGCAACACACTCCAGGAGATTGAAATTGAACAAGAAACCTACCACTGAGCAACAGTTGGAAGCCTTTGCTGAAGAGCTGGCCGAACTAACCCGCAAGCACGGCGTCGCGCTGCGCGTCACCGGCGGCGTCATCATCGACTCTCCAGAGGCTTTCGCTGAACTCGAATACTTCACTGGGAATGACGGCGACCTGCTGCCCCGCATCGGCAACGAATGGATTTGAAGGAGACCATCATGAACAAAATGACCAGCCCCCAACTCACCGTACTCGTCAACGCCGCGCTGCGCGAAGATGGCGCGGTCCACCCCCTGCCCAACCGTATGAAGGGCGGCGCAGCGATCAAGATCGTGAACGCCTTGGCCAAGCACGGTGTCATCACGCAGGAGGATGACGGACAATGGCGTCTCAACGCTGCGGGCTACGCGGCCATCGGCGAAACGCCGCCAGAACGGCTCCTGCCTCAGACTCAAGCTGAAGAGCCCGCAGAGCCGCAAACGGACAGCTCTTCGATTGCGCCGGATGCGCTTTTCGAAGAGATCGCCTCTAAGCACCTGGACATCGACACGCTAGAGACTCGGCGCTTAGACGATTTGGATTTTCATGACTGCGCTGTCTGGGCCATCAAGAGCGCCCTGGAAGCCGCCTACCAAGCCGGGATGGTCGCTGCCAAACAGCGCACGCCAAAGCCCCGAGAGAACTCAAAGCAGGCGACCATGATCGCCCTGATGAAACGCCCTGAAGGCGCAACGATTGAACAGCTTGAGGCCGCTACTTCGTGGAATCGAAATACTCTGCGCGGGGCTATTTCCGGCGCCCTGCGCAAACGCCTTGGACTCAACGTCACCAGCGAGCGCGTCACCGATGAGCAAGGGAAACGGACGATCTACCGCATCGTTGAAGACTGACCCTTCCACGCACCTAAAAGCAGACAACCCGGCCAATTGACCGGGTTGTGCTGGTGATAGATGGGTTAAAATGATGCTGAGATCGTACACATCACACTTCAATAGTCTGCTTTGCCTGGAATTACAGATCGCACGCCCCCTCGGGGCTGAGGGTGATCGCCATCTCGCCGAGGGATCAAATGCATATGAACGTGGAAAACACTTTGACCGGCTGATTGCCCCACATTGACTCCAATGTTGAAGCCACTAATCATTGGATCCTTGTCTGAGAGGCGTTGCTTAGCAACTTTCAGGAGCCGCTCCATAGCATTTCGTTCAGGTTGGTAAAGATCAAAATAATCAGCGACATGACGTCTGGGCAAAATCAATGTATGGCCAATCGATACAGGGAAACTGTCTTCTAAGACAAACGCCAAACCCTCTCCATCAACCTCCTGCATTCTTTCCAACTCGCAAAATATACAGCTTTCATCCCGATGGTGAAGAGATTGGGCAACCTCTCTGAAATCGGTCTGATCTCTGTCCCGTTTTTGCGCATTACAGGTGTAGCAGAGCGCCTGCAAATTATCTGGATCATCCTTTCCGCCATGATTTCGGGGGATAATGTGATCAACTTCCAGAGCTTTTTCCATTGCTGACACGCCACACGCTTCGCAGCGCCCTTTTGCCCTGGCAAGTACGTCGTAGCGAAGGCTGCCTGGAATATAACCACTCCCTTTTCTCCGGTGGTTCCAAGGGTCAGGGCGGCCCTCGAGATACTCCTGAAGCTTTTGCGTGCAAAGGTCTATCAGCTCAGCTCTTTCCTCTGGCGTAACTCCTCGATACAACTCCGCAAATTCGTATTTCTGACCAGTTTTTATTATCACCCCGTTGTTAGCCAGAACGCGACCCGGCATTTGCGCGGTCACTTTTTCATAATACTCAATCTGACTTTGATCCTCGGCCAAGAAAGCTTGGGCCGCCTCCCTCCGAGTGATCTGATCACCGTTCAAAAGAATCTGACGAATCATAACCGGCTGGTAGATGTGGCTCATCCGCATCCGGTTGCTTAAATACTCTTTGAGTGACTCATAGGCTGATGTCATGGAATGCCCCCTATAGAAAGGATAATGGGGGTATTCCGTTTCATTTTAGATCTCAAGTCAAGCGGTTGAACTGGATATGTCTCTCTCCGCCGCCACTTCCTCAAAACTCTTCCCGCCAGCCCCATCCAAGTAGGCAATCTTGCCGGTAGCCTGGATGAAGCGCTTCACCGCCACGTCCACGTAGACCGGTGAAATCTCCATGGCGAACACCCGCCGCCCTGTCATCTCACCAGCCATGATCTGGGAGCCGGAGCCGCTGAAGGGTTCGTAGCACAGGCCGCCCCGTTCCACATGCTGGCGCATGGGGATGGCAAAGCAGTCCAGGGGTTTCGGTGTGGGGTGATCGGGGCGCTCTTCACCGGAGAGTCCACGAATGTCCCAGACAGTAGAGAGGAATTCCGCGCCATCGATCTTCGGCGGCATGTTGCCCTTGATCCAGCCCATCAGGCAGGGCTCGTGTTTCCACAGATACTTCGAGCGTGTGAGGACACCTTTCTCCTTGTTCCAGATGATCTGCTGGTGCTGAAACGCGCCCATCTTCTCCCACACCGCTTCCAGCATCGCCTGGCGCTTGGATGCGTGCCAGCAGTACCAAGCGGCGTTGGGCTCGATGGCATGCTCAATGGCGGCTTTGATGAAGCCCTCGTAGAGCTCTGGGCCCTGGGAGGAGTCGTCCCAGGTCACGCCATAGCTGGCTGACCAATCCTTGTTGCCGTCCGTGCCGCTGGTCTCTCCTTTGGCGACCTTGGCTTTGCGCGCACTGTTCTGCGGGTGGTTGGTCCCATCGTAGTCGACCAAGTAGGGCGGATCGGTGGCAAAGAGAATCGCACGCTCGCCGTTCATCAACCGAATCACATCATCGTCGTTGAGGCTGCTGCCACACAGAAGGCGATGGTCGCCGAGAATCCACATGTCGCCAGGACGAGTGACCGGATTGGCAGGCGGCTCGGGGATGACATCGTTTTGGGCTACGGCGCCACCGCCGCCATCAGCGTCGTCCTCCAGGCTCTCCAGCAGATCTGAAAGCTGCTCCTCGGAAAAGCCGATGATGTCGATGTCATAATCGGCGTCCTGAAGCTCGTTCAACTCCAAGCTCAACAGTTCGTTGTCCCACTCCGCCCAGTTGGCGGATTGATTGGCAAGCAGCCGGAACGCCTTGATCTGCGTCTCGCTCAGGTCATCGGCCAGCGCCACCGGCACCGACTCCAGTCCCAGCCGCTTGGCGGCCTTCAGACGGAGGTGGCCATCGACCACCTGGCCATCGCTACGGGCCACCACCGGAATTCGGAAGCCGAACTCCTGAATCGCCGCGCACATGCGATCCACCACGTCATCGTTGCGCCTTGGATTCCGGGCATAGGGGATCAACCGCTCCAGAGGCCACTGCTCCAGCGTCAAATCAGCAATCTGCATTGTCCATCATTCCAGAGAGAGTTTGGCTTCGGAGAGCTCTTCCAAATGTTCGCGCACGTATTGCTCCAGGCAGATGTGCATGGTGTGGTCGTCGACGCCCAGTTCCGCCGCCATACGCGAGGAGACCCGCGCTGGCCAGTTCTGCCAGGAGTCACGAACCTCTCTGGCCCGGTGATACACCCGCGCCAGGGTCTGCTCCCGATCGATCAGGGAGCCCTTCTTCTCTTCAAGTTCGATCTTGCGCAACTGCGCGCGCAGCACCATGTCCGCCGTCTTGGCCTGCATGAAGGTCATGCCGCCAGCGCCAGCACTCTGTCCGCTCTGCTGCAATGTCTCACGGACGCTGTTCACCGCCGCTGTCGGCGTCGGCTTCATGCCCTTGGGGTGGGCGCTACGCTGATTGACGTCGTCGGTGTTGGCCGACCAGTTGGCCAGCACGGTGTCCAGATCCCACGAACCATCCGGTTCGCGGTGAATGCGACCCGCCTTTTCGGCCTTGCGCACCGCTGTCTCTGACACGCCCAGATGCTTGGCCAGACGCCGATTGCTGGGGACTTTCATGAGATCTCATTCACCGCGAACGCGAACCCGCGAACCAATAAAACGCCTCTGTCGCTAGCGAGCTCTCGGGCCATTGCGCGCGGCATCAGATATCGGCACAGAAGGAACCAAGAATACAAAGACTTACAGGCAGTCTCTCCGAAACAGAGAACGTTTTCAGTTTCATTTGCTTACCAAGTTTCGGTGTTGAACTGAAGGTCTACGGCTTATTGATCCACGGCACAGCCATGAACGCCGCGATGAGCGCCAACAGCGCCAGGATCTGACGGAAGAGCTTGTAGCCGCCTACCAGACGCTGTTCAGCCGCGTCCAGTCGGTCCAGCGTCGCTTCCATGCGGTCAAACTTCTGCTGACCAATGGCGAGGCGCTGGTTGATGTGCTTGAGCTCGTTGGCCAGGGTGGCCATCTCCGCCGAGTACGGGCACTCCTTCTCGCAGTTGCCGCTCATTTCGCCCTCCCGGTTTGCTTTTCCCAGGTTCGTAGACCCGCCAGCCCCAGCATTGCCACCACCAACTCCTGCATGAAGTTCAGCGGCAGTTGCGGTCCGGGCTGCCCCGTCACCCACTGGATGATGGGGTTGATCACGTAGGCGAAGGAGAGACCAACGCCGCACACCCAGCCCAGGAACGGACGCCACCCCGCCACAAAGGTGGAGCGATGCGCCGCTTCGATTTTGTTCAGTTCAACTTGCAGAGCCGCTGGTTGCTGCGCCAGGCGGGTCAGCAGCGCCTGTTTGTCCAAGCGCTCTTCGTCGGAGGTGAACAGCCCATCCAGGGCCTTGCCCACCGCCTCGATGGGCTGTGTCGCCGCGCCGCCGATGATTTTTTCAAGCAGGCCCATCAGAGCACACCCGTGATGTAGAGCGGCATGATGGCGCAGACCACTATCATCAGCGAGCCAAACAGCCCGACGATGATGTCGCCCCATTTGGGATCTTGAATCATTTGTAGCTCCAAATCGTGGGGCGAGGCTGACCAGCGGCGCGCGGCAGCGTGTCCAAGTGGATGAATCGGGTGTGGTGCGGTCCATGCTGTTTGATGCCGACGCCGCTCATGCCCGCTGCTTTTGCGAGAGCGACCAAGTCGTAGGCGTCCTCACCACTCACGGCTACGTCCACCGCCGCACCGGAGGTGTGCGGGCCGTTGGGGCCGGTGATGGAGATGGCGGCGTTATGCTCGGAGCAGCGATACCCGGAGGTCACCGGCAGCGGTTTGCCGAAGGCGACGCGAAGGTCCTCCAGCAGCGCCATAAACCTGCCGTCCATCTCAAGACGACCACAGCCGCAACGGCAGGTCAGTTCGGCGGCAGTGAAGTGCGGCCATTGGGTATCGGACATAACGTGCTCCCAAAACAGAAAGCCCGCCACCAAGTTTCCCTGGGGCGGGCTCTATCTTCAGCGCTCTCGTTCGCGCCTCGTGCGATGATGGTTTAGATTATCGCAAATCCCTGGACGTTTGTCCGGAACAAAGGTGTCCGGACACTTCTTTCCTCGGTTGAGAACCGCCACGATCTGAAATATCGCCGCCTGCCAGTGCGCCGCCAGCGTCGACCGTGCGCGCCCAAACCGCCGCATGATGATCTTCCACCGTACACGCTCAGCCCTGAGCCAGACCAGTCTGAGGTGATTGGGCTCCAACCAGCGCAACCACTCCATGCATTCGTCCATGCGGTCGATGGCGTCAGGCGTCGGCGGCCCCAGCCTGACCTTTGGTTGGTCACGTCCATACGCCTCCCAGTATTCGTGAATCACATCGGGCCAGGCGGATCTGAGGTTTTGGGGGCCAGAGTCCGGCAGCCGATGCAGCGTCATTGCCGCTTCTTCCAGGCGGTCAACCACCATCTGCGGCGTCCAGTGCGGCTCAGCCATGGCCCACCTCCTGGCGCGCACGCCCGTAGAGCTTCTCGCCAAGCTGCTTGACCAGTTCCCGCTCGGGCCAGGTCAGGCGCGGGTCAGCGGCGTTGACCACCAGAATGCCGTGGGCCTTCCAGCCATAGGCTTTGGTCCCCTCGGCGTTGATGGTGCGTGGCTGCATCGGCCCAAGGGAGCTTATCGGAGACTTCGGGCCGCCAATCATAACCCCACCTCCTGAGCGATGGCCCAATGCAGCAGCGCCAACGCATCCGCCTGATTATCGTCTTCAGGCTTGAAGCCCAGCCGCTTCATGGCGTGAATCACCTGCGCCTTGGAGGCGTTGCCCTTGCCTGTGGCGTGTTTTTTTATCGTCCCCACCGGCACGCCCTGGTAGGGAATGCCGCGCGCTTCGCACCAACTGGTCACCACGGCCAGAAACCCGCCGTAGACGTGGGCGGCGTCCACCCCGGCATGCCGACGCACCTCCTCCACGGCCACGGCGCCGACGCCCCCCACCAACGCGTTCAACTCGTCGAGCCACTGGCGAAAGCGTAGATAGCGCATACCACCGCCTTCGAAGCGATTGTTCTTGAACGCCAGCGTGCCGCTGGTGATGTTGCCATCCGGGTGGCGCACCGCCCAGCCTGTCTGTGAGCCCAGGTCCAGCGCCAGCAGCACGCGTTTTTCATTCCAGCCCTCAGCGGGCAAATTTTGATTCGTCATCTATCGACCTCCGAAAGTGAATTTTGTCGGAGGTGGTGGAGCAATCCGCAGATCAATCCGCCACCCGATTTTTGCGGTGGTCGGTCGGTGAGTAGGTGGGTCGGTCAGTCAGGTCGGTTGGTCGGTGTTTGAGTCGTCGCCTTTTTTCCCTCCCCTTTTTTGACCCCTCTCGGGGGGGGTATTTATACCCCCCCCGTAGAGAGGGGGTCGTAGGGTTGAAGAAAACCTGCCCGGACCATGACGAGCCCAGTATCCATGCGGGTTTTCTCATGGTCCGGCCCTCTCATGGTCCGGGCCGGACCATGATGCCCCCGGACCATGACGAGCCCAGTATCCATGCGGGTTTGTCATGGTCCGGCCCTCTCATGGTCCGGACCTGGTCCGGCCCCTGCCCGGACCATGAGTAAGTGATTGATTTTATGCAAATCACCATTTTACTATTTCTCATGGTCCGGGCGGCCTGCCGGACCATGAGCAACATACTGTTTTTGTTGAAAGTCACTTTTCCACTCCCTGAATGAGCTCAGCGCGGTAAATCACTTTCTTCCAATCTCCGTGGGTGCTCGCCAAGCCACGATCACGGAGCTCTGTGATGACCTTTTTGGCCCTGTTTTTCCCAAGCTGCATGACCGCCTTGATGGTCTCCAGGAAAGCCGAGTAGGTGAGCCCATCCGGATGACCCGCAAGGATCTGATAAGCGCTTTGGAGAAGCCCTTCATCCATCTCTTCGTGTTGCTCTTCCAACTCAAACTCATCATCCAAGACGGCAACATATTCCCCCGTTCGATCATCAAACTGGCAGCCATGGGCGGCGGGCGATTTGGCGTTGCGCAGCTCATAGCTGACGGTCAGTTCATCGGGTCTGCCGGTGAGCAGAATGCCGGTGTCGAACCAGCCCCGAAATGCGCTGGCCCCGCGAATGGAGTTGAATGGATCATTGGTCGGCACGCTCTTGTTGGTGTGGTGCAGCAGCACCACCATGCAACCGTACATCTCGCCGATGGTCTCTACGTTGGTCAGCAGTTTTTTCACCTCCACGTTGTCGTTCTCATTGGCGGTGGAGAAGTTGATCACCGGGTCCAGGCAGAGGATGTCCGGGCGGTGCTGGTCCACGCCTTTGTGCAGTTTCACCAAGTCTCTGTAGTTTGTCAGATCCCAGGAGAGCCGCCCGGTGAGTATAAAGTTGGCCTTGAGCAGCGCGATCTCGGCTGGCGTCATGTGCCGGGCATAACGTTCAAGCCTGGGCATCAGAAAGCTCTTGTGGATCTCCGCCTGCACCCACATGGTTCTCAGCGGCGCGGTAAAACGGTCGCCCAGGAACGCACCGCCGACCGAGGCCTGCATGGCCAGATTGAGGAAGAAGTTGGATTTACCGATCTTGGGCCCACCCGCGATGAGCACGCGCGCGCCGCGGAAGAAGGCCGCCTCCCGCCAGAAGGATTCCGGCTTCGGTGGCGGATTGCCGGTGATCTCCCCGTAGGAGAAGAATGGGCCGTTGTCATCCTCTGAAGCTGACTCCGTGGTGGCTTCGTCCTCCCACACAAGTTGCTCTTGCACAGGCGGCGCGACGCCCATGGTATGCTGTAGCCAGGTCAGCGCCTGCCCAGCGCTCTGATTCGTGACCGCCATCACCAGATCAATCGGCGTCATGCCTGTGCCGCGCGCCCAATCACGAATGCCCTCGGCGGTGATGCCGACATTGAGACCATCACCGCCGCGCCAAAAGGCGACGCAGCGGTAGGCGCCATCCGGCGTACGGTGGGCATCGGTGATCAGTTTTGGAACCCACGTGTCCAAGTTGGACAGGGCGATGCCGTTTATGCTTTGGAATGGATCATCGGCGTCAACCTCCACATGTGATGGTATGGTCGCCGCCACGCGCTCTTCTGGGACTCGAAACGGATTCAGAGCCTCCTCGACGCACGAGACAAAATCGGCGGGCAGAATCGGCAGTTCATCCAACGCGACATCGAGCAGCGTGTCCGGACTCACCCAGTCGTAGGCCATGCCGGTGTCTGGATGAATGGTGGGCGGGATCACCGTCTGGGTCCCGTGGGAGAGCAACTCCAGAACCGGCGCGCTATCTCGGGAGAGCTTCCAGCGGTGCGGCCGCTCGCCATTGTAGCGGTAGAACGCCGTCCAACCCTTTTTGCCGCGCTTGGCGCAGGGACTCAGGGGAATGATCCGGTCCAAGGCGGCGACGATATCTGGACGCTCCGTATCACGATCCAGGGCAATGATCCCGGACGCCTTGCCCAAAGGAATGCAGATCCCCGCCTCGGGCCAGTCCAGCCAGGGAACGATCTGCTCTTCTGTGGGCATCTGCGCACAATATTGCTGCCATTTGCGCAGCCCTTCCCAGCGCTGCCGATCGGAGTCGAAGAAACCGGGTCGCTTGGTACCGGGGATGATGGGCAGCACCGGGATGCCATGCTCCCAGTAGTTGGCCGCTACACTGGCGAATGGGGAGATCGTTGCGTTCATTAAAACGGGATCTCCTCGCTGCGGATGGGTCCTTTGGCTGGAGCGGTCATCGCCGCCATGGCGTTTTCAAAGGTCTCCTTTTTGAAGTCCCACTGGCTGAGGTGCGCCAGATCCCAACTGGAGTAGACATGGTGTGAATCCGAAGCCGCCGCATCGTCCTCCACGTTGCTGAAGGAGAAGCCATCGGGCAATTTGTAGGTGACGAAATCGGCGTGCGCCTCCAGCACCTTTCCGGGAATGAAGGCGGGTAGCCAGTTATGGTTGGGGCAGCCTTTCTGCTGTCGCTCCAGAGAGAGTGATGAGCGGTGCTTGCGGCATGACCAGACTGCGCCCTCTTGATTGAGCAAAGGGCTCGCAAATCGGCAGTTACGGCAATTGGGTTCAGGGAGTTGGTCGCCCCAGTAGATCGCCTGTTGCCGCTCGCTCATGAAGCGGACTTTGTAGAACTCCCGATTGGGCCAAACGCTCTCCGGCGGCTCATCGGCGGTGATAATGCGCTCGGCGCGCGCGATCATGGCGGGCCAGATGGTTTTGTCGATGCGTAGCCGCTCAGCAAAGATCTCGGAACTGTCCTTGTTGTAGACGGTGAACAGCGCGCGGCTCATGCCGCTGGCCCCCATGTAGCACTGCGCCTGCACCCAGTAGGTCTCGTTCCACTTGGCAATGGAGCCCGCCTTGAGCAGTTCGCGAAAGCCCGCCTTCTTGGCGCTTTTGCACTCCCACACATGCCAAGTGGACGGAGCCTCGGGCACGCCGCGGATGCAGCCATCCATTGAGCCGGAGAAGTGGCCGCCCAACTCATGGAAACTGAATTGACTGCCATCGGCATCGGTGTGCATCTCCACGCCCGGGATGCGGCGCAACAACGCAGCGGTCTCGCTTTCCACCACATGGCCCATGCGAAACACCCGCAGCAGCTTGGCGCTGAAGTCATCGGGCAGCGACCAGCGAAACCGCAGCCACAGCGTGCGCGCGTCCTCATGGCCGATCTGGGACATGCCCAGATGGCCCCGGCGCTTCTCCTCGGCGCGCGCGCTCAATGTCGCCTGGTCCAGCGCGGTAAGGGTGGCGTTCTCCACCAGGTCGGCGTTTTCGGCAATCATGACGCTCATGACATCACCTCCTCGAATTCAATCTCCAGCACCTCTTTCCAGCGGCTGTTCATGTCCACCACTACGCTGATCACCGGCTTAAGGTCATCGGCGCAGCGTGACAGCGCCTGCTGGGGGTGCTCAGGAATGGGGGATCCGGAGTAGGAGAGGTTTCGCCACTGCGCAGCGGCTCTCTCTCCGGCAAAGCCGGGGTAACCCAGCATCAGGTTCTGGGTGAAGGCGGTGGTCAGGTCGTGGTGGTAGCGGATCTGGAGGTAGGGTCGGCCTGAGGTCTTGGAGTGGCGCACCGAGCAGGTGACGCCCTCGACCTCATAACGCTGTGGCGCAGGCTCGCCGGAGAGGATGCCGCCATTGCGCGCGCGTTTGCCATGCGTGACGAAAGGCGCAGCGCACGCCATGCAGAGTTTGGCGGCGATGGGATTGGGTTCGCCGCACTTCTCGCACTCTTTGGCGGGCTCCTCCTGAAAACGGTTGCCGCAGGGACATTTGCGTTTGAGATAGCCGTGAATGGTCTGGCAGACCGGGCAGGTCTTGGTGCGCGGATCCTCTTCACGCCGCTTGTTCGCTGGTCGCGCGATATCGATGGGACCGAAACGTTCGATGCACTCGCCGAAGTCCAAAACCAGGCAGTTCTCCTTGCCGGGAAAGAGGCGTAGACCGCGCCCCACCATCTGCATGTAGAGCCCCAGACTCTTAGTGGGGCGGAGCAGACAGATACAATCCAAGCGGGGCGAATCCCACCCTTCGGTGAGCACGCCGACGTTGGCGATGCCGATCAGATCCCCGGCATCAAATTTCTCCAAGATCTCGTCACGCTCCTCCTGAGGTGTGGTTCCAGACACAACGGGGACATCGTGCCCCATGTGGCTGAGGGCATCGCTGACCAGGTGAGCGTGCAGCACTGAGACGCAGAAGAAAACCGAAGAGCGCCGCCCATGCTGATATGCCAAACGCTCCCATTCGGTGACGGCGGCGTTGATCAGCGCATTGTCGGAGACCACCTGTTCCAGTTGCCCCTGGTTGAAGTCTCCGGCGGTGGTCTTCACCGCCGAGGTGTCCGCCACAGAATCGTCAGAGACAGCGCGCGCCGTCACCGGACAGAGCCACCCCTCATCGATGAGGCGTTTGATGCGCGCCTCGTAGGCGACGCCCTGGAACAGGTGTTTCTCCTCATCGCCGTAGATGTAGCCCTGACCGGTGCGAAACGGCGTGGCGGAGAAGCCGATCACATGCAGATTGGGATTGCGCTGCTTGAGCGCGTTGATGATTTTGCGATAGCGTGTGTTCTCCCCGGGCGCGATGTTGTGGGCCTCGTCGACGAACACCAGATCGAACCAACCAACCTGCTCAACGATGCCCGCAATGGTGTCTCGGCTGGCAATGGTGACAGGGGCCATCTCCCGACGCCCCAGCGAAGCAGCCAACACGCCTACGGGAGCCTCCGGCCAGACGGTGAGGAGTTTGGCCTCGGCCTGGGCGATCAACTCCTTGCGGTGGGCCAGCACCAGAATGCGGGTGCCAGGGTAGTCGCTCACCAGTCGCTGGATCAGGGCCGAAAAGATCACCGTCTTGCCGGCCCCGGTAGGCAGAACGAGCACGGGGTTCTCCCCGCGCCGCTCCGCCCACCAGGCGAACAGGGCGTCGATGGCCTCCTGTTGATAGCCGCGCAGTTCCACGGTTTACCGCTCCCAGGGCCGCTTCTGCTGCTGACCAGCCAGATTGGGCGCCGACTGCTGCGGCTGTGGCGCCTGCGCCGGTTGTTGTGGCGCCGACTGCGGCGCCATGGGCTGCTGCGCGGGCGCCGCACTGTTTTGAACCGGCTTGCACTTGCCGAAGCGGATACGGTTCTTGGCGTCCCACTGGCCCTTGGCGGGCTCCACATAGACATGGCCCAGGAACTCCCGCCCCTCCAGCGAGCGGATCAGCCCCATGGTCAGGCGCTCATCGCCACTGCCGCCGGTGGCCTTGATCCAGCCCTTGATGGCGCGCAACGCGATCTGCACCGTCTGCGTGTTGCTGTTGCGCACGTTGAAGTTCTCGTAGACTTGGCGCTTGGCGTGGGGGCCATCCACCACCTCAAAGGTCACCGAGACCAACTGCCCGTTGCCGTCCTTGGTGCCCTTCAGCTTCTGGTCGATGGCGCGCAGCACATAATCGCCCTCGGGAATCGGCGTGAAGGAGTCCTCCACGCTGGCCATATCGACGCCGAAGTCCTCGTCGGCATCGTAGTTGTCGTAGCTGTTGTAGCGCATCTCGTCGTAGGCAAAGTCGCCCATGGTCATTCTCCTTGCTGTGCGGTGACGGAATCAGTGGTGGTGGCATGCTCTTGCGGATTGACCGCAGCCTGATAGGCGTTCCAGAACGTATCCCATTCCAGCGGCAGCCGGTCGGGGATGGGGAAGCGGGATTTGGCGTCAAAGGCGGCGCGGCGCTGGCTGTAGATAAAACGTTTCCCGTAGGAGACGCCTTTCGCCTTGGCGTTGAAACCCTGGCCAACGACCCGAGTACAGGTGTCGAAATTGGCGAAGAGGTTGATGTCGCACCACTCCCGGATCATGGCGGATACCTTGTCTTGACACTTCATCACGTAGCGGTCGTAGGGCTCGTTTTCCGGGTCGTTAAAGGTGCGAATCTCCGCATGACCGATGAGCAGGATGATCATCCCTCGCGCTTGGTGGAGAGCATCCAGGGCTCTCAGCAGATCAGTGAAGCGGCTCAATAGATATCCCTTCCACTTGCCATACGGGATGTCTTCAAGCGTTTTAACACCGTGCTCTTTGCAGACGGATTCGGCTGCAAGCCTTTCCGCCCAATCTATGCTGTCGAGCACCAGAGTTTTGAAGTTGTGCTCCTCCTGGAACAGCGCCTGAATGGCGTCCAGAACTTCTTCCCACGTTTTTGGTTGTGGAAAACGCGCCACATCCAGATGCGCGGAACCATCCTCAACCCCCAAAAAGATGGGAAGAGGCGCCTTGGACCCAAAGGTGGTCTTTCCTGCGCCGTCAACTCCGTACGACACGATGCGCGGCATCTGTGGCTGCACGCCGGATATGATGTTTTCCAACAACATGCGTTTGCCCATGATTAGTATCCTTTCACGGTGAAGGCCGGTTTCTTCGGCTTGAGGGTCAGCGCCGGGGAGATCTGCGCCCACAAATCAGGACGCTCCTCCTCCAAAAAGCGTGACCCTGCACGGATCTCTTCAAGCTTGGCCTTGAAGGGCCAGAAGTTGGGTTCGATGCCGCGCTGAATCTCCGCCAGACGCTGTTGGTCCCAGTCGCGGGTGTAGCCGGTGACGACCTTGAGGCGACCAAAGGTGCTGGTCCCTTCTGGGATCAGCGCCGCCTTCAGATCGGTTTTCTCCAGAAGCTGCCGCTCCACCTCCAGGCGCACCTGTTTGGCCTGATTCTCAGCGTGCTTGGCAAGCTCCCAGGCCTGGGTCAGTTCGTCGATGGTGGGCGCCGATGTAATGGTCATGATCTGATCTCCTATTCACCGAGGAATTTGCGCAGATCGGTGCGACCGATGCGCAGGGACTTGTAGTAGCGACGCACTCGCCAGTTCTCGAAGGCGGAGATGACCCTTTCCGCCAACTCCGTTGCGCTGGAGGCATTCTCGCGTTGGCCTTGGTTTTTGCGTTGTGGCACATACTCACGCAGCGCCTGCACGCCATCGCGCTCCTGGCCATGTTTCCAACCAGCGTCCTGTTGGTATTTCAGCCAGAATTTCGCTGCATCTTCGGGATAACGACGGAAGGTGATCAGGGCGCCAGCAATGACGCCTGAGAGGAAGTGCGCGCCACTCACCGGATCAACGGCATCAAATTCCTCGATCTCTGATTTCCAATTGCCGATGTCTTCATAGATGTCGTTTCCCGCGCCTGGCAGGACTTTCATCACTGTGGTCAGGCGGCAGGTCTTGAGCAGCGTGCTGACGGGGATGATCCCGTGGAGGCGATATGCGCCATAGACCTTGTCGGGCGCCATCTCCACAGTCAGGTGGTTGTCGAAGTGGGTGTACAGGTCCTGCGCCTCTGCTACGGATGAGCAGGGATGGTCAATGACGATGATCTGCTCGGGCGGCGTCAGCTTCTGCTCCTCCCACAACAGCGCGCGGGTGTGGCCATCGAGTTTGAAGCACCTTCCATCGGGCAGCGTCGCCATGTGCACCACGCTGTGGGTGCTGGCGGCTTCCTTCAAATGCTTGTTGTTCGCTGCTTCCGCATGGCGCGCGGTATTGCGCTGGATCGGGTTGTCGGGAACGGTGAGCCACTCTTCAAGAGAGATGGCGCGGGTGGTGGGCATCGTGGTCATGGTCAGTTCCTTTCGTTTGGTAGGCCGGATCAGAGGTCAACGCGCACGTTCTGGCGGCGGGCGTTTGCGTTCAGTTGATCGATGAGGGTCTGAATGTGTTCGGGGTGGCTCTCACGCATCCGTGTGGCGAAGCGCAAGATGATGCCGGGCGTGACGACTTGGGCGAGGATCGCTTGCGCCTCCAGAATCAGGCGATAGTCGCGCTCCAGATCGAACTCAGCTTCTTGAAGGGGGTGCCCCTCAGGCACATGGCGATTGCCCTGACGGTCATAGGCTACATAACCCATGGCGCAGTGCTCTGACGCCAACTTAGGGCTGTCCAGGCAGGTCAAACCTCCGCGTTTGGCATAATCGGCAAAATAGCGTTGCTCGATATCGGTCAAACGGGCGATCCGTTTGGCGGTCGCTGGTGGGATCACGCCATTTTTGAGCGCTTCGGTCAGTTCGGGAACTGCGCTTTCAGAAATGGCTGCGATGGCGTTATTGATGGTCTGTTCTGAAGGGCCCTTCTTCTCTTCAGGTTTTGATTCCACCCTATGTTGGTGCGTGTTGCGTTGACGAGTGCGGGTTTTGCCATCAGCACCGGTCGTTTTATCCAACTTCGGAATTTCCGCAGTTGATTCCATTTCGCCACGCCGCGAGCTAACCGTTTTATCCGAGACTCCCATCGCTTGGGCGATCTGGCGGTCTGAGAGCTCCGGGGTTTCTTTCAACTGCTGGCGGATTAACTCTTGTTTCTGTGCTCGGTTCAGCTGACGGCGCGCCAGATTCAGGCTGCGCGCATGGGCGCGCTTCTGCTCTTCGCTCAACCCCTTGCGAACAACGCGAGGCCAACTGGTCAGGCCAAGCAGCTGGCAGGCGCGCACACGGTGATGGCCATCGAGAATGTGGCCATCTTCGTCATATTCCACCGGTACCTGCACACCGCGCTCAGCGATGTCATTCTTGAGATATTCAAATTCGTCGTCGCTCAGCGGCGGGACAATCTGGTAGCGTTCGTTCATTAGGCTTCTCCTATCGTCACCAACCATGTCGTCGCGCCGTTTCCAGGGGCAGAAGCGCCAGGGCTGACGCCGCACATGGAGGAAAGCGGTGATGGTGTTTCCCGGTAGGGTCTTGCATTCCCATCAGGCCCCGGCGCTGTTTGCGCGCCCCCTTATTCCGTTCTCTACCGGGAACCGCGAAATTTCGTCGCGCTTTTCTTAAAAAACTTTCCGCAGTCGCTGCCCGATCTGGGAAAGCTCCTTGTGAATCAGCGCCCTGGAGACCTTGCGCGCAGCGGCGACTTCGGTGATGGATGCAACAGACACCGCTGCGGCAGTAGCCTGAAGCGTGGCAGGCAGCTGGGAGAGCTCCCGTTGCAGGTCCACGCGCCACTCCGCGCGCTCATGCCAGGGCATGCCGTGATCGGCCCACAGTCCCTGGTCGGTGGAGAGGGTGTCCCCAAGCTCCACGGCGTGGCCGTCATCCTGGGCAACCGGTGTGTGAAGGGAGATCATCTGCATGGCGCCGCCCCGTTTTGACGCCCGAGCGTGCTCCACCAGGGTGGCCGCCCGTTTGTCGACAATGTCGGCGATGAAAGTCTTGATCCGCGCGCGCTCCGGGTTGTAGCGTGGCAGGCGTCTGTGCAGGTCGAGCATGAGCTCCTGCTCGATGTCCTCCTGGTCCGCGCTCCGGCAGATGCCGCTCTGCGCCAGTTTCCGCGCATGAAAGCGGATGGTGGATGCCGCATATGGATGGATGCATTCATACCGATTGAGTGATTCCATGATGTCGCCTCGTTTTTCGGGTGAAGGGCGATGTGCGCCCTGACGCCCGCTACTGGCGACATGTCACGGAAGGGGTGGGACAAAGGCTCGCGTCACGGCTGGAAGTTACGGATAAGCACGCAAAGTCAACGTGTTACCCGGAAAATAAAAATGCAAAATGGGCAAAGAAAGTCCTGCTGAGCTCCGTGACATGTCACGGAGCAGGGCGTGTCAAAGGGGTAGGGGTAGGGGGAATCGTCGATGTGCGGGAGATTTGCCCAACTGGATGCGCAAGCGGCGTTTCAGGGGAGCCTGAAGCTGCATGTCTCGACGGATTTTGCGCCGCGCTACAACATCGCGCCGGCGCAGCAGGCGGCAGTGGTGAGATCTTCTGGAAAGGATGGGGACGCGGAGTTATCGGCGCTACGCTGGGGATTGATTCCCGAGTGGGCCAAGGAGAGCGCCATCGGCGCGAAGATGATCAACGCCCGAGCTGAAACGATTGCAGAGAAACCGGCGTTTCGATCGGCGTTCAGAGCGCGCCGATGCCTTGTGCCCAGTGATGGATTCTATGAGTGGAAACGGGAAGGAAAGAAGAAAACGCCGTATCTGATTTGCATGGCGAGCCGTGAGCCGTTCGCCATGGCGGGGGTGTGGGAGTCCTGGCGCTCGCCAGATGGGGATCGGATTGACAGCTTCAGCGTTCTTACCACCGGGCCCAATGAACTGGTGGAGGAGATCCATAACCGCATGCCAGTCATCGTAAAGCGGGACGATTACGCGCTCTGGCTCGATGGCGGCGAACAACGTCTGGAGATGCTGCAACCAATCATGCGCCCTTACTTTGCCAGCGACATGGCCATGGACAGGGTGGATGACATAGTGAACAGCCCACGCAACGACAGCGCCGCGTGCATGCAGCCCGTGGCGCCGACGCCGTCACTTTTTTCGGATTGGCCTAACTGACGATCACTGTTGCTCAATCTGAAACCGGCAGCGATAAGCAGAATCCTGCCTGTCCCAATAGACCGGTTGCCCCTCCATGCCGAAATAGGCGCGCAACTTCTCATTGAGCCGCTGCACCCGTTTGCGGTTTTGTGGATCGTCACGGGAACTGCCGACCTCTATGCGCCCATAGCCATCCGCGAAGTCCTCCAGCAGTCGCCAGATCTTGGTTGGCTCGCTGTTGGTGCGATTGGCCATGCCCATCTGGGTGTAGTTGACGGTGCGCTGTTGCTCGTTGGCGCCCGTGCGGCACAATACCGTGAGCCGTGCTCCGTCAAGAAATTGCATGCGCAAATCGCCCCACTTGGCGTTACTGGGGGTGGGGAACCTCTCCAGACCCGCATCAACGCTATCCGGCTCCGGAGGCTGAAGCGACTCCAGAAACGGCTGCACCGCCGGGCCGATGGCGAACTCGCCATTGCCGCCCGCCACCAGCAGATCCGTCAGTGCCAGGAACACGCCCTCTGAACGCTGAAGTGTCTCTGAAATAGGAAGCGTGACAAACCGGGGTGTAGGCGCCAGCAGAATAAATGATCCGCTCTCCCGCTGACTCAAGCGCGCCGCCATATCCAGCCTTCTGTCGGCGCGGTGCTCCAGTGACAGGTAGATTGAGCGCCTGCGCCACGCCACATCCGCCAATGTGCCCACATGAAAGGTCTCGTAGATTCCCTCTACCGGTAAGAACGCCGGTTCCACGCCCAGCGCCAGCGCCGAGAGCTGACAGAGCCTGCGCCGATCCAGCTCATGGATCACCAGATCAGAGGGCGACAGGGAGATGTCCTCGCACTCGGTCTCCACCTCATTGCCACAGACCGCCACGATTTGCCCATCGCCACAATCCACCACGCGCCTGGGGCAACCTGGCCCCGCCGGATAGGGGCAGGGCCAGATATCACTGCGCCGGTCGGTCGGGCGCAGAAGGGACTCGGCAATGGCGAAATCCTCGCCCAACCACGTCTCCCACTGCGCCCGCATGCCCGACTTGCCAGGGCTGACTTCAATGTGACGCCAAAGGCGGTTCAGGTCGCGCATGGTTCCGATTCCGTATGGGCCCATTCATGAAGCCGCGACGGCGCATCCACTTCTCAATCACGACGCTGTCGCCATCCCGGGTGAAACAGGCCTTATTGGCGTTGGAGATGGTGAATGAGCGTGGCCTCGGCGCTCCCCGGAACTTTGCGTTAAAGCTCGCATTCACCAAGTTTGCGTCATGGGGGAAGGAAAATCCTTTGCGCGCAAAGCTCTCGATCAGATCTTTGCCCTTTTGGATCTCAACATCTTCACCCTCATCAGGGGATTGGAATGCGACCGCGGTCAGGCGGACCCAATCCAACTCGTCCAGATCGCCACAGGACAAGGATGCCTGATTCCTGTCGAGCAACGGCTTTAAGGTGTATTTCTCACGAAGCCGGAAGAACTGCGCGTCGCCGAACAGATGCAGGCCAACCGTTGTGGCGTACATGGCGCGCTCACGCACATTGTCCGTGCGAATGCTCAGTTCATTGAATTCACGGTCGTAGACCACCAAATCGAAACACTCGGGACGATAGAAAACGCTGGCGGACTCGCCGTCCTTTTTTACTGCGCTGTCGCGCCGATAGGATTTGCCATGGCGCACCACCAGGATCATGCGTGGACCGTGATCAAACAGCATCACCCGACAGCCACGCCCTCGATGGTGCGCATCAAACCAATCATCCATCTGCTGCTCAAGCGCACGCAGCTTCTCCTCGTCGGGTAAGGTGAATTCCCCGCGCCACGATTCGGATCCGTCAAAGCAGTAGTAAGAGCGCGCCCGCTGGATGAAAACCATGGCGTGCTGCCTCTCCAGCAGTTCACGATTCTCCAGATAGACCAGCACCGCCACATCCATGGGCGTTGCCGTCACCGGCACATCAATCGCCAACTGCTGGTCCCGAATCGCCGCCAGCAAACGATCCATGCCGCTCTCGGTGGACATCTCGTGGATCAGATACAGCGCCTCCAGCAATTCCATGGGGGCCTTTTCGTCCAGGTTCATAATCGCTCGGGAGAGTTCCCCGTAATCCAATCCGTCGTCCTCACGCCTTAAAATACCAGCGCCCAGACCATCCAGATAATCCCGATAGGGAGAGAGAAGTTGCCGCAAACGTGCGGGTTCAATGGTCCGAAGGAGCTCAGGCTGTGCAAAACGTCGCGGATTGAATGTCGCCATGGGGATTCTCCATTTCGTCAGTAATCTGATTGTCTACTCATGGGCCGGCCTCCCAGCCCCGCACCGCCAACACCTTACCCAGAATGCGGATGTTACCGTCTGGCGGCACTTCTATGGGTTTGTAAGACCGGTTCTCCGGTCTGAGTTGAATGACTGACTCCGATATATGGAGCCGCTTGACGGTGGCTTCGCCTTCGAGCATCGCCACCACGATGTCGCCGTTCTCCGCCAGCGCCTGCTGACGCACGATGACGATGTCGCCATCGTTGATCTCCGCATCGATCATGCTGTCGCCGCGCACCTTGAGCGCAAAGCAGGGACCAGAAGCCAGAGAGGACTCGATCAGCAGTTCGCCAACCTGGTTTTCCACCGCCAGGATGGGCACGCCCGCCGCTACTTCGCCGATGATGGGGATGGGCTTCAGCTTCGGCACGCCAGGCTTTCCTTTTCTGGGCGATGCCAGCTTTCCTGAAGCATCATCCACCGCCGGACGCTCGACGATCTTGATGGAGCGTGGCTTTCGGGGCGTGCGCTGAAGGAACCCCTTTTGCTCCATCTTCTTGACCTGTTCATGGGCGCTGGGGGTCTTCATGCCCAGGGCTTCGGCGATCTCCTGCACCGTGGGCGGCATCCCCTCCCGTTCGAATGCGTCACGGATTACCTCCATGATGCGTTCTTGGGCAGGCGTCAGCCCTTCCGCTGGCTTGGGCCCGGGCCGTTTTCTGCTCTCTTTTGTCAGCGCCATCTGATCCTCCTTGAGCTCCGGAGACGTCTCTCCGGGATTTTCTCGGCGACTGACCTGATTCTAGTTAGGCTATATATCGGCGTCAACAAATTTCACCTAAGCGGAAATTCGTGACGATTTTTCTCCATTCCCGGTAGAGAACGGAACAGGGGAGCTTAAACGCCAGCTACGACAGGGAGTGGAGGAAAGATCGTGAATGCGCAAAGCACATCTACAGAGGCGAGAGAGGGAAACGATGTCTGTACAGGGTGTGCGTTGCCCCAACGCCCCAGCCGCCTGACTGGATCAACCTATAAGATTACCACGCCGCTCTCTGAACACGCCTTATACCTGACCATCAACGACATCGAAACCGATGGCGGGCGGCGGCCCTTTGAGATCTTTATCAACTCCAAGAGCATGGATCACTTTGCCTGGGTGGTGGCGCTGACTCGGGTGGTGTCGGCGGTGCTGCGCCGTGAGGAGGATCCCACGTTTCTGGTGGAAGAGCTGCGCGCCATTTTTGATCCCCAGGGCGGGTACTTCAAACCCGGCGGGCGGCGCATGAACAGCGTGGTGGCGGAGATTGGCGATTGCCTGGAGGCGCATCTTCAACGCTTGAACGGTGTGGGCTCATGACTGGCTGCGACCCCAACATGCTGACAGCTGAAGAGCGTTTGGACGAGGTGGCGCAGATCGTTGCCAGGGGGCTTCTGCGGATGCTCTCCAGAAAGCGTCAGCACTCTGAAAAGGCAGAGACTATTTGCCTGGATAAACCGGCCATGAAGAGCGTTCATGTCACTGGGAACAAACTGAATAGGAGAACCCAATGACAAACAACGTGATGCAACGCCTGGCGGCGCTGCCGAAAATGACTACGCCACAGCTAAAGGCGCTTTGGAAGGACCTGTTCGACAAGGATCCACCGGGTTACGACCGGCGATTCATGGTCAAACGGCTGGCCTTTCGTATTCAGGAGTTGGCCTATGGAGGGCACTCGGAGGAGACCAAAGCGCAACTCAAGGCGCTGGCGGAAGATGATCAACTGCAGTCCCGTCACCCAGCGAATCAGCGCGCCGATGGGATGCCTGCGGTTGGCGCCCGCCTTATCCGGGAGTGGCGGGGGGTGACTCACCAGGTGGTGGTGATGGAGGAAGGCTTCTCATGGCAAGGGCGGACCTTCAAAAGCCTCTCACCCATTGCCCGTGAGATCACTGGGACCCGCTGGTCTGGCCCTCGGTTCTTTGGCCTTAAAACAGCTGGAGCCCCCAAATGAGTCGCAAATCCTTAACACCCAAGGTGCGCTGCGCCATCTACACGCGCAAGAGTACCGACGAAGGGCTGGAAATGGAGTTTAACTCCTTGGATGCCCAGCGCGAGGCATGCGCCGCTTACATCACCAGCCAGAAATCCAATGGCTGGCATCCGCTTCCTGACCGATATGACGACGGCGGCTTCTCTGGCGGCAACATGGAGCGCCCCGCCCTGAAACGCTTGATGGCGGACATTGAGGCGGGGCAAGTGGACATTGTGGTCTGCTACAAGGTGGACCGGCTATCGCGCTCTTTGCTGGATTTCTCACAGCTGATTGAGGTGTTTGAGCGCCATGGGGCCAGCTTTGTCTCCATCACCCAGCAATTCTCCACAACCACATCTATGGGGCGGCTGACGCTGAACATGCTGCTCAGCTTTGCCCAGTATGAGCGTGAGGTAATCGCCGAGCGGATCCGAGACAAGGTGGCCGCCTCCAAGCGCAAGGGGATGTGGATGGGGGGCGTACCGCCCCTGGGGTACGATGTAGTTGACCGCAAACTGGTGATTAACGAGGAGGAAGCGCAACTGGTCCAGCACATTTTCAAGCGCTTCACCCAAGTTGGATCAGTCACCTCCCTGGTGCAGGAGCTCAATGATGCAGGACGCCGCACCAAAAGCTGGACAACTCAGAGCGGGCGGGTGCGTGAAGGTGGAAAGTTTGACAAAAACAGCCTCTACCGGATGCTGAAAAACCGCATCTACCTGGGAGAGATCGTTCACAAGGAGGAATCCTTTCCTGGCGAACATGTGGCCATCATTCAACCGCAGCAATGGCAGAGAGTCGAGAGCATTCTGGCTGAGAATGCCCATCAGCGCGCCAACCAAAGCCGGTCCCAGTCACCCGCTCCTCTGAAGGGGATTCTCCGCTGTGGCCACTGCAATCGGGCTATGAAGCCCAGCCACACCCGCAAAAAGGGTAAGCAGTACCGATACTACACCTGCCAGCAGGCGCTCAAGCGAGGTCACGACTCCTGCCCAGTCAAAACAGTCGCCGCAGGTGAAGTGGAGCAACTGGTGCTGGACCAGATTCAAGGGATCCTGGCCAGTCCGGAGATGGTGGTGAATATCTGGAAATCGGCGCGACAGGAAGGCGGCTTTCTGACCGAGTTGGAAGCCACCGAGGCGCTGCGCAATTTGGAGCCCATCTGGCAAGAGCTCTTCCCCCTGGAGCAATCCCGTCTGCTGAACCTGCTGCTTGACCGGGTGATGATCACGACGGATCAGATGGAGGTCCACCTGCGCAGAGAGGGGATCGATCATCTGGCGGGTGAGCTTGCCGCCTGACCCCATATAGAAGCGAGGAGATTAACCATGCAAGCCACGTTGAGCCCTGATGGGCAGAATATCATTATCCGCATCCCCTTGAACATGAAACGGATGGGAGGGCGTAAAGCCATTATTCCACCTGAAGGGAGCAATAGCCCGTTCCGGCACAGTCACCGGGCTGACAAGGTGTTGCTGAAGGCGCTGGGGCGCGCCCACCGCTGGTTGGAGATGCTGGAAAACGGTGAGGTGGGGTCCATCAAGGCTCTGGCTGCGCAGGAAGAGCTTGATGACTCATACGTGACCAGGATTCTGCGACTCACTCTGTTGGCCCCGGAGATCGTGGCGGCCATCATCAACGGAATGCAGCCAGAGGGGCTGACCTGGAAGGTCCTGTCCAAGCCGTTTCCGGTGGAGTGGGAGAGGCAGCGAGAGCTGTGGATGTGATGAATTTAAAATAACTTTCGGTTTTTTACTGTCTGAATTTTATTGGATTTTCCACCGTGCATCACGTCAATACAGTTCGAAGCGGGATGAGGCACTCCATTAACAATTGAAAATATTTTCCCTCAGCGATCCACTCCTGTGTTAGGGTGTAGCCTGCATGATCATGAAATTTTCTAGCGCTACCATTTACTGATTGCGTATTTTGACTGAATGCACTTAGATTTGATTCACTAAATTGCGTGCCAATAAAAGGCCACAATGGATAGCAAATTCATGAATGTGATTACAAAATATTTCTCACCACCGCTTATAGGCACTCTATTTACGACATTTTTAGCATGCGCTTCTCTTGCTTTAACTCCTTCTGCAAATGCTTCTCTCTACACAGTCACTGATCTTGGTACATTAGGTGGCGGATCTCTGAGTACGGAACACACATCAGCAAGAGGCATAAACAATTCAGGTATAGTCACAGGCTACTCTTACAACAGCTCAAGTGAAAGCCGAGCTTTTTCATGGAGTAGTTCTACTGGCATGCAAGATTTAGGTACACTTGGTGGTTCACACAGTCATGGGTTTGCAATAAATACCAACGGCGAAGTAGCCGGTCGCGCTCATACCAGCGGCGCTCAATATGAAGCTTTTACATGGTCGTCATCAAATGGAATTCAAAGCTTAGGGACACTAGGGGGGTCATCGAGCACATCATATGGAATTAATGATAGTGGCGATGTTGTTGGGGTTTCAGATGTAAGTGGAGTGGATCGTGCTTTTTTATGGACGTCGTCAGGTGGCATGCAAGAGTTGACAAGTTTGGGAGGCTCTCTTAGAGATGCTCAAGCTAATGATATTAACAATAGCGGTCAAGTAGTTGGAACTTATGAAACTGCGTCTGGAGATATGCATGCCTTTTTATGGACTGAAGCTGATGGCATGCAAGACCTGGGGACCTTAGGCGGGGCAAATAGCTATGCGTATGGAATTAATGATAATGGGGACATAGTTGGTTCATCATACGTAGCTTCGGATGACGTCTACTCTCAACCCTTCTTATGGACTGCAGATGGAGGGATGCAGAGTTTGGGCACATTGGGGGGGGCTAAAATAGGCAACACCAGTGTTGCATACGACATAAACAATTCAGGGGATATTGTTGGCGAATCACCAGTAAGTTCAAGTATATCCCATGCATTTCTGTGGACAGAAAGCTCGGGAATTCAGGATATTGGCAGCATAAGTGGTTACGGAGACTATGATTACTCAAACAACGCAGCATATGCGATCAATGATAGCGGAGAGATCGTAGGAGCATACAGTACATCAGGAGGGCCGAAGCGTGCTTTTATGCTTGAGTCAACTTCTGTAACTCCACTGCCAGGCACTCTGGGTTTTCTTGGAATAGGAATCGCCGTATTTTTTTGGGGGGTTAGGACACGCTCATCACGGAGTGTTCCTGCTTAACAGTAGCAGCAAGACCAGTTGCAGCTATCTTCATCAAGACGGGCTCACGGATTATGGGCGCTACTAGATTTGGTGGTAGCTGCATTCAGTGCTCCGATAGCATCTTCTACCCCATAAAAGTGCTCTTTATTTTTTAGTGCAACTTTAAGGTGCTGTTTAGCCTCTTGGTGTTGACCAGCACTCAGATACGCCACACCCAAATGGTAGTGGTGCTCAGCGACTTCAGGGGCCTTGGCAACGGCCTTCTCCAAGATTGTAATTGCCTCATTATTGCGGCCATTGAGGTAGTAAGCCCAGCCGAGAGTATCCAGAAACGCTGGTTGATTGCTCCCGTCCAATATCGACGCAACCTGAAGTGCTTTCCGCAGTGATGCCTCAGTTGGGGCATGACGCATCAGAAGCATCGCAAGATTGTTCGCGATCACCTTGTTTTGCGGCTTCGCCTCCAAGAGCCCTTCATACTCTCGTATCGCATCACCGTATCGCTCGGCTTTTTGGTACAAAAATGCCAGCGCCAACTTCACAGCCAGCTTATCTGGCTTTTCATCTCTGCTTTTCTCCAGTAGCCCGATTGCACTGGCGGCATCTCCCTTCAGTTCACGTACTCGCGCCAGATGCACCGTTGGGCGTTCCCACCCGGGTTTGAGTTTGGATGCTGCTTCAAAATGCACAATCGCCTTATCGTATTGCTTGGTCGCTGAAAACACCTCTCCCAACAGGGTCTGCAGGGAAGCGTTCTTCGGCGATTTTTGTAGTTCATTTTGTACAAGTTTTACTACTAGTTCCGGCTGGCCAAGAACAAGATAGCTTCTTGTCAGAAGCATAAGCGGTTTGATTTTGTCTTGCGATTTTGCCAGGGCATCCCGAAGCGCGTAAACGCTTTTGGTGAACATCTTCATATTGAAGTAGAGTTCACCCTGTAGCATGTGCCCAATTGGGTTCTCTGGATGAAGCTTTCGAATCTGGCCTGCGGTCTGGATAGCCTCCATCGTTTGACCGGTCAAATGTTGTACGCGGGCTAGCTCAAATAGCGCTGCAAGGTTTTGATTATCGATCTTCAGCACATCCAGGTAAAGTTTTCCAGCTGGTTCCCACTTCTGAATTTTCGAGTATTGCGCTGCCAGCAGCATTCGAGTTGGGATATCAAGATTATTAAGACGGACAGCAGACTTGAGATTGCCAATCGCTTTGTCCCTGCTCCCAGTAGCAAGCTGGACTTTTCCCAGGGCTGAATAAGCCTCAGCGTAAACAGGGTTCAATTTTGTGGCGCGTTCAAATGCGGCAATGGATTCTCTATGGCGTTTCTGGAGTAATGCAATTTGCCCCTGGCGAAGAGCAGCTATGGCTTGAAGATTGATCAAACCTCTGCCGCCCTCCGTCCATGTTTCCACCTCCTGGAGTATTTCTTGTGCCCGTGTGAGTTCTTTTCTCTTGATAAAGAGGCCAGCGAGTTCAATGCGGGCGCTTGCACCAATTATTGACTGGCCTGTGCTCCCAATTAGATTTGTGAAAATGCTCTCAGCCTCCCTGTCATCGCCAAGTTGCTTGTGAAGTAAGGCCAGAGACATGCGCAGCAGGGGATTCTTGGATGCCCGTTTGATACCCTCCTTCAACGTGTCTACAGCAAGCTTATCATTTGATTGGGCTAAGAGCGCATTCGACAACCAAATCCAATGGAGCGCACTTTCAGGTCGGTTCTCAGCTAGAGACTCTAACAGATGAACGCTTCTCTTTTTCTGATCAAGTGACTCGTAAACTCTGGCGAGCTGGTATGTCAGTAGGGAGTGCTCAGGCTGGTGTGAAAGGGCAGCCTCAAAAACGCGTGCTGCCTCATCTAGCTTCTGCTCTTTTGCGTATAGCGCGCCCAGAAGAAGGATAGCATCGAGATTCTTGGGGTCTTCAGAAATGAGAAGGTGACTTAGATCAATAGCTTTTTGTGTCTCCCTCAGCCCTGCCAGAATCTGAGCCTTTTGAACGCGCGCTCTTACATTTGCAGCAGAAACACTCAGAGCGCTTTGGGTCAACCTCAAAGCTTCGTGGGGGTTCCCCACAAGCAGATTGATGTGCCCCATGAGCATGAGCGCATGAAAATGCTTTGGCTCGAGACGAAGAATCCTCTGAAGATGCTGGACGGCATCATTCAAGTCTCGCTTGCGCAAGTAGATCGACGCCAGCGTGAAGTTGGCGTCCACATGCCTGGGATTGATCTGTAATACATTCTGGAAGGCTACTCGGGCCTTCTCTTCTCTCCCAGCGGTGAGGTGCTCTTTGCCGCGCGCAAAGTGCTCGTCCTGCCTGGCTTTGGGGTCTCCATGGAGTATTCGTTGATAGATTTGCCCAACTCTATAGACGCTATCTTTGGCAACCCACTTTAGCTCTGCTTTGAAAAGATACCCTGTAACGATCGCCGCACAAACGAGAACGAAGAATACACCGCTGATAGCAAGGTGATGCCTCTTAGCAAAAAAAAGTACCTTGTTGCGAAGCTTTCCCCTTTTCCTGGCGGCCCTGTCTTCAGCCGATCGGCGTTTATCGGCCATGTGGTTTCCTCGGAATGTGTACTTCAATTAGTGGGTAAATATTCTTAATGAAACCAAGAATGCGACTATCCGCAGCCGCGACTGCTTCGGCAGGAGCGACTGCCCCCATAATACGGATGAGCGCGCCATCTGTTCGTTTCTGGCTGTATTGATCACGTAAATAGCGTACACGCGTCAAAAAGTCAGTGCTGCTATCCACTGGTGTGTCCAAGCCCTGAAGCCTAAACCAAAAATAGGCTATGACTTTCTCTGTTCCCTCTAGGGACTCCAGCCTGTTTAGGGTCAATGAGCGACCATCTCCTAACTTAAGAGAAACCTGCTCCATTAGGAGTTGCTTCGATCCGTGAGCAGGAAGGCAATACTGGGGAGAGTGAATCCATGATCCAGATGTTTTGTCCACATAGTAGGCCATGTGGAGGTTGACGATATCGCCGGATGAGTTGTGGAAGTCCATTAACAAAT
The DNA here is from genome assembly GCF_002109495.1 of Magnetofaba australis IT-1. Taxonomy (NCBI): domain Bacteria; kingdom Pseudomonadati; phylum Pseudomonadota; class Magnetococcia; order Magnetococcales; family Magnetococcaceae; genus Magnetofaba; species Magnetofaba australis. The sequence goes on from NZ_LVJN01000019.1 coordinate 337,967, forward strand.
AGTCTTCAGGGTTGAGTGATCGTAAGGTTCTGTCAGGCAATTGGCGGAGAACTCCTTGCCAGTCTCCGACCTCCTCAGGAAAGAACGCGAACCGAGTCCTTTCAAGATGTTTCGATACCGTAGCGTGGATGCCGCTCTGCTGTTTTTCGTAATGCGCTGTGTGCATATACACGGCAAATACGCTAAGTAGGGTTAGCGTCACTAACGCTTGAGGCTGGGCCTTTCTCCTACCGGAATGTGACAGCGTGAGCGATCCAGACTTTCGGCTTGTCAAATCTTGGGCCAGAACGAATCCCCCCAGAATGCGAATTTCAAGCAATAACAGTCCGATGCTGATTCCGTAGATCACCCATCCCTCAAGATCGTGGAACAGTCCTTCCGCCATTTCAATTCCCCAGCGATCCACCAGAACGCCAGTCACTCCAATGCGCAGGCTGTTCATGACAACCGCAATGGGGATGCTTGAGAGGAGAATGATGGCGCGCTTCCACAGGGGGGCTGGGAACAGATACGCGGCTAACGAGGAGATGACCGTGAGAGGGAAAAGATAGCGCAAACCGTTGCAGGCTTCCGCAACTTCCAGTTTGTGTTCGCCAAGGTCGATGACGTTTCCATTGAGGTAAACATCAACATCGCAGGCGCGAATGAATGCCACGCCCCATTCTGACGAAATGAACTGTAGCGAAAGCGATAGCCAGTCATAGATGAACCACGGCAGAGGCACCATGAACAGCAGGAACACGAGTGGCATCGCTATATGCTTGAAACGGCACCAGCCCATACTCGCCCATGCTGTCCCAAATAGCGCAAGCATAAAGCCGTAGAGAATCATTGTGCGACTAAGCAGCATATTCCCTAATGTGGATGCGGCCAGCGCAATAATCAGGATGAGGACGCCCCACCAAGAGCCTGCGGGAGGTGCATGCTGAAGCGCGTCGCGTTTACGCCAAACCATCCACGCCACGGCGAGCGGAATCAGGAATCCGTACTCGTACTCTGCCGAGGTGCGCCAGATTTGCTCCATTCGCAGCAGGTCATCGTGGAATCCGACACCGAAGAGCAGACCGGAGCAGAGCCAAAAGATGACTGAGCGATTGAGTTTTTTTGTAGGGGAACTCATCTTTTTGTGCTGGGAGGGAGCAAGGTCAATTTGATCTCTTTGATAATAAGTATATGTATTTGTATGTTTTTGTGTCTGGCGATAATCAGTGTGAAACTCAGTTTATCCGGTTTAAGCATTATCTCAAATGCTTCTGGATTGCCGCACTACTAAGGCTAAGTGATCTCGCTCTCTTTTGCTTGAGAGTTTGATTTCGTTGTGGACATCACGCGCCACCCAATATTTCGTGGCAAAGGTCCGAAATTGCCATATTTGTTAGGCGCTGTTTTCACTCATGATTTTACGAGCCAGTCCGAACTTCAAGTGCGGACCCGGTCCGAACTTGCCAGAGACAGAGAGCAAAAGCGGGGAGATTCCCTGCTTTCTGGGCTTGTGAGGTCCGAACCTTGCGATCACGACATTCACGACGCGCTGGTCGCTAAGCATTGGAATCATTGCCAAATTCCAGACACACAAAAGCCGCCTCGGAGGGCGGCTTTTGGCCAGAGATAGGTTCTCTGGAACCTGATTGGTGGAGGCGCCGGGAGTCGAACCCGGGTCCGCAATGCGTAATAAGGCGTGAGGAGTTACGACTATTCTTCCGGCATAGCTGCGCGCGAACGTTTCAGCCGGGTGTCGGCGCGCCCCCGTAACCTCGGAGAACTGGTCGCCCTTGGATTTCAACCGGCCTGCGAATTCCGGCTTGACCCTATCCGAAGACTTCTGTTGCCGGGCCCAGGTCGGGGCCCCGCTATTACTGCGGTTTAGGCCGCAGCAAGAGCCGGAGCGTAGTGCTCGTCGTTGGCAATTGTGAATTTGGGCCCATTAAGGCGGTCCCCAATGCCTAGTCGCCTCAGCGTCCGTTCCACACCCCGTCGAAGCCGTTTCGCCCCCACATGATGTCATCAGACTGTCCTTCAGTATGCCCCAAGCGGTCGGGGATTGCTATGAAATTTCATCGCGCCCGCATTCGCCGAGCCTTGCCCAGGCGTGCGTGTGAACAGTACAGTAGCCGCACTATGGATAAGATCCTCGTTCGCGGCGGCAAGCCGCTACATGGCAACGTGCCCATCAGTGGGGCCAAAAACGCCGCTCTGCCCGAGCTGGCGGCGGCGCTGCTGACTGCGGATACGCTCACCCTCACCAATCTGCCGCATCTGCGCGATGTGACCACCATGCTGAACCTATTAGGACAGCATGGGGCGTCCATCACCGTGGATGAGAAGCTCGGCGTGGGCATCGAGTCGTCCAAAATCAATAACACCATGGCTCCCTACGACCTGGTGCGCACCATGCGCGCCTCGGTGCTGGTGATGGGGCCGCTGGTGGCCGCCCACGGCCATGCGGAGATCTCCCTGCCCGGCGGCTGCGCCATTGGCTCGCGCCCCATCAATCTGCACCTGATGGGGCTGGAGAAGATGGGCGCCGAGGTGCAGCTGGAGTCCGGCTATGTGCGAGTGAAGGCCAATCGCCTCAAAGGCGCGCGCATTGTGTTCGATATCGTCACTGTCACCGGTTGCGAAAACCTGATGATGGCCGCAGCCCTGGCCAAAGGGACCACTGTGCTGGAGAACGCCGCCTGCGAACCGGAGGTGGTGGACCTGGCCAATATGCTCAACGCCATGGGCGCCAAGATCCACGGTGCAGGCACGCCGACCATGACCATTGAAGGGGTCGACTCCCTTCACGGCGCCACCCATCCGGTGCTGCCCGACCGCATCGAGGCGGGCACCTTCATGATGGCGGGCGCGGCCACTGGCGGCGATGTCACTGTGACCGGCCTCAACGGCGCCATGCTGGAGTCTCCCATTGAGAAGATGCGCGAGATGGGCTGCATCATCGAAGAGGGGCCCGACTACATTCGCACCCGGGTGGAGAAGCCGCTGCGCGGCGTGGATGTGACCACCCAGCCCTATCCCGGCTTCCCCACCGACCTGCAGGCGCAGATCATGGTGCTCAACTGTGTGGCCCAAGGCGCCGGACAGGTGACAGAGACCATTTTTGAAAACCGCTTTATGCACGTCTCCGAGTTGCAGCGCATGGGCGCCGACATCACCGTACACGGCAATGCGGCGCTGGTGCGCGGCGGCAAGCCCATGGCGGGCGCGCCGGTGATGGCCACCGATCTGCGCGCTTCGGCCAGTCTGGTCATCGCCGGGCTCTGCGCCGAGGGCGAAACCCAGATCAATCGCGTCTATCACATCGATCGCGGCTATGAGCGCATCGAAGAGAAGTTTCTCATGCTCGGGGCGGACATTCAGCGGCTTTCTTGATATGTAAAACGCTGGTTGGAAGATGAAAGATGTTGGGGCGCTGCCCCAAACCCCGCCAGGGCGCCGCCCTGGACCCGCGAGGGCTCTGCCCTCGACCCGCAAGGGGAATGATTCCCCTTGACCCCCGTTAGTTTGACTCCGCGCCTGCGTCAAGATTTGCTCCTGGACTCGACGAATCTTGCGAGAATTGACCCCTATAAAAGACTGATGGAGAGCTCTCATGGCTGATCTGGCCATTACCCGACTCAACAGCCAGGACGCCGATTTCGACGCCCGCTTCGCCCAACTGGTGACCTGGGACGCCGGCGATATGGCGCAGATCGAAAAGACCGTGGCCGACATCATCGCCGATGTGCGCGCCCACGGCGACGCCGCCGTGGCCGACTACACCCAACGCTTCGACAAGATCGACGTCCACGCGCTGGGTCTGGAGTTCACCGAGGCCGATATCGACGCCGCCATCGCCGAAGTTCCCCCCGCCGAACTGGAGGCCCTCAAAGAGGCCGCCGAGCGCATCCGCGCCTATCACCAGTGGCAACTGCCGCAGCTGGGCAATCATGAGTTCCGCGACGCCGCTGGGGCCATGCTGGGTCAGCGCGTGGCCCCGCTGCAACGGGCCGGACTCTACGTGCCGGGCGGGCGCGCCAGCTACCCCTCGTCGGTGCTGATGAACGCTATTCCGGCCAAAGTCGCCGGGGTGGAGGAGCTGATCATGGCGGTGCCCACGCCCAATGGCGAGGTCAACCCGCTGATCCTGGCCGCCGCGCGCATCGCCGGGGTGGATCGCGCCTTCCGCATGGGCGGGGCCCAGGCGGTGGCGGCCATGGCTTATGGCACGCAGAGCGTCCCGGGGGTGGATAAGATCGTCGGCCCGGGCAACATCTATGTGGCCATGGCCAAGCGCCAGGTGTTTGGTCAGGTGGGCATCGACATGATCGCCGGACCGTCGGAGATCCTGGTGGTGGCGGATAATCAGAACGATCCCCGTTGGATCGCCGCCGATCTGCTGTCCCAGGCCGAACACGATCCCGATGCGCAGTCGATCCTGATCACCGATGACGCCGACTTCGCCGACCGCGTGGAGGCGGCCATCGAGGCGCATCTGCTCAGTCTGAGCCGCACCGAAATCTGCCTGCAATCCCTCAATGAGCGCGGCGGCGTGATTATTGTGCCGGATCTGGAGGAGGGCGCGCGCATCGCCTCCCGCGTGGCGCCGGAGCACTTGGAGTTGGCGGTGGCCGACCCACGCGCGCTGTTGCCGCTGATCCGCAATGCCGGCGCGATCTTCCTGGGTCGTTACACCCCCGAGGCGGTGGGCGACTATGTGGCGGGTCCCAATCACGTGCTGCCCACCAATGGCACCGCGCGCTTCTCCAACCCTTTGGGGGTGCATGACTTTATCACCCGCACCAGCTTGATCGATTGCTCCCCCGAGGCGTTGCGATGCATCGGTCCGGGGGCGTCGGTTTTGGCCGCCTCCGAGGGGTTGACGGCGCACCAATTGAGCGTGGATCTGCGTCTGCGCGAGGCCGATTAAGAGCAGTGGCGCAATCGAAAAGGCGTCATGGGACATTCCCAATAAATTGTGTGGAGAACGTTTTTTGCAGGGCGTTTTTCCGTGTGATGGCGTAAGCTAAGGCTTTTGCCGTCGCGCCAATTTCGTTGAGGGACCCGCTGTTATGAATCAGATTCTCCTGTGCCACGCTAGCCCGCTGCTCTGTTCCATTCTGTCGCAAAACTTGCAGCGGGATGGCGGCTGTCGCGTGACGGAGAGTCGGGATCTGGTGGCTGCGCGTAAACTGGCGCGCAGCGAGCAAGCGTGGCGTTTGGGGGTGGTGCAGTATCTGCCAGGCGACAGCGAATGCGCCTCGTTGATTGAAGCCCTGGGCAAACGCGGCGTGCCGGTGCTGGCGCTGGCCGACTCCATTGAAGAGGGCGGCCAAGCGCTCAAGGCGTTTCCCGAATATGTGACCGACTTTTTCAGCGCCGACTCCGCCGACGCCATGGAGCGTCTGCTGCTGCTGGCCGACCGTCTGTTGTGGAATCAGGGGATGCACGCCCTGCTGGTGGGGCCCCGAGGCGAACTGCGCACGCGCTTGAACGACATGTTGCGTCTGCGCCGCTTCCGCATCATGGAGGCCGATGACGCCCAGGGGATGTTCGGCGCCTTGCAGGCTGATGTGGGGGTGCGTCTGCTCATCGTGCAGGGGATGAGTGAAAAGGAGGCGGCGGCGTTGGTCGCCCAAGTGCGGCTGCAGTGGACCCGCAATGAGCTGGTGGTGCTGGCCTGCGTAGACTCCTGCGCCTCCACCGCGTGCGATGAGATTGGCTTGCTGCTGGTCAAGAGCGGCGCCGATGATCTGATTCGCCAGCCGCTGGGCCGCACGCTGTTTCTGCGCCAGATCGACCGCGCCATGGCGCTGTTTGAATATAATCAAGGCTATAAACGCGCCGCCACCGTGGATCGGGTGACCGGCCTGGTCAATCGGCGCGGTTTCCTTGAGCGCGGTCTGGCGCTCCACGCCAACGCCAAACGCGGTAACCTGGGGCTCTCCACCGCCATGTTCCGGGTGGAGGGGTTTGGCAGGATGCGTCGTCTGCATGCGCCCATGGCCGCTGAGCTGCTGCGCAAACGGCTGGCGCAGGAGATGCAGCGCAACTTCCGCAACAACGATGTGGTGGGCCAGTTCGGCCCCGACGAGTTCATGGTGTTGATGGTGGGCATGAAGCCTGATTCCGCCAAGACCTTTTTTGCCGCGGTGAAGGAGCGTCTGGAGAGTATCGAAGCCACCTTCCAGGGGCGGCGCATTCACGCGCGTTTTCATATCGGCGTATGCATGGAGCTGCATGACGATCTGCGCGAGATGCTGGTGATCGCCCAGGAGGCGTCGCATCTGGCCGAGCGCAAAGAGAGCCCGGAAGCGGTGATTCGCGGCCTCAACGCTGCGCCGGTGATTGAGTCGCACCATGTGACCACCGGCGCCTCATGAGCGACGCCGAACCGCAGTGGGATTTGGATGCGATCCGCGCGCGCTTGTTGGCGCGGCGCGCTGAGTTGCAGGCCGACGCCGCCAGCAGCGCCGAGACCGCAGCGGCGGTGGAGCTGGACCAGAGCCGGGTGGGGCGCCTGAGCCGCATGGACGCCCTGCAGGTTCAGGCCATGGCGCAGCAGAGCGCCAGGCAGCGCGCGCAGGAGCTGCGCCGTATCGCCAGCGCGCTGGCGCGCGTGGAAGAGGACGAGTTCGGCTGCTGCGTAACGTGCGGCGGATTTATCGAAACGGGGCGGCTGGAGCTAGACCCCTCATTGCCCACCTGTGTGGGGTGTGCGCGTCAAGCGGAGCAGAATAGCGATGAGTGAGCAGCGACGATTTGTGACTGGAGGAAGCGCTCTTTTGGCGCTGGTTGCGCTCCTGTTGTGCGGCGCTGCTCCGGCGCAGGCGCAGTCGTGGGGCGGACTACTGGATGAGGCCGCGCGCTTGTTTGGCGGCGGAGCGAACTCCACCGACGCCAAGCCTGATCTGGAGGGGCTCACCGAAACCGAGATGGGCAATGGCCTGAAGGCGGCGCTGCAATTGGGCGCCAAGCGCGCCATTGCCGAGCTGGGACGGCAGGGGGGCTTCTCCTCGCGTCCGCAGATTCGCATTGAAACCCCCGCCACCCTCAAACCGCTGGTCAAGTTGTTGCACGCCATCGGCAAGGAGGAGATCGAGGAGTCCTTTGTCGCCAGTATGAACAGCGCCGCCGAAAAGGCGGTTCCAGCGGCGTTGGAGATATTCGCCCGCGCCATCAGCAAAATGAGTATCGCCGATGCGCGCAATCTGCTGCTGGGCGGCCAGGATGCGGCCACGCAGTATCTGCAACTGAATGCGCGCGGCGAGCTGGAGAAGGCGTTTGCCCCCATCATCGCTCGCCACACCCGTCAGGCGGGGGTCTCTGGGGCGTATAAATCCCTGATCGGCGCCATTCGTCAACAGGGTGGGTTGGCCGCCAGTTGGATCGACCTGGATCGCGATCTGGACGCCTATGTGACCGAGAAGGCCGTGGATGGCCTGTTTGTCATGATGGCCCAGGAGGAGGCGCGCATCCGCACCGATCCCGCCGCCCGCGCAGGCGAGATTCTGCAACGGGTGTTCGGTTCATCCGACCCCTCTTGAGCCTTTCCGAAACTCTTCCCCTCTCTCTGCCGTTGTCGAGACCTGCCGTCATGTCTTTCAAAACGTTGGAACGTGTCATTGAGCGCTGGCTGTTCGCCAGTCGTTGGCTGCTCATGCCCCTGTATGTGGGCTTGACCCTGCTGTTTATCGCCTTGGGCCTGAAATTCTTCCAGGAGGCGTTACACTTGGCGCCGATGCTCTGGAGCATGAAGGAGACCGATGTGGTGTTGGCGGCGTTGGCCCTCATCGATATGGTGCTGGTGGCCAATCTGCTGATCATGGTCATCCTCTCCGGCTATGAGAATCACGTCTCCAGTCTGGATTTGGATGAGGGGCAGGAGCGTCTCTCCTGGCTCGGTAAGCTGGACGCCGGTTCGCTGAAGGTGAAGCTGTCAGCATCCATTGTGGCCATCTCCTCTATTCATCTGCTCAAAGCGTTCATGGGCTCACAGAATATCGCCAACGACAAGCTCATGTGGATGGTGATTATCCATCTGACCTTTGTGGTTTCCGCTGTGTTAATGGCGGCTATCGACAAAATGTTTGCGCATGATTGAAAATGTTGTATGGCATACTTTCTGTGAATGAATCATCCATTAAAAAATGTAAAAAGTGTGCAACACTGCTAGGGGAGTGGCGAGTCTCTTGCTAATATAAAGTCGTCACAAAAGGAGCCTCTTGAATATAAGGGAGGGGGCTCTGCCAAAGCAGGAGAATCGCCATGTTTATGCATCGCACCCGTTCTATCGTTCCGTTGGCGGCGCTGGTCGCCCTGACTCTGGTTGGCCTGATTGGGCTGATCTTCCTGGTGCGCTCGGGCGTCGGCAATGACACCCTCAACGTGTTGGTGGCGTTGGTGGTGAGCGGCGGCGCGCTGGCTGCCGGGGACGTCTGGTTGAACCGCCGTAAAAGCGCCAAAGAGCCGTCCACCTACTAAGGCTCTGCGCCGGGGCCTGCGGGTCCGGCGTTCTGGTTGGCATGAGGAAACAGCGACGCGCCATATGGCGCGTCGCTGTTTTTTTTAGGCGAAGCGATCCTGCGTTTCTCCGCCCGTTAAGTGAGCCAGAATCTGCAGGTAGACCCGCTTGACCGGCTCCATTCCACAATCGTCCATCACCTTGTCAAAGCCGGGCGAAGCGTTGGTCTCGATCAAAACCAACTCGCCGCTTCTGGCCAGGGCGATATCCAGCCCGCAGAACGGAATCATCAGCGTCTCAAACAGTGGGCGGCAGAAGGCGCCAATGCGGGCAACCGTTGCCGCATCCTCCTCCACAATCGCGCGCGCGCCGCTCCAGTGCAGCGGGCTCAGATTGCCCGCATACGCTGCGTCGTCCAGCGCCTTGCGGTAGCATAGAACCAGCTCCCCATCCACAAACACCGCACGATACTCCTGGACGATGTCGATGCGCTCCTGGGCCAGACAGAGATAGTCTGAGCCCGCATCCGCCGGATTGAAGATCGCCATCAGGCTGCTCTCCAATTGGCGTCTGTCTCTGACCAGAAACACCTTGTCGCCGCTGGCGCCACGGTTCTTCTTGACGATAAACGGGTAGGGGAATTGACGCTCCATGTCATCGATGATGTCGTGCAGAGTCTGGTGCTGCAGATAGGGCGCGAAACGCTCTGCGCAGTAGGGGGTGAGATACCCCTTGGCGCGCGGCATGCGCACGACTGCGCCGAAGAGGGTTTGGAAGTACTCCTTGTCTTCGCACAGTCGGGCGATGGCGTGGGAGTTGAGCGGCGTGCTCCAATTGACGAAGGGGTGTCGCGCGCCGCCTGCGTCAACGAGAACCAAATTTTGACTGGCGTGATGGCGCGTATAGGGGACGCCCAACGCGTCACAGGCGGCGATCAGAGCTTTGAGATTGTTGTTCATGGCGTTAAGGCGCTCTGTTGTTGGCGTGGCGCGGTGAAAAAGCGCGGCGAATTTAGGGCGCTTGCCTGCGTGCGCCCCGCAGGAAGTTGCGCACCAGCAGACGCGCCATCTCCTGCGGATCCTCCGGCGCCCCCACCACCGTCAAGCGATCCTCCAGCGCCAGCGAACAGATGCCGTGCAGCGCGCTCCACAAGGTGCGCGCCGCGGTGGCGCAGGCGGCGTGGTCGGCGCCATAGAGCGGGGCGAGCGCCTGCTCCAGCTCGGCCAGGGCTGCGGCGATGCTGTGGCGATACTCCGCGCTCACCTCGCGCTGTTTGCCCAGGTGGTGATCAAACACCGCGCGCCAGACACCAGCGTTATCGCGCACATGGAGCTGATAGAGCTGCGCCATGCGCTCCACCACCTCTGCGACATCGGCGTCGGCGGCCTCGGCGCGGGTCTGCGCCAGCGCCAGTTGCAGCTCCGCCACCGTGCGCGCATTGAGCGCCATGATCAGCCCGTCCAGATTGCCAAACAGATTGTACAGCGTGCCCACCGAGTAGCCCATGGCCCCGGCCACGCGCCGCGCGGTGAGCCCCTCCAGACCCTCCTTGGCGACGATGCGTCGGCTCTCTTGCAACGCCATTTCAATGAGTTCTTCCCGATTGTGATCGGATCGTCTGCCCATGTGCGCGCCTGTGTCAGAAAAAAATGTGAACTGAGTTCATTTTTATATTGAACGCTGTTCATTGTCAAGCTATCTCTGTATACAAACGTGTCGTGGCGGCATGCGGCGCAAAATTGAACAATGGTCATATAGGGGCCGACGATGAAAATTTCTCAGCAGGCGAAACGGTGGGCCAAAACCGCGCTGGCAACGGCGGCGTTGGCGGCGGCGCTGCACACAGCGGCAGGCGATGCCCAGGCGGCGGGATTGATAACCCCCAACGGGGTCAATCTGCCGCAACTGGCCATAGGCGAGCACAAGGTCTCGGTGGTGATCGACGGCGGCTTTGCCGTCACCACGGTGGAGCAGACCTTCCACAACCCCCACAGTCAGGATCTGGAGGCGCTGTATGCGTTTCCGCTGCCCAAGCACGGGGCGTTGGCGGAGTTTACCTACTGGATCAACGGCCAGCCGGTGACCGGCGAGGTGATGCGCAAGCAGCAGGCGCGCGCGCTGTATGAGCGTGAAAAATCCGCCGGGCGCGAGACCGCACTGGCGCAGCAGGAGGGGTTCAAGCGCTTCGAGACCCGGGTGTGGCCGGTGCGCGCCAACGACGCCGTGCGCGTGCGTCTGACCTATATGCAGCCGGTGGAGATGGATGCGGGGGTGGGGCGCTATCTCTACCCCATGGAGACGGGTGGGGTGGACGATGCGCAGATGCGCTTTTGGAGTCAGAATGACGCCGTGAGCGGCTATTTCAGTTTCGATGTGACGCTGCGCGATGGCTATCCGGTCACTGCGCTGCGGGCCCCGGCGCATCCGGGCATGCGGTTCACCCGGCAGGCGGACGGCGGTTGGCGCGCGCATATGGACAAAGGCACCGCAGCTTCAACGGCGGTAGAGGAGGCGGCGACGGCAGAAGCCATGGCCGCGGTCTCGGCGTCATCCGTGCGGCTGGATACCGATGTGGCGCTCTACAGGCGGCAATAGACGGGGCTGCCCGGCGCCATCGATCTGGTCACCTATAGTCGCTTGAATTCAGAATGGCTCACATCCAAACACTTAAATGTTTGCGTGACGTAGGCCCGGCTTGCGCTGACTATTGGCCGCCGACTGGCCGGAGGCGGGATTGATTCGGGCCATCCATGGCCCTCACCCTGCGGGCTCGCTGCGCGAGTCCGATTTGGCAATCCTGCCAAATCGTCATAGGGTCTGTGACCCTTAAGCGGGTGTAATGGAATGGTCCGCTCCGCTACCCAAACGGCCTCGCAATGGGCCAAGATGGTGGTGTGTTTTTCCATCTAAACGGAGTCGGAGCGGACCATGAGCAATCATATCGAAAACGGACAGGTACGGGTACTGGGGATTGATCTGGGCAAGAGCGTGTTTCAGTTGCATGGCGTCGATGCGCGCGGCAAGAGCGTTCTGAAACAGCGCTTGAAACGAGATAAGTTACTGGAGTTCATGGCGCAACTGCCGCCGTGCCTGGTGGGGATGGAAGCCAGTAGCGGCGCGCATCACTGGGCGCGGAAATTTCAGGGATATGGGCATGAAGTGCGTTTGATGGCGCCGCAATATGTGAAGCCCTACGTGAAGCGGCACAAGAACGACAGCGTGGACGCTGAGGCGATATGTGAAGCGGTACAGCGTCCGAATATGCGTTTTGTGGGGATCAAAAGCGTTGCCCAGCAAGAAATTCTAGCGTTGCATCGGGTGCGCAGTCTGGCGGTGAAGAACCGCACGGCGTTGGTGAACCAGATTCGCGGACTGCTTGCCGAGTATGGGATTGTCTTTCCCAAGAGCATCAAGCAGGCGCGGCGGGCGATTGTGCTGATTTTGAGTGATGAGAGCTCGGAAATGAGCGCCAATTTTCGCGTAATTCTGGAGGATGAGCGCGATGAGCTGGCGCATTTGGATGAGCGCATCGGCAAATATGAGCGTGAGATTGAGGCGCTGGCCAAGGCGGAGCCGCAGTGTCGATTGCTGATGACGATCCCGGGAGTGGGACCGATCACGGCGACGGCGCTGTTGGCGTCGGTGGGGGATGTGCGGGCGTTTAAGAATGGCCGGGAGCTGTCGGCATGGATAGGGTTGGTTCCGAATCAGCACTCCACAGGGGGCAAGGCGTGGCTGACGGGGATCAGCAAGCGGGGAAACGGTTATCTTCGCACCCTGTTGATTCATGGGGCGCGGGCGGCTTTGCGCGTGTGTGAAAACAAGCCGGATCGCCGCAGCCAATGGGTGGTGTCGGTGTCGGAACGCCGCGGCGCGAATAAAGCGGTGGTGGCGCTGGCCAACCGCATGGCGCGCAGCGCGTGGGCGATGCTGGTGAAGCAGGAGGCCTATGGGGCCAGCGCCGCTGTGTAGAGAGAGCGCAATACAACTCTAAAAGAAAAACAGGCCGATAAGGAAAGAGAAAGAGATCCCACCAGCCAGGTTGCGAGAGAGAGTCGAGATTGATGGCATGAAACGGCATAGCCCTGCGTGGCCAAAAACCTGTTCTGCCCAAGGGCCCATTGAGGCCGAGGGTGTGTTGAGGAGGGCCACGCGCAAATTCCATCAGGGCCAGAGGGCGACAAGCCCCTCATCAACAGGCCGGATACATGGGCGCGACTAAGTCTCACACATCAGTGGACATTTTCTCTTGCCGTGGCGGAGCGGACCATACATGGGCGGAGCCCACGGTGTGGTTGTTGATCTTGGGAACTCGAGGGCGAAGCCCTCGATATCTTTCAGCGCCCATATGTGCACTTTTGAATGCTAGCGACTATAGCTAGTCGAACCGAGAATCGGACATGCTCGGTTTTTGGATAATGAAAGATATCGAGGGCTTTGCCCTCGAACTCCCAACGACCAAACCGTGTGGCTCCGCCCCACACCCCGCTGGGGGCGCGGCCCCCAGACCCCGCCGCCGACCAGTCGGCGGCCAATAGTCAGCGCAAGCCGGACCGACGTTACGCAAACATTGGCCGTTCTGTGCCGTGTTGGTTTTGATTTATTCTATTCACCCAGAGCCCCCGTGGGCAGCCCGGTTGCTGCACCACAGTGCGCGTTGGCCGCCGCTCACCCCGTCGGCATGCTCACGCAGGTACCGCCCAGACCGCAGTAGCCGCCAGGGTTCTTGGCCAGGTATTGCTGATGGTAACCCTCGGCGTAGTAGAACGTCCCGGCTGGCTTGATCTCGGTGGTGATCTCCGGCAGCCCCGCCTTGGTGAGCGCGGTTTGAAAACGCGCTTTGGTCGCCTCCGCCGCCGCGCGCTGGGCGTCCGTATAATAGTAGATCCCGGAGCGATACTGCGTGCCCACATCGTTGCCCTGACGCATGCCCTGGGTGGGGTCATGAGCCTCCCAGAAGGTGGTCAGCACGCGCTCCAGCGAGACTTTATCCGGGTCGAACGCCACCAGCACCACCTCATTATGGCCGGTCTTGCTGCTGCACACCTCTTCATAAGTGGGGTTAGGGGTATAGCCCGCCGCATACCCCACGGCGGTGACGTGCACCCCAGGCAACTCCCAAAACCGACGCTCGGCGCCCCAGAAACAGCCCATTCCCACCAGCAGTTGCTCCACACCATCGGGGAACGGCGGCTTCATGGGAGTGTTCAACACATGGTGACGCGCGGGAACGGACATCGCCTCCTCGCGACCGGGCAAGGCGTCTTCCGGGTTCGGCATAATCACTTTCTTGGTCATGAAAAACATGGGCTTGCTCCAGATGTTTTAAAAAACGGGGTTGTCTGCGTCAGACAGCCCAGACGCTGCACGGTTCCCCACTCCGACGATTAAGCCAGCCACGCCAAGGAGATGACGACGCCCCACAACGCCATGCCGCGTCGCAGCAAGGCGGCGGCGCGGGGGATATCCCCCCACTGCGGCGCGCGGCCATGGCCCATGGCCGGCGTATTGACCACCGCGTCGCCATAGCGAGTCAGCCCGCCCAGACGCAAGCCCAAAGCACCCGCCCCAGCAGCCATCACCACGCCGCTGTTGGGACTCTTCCCGTTACGATTCTCCCGCCAGGCGCGCAGACCGGCGCGCAGATCGCCGCACAGGGCGTAAGTCAGCGCAGTCAAGCGGGCGGGAATCAGGTTCAGCGCGTCGTCGGCCCGCGCCGCCGCCCAGCCAAAGGCGGCAAAACGCGCGGAGCGATAGCCCCACATGGCGTCCAGGGTATTGGCCAATCGATACAGCACCGCACCGGGCGCGCCCAGCAGCAAGGTCCAAAACAGCGCGCCGAAGATGGCGTCGGCGCCGTTCTCCAGCAGAGATTCCAAAGTGGCGCGAATCACCTGGGCTTCGGACATCTCCGTCACATCGCGACTGACCATATAGCCCACGCGCTCCTGCGCCGACTCCAGCCCCGACGCGGTAAACGCCTGCGCCACCGCCTGACCATGCTCAATCAAGCTGCGTCCGCCCAACGCCAGATAGAGCAGCGGCGCAGCCACCCACACGCCAAGCCAGGACTGAAGCAGCGCAGCAACGCCCACCAGCGGCGCAATCAGCAGTAGCCACGCCGCCGCGCCCAGCAGTCGCCGTCGCCAGGGTGTACCGCCATTGGCGCGCTGCTCCAGTCCCGCCGCCGCACGCCCGAACCCCACCAGCGGATGCCAGCGCGTCGGCTCCCCCAGCAGGGCGTCCAACGCCAACCCCAGTACGCACCAAGGCAAGAGATCAAAGAAATTCTGCAATCCCATTACTCTCCAGAAAATATTACGGGACATGGCGATATAGATTAGCAGCGCCCCAGTTTTTGGTCCAATCTCAGCCCAACCTCTTGCAGGCATCGACGCCTAAGCACCCAAACGCCAACCCCGCGGCGAACCCCGCCCGGTGCACGCCGGTGGCGGCGCTCCACCCCCCTCCAGCAACAGGGAGTCGCCCGCCAACCACTCCGCCGAGAGTTTGGCCACAGTTCCCGCCAACAGCAGGAGCGCCAAGCGCCTCTGAGGGGGCTACACTTTTGTGGACGCCAAATTTGAGGGAGAATGAGACTCCCCAAAAATGAGGTGTCCGATGAGTCAAAGTCGCAGCAAGAGATATCCGGCGGAGTTCAAGCGCCGCGCATTGGATCTGGTTGAGAGCTCCGATTTGTCGGTAGCTGAGGTCGCCAGGCAGTTGGATCTCAGCCCCAAGACGCTCTACAACTGGCGCACAGCCGAGAGGACGAGCCCAATCTCTGGGAAGAGCTCCTCTAGCCAGAAGGATTTAGAGCAGGAGAACAAGCGTTTACGCAAAGAGCTGGCGCGCCTGAAAGAGGAACAGACGATTCTAAAAAAGGCGTGTGCGTACTTCGCCAAGGACATCCCGTGAGGTAGGTGCGCCTTCATCAAGCGGCAGAATGCGTATCACGCCATAGATGCGCTTTGCCGTGTATTGGATGTCCAGAAGCGGATATTATGCATGGCTTCAGCGCCTGGAATCTCCACGAGTGGAAGAGACTCGGCTTCTGGGTGAATGGATAGCGGAGATATTCCATGAGAGTCGAGATACGTATGGCTCACGGCGCATCCGCCAAAGCCTGATTGAGCATGGCGTGCGCGTCAGTCGTCGTCGCATCGCTCGGATCAAAAGGGGCTTGGGTTTGGTTTGCAAGGCGCAGCGCCGCTTCAAAGTGGTGACAACGGACTCAGATCACGCTCTGCCTGTTGCGCCAAACCGCCTGAACAGAGAGTTTACGGCGTCCCACCCAGATCGCGCCTACGTTGGCGACATCACCTATGTGGCGACCAAAGAGGGGTGGCTCTATCTGGCGGTGTGAATCGATCTCTATTCTCGCTGCGTGGTCGGCTGGTCTATGGCCGATCACATGAAAGCTTCGCTGGTGACCGACGCCTTGATGATGGCCTGCTTCAAGCGCAAGCCCTTGTCAGGCCTATTGGTTCATAGCGACCGAGGCAGTCAATACGCCTCCAACCTGTTCAGAAAGCTGTTGCGGGAGAAGGGCTTCATCCAAAGCATGAGCCGATCCAGGGATTGCTGGGATAATGCGCCTGCCGAGAGCTTCTTCGGCACGCTCAAAACTGAGTTGATCACAAATCGTGTCTACGATTCTCGCCAAGAGGCCATGCAGGCGATTTTTGAGTACATCGAGGTTTTCTACAACCGACAGAGGAAGCATTCAACAATCGGCTATATGACACCTGCTCAGTATGATCAAGCGGCCAAAATTCCCGCTTAAAACTGTCCACAAAAGGGTTGCCCCATCAAACCCAACAGGGCGCCCCTTGGGGCGCCCTGTTGGGTTTTGGGTCGGGGATTACTGGCTTTTGCGGATGGCGGTGCTGATGCTGATGGAGTTGTCGCTGATGTCGGTGTCCACCATGGCCATGAAGCTGCCGTCCGGGGTGATAAAGCCGACGCCGTTGTAGCCGCTGATCATCGTGGTGGAGGTGAATTTGCCGCTGCTTGAAATCGTGTAAGAGCCGCTGGTGGTGGCGAAGGCCGAAGAACTCGTGCCCTCCAGCTTGCTCAAGCCGGAGTAGCCGCCTTTCCCATCTGCGGTGAATTGCCCGAAAATGGAGGCCGGGGATTTGACATACCCCATGTAGTAGTAGTCGCCCAAGACATTGGAGGCGCTCAGGCTGCTGCCCTGTTTGCCCGCCACGCCGAAGCCTTTGTAGGTGTTGTTGAGCAGCGCGCTGGAGTAGTACGTGAGTACGCTGAGGTCTGAATTAAACGCCCCTTTGAGTTCATAGCCATTGCTCTGGGTGGCGGTGAAGACGCCGTCGCTGGAGAGGGAGTAAGTGAGCGTGCCGCTTGAGAGCGAGCCGGTGGAGCTCACCGATTGGCTCCATGTGCCGGAGCCGGCGCCATCCAACGTGATGGTTCCATAACTGGTGGCGGGGACGTTTTCAGCCCAGACGTAGTGGTAGGTTCCGGCGCTGTCCGCCAAGCTCAATCCACTGGGGGCGCGCACCGACATCGCCAGGGCGGGGTTGCCGCTGGAGGTGTTGACCATGACGATGACCTCGCCGTCATTGGTCATGGCGCCGATACCGTCTGCGTTATCGCCCTTTTCGAAATATTTGCCCGTCGAGTCCACAGAAGCGACGCCGCTACCGCTGGCTGACAGTGATGTGGAGCCCAGTGAGAGGGAGACGCTGTTGGTCTGGTTGCCGGAGCCGTCATAGGTTTCGCTGTATCCGACCAGGACGCCGATGTTATAGGCGTTGGAGTAGTAAACGGCCCCCCCCGTTGAAGGTTCCCGACAGCGACGCGGTGCTCACCGAGCGCGTCCCCAGGGTGTCTTGCAGATGCTCTTGGGCGGCGGTGGCGCTCTGCAGCGAGCGCGCGCTTCCGCCGTCGGCGCTGCTGACGGTTTGAATCATGCTGCTGATGGTGATGCCCGAAGAGGTGTAGTTGTCGAACGCGGAAGTGCTGACGTTGAAATCCAGCGTCATGCCGCTGCGCGACAGAATCGAGGCCTGGGCGCGCATGTTGGCGGTAATGGCGATGTTGCCGTCGGTGGCGTCGTCCAGCGATTGCAGCAGGCGCGCCATATTGACCACGCGTTGATCGGTGGAATCCGCCACGCCCGCCATGGTCAGCGGCGTCACCGTGCCCGAAGCGGTGGCCGAGCCCAGCAGGATGCCGCCGCTATCCTCTCCCAGATAGAAGGTGACCGTATCGCCATCCACATAGGTGTATTGGCCGCCGTTGCTGGTGAAACCGCTCTGACCGCTGGTGGTGGTGTAGTAGAGCCCATCCACCGGCGCGTCGGTGAAGATGCCGGTGCTGGTGGTGACGCTGGTTGCGCTGCTGCTGCTGGAGGAGCTGGAGCCGCCGCCCCCGCCCCCGCATGCGGAAAGTGAAATAACCAAAAGCATGGATGCTGTCAATGAAATTGCGGGTTTCCCCATGGTTTGCTCCTTCTGGTAATAAAGTCTGGGCTGAGAAAAATCTAACCCACAGAACTGGAGAGTTCAACAAATATAATATTAAGGGTAAAAAATATCAATGTATGCTCATGTTTTGAGGTGATATAAGATAATTATTGTTAATATGATTTTATTTCATACGTAAAATGCAGAAGGGAATCGTTTTTATCATCTATTGGAGAGGGGGCGTTCTGTCTGTTTGTTGTTGTTCTGTGAATTATTAATGTTATTGCATCGGTGTGGCGCATGGCGTGTGTTGGGCGCCCGGTCAGCTCTCTTTTGCCAGAGGTTGCGGGTAGAGGAACTGCTCCACCACCTCCAGCAGACGCGCTTTGCGCACGGGTTTGGTCAGATGCATATTGCATCCGGCTTTTTGGGAGCGCTCTGCGTCTTCGCGCATGGCGTGGGCGGTCAGCGCGATGATGGGCGTCGGCGGTTGACCAGGTCTGTTACGCGCTTCCCAACGGCGAATCTCCCGCGTGGCGGTGACGCCATCCATCACCGGCATCTGGATATCCATCACCACCAGATCGAAGCGCTCATGGGTGAAACGCTCCAGCGCCTCGGCGCCATTGAACGCCTCGCTGGTTTCATAGGCGTCACTATGGAGAAAGGCGTGCGCCAATCGGAGATTGTCCGGCGCATCGTCCACCAGAAGGATGCGCTTCGGCGCGCCGAGGGCGTGTGTGCGAGTCGATGAGGGGCTCGGTTCAGAAGAGGGGGGCGCAAGGCTTATGGGCGCGGGTCTTAAGGGTAGCGTACACAGGAAGCTGGAGCCTTTGCCCAGTTCGCTGCGCGCTTCAATGGAGCCATCCATGGCGTGCAGCAGTTGTCGGCAGATGGTTAAACCCAGGCCGGTGCCGCCATAGCGCCGGGTGACAGAGCCGTCACACTGCTGAAATGGCTGAAAGATCGAATCCAAGTGGTCGCTGCTGATGCCGATTCCGCTATCAGCGACCTCGAGCAGGAGTTGCTCTGGGTTCGGCGTGGAGGCGGTAATGGTCACTTCGCCATGGTCGGTGAATTTGATGGCGTTGCCGGTGAGATTGATCAGCACCTGCTTGAGCCGCTGCACGTCAATGAGAACAGGCTGAGTCAGTTGCGGGGCGATGCGGCTGGTCAACGCGACCCCTTTGCTGGCCGATTGCGGCGCAAACATCTGAATGACGTCCTCAATAGTCTCTTGCAAATTGGTGGGCGCTTCCTCCAGGGCCAACTGTTTGGCTTCTATTTTGGAGAGGTCCAGCACGTTGTTGATGAGAGAGAGCAGGTTCTCGCTGGCCAGGCGCAGAATGTTCAAATCCTCCCGCTGCGCCTCATTGAGCTTGGACTCGGCCAGGAGTTCGCCCATACCCAGAATGGTGTTGATGGGCGTGCGGACCTCGTGGCTCATCACGGCGAGGAACTCGCTTTTGGCCTGATCGGCGCGCTGCGCGGCCTCTTTGGCGCGCACCAACTCGCGGGTGCGCTCCTGCACCTTCAACTCCAACTGCTGCTGGTACTGCAGGCGCAAGGTCTCAGCCTGACGCCGCAGGCTGGTGTCCTCGACGCTGGACCAGATGAACTTCTCCCCGCCCAACTCCACCAACCGGCCCGACAGACTGACTGGAATGCGTTCGCCGGATTTGTGCAGATACTCTTTTTCGTAGGGACCATATTGACCGGTGCGCTCCAACGCTTTGAGCTGTTCGGCCTCCTGTTCGGCGTACTCCTGCGGGGTGATCTCCCAATAGCTGAGGGACTTGGCCTCTTCCACGCTTTGTCCGATGATCTTGCCATAGGCTGGGTTGACGTCCACCAACTCCCCATTCATGCGGCACAACGCCAAACCGGTGGGGGAGTGTTCAAACAGCATGCGGTTGTAGCGCTCGCTCTCCAGCAGTTTATTGCGCGCGGCGCTCAGTCTGCGCACGTAGACGATCAGGAAACCCACGGCGATGAGCAGCAGAGTGATGATGAGCAGGACAAGAGCGCTTTGCAGCGGGAACTGATGCATTGGCGAGTGGGGCTGGTTGTACAGTTGATGCGGTTTGGGCAGGTTTTTGATGGAAATATTGAAGCGTTTGAGCGCCTGACTGTCCAGTTGGGTGACGTGGGGCGCTTTCTGCAGCTTGGGGATGGCGTCCGCGTTTACGCCATTGAGCAAAGCTTCGACGATCTTTGCTGCGCGTTCTCCCTGGGTCTGGCCGCTGGTGACGGCGCCGCCGACGATGCCCAAACCCGGGCGGAAGCCCCAGGTGACATAGACGGGGAGCGCGGCGTGGGTGGCCGCCAGCGTATGGCTCTCTTTGAGGGTGAGCACCTCTCCGTTGCGGTCACGGATGAAGCTCATATAGATCACCACTGCGTTTTCCGGCATGTTGGCCAGGGCGGTTTTGAGCTCTTCGATGCTCAAGATGTTGAGGTGAAAAAAGCGCAGTTTGTGTTTGTATTTCTGTTCCAGCCGATGCGCTTTTTCCGCGTAGGAGAGGCCGGATTTGGTGGCGTCGGAGATGAAAAACACCTCCTTGAGGTCCGGGTGCAGGCGCATGGCCAGTTTCAGGGTGTCCTCCACCCCAAGGTTCTCCTCCACGCCATAGACGTTTTCCAATCCGGCGATGCGGGTGGGTTGGACATTGTCCAGGCCGCAGAAGACCCACGGCGCGTCCGGCGCAATCTGCGCGCGATAGGCTTTGAAGAAGTCGAATGCATTGTCATCGGAGGTGATGACGTAATCGATATTCAGGTGGCGATATTTGGCGATATACAGCTCCGCCAACCGCGCCATGTGCGCCGGGTTGGCGTGGCGCTTGGTGTCCATGTACTCCACAAACAGCTCCACGTCGGAGCGCTCGTCCAGGAGTTCGCGAATGCCGGTGGTGATGTTATCGGACCAGAAGTAGCCGGGATGATAGGAGTTCAAATAGAGAATGCGATGTTTTTCCGCCGCCCTGACGGGAGCGATTTGCAGGCCTATCAGCAGGGCGCAGGTCAGCATCACAAGGCGGAGCGTCCACCCTGCGGCGATATAAAAGACGTTATGATCGAAAGCACGTGCGCCGCATCTCATGGGCGCGATCCCCATAAAAACTGCAAATACAGGCTATTGTCCCAGTGAAATTAACATGTTTGTAGGGGGGCGTCACGCACGTTCGTTGTTGTGCTCACGTGTGTCGGTCGTTTGCTGTGGCGAATTGTCATCGGTTGGTTCTGAGGCGTTCGCTGGCGGCTTTTTGCGAGCTGGGGGCGGCTTGAGTTTGTCAGCGGTTTATAAGAAGTATGAGCCTAGGAGGAAAAGGCCAATACCGCCGCCAAGAGTGAGAATCAGGGAGATCACAGCCTCTTTCAGATCTTTCCCGATGAGGCTGGTGAGAATCGTACATCCCCCGCTAAACAAAACTTCGAGACATGCGATGGCGCACGCCACGCCAAGGAGGTAAAAGAGAATCCTGATCATGTACCAGGTCCGTCAAGTGCGCGCGGGGAATGTGTTAGGTTGCTGAGACGGCGTTATCGCCCTTTTGCCGTCTGCGGGCGATTTTGAACACCCGGATGGCCAAGTAGAACGCTCCGATGCCCAGGGCGATGCCGCCTGTCACCAACAGCGCCACTTGAATATCGAAGCGCTCATGGAAACCAATAAAGGCGAAGCAACCGCCGACAAACAGCAGAATCAGCGCCAGCAGGAGCAGCAGCAGGCCCAGCAGGTAGAGTCCGGTGAGGATTAGGAAGCGTTGCATGGCGGATTCCTCTACGCGTTGCCAGGAGTGAGAGGCTGGCGATGGAACAGATTATAGGTGTCGAACGGGACGATCTTCAAATCCGGCGTCACGAAGTGGATGCAGGAGCGTTTGACCGCCCCCAGGCAGAAGTTGTAGCGGTCGAGGAACTGCACGATGGCGATGCGGAAGATGTCCGCATAGCCCAGGTTCTCCGGCGCGGGGATGCGCGGCAGGCAGCACAGCAGCGACTCCATGCGCTCGGCGGCGTTGAGCTCCTCGCTGGACAGCGAGCAGGTCTGCATTAGGCGCGCGCGCAACTCGGCGTTCTTTTCGAATGAGATGCTGTTGGGGGCGGCGGCGACCAACTCCTGCAACGGGATCATGCGTGTCACCGGGACCAATTCATCGCCGTTGCGCAGGCCGTAGGCGATGGCGATCCCCTCGGGGTTGCACGGCAGCGGGATGATGTCGGCCTTCTCAAAATGGCGCGACTGCTGGGCGATGCCGTTGCGGATGTCTCCCAACAGCATGCGGTCGCGCTGTTTATCGAAATTGGGGTTGCGTCCGGCGTCCTGGATCGGCTGAAAGGTGACTCCGCGCACACAGCGCCAGGACAGCGCATGGTCGATGATGGCCCCCAGTTCGTCTGAGTTGACGCCGTTCTTCACCGTCGCCACCAGGGTGGTGGAGATCCCTGCGTGCTCCAGGTTCTCCAGCGCCCGCTGGCGCACGTCGGTGACGTCCGAGCCGCGCAGCGCGGCCACGGCGGCGGGGCTCACCGCATCGAATTGCAAGTAGACCTCAAACCCCGGGCGCAATTCGGCCAGTTGCGCCACGAAGTCGGCGTCCCCGGCGATGCGCGCGCCGTTGGTGTTGAGCATCAGGTGGCGAATGGGTTTGCGCTTGGCAAGGCGCAGAATCTCTAAAATATTCGGGTGTTCAGTGGGTTCGCCGCCGGTGATCTGCACCACGTCGGGCTCGCCCTCGCTGTCGATGAGGGCGTCTATCATCGCCTCTACCTGCGCCAGCGGAAGATGGGTGCGCTTGCTGGGCGAGGCGTCGGCGAAGCAGACCGGGCAGTTCCAGGCGCAGGCGTCGTTGATCTCGATGAGGGCGACGCAGCTGTGCTGTTCGTGGTCGGGGCAGAGGCCGCAGTCGTGGGGGCAGCCGTGGACGATTTCCGTCTGCCGGGTGAGGGGTTTGTCACCGGGCTTGATCAGTTGTTTACTCTGATGAAAGAAGTCGATGTCGGCGGCGACGCGGGTTTTCTGCGCGCCATGCTCGGGGCAGCGTTTGAGGTGATAGACCGCGTCATCTTCGAAGAGAATTTTGGCGGGGATCAGTTGCAGACAGGTTTCGCACAGGGCGGTGGTCTGGCCGTAGTAGACATAAGGGGTGGAATCAAGCGCCACAAAGCTCTCCGAATGTTTCCAATAAGCTCAAATGTAAAAATGTTTGTGTGCCATAGGCCTGGCTTGCGCTGACTATTGGCCGCCGACTGGTCGGCGGCGGGGTCTGGGGCCTGTGGCCCCAGCGGGTGTGGGCGGAGCCCACGGTGTGGCCGTTAGGGGAGTTTGAGGGCGCAGCCCTCAATATCTTTCATCTTCCCGTACAGTATTTTTTGCTTGTCGCCAGACCATCCACAAACTGTACGCCATCAGCCCCAGACAGAGCCAGTGGAACAGGTTCAGCCCCCCCGCCAGTGGGCCATAGGGTTTGTGGAACTCCCACACAAAACGTTGCGCGCCGTAGATGCCTACCACGCCATAAAACCCATAGTGAATGACCCACTCCGGCGCGCGCCAAAGACGCCACAGCAGAAACAGCGCGGTAGCCGCCATGGCGGCGGACTCGTAGAGTTGCACCGGATGGCGGGGAGTCCCGTCGCCATAATCCCAGCCCCAGGGCAGATCGGTGGGCAGGCCGTGGGTGTGGTCATCCAGGCCGGAGAGGAAGCAGCCGAGCCGACCCAGGGCGACCACCACGCAGAAGGGCAGGGCGTAGATGTAGCCGGTGGAGCCGCGCACGCCGCGCATGAGCTTATATAGCTCCACGGTGAGGATGGCGCCCACCAGGGCGCCCAGGATGCTGCGTCCCACGCCGGGAATGTCGGAGAGGATCAGATTCCACGTGCCGAAGAGATGCGCGCCGAAGCTGCTGCCGATGAGCAGCGCCAGCAGATAGTGTTTCCCCGCTCGCTGCGAGGTCTGGGCATAGGCGGCGACAAAGCGCCAGCGATAGACGCCATACCCGGAAGCCGCAGCGACACTGAGCGCCAACAGGTCGAACAGCGTGTGTACGCCGTTGATCGGCAGGGGGAGCGTCATGGCGTCAAGTGGGTCAGACGTAGCGTCCGGTGATGGCGGAGATGGCGCGTTCAACGTTGATCAATGGCTGCTCCGGACCCGACGGCAGGGTGACCAATCGACCATCGATGTGGTCGGCAATGGGGTAGGCGTTGGGATCGTTGGCGATGTGCGGCAGGCGATGCAGTCCGACGCCCTGCGCGGCGCACTGAATGTTCTTTTCCGCCAGTTTGGCGATCAGCGCATTGCGGTCGTCGGCCAGCCACTCGGCGCGCAGGGGGATCTCGCCTGCGTCCAGATTGGCCGCCAATGGCGTCAGGCCGGGGAAGTCGCCCAGACCCGCCAGATAGGCGCGCTGAATCGCCCGCTGGCGCTCCAGCCGGGCGGGGATGCGATCCAACTGCGCCAACCCCATGGCCGCCTGCATGTCGGTGAATTTAAAGTTGCCGCCCAGGCGGGCGATCTTCTCGCCCATGACGCCGCCCACTTGCCCCTGATTGCGCATCTGGCGGGCGATCTCGGCGTCACGGTCATTTTGGCAAACCAGCACGCCGCCCTGGCCGGTGGTGAGCAGTTTGGCCAGCCCTAAGCTGAAGGCTCCAAAGCGGCCAAACCCGCCGAGGTATTGTCCTTTGTGGCGGGAGAAGAGCGCTTGGCAGGCGTCCTCCACCACCGGGATATCACGCTGTTCGGCGATGGCGAGGATCGCCTCCATATCGGCGGCGATGCCGTTCAGGTGCACCGGCACAATGGCGCGGGTGCGTTCGCTGATGGCGCGCTCCAGCTTGGCCGGATCCAGCACCGGGCGCTTCTCTTCCAGGTCCACCAGACGCACGGTGGCGCCCAGCAGCAGCGCGGCGTTGGCGGTGGCCACCCAGGTGCGCGCAGGCAGAATCACCTCATCGCCGGGGCCGATGCCCAAGCAGAGATAGGCCATCATCAAGGCGCTGGTGCCGTTGGGCACGCATACGGCGTGGGGGACGTCCAGACGCGCGGAGAGTTCGCGTTCGAAATCGTCGGTGATGGCGCCCTGGCTGATGCGTCCGTTGCGCATGGCTTCAGCGATGCGAGCGATCTCCTCTTCGCCCACATCGATGCGCCAGACGTTCACCGGCTCAGGCTTTGTGCTCATGAATGGCTCTCCTGCTGGGCCAGAATCCGGTCCAATTCACGATTGTCGAACGACACCTGGCACCACTTGGCGCACAGGGGGATGTCCGCGCCGGAGGCGATCTCATCAAACAGCGCGCGTTTGCGTTCGCTGCGCCAGATGTCGGTAAACGACTGTTGATAGATATTGCCGAAATCGCTGGCTTTGTACCAGTGGCGGAAGCAGGCGTGGAGATTGCCCTGGAAATCCATGTTGGTGCGAAAACGCACGCCGTGGCAGGTGCGCCAGTCGGCGGGCGGGGCCTCCAGCGACTCGCCGGGACGCGGGAAGCTGGGCCAGCGAATCTCCACGCCCGGGATTCGGTCGGCGGCTTCCAGCAGCGGGAAGAGTTCGGCGGGCGCGGCGTTGAGCTGGCCATCCTTGTTGATCTTGTTGCGGATGATCAAACGATCTCCGCCCACGCGCTGGAACAGATCGGTCATGTCGGGCAGGGAGTCCCAGTTCAGGTCATAGGTGACCATCTGCATGGCCAGTTGAAACGGCAGATCCTGCGCGCGCCGCAACTGATCCATGAAGGTGAGATTCTCCACCAGTTTGTGGAAGTCGCGTTCAGGAACCTGGTGCACCCGCGCATGGGCTGGGGCGTTGCCGCCATTGATGGAGAAACGCGCCCAGGTGAGATAGGGCAGGATCTTCTCCGCCCGCTTGGGGACCAGCGGCAGACCGTTGCTGCTCAGGGTCATGGCCAGCCCCAGTTCATGGCCGCGCTGGACGAATTCGGGGAAATCCGGGTGCAGCGTCGGCTCGCCGGAGCCGGCGAAGTAGACTTCGGCGCCGCCTTCGGCGCGGAAATCCTCCAGGAATTTCAGGAATACGTCGCGATCCATGAAGGTTTTCTTGGGATCGTACGGGTCGAACTGCTGCGGGCCGCAGTGGGCGCAGTTGTGGTTGCAGCCATGTACGATGGCCACTTCGATGGCCAGCGGGCCGGGGTTGCCGCCCGCCAGCCAGGTCTGCACCCGCTCCGGGTGGTCGGCCAGCTTGCCGCCGCCGATCTTGATCTTCTGCATCACCGACATGGTGTTTGCTCCTGCTCGCCAGCGCCTGGAGGCGTCGTGGGCGATGAAAGAGGCTGGTCTGTGGCGCAACCCCGGTCAGGGCGCTGCTCCCGGACCTCGCTTAGTTTGCCTGCTCTTCTTGCGCGATGGCTTGCGCCAGCCGCTGAATGATCTCGTCGATGGCGCCATCCGCATCCCGTGGGGTAAAGCCTGTGGCCTGCACGAATTTGTCGATCTTCATGGTGATATCCACCGGCCAGCGCTCGGTGAAGCCGAAATCATTGATGTGGCAGAAGTTGACGTTCCAACTGGGAACCGGGCCGATGTTCGCTTCATAGGCCTGTTTGAGCCCCTCCAGCAGCTGCGCGCGGGTCCACGGCTTGGGGCCGCCCAGATGGAACGTGCCGGTGAGCCCGTTGTCGGCCAGCAGCGCCAACCCTTGGGCGGCGTCATCCACATGGATGGGGCAGAAGCGCTGGTCGGTGGCGCAGTTGATTTGACTGCCTTTGTACCAATCGAACAGCCAGGCGGTGATCAAGGTGGATTTGAGTGGGTCTGTGCCGTAGGTCTTGGAGAGCCGCACGATGATGTGGTTGTCCGGCGCTTTGTCGCGCAGATACTCCTCCACCGCCAACTTCTGCTGACCATAGGTGACCAGCGGGTTGGGCGCGTCGCTCTCCACATAGTCGCCCTTTTCGCCGTCGAAGATGGAGTCCGAGGAGCTGAAGATCGGCGTAATGCCCCGCGCCAGCAGGGTGTCGATCAGCTCCTTGGTGGTGATGACATTGATGAGATTGGAGCCCAATTTGTCCTGAATGCAGCGCAGCAGATTGCTCATGGCCATGAGCACATAGGCGTGGGTGAAGGGCCCGTGCTCATCGATGAAGTCGTCCAACTGGTCCAGCGGCGGCGCAAACTGGAACATCCCCTCGTGGGCGCGATTGTAGTAGGTGGCCACACAGCGTTCCGGCCCCAGATGGGCCGCCAGATGACGCCCGATAAAGCCGGAGCCGCCGATGATCAAGTAGCGATTGTTCATGAGGCCCTTTCCGCTTGCGGGGCTTGGACAATGAGGATGTCGGGACGGACGATGCGCGCGGCGATGGTTTCGCCCACGCCGGGCGGAAACGCCATCAGCAGCACCGCGCGGGCGGGCAGATCCTTGGCCGCCAGCACCGGTTTGCCGCAGTGGCTGCCGCCGATCTGCGCCGGGTCGTCCACCACAAAGCCGCGCGCGGTTTCGCCCAGTTGCGCATAGAGCCAGGTGGCGGCGATGGCGGTGCCGAACAGATAGAGTTCGCGCTCGGCGTATTGGCTGAACTGCTGCGCCGTGAGCGACAGCCAGCGCCACTGGTCATTGAGCAGCTGCGCGCCCCACTCCGGCGCGGGGGTGGGGGCGTTGACGCGCTCATCGCGGGGGCGGGCGATGAGGGTCATCTCCTTGGGGTACCACCCCTGTTCGCAATAGAGAATCTCATAGCCCGCTCGGCGCAGGGCGTAGAGCAGGGCTTCGCGATGATAGTGCGCGCCGTGGTCGGCCACCAGCAGGTCAAACGGGCTGTGCTCCAGGTCTGGCACCTGAATCATCACCACCCCGCCCGGGGCGATGCGCATCTTCAGCGCGGTGAGAAACAGAATCGGATCCGGGGCGTGTTCAAACACATGGTTGAGGGTCACCAGGTCGAATTCGCCCGCGATGCGCGCCACCGGCTCGGTGGTGAAGGCGACGTTGTCGCCAATGGCCAGCACCGCCGGTTGATGACGATCATCAAACTCCGAGCCGGTCAGATCCCAGCCGGGGCGCTTGTCGTTGAACACGCGTAAAAACGCGCCGTTGCCGCAGCCGATGTCCAGCAGGCGGGCCGATTCCGGCAGTTTGAGGGTTTTGAGCAGCCGTTCAATGACCAGGGACGAGCGCGCCACGGTGGCGCCGTCGGCATTGGCCATGCCCTGCTCGCGGCCGCCGCTGGCGGCGTAGATGTGATAGCTTTCGTAGATCGCCTGGGAGTCGGCGCGCCACTGCGGATCGTCTGGCTTCTGCACGGTTCCGCAGTGGGGGCAGACCCCCAACTGACCGCCCGGACTCCAGGGGCGGCAGTCGGAGGTGACCCGATGGGTGCGGGGAAAATCCTCCAGCAGCGTCAAACGCTCGTGGCCGCACAGTCGACAATGCCCTTCGTTCATGGGATCAGGTCCGTTTGATGCCCTTGTTGACGGCGTGGGAGTAGAAGTTACGGAACATCAGTCCCGACAGCCCCAGACCGGTCTCCTCCATTTTGCTCACCGCGCCCTCATACAGATCACGGTATTTGGGCAGGTACTCGTCATATACGTCGCCGAAGTAGCCCTGCGCCATCTCTTCGAGTTCGCTGTCGGCGCAGTCGCGTTCGATGGCGTCCAGCACGCGGTGGAAGTAGGCGTGTTGCAGGGTTCCGAACTGCTTTTTGATGTCGAGATACTCGGCGGTGCGCGCATCGAACCAGTCGCCGATGCGTTCGCGCATGGCGGCGTTCATGGGGTTCTTCATGCGCGAGATGAGGTTCTCGAAATTGATCTGATTGTTGTTCACCTGCAGCGTCGCCGGGAATTTGCCAAACAGGCCGTCCCAGTGCTTGGCGGCGCGCTCGGCGCGGGGGTCGAGGAAGGTGTATTTGGGCAGCTCCCAGCAGTTCTCCGGCTCAATCACCCGGCCCTCTTGGCGCAGGGTGTCGTAGAGCGCCGAATCCTGCACCAGCATCAGCACGTTGCTGACCTGGTTGGGGTTGTCGACGATATCCAACTCCTTGAGCAGGTCGATGTTGGTGCGCAGGGTCTCCAGGGTGGAGTTGGGTCCGAACATCAGATAACCCATGACGATGTAGAACAGGTCGAGCTTCTGCAGACGGCGGATGGTGTCGATATTCTGCTGCACCGAGGCGCGTTTGCCGTAGTAGTCCAACTCGTGGTCGGAACCGGCCTCCACGCCCACAATCACCACGTCCACGCCGGCCTGTTTCCACAGGCGCAGCAGCTCGTCGTCATCATCGGCCAGCATGGTGTCGCCGCGCATGTAGACCTTGATGGAGAGCTCCAGGCCGCGATCGATGATGTCGTTGCACATCTCGCGGGTGCGGCGCTTGCCCTTGTTGCCCGGGTCCTCAAACGAGCTGTCGGAGAAGTTGAAGATCTTGGCGCCGTACTCTTTGTTCAGCGTCTCCAGCTCATCCACCATGTGCTTGGCGGAGTGGCCGCGCCAGATCTTGCCCTTTTGCAACTTGGTGTAGAAGTTTACCGAGCAGAAGGTGCAGTTGGCGATGCAGCCGCGCGAGGAGATGATGCGCACCGAGCCCAGCAGACCGCCATCGCCGGGATCGCGGTGCAGGGTCTCCAGATTGTCCCGCGCCGGCGGCGGCAGCAGGTCCAGGTCGGGAATCAGCGGCGGCGGCGCGTTTTTGACCGCGCGCCCCTCGGCGTCGCGAAACACCACGCCGGGCAGGCGGGCGTAGTTTAGGTCGCCTTCGGCGTAGGCTTTGATAATGCCCAGCAGGGTCAACTCGCCTTCGCCGATGACGATGGCGTCGAAGCAGGGCTCGCCTTCAATAATCCCTTCGGCCAGGGAGGAGAGGAACGGCCCGCCCAGAATAATCTGCGCCTGCGGGCGGCGCGCTTTGATGCCCCGCGCCACTTCACGGACTTTCAGGTAGTTGACCATGTTGAGCTGGAAGCCGTAGAGATCGGCGTCCACCTCCATGGCGGCGGCGATATCCTCATCGCGCTCGCCAATGCACTGCTGCAGCTGCACCGGCGCCCCGCGCGAGCGCAGGAACGACACCAGATAGCCCACCCCCAGGGGGATCTCCTGTTCATACTGGTAGTCGCCATCCAGCACCACGTTGATCATGGCGAACTCGGGGATCGGCAGCCCTTTGAGAGGCTCATGGTCCTCCAGGGTCAGGTTCAGGGGCGGGGCGGGGTTGCCGCCGCTACAGCCGCCGCCGCTTTGGCCGGGCGGGTTCTTGGCGCTGATGGGAATAAACTGTTTTTGCGGGATCGGCGCATTCATGCGATGACCTCATTGGGAGAAAATGCGTTTGTCCTGAGCCGGGGCGGGCAGGTTTTTCTGAAGAGCGGCGAATTTTTCCGGGTTATGTTGACGAATTGTTCCCAGAAATGCGCCTCGATCATTCGAAAAAGATGAAATCCCAGTCGCCCTCATAGCCGCACTGTTGATAAATCCACACCCACTCTTCGGGCGTGAAGAACGATTCGCAAGTTAGCTGCCAATAGAGCAGATTGACCTTTTCCGCTTCGTTGCGATAGGACTCCACGCTGATGAAGCGGTGTTTTTTCCCCACGCGCTGGATCTCCTTGACCGCCTGGTGCAGTTCAGGCAAGCGCAGGTTGTGCAGCGTGGTGATGGAGACCACCAGGTCAAAGTGGTCGTCGGGAAAGGGCAGAGAGGTGGCGTTGCCTTCAACCAAGAAGGGTTTGACCTCCTCTTTGGCGTGTTCGATGGCGTAGCTGGAGATGTCGAGCCCCTGCACCTCCACGCCGGGAACGGCGCGGGTGAACTCGTGCATCAGAAAGCCTTTGCCGCAGCCGACGTCAAGAATCTTGTCGCCGGGTTGGAGGTTGTACTGTTTGGCCAGTTTGTCGGCCAGCACCAGCCAGCGGCCATCGTATTTATAGCCGCCGTAACCGTATTGGCGTTCGCCATCCCAGTAGTCGTAACCCCACTGTTTGGCGATGTCGGCGCACTGCGCTTTATCGTGGTCGATGACCCGCTGCACGTAGTTGCGCTTGGTGCGGGTGTGCAGTTCGGCCAGAAAATCCAATCGCGCCATGGTATTGTTCCCATTTTTTTTATTATCGTCCGTTAACTTGAAGCCAGCGCCCAAGTTGATCGGCTGCACAGTCTACACAGGGGGAAAAGTCGGACATTCATGGCCGACTTTTCCGGGGTCTGGGGGCCGCTGCCCCCAGCGGGTTGAGGGCGGAGCCCTGCGGGTCCAGGGCAAAGCCCTGGTGGGGTTTGGGGCGAAGCCCCAATATCTTACATCTCACAAAACCAATCGGATGATCGCTCGCGATGACGCTGAGATCGATTAGACGAACATCCCATGCTCTTTGTCCATGGCCAAATAGTCGAGGATGGCCAGATTTTTCGTATGCGCCACACAGTGGTGGGCGCAGTTCTGCGATGGGTCGAACGCGAACAGGCGCTGACGGTTGGCCTCGGAGAACCAGAAATCCTTGAAGCGTTGGTTGGAGATATCCCCCAACAGCCCCAGGTCGGTATAGGCCTTGTCCTGGCAGGTGTAGACCTTCTGATCACCGCCGATCACGGTGAGAAATTGCAGGAAGGGGCAGGTGGTGTAGCTCTTGTTAAAGCGCTCTTCCAGCTCGTGATAGTGGTCGATGACGGCAAAGTCGGCGCTGGCGAGCTTTTTCGCCTCCTCAATCTGCGCGGTGACCTTCTGCATCAAGGGACGATGGTAGTCGTTGTTCTCCGCGCCGCTGTTGGAGATGACGGTTCCCGACAATTTGACGTGGTTGACCCCGGCGCTCTTGAAGGTGCGGACCGCATCGACAATGTGGTCAGCGTTGTCGGCGGTGATGATAAAGCTGATCCCCAGCACGCAGCGGCTGTTGCGCGCGCTGAAATCGCGCATGTTCTGCACCACTTTATCAAAGTCGTCATCCTTGACCCCGCGCGCCTTTACGTAACTGGGACCGTCCCAGGCGTCGATGCTGATGCGCACCCAGGTTCCGTACTCGGCAAAGGCGTCGGCCACGCGCCCCTTCAGGTTGGCCCCGTTGGTGAGGGTGGCGACCTTGACGCCGCCCTGGGCCAGCTTCTCCACCACCTCGGGCAGCGGTTTGTACACCGTTGGCTCGCCGCCGCCGGAGAAGGTGATCGCACGGACCCCCATCTCCAGCACGTCATCGACGATCTCAAACATCTTGGCTTCGGGGATCTGGTCGCGTTCGACCATGTTTTCGCCCAGTTGCAGGTGACTGACCTTATAGGCGCAGTACCAGCAGTCCTGGTTGCAGACGTTGGTGGGCTTGATGCGCATGTGCACCGGCGCGCGCACCGTCTTCTCCTCAAGCGCCCGCAGATGATCTTGAAAGCGAAGGAATTTCAGATTGCTGTACAGCTTGGCCACGGGGGGCTCCTTCCATCGTCCGGAATCAGATCCGCGCGGCGGCGGGTGATTGCGAACGCCGTGTGTGAATCGCGCCGCGGGTGGTGGCGGCGTGTGATGCCGGGTGATTTTCGAGTATGCGAATGATTCCCATGCATACCTTCGGCCAACTGCGGGAACAGGTTGGGGTTTGAGGAAAATTCACCGGCTTTTATAAGGGGATTGACCCGAT
This sequence comes from Magnetofaba australis IT-1, assembly GCF_002109495.1. Classification (NCBI taxonomy): domain Bacteria; kingdom Pseudomonadati; phylum Pseudomonadota; class Magnetococcia; order Magnetococcales; family Magnetococcaceae; genus Magnetofaba; species Magnetofaba australis. The sequence continues at coordinate 370,431 of NZ_LVJN01000019.1, forward strand.
AGGGCGGGGCCGTGGGGCGTGAAGCCCTGTTGCCGACAGCCAATTTTTCCCCCCTCCCAGGCAAAAATGGTCAAATGATCATCGTCAGTGTGCGGTTTTCCACCCCAAGGGGGAAGGGAGAAAGCTGCATGCGCGGGCGGATCAAGCTGGAGATGATACAAACATGTTAAGAGTGTAAATTTTCCATACAGAAGGTGTGAATAACCAAGGGCCTGGTTTACTTGTGAAATGGCGACTTATGCAGGGAATATTTGGCCTATATGGTTTTTTTATTGGCAAAAAGCGCATTAGCAAATGCTGAATGACATTGAAAATCGCGTGACGGTTTCGTTAACAATAGAAGCTCAAACTCTGGGAACTTTTCCCCATATCACTCTGTCTCTGGCCACCTTGTGTCGGCAGAGAGCTGCGGTGACAAGACGTCTGCAATCGATAGACAGGCGCCTTTGCGGGTGAGGAAACTCCCAATTCAGCAAACCGGTGGAGGATGATGCAACATGAAATGGCATAAATTGGCGTTGACGGCGGTTGTGGCGTTGGGCATGGGCATGGCGGCGACGGCGCAAGCCGGCTCCAAACCCCCGGTTCCCGAGTCGCTGGCGGGGGTGGAGATCGTTGGCTCCGACTTCGTTCTGGACGCCATGGAGAGCGGTTCGGCCAATATCCTGGATTGCCGCAAGGCCAATGCGGTGAGCAGCGATGGCGCCGTGCCGACCTCGTTCAACTGTCAGGTCTCCTCCGGCAAGGCCGATGTGGGCGACGCCGAAGTGGCCGCCACCGCCGACAAGCTCAAAGCCGAGTGCGCGGATCTGGGCGGTTTGGACAAAGCCAAGCCCATCGTCACCTTCTGCAATGGCCTGAACTGCTGGCGCAGCCCCAAAGCCGCGTTGGCGCTGGTGAAGCTGGGCTTCACCAACGTCAAGTGGTACCGCTTGGGCATGAACGACTGGAAAGCGCAATCGCTGCCGCTGGAGTAATCCCGCTTGATTGAGTCGCATCGCCGCGCCCGTTGCACGCCAACGGGCGCGGCGCAAGTTGGATCCTCTGTGACGGACGGTGATGGGCGCCATGCGTAATTTGTCTCTGAGCATTAAACTTTCCGCGTCAAATTTGATCCCCCTCCTCATCATCTTCGTGATGATGACCCTCTTCTTAATCGATTTGAAACAGACCACGCTGACCACCCTGGCCGATGCGCGCAAAGCCGCCTATGGCAAAACCCTGCAGAGCCTGTGGGAGGGGCGCGGCGCTGAGATGCAGCGCATCGCCGGGGCGTTCCGCTCCCAGCGCAAACTGCTCAAGCTGGTCAAGGGCGATGATAAAAAAGCCATCGCCGAGGAGGGCACCAGCGTCTGGAATCGTCTCTCCGGTCAAGAGCAGATTACCAGCCTGTTTTTCTGGAACGCCGGGCGTAAAGAGCGCCTGATTCACCACGTCTCTACTGGCAGCAACGCAGCAGACCCCAATTATGAGGCCGCTTTGTTGCTGCAGATCGACGGTGCCGAGAAAAAGACCGCCGGCTTCGGTCTGGAGATCATGCCCAATGGTCGTTTGGGCATCATGCAGGTCACCCCTTTTTACAATAAGCGCAAAGCGCCCTATAACATGGCGGTGATCGGGGCGGAGTTGGACCCCGTGCTGGCGCAGATGAAGAGTCTGTTGGGGGTGACGTCGATCAAACCAATCGCCCCGGAAGCGGGCTTGAGTGAAGATCGCGTCATGATCGACGGCGGCGAGCTGGACTATGACCTGCTGCTGCGCAACGTGGCGGGGAAGGTGATTGGCGCAGTCAAAGTGCGTGAGGATTTCTCCGCCATTGATGATCAATTCTCCTCCATCAACCGTAAAATCGGCATCGCCTTGGGTCTGGTGATTCTGATTGCGGCGCTGATCTCCTGGCGCCTATCGCGGGATCTGGTGCGCCGCGTGCGCCGCATCAACGCCGCGCTGGATGAAGTGGGGCGCGGCGTGGTGACGCATATGTTGCCGGTGGAGGGGCGCGATGAGCTGGACTCAGTGGCCGGCGGCGTCAACGGCATGGTGATGGGGCTGCGCAGCAACATCCGCGTGGTGGGCCAGCAGTCCGACGCCATGAGCGCCTGTGTGGCGGGCCTAGGGCGCGTGCGCGGCGCGCTGGAGAGCGACGCCACGGCAGCCAATCATTGCATTGAGGATGTCGCCTCCGCCAATGGCAAAATGATGAACGCGTTCGAAGAGATCCGTTCCAACATGGAGCGGGTGGCCGATACCGTGCAGGAGTCCGCCGACGCCGCCGGGTCGCTGCATGAGAACATTCGCTCCATCGCCGCCGCCGCCGGGCAGGTGAGTGGAGGCGTCAATACCGTGGCCGCCGCTTCCGAACAGATGCACGGCAATGTGAGCGAAGTGCGCGCCAACTTGGAGCGGGTCAACGAGGCGGTGGGCGGCGCGCAGACCGACCTGAGCCACATGGCTGAGGGCATGACGCAGATGCGCGACATGTGCGTGATGGCGGGAGAAGAGGTGGGCCAGGCCAGCGAGCGGGCGCGCAACGCCGATAGCGTGATCAGCCGTTTGGACGCCTCCGCCGAAGAGATTGGGAAGGTGGTGGGGGTGATCAAGAATATCGCCGACCAGACCAATATGCTGGCGCTCAACGCCTCCATCGAAGCGGCGGGCGCTGGCGAGGCGGGCAAAGGGTTTGCGGTGGTGGCCAACGAAGTCAAAGGGTTGGCGCAGCAGACCGGCGACGCCACCGCGATGATCTCCAAACAGATCGGCGACATCCAGGCCAATACCCGCGAGGCGTCGCGCTCGGCGCGGGAGATGGCCGAGCAGGTGATCGGGGTGCAATCCAGCATTCAGGAGATCATCGACAACGTGGCCGAGCAGCAGGGCCGCAGTGAACAGTTGGTGGCGCATATGGATCAGGTGGCTGAGGCCAGCCAGGGGGTGATGCGCAACGCACACGAACTGGACGCCGCCGCCCAGGAGGTGGCGCGCACCACCATGGAGTCGGCCAACGGCGCCAACGAGATTGCGCACAACTCCGAAGAGTCCGCCGGTTTTGCCGCTTCAGTGGCGGAGCAGAGCCGTATGGCGATCAAAACCGTGGCCGAGGCCATGGCGTCTGTGAGCCACACCATCGAACTCTCCGAAGAGTCCGCCAAGACCCTGCAAGGGGCGCGCAGCATCAACGAGTATCTGGGCCATTCGGCCCACGCTTTTGCCTTGATGACCCGGGATGCGCAACAGGTCTCCGATACCTTGCAGGAGGCGCAGTCCGGGTTTGAGTCCGGCCAGCCGCCGTTTGACATCCGCGCGGCCAAGGCCGCCTATCTGGATCAACTGATGGCGTTGCAGCAGCTCTGCGAAGGGCGTTTTGCGGGCGATGCCGAGGGGATGTTGTCACAGCTGGATAGCGTGTTGCAGAGTCATGTCATTGGTCCCGCCTGCGCTCAGGGGGGAGTCGATGAGGCGCAGTGTGACGACGCGCGCGCCGCCCATCGCGCTTTTATGGCGGTGGCGCGCCGCGCGCCGGAGCTGAAAGGAACCTTCCTGGATCAACTCAACGCCTCGCGCCAGACGCTGTTTGTGGCGTTGGAGAAGCTCTACGAAGCGGGCATCCGCATGCCGGAAGAGGCGATGAGCTAGCCGTTTCTGATGTCGGATACGATCTCGTAAATTGGAAAAGCCCGGCCATTTTTGGCCGGGCTTTTCATCATTTATGCTGTGTGGTGCAGGCGGTTTGCCTGGCGCTAGAGCATCGTACGAATTCTCTGGGTAATGGACTCGGCATCCAGCTCCATACGGGCGATCTGCTGATTCTGTGAGCCATACCCTTCGGCGTAGGCGTCCGGCGCGGCAAAGGCGCGGAAGCGTGGGGCCTCCACACCTCCTAACATATCGCTCTGCGCCAATAAGAGCGCAACCGCCGCGGACAAGCCGCCATGGGGGCCATGCTCCTCCATGGCGATCACCAACCGTTTGCCCCGCGCATGGTTGAGGATGGATGCGCTGTCCAACGGTTTGATGGTATGCACATTCAGCACCGTGGCGCTCAGATTATGACTCTGCTCCAACATCTCCGCCACCTGCAGGGCGCGCTCCACCATCACCCCGTAAGCCAGAATCAGCACATCGCCGCCGCGACGGCGCTCCAACGCGCTGCCCAACTGGAAATCGTCCTCCGAGCTGGAGACCACCGGATCGCCGCCTTTGGCCAGGCGGATGTAGAGGGGGCCGGTCCAATCCACGGTTTGCGGCATCATGCGGCGCATCTCCTCGGCATCGGTGACCGCGCACACGCCCATGTTGGGCAGCGCCGACATCAGCGCCACATCCTCCAGGGTGGTGTGGGTGGGGCCCAATGGCGCGTAGACCAGACCGCCGCCATTGCCGATGAGGCGCACCGGTAGTTTGTGCAGGCACAGATCGATGGCGATCTGCTCCAGACAGCGGCGGGTGAGAAAGGTGGCGATGGTGTTGACGTAGGGAATATAACCCTCCAGCGCCAGACCGGCGGCCACGCCGATGAGATTCTGTTCGGCGATCCCCTCCATGAAGAACTGATCGGGCAGCTCTTCGCGCATGGCGTCCAGCGTCCCGGCGCCCAGGTCGGAGCCGACAAAGACGATGCGTTTATCGGCGCGAGCCAGTTCGTGGACCATGTTCAGGCAGGTTTTGCGCATGTGAAGCATCCATTCTAACAGTGCGGGAGATAACGCAAGAGAGTGCCTGCGCGCACAGTGTCAAACTCACCGAGGTCCAGGAGGGCGTCCCTCCTGGCGGGTCCAGGGCGGCGCCCTGGCGGGTCAAGGGCAGAGCCCTTGTGGGGTTTGGGGCGAAGCCCCAATATCTTATAGCGCCCAGAGCTGTCAGCGTCTTTGAGCGTTATTATTTGACAAGCTTACCCATCCAAGGCCGCATACAGCACCCGCATCTCCTCCTCCTTGAGGTAGGATTTGTGGTGCCATTTGGGGTTGTCCTCGGCCTCGGGGATGCCCTTGCCTTTGACCGTATGCGCGATCAACACGCTGGGTTGCCCGGCGGTGAACGGCAAGGCGGTCAGATTCTCCCGTAGCGCGGCCACATCGTGACCATCGCACTGGCGCGCGGCAAAGCCGAACGCGGTCCACTTGTCGGCCAGCGGCTCCAACTCCTGCACCTGCGCCACCGGGGCGTAGGATTGCAGCTTGTTGTAGTCGACGATGGCGGTGAGGTTGTCCAGCTTGTGCTTGGCGGCGAACAGCGCCGCCTCCCACACCGAGCCTTCGTTGATTTCGCCATCGCCCAGCATGACGAACACGCGGTGGGATTTGCCCGCCATTTTGGCCGCCAGGGCCATGCCTGCGCCGATGGACAGACCGTGGCCCAGGGCGCCGGTGGAGGCCTCCACGCCGGGGCAGGGGCCATGTTCCGGGTGGCCGCCTAGACGGCTGTCGATTTTGCAGAAGCCGTCCAACTCCTCGGCGGGGAAGAAGCCTTTGTCGGCGAGGATGGCGTAGAGAGCCAGACAGCCGTGGCCTTTGCTGAGGATGCAACGGTCGCGTGCGTCCCAGTTGGGCTCATGGGCGCGAAAGGCGAGCACGTCGTCATACAGCACGCGCACGATCTCCATCAGCGACATGGCCGAGCCGGGGTGGCCGCGTCCGCCCTTGTCCAGGGCGCGCAGCACCAGTTTGCGCAGGGCGCGGGAGCGGGCGTCCAGGGGCGGGGTGTCGAACACGGGACGGGCGATCTGGGGATTGAGCGGCATAGGGGCTCCGTGTTGCCGGTAATGTCGTTTCCCTGTTGTCGCGACAATCAGAGTTGAACGCACACGCTCTTCAAATGTGCGCCAAAAGCCGCCAACTAACGGGGGTCCAGGGGAATCATTCCCCTGGTGGGTGCAGGGCAAAGCCCTGCCGGGTCAAGGGCAGAGCCCTTGCGGGTCCAGGGCGGAGCCCTGGTTGGGGTCTGGGGCGAAGCCCCAGTATCTTTCCTCATCCATTGCAGAACTGACTTTCGTGTGATCAATCACACTCGGCCAAAGCCGGGTGATCATTGCCCGCGCAGCCGGTGAGCAGCACGTCGGCGTAGCGATTGGCGCGCAGCAGGCGCGTACGGCGGATCTTGCCGATATCCTCGGTGTGGCCCGCCGCACGCAGGGCGTTGGCGCCGCCGGGCAGAAACGGATTGAGGATGATCATGGACCAGATTAGCCCCATGATGGGGTGATAGGCGGCAAAACGGCGCAGGAAGGTCTGGTCGCCGCCAGCCTCATAGAGCTGGATCGCCTCTTCACACAGGGTGGCGCGCAAACCGCCGCGCAGCGCCATGGCCGGTTGCCACAGTAGATCAGACAGCGCTTTGACCGGGTCATCCCAGCCGAAATACTCCAGATCGAGGAAGGTCAGACGGCCATCGGCGTCGCGCATGGCGTTGTGCAGCCCGAAGTCCGACAGGCTCAAGGTGCGAAAACGGATCGGCAGCACCGATTCACGTGGAATGTGCTGCTCGGCGCGTTTGAAAATCCGATCCCTGAGCGGCTCCAGCCGGGCGCGGATGAAGTCGTCCAGTTCGGGGTAGTCCCCCGCCGCCTCCCACAATCGCTCAATGCGGCGGGTCACCTGACGATGCGCGCTCTCCAGCGAGAACACAGCATCGGAGGCCGCCACCAGGGCGTCGGCGCCGACGGCGTCGCGCAGGGTGTGCATGCGCTCCATGATGGCCAGCATGGTCTGGATGTCGGCGCCGGTGGCCACGCCGTTGTTGGCGGGATCGCCCGGGGCCCAGGAGAGCAGCGCCGCGCGCGCCACCGGATCGGCGGCCAGCAGAGTGGGGAAGGCGGATTGCTGATGTTCGGCCAGGAACCACAGCGCCGAGGTTTCGCGCCCCATGCGGTTGCGCGGATCGTCGGCCAAGCTGGGATAGCGCTTGAGGGCGTAAAGCTGGCCGTCGCTGGTCTGGACTTTATACAGGCGGTTATTGCGCCCACGTCCGCGGATGGGTTTGATGCGGATGTCCGCGCGCGCAAGCAGACGCGCAGCCAGCGCCTCGGGGGCGTCGGCTGGCGGGGCGGCGGCGCTGGGCGTCGCTTCAGGCGAAGAGGGCTTGGCGAATGTCATTCCAGCTCCGAAAACGCTCCACTCCAATAGGCGCGCGCGCGCCAGATCCCGGGGTATAGAGCAGACGGCGGGTCGTCTGCGGAAACGCCGGATCGGTCAAAACCTCTTCCAGATCGTCAATAAAGACTGCGCAATCCAGATGCGCAATCATGCGGATCTTCTCGCGCCGGGTTCCGCGAAAGATCACCCGTCCCGGATCCAGTCCAATGGCTGGATCCTCAAAGTATCCCTGCTGCGCCAGCCAAGCGTAGGCGGCGCGACGCATATCCACCCGTTGGGGATCGCGCTTGGCGAACTGCGTTTTGTGGCTCACCACATAGATTTCGGCGCCAGCGGCTCTGGCGGTGAGCAAAAAATCGCGCGAGCCGGGCATGGGCTCCGCTTCGCTCATGCGATGGGCGTAGACCTGCGCTTGCAAGGTCTGCCACAGCGCCTCGCCGTCGGGCAGGGCGCGGGTGGCGGCGCGCACCGCGCTCTTGTCCCAGCGCGTGTTCTGCGCTGGGTCAATCCAGCCGCGTTCGCGCGCGCACTGAGCGAACAACTGGTCGTAGCCCGCCAGTGTGTTATCAAAATCGATGCCGATGCGCATCGCGGCGCGCCCTTTGCGTCGTTGCGTTCTCTATTTAAACAGCGCGGTGATGAATTTGTACAGCGAAACCGGGGTGATATGCTCGCGATTGCAGACGATCTGCACATCCAGCGCCGCCGCCGCGCTGCCCAGGAACACCGCGATGTCGGGGGAGAGTTTTGCCCCGGAGGCCAGCGCCGCCAGCGTCAAAAAGGCGTCTCCGGCGCCGATGATGTCCACCACCTGAGTGGTCAAAGCGGGCGTGCGGAACGCTTCGCCGCGCTCGATATCCAGCAGCAGGGCGCCGCTGGGGCCCATGGTGATGGCCATCTGCTTGGCGTTGACCCCTTGGCCCACCTGCGCGGCCACCGCTTCGAGATCCTGTACCCGATCGTGGGCGGCCAGGCGCACCTCCGGCTCGTTGAGGGAGACGAAATCGGCGCGGGCGTAGCGATTGATCACATGGTAGCCGCGATTGCCGCTGTTGATCTGCGTATTGACCGCCAGATAGCGCGATTTGCGGCACAGCGCATCGACGATGCCGGGGCTGAGCAGGCCGTTGCCGTAGTCGGGCACGATCACCATGTCGTAGTCGGCGGCGTGCTCCTCGATCCAACTGATGAAGGCGGCGTCCACGGTGGGAGTGAGGGGCTCGGGATCGTAGAAGTAGATCTCGAACATCTTCACATTGCCATCCACATAGCGCCGTTTCACCAGCGTGGGCGCCTCTTCGTAGTGGAAGAAGTGCGGGGTGATGTTATCTTGTAGATGTTTGTGGATGAAGCTTTCATGGGGGCAGTTGCGCCCCAGACCGGTGAGCAGCCCTACCTCCTTGACGAAGCCGGAGAGGTGGTTGGCGATGGCCAGGGAGCCGCCGGCGAACTGCTCCTTGCTCTCATAGCGGGCGGCGATGATGTTGCCGCCCTTGCCGGTCAGACCCATGGGGGAGGCGTAGCAGTACTCGTCGATGATCGCTTCGCCCACCACCAGCACGCGCATGTCGGACAGCGCCTGCACCTGCTCGATGATCTGCTCGGCGTTGTAGAGTTTTTTCAGATTGTCCAGGTAGGCTTTGGTGCGCGGCGGAAACAGGCTCAAATGCTCATTGATGAGGGAGCTGGAGCTGAACACGATCTCCTCGGTGAAGAGGATGCGTCCGCCGTGGGCCTCCACCGCATTCTTCTCCAGCAGAATGTTGCCGGTGATGTCGGATTCGGCGACTTTATAGTCCTGCCCTTTGACGTAGATATCCGGCCGTACTTTGGTGATGGCGGGCACGGCGGTGAAGTCGTGATTGACCGCCACCCAATCCACACAGGCCAGCTGCGCCAGACTCTCGGCGCGCAGCTGTTCGGGGAAGGCGGGGCGGTTGGGCCCCTTGTTGACAAAGCGGTCGGCGGTGATGGTCACCACCAGCATATCGCCCTCGGAGGCGGCGCGCTCCAAATGGCGCATGTGGCCCGGGTGCAGGAGGTCGAAGGTGCCGTGACACTGCACCACCCGTTTGCCGTTGCGCTTGGCCTGTTCGGTAATCTCCGACAGTCGCTCAAGGCTCACCACATGTTCGGCGGCGCTCATGAGGCGTCGCCAGCAGTGGACTGGGCCTGCTCGTCGTCGCCCAGGCAGTCGAACCAGGTTTTGGTGGCCTTGGCGATGGAGGCGGGCTCCCACAGCGGGGCGTCGCGCCAATCCTCAATGGCCGCCAGCATTTTGCCCACCCCCTCTTCGAATGAGATGGTGGGGCGCCAATCCAGCTTGGCCAGAATTTTGGTGGTGTCGGCGAAGGTGCAGTCGGGTTCGCCGGGGCGTTTGGGGATGTAGGTGATCTCCCCGCCCAGCAGCTGCACCAGACGATTGATGCTCTGATGATCGCCGCTGCCCACGTTGAGGGCCTCGCCGACGATGCCGGATTCGGCGGCGGCGTGGAAGGCGGAAGCCACATCGGTTACGTAGGTGAAGTCACGGGTCTGCTCACCATCGCCCACCACGGTGTAGGGCTTGCCATTGAGCTTCTGCGCCAGAAACACGCCGAACACCGCGCCATAAGCGCCGGTGGTGCGCGAGCGCGTGCCGTAGACATTGAACAGGCGCAGCGACATGGCGGGCATGTTGTAGACCTTGGCCCAGTGCAGAACCAACTCCTCGCCCATGTATTTGGTCAGCGCATAGGGATATTGCGGGTCGATGGGCGACTCCTCCGGGGTGGGGAACTTCTCGGGGAAGCCGTAGGAGGAGGAGGAGGCGGCGTAGACCAGTCGCTTGACCCCGGCGCGGCGGGACTGCTGCAGCACATTCAACGTGCCCTGCACATTGACTTCGAAATAGGTCTCCGGGCTCTCGATGGAGGGTACGATATCGGCCAGCCCCGCCAGATGGAACACCCAGTCCACGCCGCCGTTAAAGGCCTCTTCCAGGCTTTCGGCGTCGCGGATGTCGCCTTCGAACAGCGAGAACGCAGGATTATTCTGTAGTGTGGCGATGTTGGATTGACGCCCGGTGGAGAAGTTGTCCAGGCAGCGCACCTGATGGCCCGCCGTCAGCAGTCGTTCACACAGATGGCTACCGATAAAACCGGCTCCCCCCGTCACCAATGCAATCATAACGCTCCCCCGTCAGGCTGGATCTGGCGCCCAGTCGTTCTTAGATAAAGTTAACATGAGGCGGCTTGCGCCCGACGGCGCTGCGGTGTGCCGGGGCCGCCTCCAATTGAGTTAAATAGCGATTCACCGCATCCATACGGCAGTTGCTGCGGCAGGCGCTGATATCCAGCCCGTGACGCACGAATTCAAACCCGGCGCGGCGCCCTTCTCCCTCCCAGATCTGCTGGAAATCCATCTCATTGATATTGCCGTACTCAAAGCGTTTGTCCAGCAGGAAGGCGCTGCACCCGGAGACGGTTCCGTTGGACATGATATAGGCCCACAGAAACGGTGTGGCGCGGCACATGTCATAGCGCTCGGCGGACTGATACTTCTCCATGGTTTGACGCCGGAACACCACCTGGAAGCTATCGCTGTTCAGCGCGGCCAGTTCGGCGTCCAACGAGAGGTAGTCCTCGTAGGTCAGATCTTCATACTGACGCGTTTCGCTGAACAGATGCTGGGAGTAGGGTTTGACCACCAGGTAGTCCAGCCCGACTTGATCGCGGCAGATCTTGGCCAGTTGCGCCACTTCATGGGCGTTGTCGGGCAGCAGCAGACACTGTGCGCCCAGCGTGACGCCCAGATTGCCGCGTTTGCGCGCCTCGGTCAGACGTTGCAGATTGGCCAAGGCGATATCGAAGTCCTCGGCTTTGGTTTGATGGATTTTGGCGTAGTTGTCGGCGGAGCCTGCATTGATGGAGGCTTTGATCCAACAGATCAGCGGCAGCGCTTCGTCGACGAATCCCGGCGGCAGCACGGTGGCGTTGGTGGTGAGGGCCGAATCGATGCCCGCCGCGTGGGTGTTGCCGATGATGCGCGCCATCTGCTTGTGCAGCAGCGGCTCGCCCTCGCCGGCGTACATGATGCTCTTGACCCCCAGACGCCCCATCTCCGCCAGCCGTTTGCTCATCACCTCTGCGTCCAGGCGATTATGGGAGGGGTAGCCGATGTAGTCCACTGCACAGAAGCCGCAGCGATGGTTGCACGCGCCAACCGGCGACACCTCCATATAGATGGGATAGACCGATTTGGCCAGCTCCCAGTCGTCGCCCGCCGCCATCAGCTGCGCCACCCGCTCGGGGTGGTGCATCAGCTTGTGGCTGTCTATGCCGAACTTATCGCTCATTGTCCCCGTTGGCTCCCGCTGGCGCGGCGCGGGGTGAAGCGCCGCTGCGTCGGCGTCGGTCTGCGCCGACGTCTCATTATGTTGAATCCGTTGAGCAACCTCTTGAGCAAGCGCGGCGCCAGTGCCGGTTATTCAGTTAACTCAATGGTTTGAGCGTGTGCGCCAGGCATCCGTCAGCGACCGGGCGGCAGCGTTTGCCGCATCGATCAGGAGATTCCGTCCGTCAATTCCCGCGCCAGACCCACATAGGAGCCCGGGGTCATCTCCAGCAGGCGCGATTTGGCCTCGGCGGGGATCTCCAGCTTCTCGATGAAGGCGGCCATGCCCGCCGCATCCACGCGCTTGCCCCGGGTCAGCTCCTTGAGCTTCTCATACGGCTGTTCAATGCCATAGCGGCGCATCACCGTCTGCACCGCTTCGCCCAGCACCTCCCAGTTGGCGTCCAGGTCGGCGGCCAGACGCTCGGGATTGGCTTCCAGCTTGCCAATGCCGCGGCGCGCCGAGCTGTAGGCGATGAGGCTGTAGGCCAGACCCACGCCCATGTTGCGCAGGGCGGTGGAGTCGGTGAGATCGCGCTGGAAGCGGGAGACCGGCAGTTTTTCGGCCAAGTGGCCCAGCACCGCGTTGGCCAGACCGATGTTGCCCTCGGCGTTTTCAAAGTCGATGGGGTTGACCTTGTGCGGCATGGTGGAGGAGCCCACTTCGCCGGCTTTGGTCTTCTGTTTGAAATAGCCCCAGGAGATGTAGCCCCACACGTCGCGGCAGTAGTCGATCAGCACCACGTTGTAGCGCATGGCGGCGTGGAACAGCTGCGCCATGCCGTCGTGAGGCTCGATCTGGGTGGTCATCAGATTGGGCTCCAGCCCCAGGCTGGCGATGAAGTTGCGCGAGAAGGCGGGCCAGTCCACTTCCGGGTAGGCGGCCACGTGGGCGTTGAAGTTGCCCACCGCGCCGTTGATCTTGCCCGGCAGGGCGACGGCGGCGAACTGATCGCGGGCGCCGCACAGGCGCACGTAGACGTTGGCCATCTCCTTGCCCAGGGTGGAGGGCGAGGCGGGTTGACCGTGGGTGCGCGAAAGCATGGGCAGGTCGCGATGGGTCTGCGCCAGCGCCTGGATGTCGCCGCACACCGCGTTCATGGCGGGCAGAATCACTTCATCGCGAGCGGCCTTGAGCATCAACGCATGGGCCAGATTGTTGATATCCTCGGAGGTGCAGGCGAAGTGGATGAATTCGCTCACCGGCCCCACTTCGGTGCCCGCGACCTTCTCTTTGAGCAGATACTCCACCGCCTTGACGTCGTGGTTGGTGGTGGCTTCGATCTCTTTGACCCGGCGCGCGTCGGCCTCGCTGAAATTGGCCACGACGCCATCCAGCAGCGCATTGGCGGCGGCGCTGAAGGCGGGGACTTCGATAATGGCGGGCTCGGCGGCCAGGGCTTGCAGCCAGCGCACCTCAACCTCGACGCGGAAACGGATCAGACCATATTCGGAAAAGATATCGCGCAGGGCGTCCGACTTGGAGCCGTAGCGGCCATCAATGGGGGAAACGGCGGTCAGTTCCGACAAGGGCAGGGGCATGACAGGGGTTCCTCAATTTGCTCTGCAGGTCAGCGGCTCCGCAGGTTCGTGACGGGAGCCATATCGATTGGCGGCATGCGGGCGGGCGCGCGGAATCCTGCGGCGCCTGCGCATCGTTCATTCTGATCGCGACATTCTAACGGCGCGCGCCCGGCGCTTCAATGTGGCGCGAGGCGTGGCGAGGAATTTCCCGTCATTGTCTAACTCCCTTCATCCGGGTACGCCCAGAAGGGCGCAGGAGACTTCGCGTTGGGCCATCAATGCGGCGGCCTCCGCCATGGAGCCGACGTCCAGCTTGCGCAGCGCCGCCGTTTTCTGTTTTTCCACCGTGCGTGGACTGACGCCCAGGCGTTCAGCGATCTGGCGCGCTGAGAGGCCGCCGACGGACATCTGCAGCGCTTCGCGCTCACGCGCCCCCATGGCGCGCAGCGCACGTCGGGTTTGTTGTGTGCGCAAAAGGTGGGCCTGGCGTGGTTCATCCCAAGCCAGGGCGCGGCTGGTCAGCTCCAGCAGTTTGACCTGATTGATCGGTTTTTTGATGAACGCAAAGGCGTTGGCTTCCAGGATCTCCTGCAAAGTTTCGGTTTCGACCCGGTGTGACATGAAAATGACCGGGTGCAGGATTTCGCGGCTGCGCAGGGCGCTGAGTAGGCGTAAAGGGGCCCAGTCAGGGAACAGCATGTCCGCTAGAATGACGGCTGGGGAGCCTGTGGGTTCGCAGGCGAACAATGTCTGGATGGTGCTGTGAGGGGTTGGCGTGATGCCGCTGGGCTCGAGCATGCGGTTGTAGAGCGTGGTGGAGAGGGGGTCGCTGTTTAACACGTGCAGCTGGCCAAGAGTACGCATATTTACCTATCCATTATACGCATTTTTACCTATTCAAAATGAAATTATGCAGAAATCCGCTTTGAGGCTCAAGGCGCGCAGCGTATCTTTGTTGCGCCGCCAATTGTCGCGCGCCCCTTCTTGATTGCTGTGCGCAAGGCGGTTTTGGCGTGAGCGCCACATTCTCCCATTTAATTTACAGGCCTGTCTTAGATGAACGACTCCGCACAACCCACCAACGATGCGAAAGCGCGCTTGGCGCCCACTATCGCCAACCCGCCAACACATGTGGTGGGCATCGGCGCTTCCGCAGGCGGTTTGGAGGCGATCCAGTCGTTTTTCCAAAAGATGCCCGCCACCAGCGGCGCAGCCTTTGTGGTGGTGCAGCACCTGTCGCCCGACTACAAAAGCTTGATGGTGGAGCTGCTCTCCAAGCAGACGCAGATGCCGGTCAAGCGCATCACTGACGGCATCCCGGTGGAGGCCGATACGGTCTATCTCATTCCGCCCAAAAAGAACGTCAAGATCTTCCATGGCCGCTTGGTTCTGACTGACCAGGACCATAACGCCTTGGGCATCAACCTGCCCATCGACATCTTCTTCACCTCCCTGGCTGAGGATCAAGGCGATAAAGGGGTGGCGGTGATCCTCTCCGGCGCGGGCAGCGACGGCACCCGCGGCATCAAAAGCATCAAGGAGAAGGGCGGCATGGTGATGGCGCAGGCCGAGGCCAGCGCCAAGTTCGACAGTATGCCAAAGAGCGCCATCTCCACGCATCTGCCGGACTTTGTTCTGCCCCCCGAAGAGATGCCCGAGCAGTTGATGGCGTTTCTCAAACACCCCTACGCCACCCGCGAAGGCATCGCGCGCAAACTGGCCGAGAAGGGCACCGGCCTGACCCGCATCTATTCATTGTTGCGTGATAACAGCGGCATCGACTTCACCTTCTACAAAACCTCCACCGTCATGCGCCGCATCGAGCGCCGCATGACCATCAACCGCTATGAGGATCTGGATGAGTATGTGCGGTTTTTGGAGAGTTCGCCGCGCGAACAGACGGTGCTATTCCGGGAGTTGCTCATTGGCGTCACCAGCTTCTTTCGCGACGCCGAAGCGTTTCAGTTGTTGCGTGAGAAATATATCCCCGAGCTGATTCGCAACAATAGCGGCAAGCAGTTGCGGGTGTGGGTGGCCAGTTGCTCCACTGGCGAGGAGGCCTACTCCCTGGCGATTCTGTTCATGGAGGCGATTCAGAACAACGACGTGGCGGTGGATGTGAAGATCTTCGCCACCGATGTGGATCAGGACGCCATCTTCCACGCCAGTCAGGGCGCCTATCCCAAGAGCATCGTCGCCGACGTGCCCCCGGCGCTGCTCAACAAGTACTTTCTGCACAAGGGCGACAACTACCATATCAGCCGCCAGATTCGCGAGATGGTGGTGTTCGCCCAGCACAATCTGATCAAGGATCCGCCGTTCACCAACATCAATTTCGTCTCCTGCCGCAACCTGCTGATCTACTTCCAGCCGGTGTTACAGCAGCGGGTGCTTGAAGGGTTTAACTTCTCCCTCACCACCGATGGCCTGCTGTTTTTGGGCACCAGTGAAACCCCGGGCGAGATGGAGAGCTACTTCACCTCGCTGCATCCCAAGTGGAAGATCTACCGCTGTAAAGGCAAGCGTCGGGTGGTGGGCGAAAGCCACGTGGTGGGCAAGTACGAGCACAAATCCTGGGGCGGCGTTGGCGGATTGGGGCGGCCTGATACGACCAGTCCAGCAAAAATGCTGGAAGAGGAGCGGGTGCTGGCGCGCTTTGTGGAAACTGTCTCCGGCGCCTACTTGCCGTTTGCTCTGGTGGTCAACGAGCAGATGCAACTCCTCCAGGTTCTGGGCGAATCCCGCGACTACATGCGCATTCCGTTTGGTTCGCCCATTACCGATATCTCCAAACTCATGGTGGAGGATCTCTACATCCCGGTCTCCACCGGCGTGGCCAAGGTGTTCCGCAGCGGCGAGGAGGTCTCCTTCAGCAATATCCGCATGCAGGACCCCGACGCCCATTCGCCGCGCTATGTGAACGTGCGCATCATGCCTCTCAAGGGGCGCAAGAACCAACCGCCTTTGGCGGCGCTGTTCATTCAAGAGCAGAGTAATGAAGGAGCGGGCGTCAAGAGCGGCGAATCCTACGATTTCAATCAGGAGACGCTGCAGCGCATCAATGATTTGGAGCATGAGCTGCAACTGACGCGGGAGAACCTGCAAGCCACCATTGAAGAGCTGGAGACCTCCAACGAGGAGTTGCAGGCCACCAACGAGGAGCTGTTGGCCAGTAACGAAGAGCTGCAATCCACCAACGAGGAGCTGCAGTCGGTTAACGAAGAGCTGTACACCGTCAACGCTGAGTTGCAGAACAAGATCCTGGAGTTGACCGAGGTTAACAACGACCTGGACAACCTGATGAACAGCACCCAGGTGATTTCACTGTTCCTCGACGACAATCTGGATGTGCGCCGCTTCACCACCAGCGCGGCGCAGCTGTTCAACATTCTCGATTCCGACATCGGGCGCCCTCTGGCGCATCTGTCGCACAATCTGCGGGATGTGGACCTGATTCCGCTCATTGGGCGGGTCAATCGCACCCACAAGAGCGAGGAGCGGGTGGTGCGGTCAGTGGGCGGCGATTTCTATCAATTGCGCGTTTTGCCTTACCGCATCGCCCCCGACGCCTACCAGGGGGTGGTGGTGGTCTTTGTCAACATCAACACCTTGCAACACGCGCAACAGGAGCTGAACCGGGTCTCCCTGACTGAAGGGCTGATTCGCCATACCGCCCAGATCGGCAGTTGGGAGTGGGATATCGCCAGCGGCCGTATGATCTGGTCGGAGAACGTGGCGGAGATGTTTGGTCTCCAGAGCAGCGCCGATCTGGAGGGGGATTTCGATGCGTTCTTGAAGATTCTTCATTCCGATGATCGCGTGTTTGTCAGCGAAATGGCGGATAAAGCCGTTACTGAACACGGCGTGTTTGATATCGACCACCGCATCATGACTCCCGATGAGGCGGTGCGCTGGATGGCGCTGACCGGCAAGGTGATCTATGACGAGCATGGCCGACCGCAACGCATGGTGGGCATTATCCGCGATATCTCCGCCAGTAAAGAGCTCGAAGAGCAGGTGCAGGAGAAAAACGCGCTGCTGGCCAGCATCTACCGCACCGCGCCTATCGGTATCGGCATGGTCAGTGAGCGCAATCTGCTGTGGGTCAATCCGCAGGTTTGCCGCATCAGCGGCTATGAACAGAGCGAATTGGTGGGACAGGATGCGCGCATGCTCTATCCGTCTGATGAAGAGTATGAGTTTGTTGGGAAAGAGAAATATCGGCAGGTTCTCGTGAATGGGACAGGCACGGTGAAAAGCCGCTGGCTGCGCAAGGATGGCGACGTGGTCGATATCCTGATGAGTTCGTCGCCGGTGGATAAACGCAATCTGGACAAAGGCGTGACCTTCATGGTGCTGGATTTGACCAATCTGAGCGAATTTCCCGAACTGGCGATGCAGGATCGTTTCAATGAGTGACCATATGGACAAGGAGGCCTATCTGTCGCGTTTGAAGCGTCGTGCGGAGATCGCGCTGGAACAAAAAGATGTCGAACTGCACGATCTGGAGATCCACGATCTGCGCGCCCTGGCGCATGATCTGCGCGTCTACCAGATTGAGCTGGAGATGCAGAATGAGGAGCTGCGCGAGTCGCAGCTGCATCTGGAGCAGTCGCGCCGCAACGCCGAGGATCTGCGCGACTGCTTTTCGCGTCTGTTCCATGAAGCGCCCACCGGCTATCTGGTGATGGACCGCGTGGGCATGATCCAGATGTGCAACCAGACCATCGCCGACATGCTCAATGTGGAGGTGCGCGCGCTGGTGGGGTCGCCGGCGCAGCGCTGGGTGGATTCCCGCGATCGTCAGGAGTTTCTCAGCCGCTATAATGGGTTTTATCAAAACCCTCAGGACAAGAGTTTGATGTTGCGCCTGATACCCCTGGATGGGGAGCCGTTTCATGCGCGGCTGGAAGGGCGGCGCTCGCGTTGGCGCCCCTCAGCATTTGGCGCGTGCAAGGCGGATTCCGACCACCTGCTGATTCTGGTGCACGATATCTCTGAACTGGTGAGCATGCGCGAAGCGATGCGCCAGGCCAAGGAGGAGGCCGAAGAGGCGACCCGGGTGAAGGATAAATTCATCGCCCTGGTGGCGCATGATCTGCGCAGCCCGTTAAGCTCCATCGTCGGTTTGCTGGACTATCTGCTCAATGAGACGGACCATCGCTTTGATGCAGAGCAGTCACAGTTGGTGGCCACGGCGCGCTCCAGCGGCGAAGGATTGATTCGCCTGAGTGAAGAGATTCTGAATATCAGCCGGTTAAGCACCGGCGCCATCACCCTCAATCAGGAGTTCGTCGACGCCCATATGTTGGTGGAGGAGTGCCTGCCGAGGTTGGATTTTCTGCGGCGCCAAAAGAGCCTGCGCATCGACAATCTGGTTGCGGCGGGCATGCGGCTGTATGTGGATCCGGTTCTGTATAGTGAAGTGCTGCAAAACATCCTCTCCAACGCCATCAAATTTAGCCATCCTGGGGGGGGGATCAGCATTGAAGGCGCGCCGGACGAAGCGGCCAGTCTGATGATCCGGGATAGCGGCGTGGGCATGGCGCCGGAGGTTCAGGCCCACCTGTTTGACCCGGGGGTGAAAACCAGCGAGCTGGGAACCGCCGGCGAGCGGGGAGCAGGGTTTGCGTTGCCGTTCTGCGCCAAGATAATCGAAAGCCATGGCGGGCGCATCCATACCTGGTCTCAGGAGGGTGTTGGCAGCTGTTTCACCCTCTCTTTGCCCATTGTTGAGCCGCGCATTCTGTTGGTGGACGATGATGAAAGCTCCCTGGAGTTGATGCGTCATGCGCTTGCTCCGATCAATGGGATTCAACTCTCCTACGCCAACAATGGCCAGGACGCCATGGTGCTGATTCGGGAGCAGGCGCCGGATCTGGTGCTGTGTGATCTCTACATGCCGGTGATGGATGGTTTCCATCTGCTGCGCCGCATGCGTGAGGAGGCGTGTTTGCAGCGCACCCCCATGATTATGGTGACGTGCGATAAGACGGTGGCCACACAGGAGCGATTGCTGCGTCTGGGCGCATTCGACGTGATGACCAAGCCGGTGAGTTCGGAGGCGCTGATTCCTCGGGTGCGTCGGATTATCTGGTAGGCGGCTGCGGCTCGCTCTCCTGGCGCCGCCAGCGCGCAATCATATCCAGTAATTGACGCTTCTTGACCGGTTTGGAGACGTGGTCATCGCAGCCAGCTTGGAGAACGCGCTGGATCTCTTCAGTCAGCGCGTAGGCGGTCAGCGCGATGATCGGCGTATGCGGCTTGTCATGGGCGTGCTCCCAATGGCGGATTTTGCGGGTGGCGGTCATGCCGTCCATCTGCGGCATCTGCATGTCCATCAGCACCAGATCAAACGGTCCTTCGCGCTGGAACATCTCCACGGCGATACGACCATTTTCCGCAAACGCCAAAGTATGGGGCGACTGCTTGAGGAATTCACGCAGCAGCAATTGATTGTCTGCAGAGTCCTCCGCAATCAGGATGCGCAACTGCTTGCGCGCATCCAGTTCGGGATGCTCCTGGGGCGTGGGCGCCTGCTCCGCAGTGGTTTGTGGCAGAGGCAACTGCAGAGTAAAACAACTTCCGTTGCCCACTGAACTGGAGACCTGTAATTCGCCGCCCATCAACTGCGCCAGGCGACTGGAGATGGTCAGCCCCAAACCGGTGCCGCCATAGCGCCGGGTAATGGAGGCGTCCTCTTGGGAGAAGCTTTCGAAGATCTGGCTCTGCCGCTGCGGGGAGATGCCGATGCCGGTGTCCTCGACGGCCAGAGAGACCCAACCAGCGCGCAGCAGTTTGGCGCTTAAGGTAATGGAGCCGACTTCAGTGAATTTGAGCGCATTGCTGAGCAAATTGAAGAGAATTTGCCGCACCCGCAGCGGGTCGCCTTTGACCCACTGCGGCAGATGTGTATCCACGCTGTGGGTGAAGCTGAGCTTTTTGGCCTGGATCTGCGGGGCAAAGATCTCCATGGCGTGAGATAACAGCGCAGGCAGGTCAAATGGCGTACTCTCCACCTGGGCTTTGCCCGCCTCGATTTTGGACAGATCCAGAATATCATTGATGATGGAGAGCAGCGTTTCGCCCGCATTATGCGCTACGTCCACAAAGCGTTGCGCATTGGGATCCAGATCCCGCTCCGCCAGCAGTTCGGTCATGCCCAGAATAGCGTTCATGGGGGTGCGAATCTCATGGCTCATATTGGCCAGGAACTCGCTTTTGGCCTGACTCGCCTGTTCCGCTTGGGCTTTGGCTTCGCGCAGCGCCTGTTCGGCGCGTTTGCTGGCGGTGATGTCCTGCATGGCGCCCGCCATCAGCAGGGGCGCGCCGTCACTGGCGCGGGCCAGCACCTTGGCGCGATTGTTGACCCAAATCCACTGCCCATGGCGATGCTTGACGCGCATTTCGGTGGCGAAAGCGGGACTCTGACCGGCAAAGTGGCGCTCGAGACGACGTTGGAAGAGAGGCAGATCATCTGGATGGATAAACCGCTCCCAGGCTTCGGGGGTGATATCTCCCAACTCAACGGAGGCGTAGCCCATCATCTGCGCCCAACGATCATTATAGGTGATCTGGCGTTCGGGAATGCGCCACTCCCAGGCGCCCGCCTGGGTCCCCTCGAGGATGTTATTCAGGCGCTGGCGCTCCTGATTGATGGCCATCTCCGTCTGTTTCTTCTCGGTGATGTCCAGCTTGACGCCAACGTAGTGGGTGATGCGCCCGGTGTCGCTGTTGGCCACAGGGCTGATGCTGGCTTGCTCCCAATAGAGGGTCCCATCCTTGCGTTTGTTGAGCAGTTCGCCGCGCCAGGTGTGGCCTGAGGAGATGCGCTTCCAGAGCTCCTGGTAGGTTGCGTCATCATTTTCGCCGGATTTGAGCAGACGCGGGTTCTGACCCACCGCCTCGTCGCTGCTGTAACCGGTGATCTTCTCGAACATCGGATTGACGTACTGAATGACGCCTTCGGCGTCGGTGATGATGATGGAGGCGGGGCTCTCCTCCACGGTGCGCGAGAGCAGCTGCAGGCGCTTCTCCACCTCAGCGCGCTGAGAGATGTTGCGGATAAAGGCAAACAGGAATTCCTGCCCTTGGAAAGTGATAAAGCTGAGTTGTATCTCGCTGAGGAAATTGGCTCCCAAGGGGGAGCGCAGAGCGCCTCTGAGGACCAGCGTGCGTTTGCGCCGCGTCAGACGCCATAGCTTGACCGCCAGGTTGGGCAGGAGTTGTTCGTACAGATCGAATATGGTCAGACGCAGCAGTTCATAGCGATCCATCCCCAGCTGCGCGCAGGCGGTGTCGTTGACGTCCTGGATGTGTCCCGCCGCGTCGAGCAGCAGTCCAATGTCGCCCATGTGGTCAACAATGTGGCGGGTGAGCAGCAGACGCGCTTCGGCGGCTTGGCGGCGGGAGATCTCCGCGCGCAGTTGGGCGTTGGCCTGTCGCGTTTGCGCATGGGCGCGGTAAAGATCGAGAAAAATCCGCGTTTTGGCCAGCAGAATATGGTCGTTGATGGGTTTTTCAATGTAATCGACCGCGCCGGCCTCATAGCCTTTCAGCCGATGGCGTTCGTCATGATAGGCGGCGGTGAGAAATAGAATGGGGATCTCTTGGGTGGCGCGCACGGAACGCGCGATGGCGGCCACTTCGTAGCCATCCATGCCCGGCATATCCACATCCAGCAGAATCAGGGCGAAGTCATGCTCGGAGAGAAGCCCCAACGCTTCATTACCGGATTGCGCCTCCAGCACGGTGGCGGAGATGCGCTCCAATAGCAGCCGCAGGGCGACCAGATTGGCGGGCTGGTCGTCAACGATCAAAATCTTTGGCGGGGCGAGGGTCGCGCCCATGCCAGTGTCAGGAGTCGCTGGAGGCGTCATTTTGGTTGGTCTCAGCGAGGTTTTGTTGGTTGGCGCCAATCCAGAAGCGCAGTTTGTCGAACAGGGTGCGCAGCTCCACTGGTTTGGAGAGATAGTCGTTGGCCCCGGCCTGCAGACACGCTTGTCGGTCGCTCTCTTCATTGCGGGCGGTCAGGGCGATGATGGGCGGCTGTCGGCGCGTCATCAGGCTGCGAATACGCCGTGTGGCTTCGATGCCGTCCATATTGGGCATCATGACGTCCATCAAAATGATGTCGATATCGGGATTCTGTTCGATGGCTTGTAGCGCCTTTTCCCCATCTCGCGCCATCAGCACGCAGGTGGCTTTATCCTGCAAAGCGTGCGCCAGGGAGAAGGTGTTGCGCATGTCGTCATCCACCACCAGCACCGTCAATGGGCCGGAGCAGAGCGGCGGTTCAATCTCCAGCGGCCTCCCCTCTTGCGGCGGATCCACCAGCGCTTGGATTTTGGGCAGTGTGGCGTGTCCTGACGTTGAGAACTGCGCGCTGGGCAGCGCCGGTTTGGTTTTTCCCAGCAGCTCGCCAAGCAGCTGCATCAGCGCGTCATTGTCCACCGGCTTGGGCAGATACTCCGTCGCCCCAGCAGCCAGGCACAGCTCCCGGTCGCCCGGCATCGCTTTGGCGGTCAGGGCGATGATGGGCAGCTTGGCGAAACGCTGCTGGCGGCGGATTCTCTCCATGGCCTCAAAGCCGTTCATCTCCGGCATCATGATATCCATCAACACCAGGTCGATATCCGGGTGTTCATCCAGCAGTTCCAGCGCTTGCACGCCATTTTGGGCGCTCAGTATGCGCCCCACTCGGGCGCCCAACAGGGATTTCATGGCGAACAGATTGCGCCGGTCATCATCCACCAGCAACAGCGTGCGGCTGAGATCTTGGAAAAGAGGCGCTTCGGACGCCCTGGAGTGCTGTCGTTGGTTGCTCAAACGAATGGGCGTGGATTCCCTCCGTTTCAAATGAATTGGCAGGAACAGGGTGAACGTTGACCCCTTGCCCTCGTGACTTTCCACTTGAATCTCGCCATTGAGCAGATCGGCAAAACGGCGTGAGATGGACAGGCCCAGACCAGTGCCGCCGAATTTGCGGCTGGTGGAGCCATCAGCCTGGTGGCACGCTTCGAAAATCTGTTCGCGTTTGTCATCGGGAATGCCGATGCCGCTGTCGGCGACGCTGATGGCCACGCAATCGGCATGGCTCAAATCCGCGTTCAGGAACAGCTGATTGCGTGGCGGGCGGGCGATGCGCACCGTGACGCCGCCGTGGGAGGTGAACTTGATGGCGTTGGACAGGAAGTTGCGCACAATCTGTTCAGCTTTGCCCCAGTCGGTGGCGATTATCGGCGGGGCGTTTTCGCTCACAGAGATCTCCAACGACAACCCCTTTTGCGTCGCCATGGGGCGGAACAGGCGCTCCAAGGCGCCGGTCAGGTCGTCAAACGGTTTGGACTCAATATAGAGCTCCATGCGCCCGGCCTCGACCTTGGAGAGGTCAAGGATATCGTTGATCAAATGCAGCAGGTCGCTGCCGCTCTCGTAGATAACGTTCAGGGCTTCCACTTGATCGGTGTGGAGATTGCCCTGCGGGTTTTCCCCCAGAGCTTTGGAGAGCACCAGCAGGCTGTTGAGCGGCGTGCGCAGCTCATGGGACATGTTGGCCAGGAACTCGGATTTATAGCGACTGGCGTTCTCCAGCGCGTAGGCTTTCTCTTTGAACACATCGGCGGCCATGGCCATGGCGCCAATTTCATCGCTGCGGCCTTTGCCGGGAATTTGCGTATCTTGACGTCCGCGCGCCAAGTTGGTCAGGGCCAGGGTCATGCGCCGCACGGGTTCGGCGATGTTGCGGCTGATCCACCACGCCAGCGACAGACCCAGCAACAGCGCAGCGATGGTGGCGAATTCGGTATAGCTTTGTGATTTGCCCACGCCGGTCCGCAACGCAGTTTCCACGCGGCTCTGATCAGACAGCGCCAACTCTTTGAGTTGACGCGCGTGGTAGGCGATTTCAGCGGCTTCTCCGCCCATCACCACATAGACCAAGTGCATATAGGCGCGGGTGGCGCGCACCATGGCGAAAAAGGCCTGCTCCAGCTGTGTGGACATCAGATGGATGGCGTTTTCGCTGGGCGCTGTGGGCGCATGGGTGTTCAGGGCGCTCTGCAAGCGGCGTAGGACCGAGGTTAACGCGTTCAACTCGAGTTTGGTCTGCTCCACCAGGGTTGAGGTGGGACTGCGCAGAAACAGCAGCGCATCCTTTTGCACGGTCAGAAGTTGCGTTTGCGCCTGTTCAGCGAGAGTCTGCGCGGCGGAATTGTCGCGCACGCGGGCGTCGTGGCGCGCCTTGTCAATCACTCCGGCGGCCCAGTCACTGAGCGACTTCAGGCGTTTGATCATGCGCTCCTGTTCGGTGCGCTCCTCAATGGCGGCGTCGAAGTTGTCAAAGTAGAGCTTCAGATGGTGGCGCATCTGCTCCAGGGTTTCGGCGGTGGGCGCATCGCTGTTTTGCGCCAGGGCCTCTGTGACTTGCCGCTGCAGACGTCGTTGCAACTCTTTGGCGCGATCGGCCACGCCGTCGTAACCGGAGTAGGTGTAGGCTAGCGCCACGCGCTGCAAGTCGATGACGTTGCGTTCAATGCGCAGCATGCGGCGCACCCGCTCGGTGGCGGCGTTGTATTGGCCAAACTGCTCCACGGCGGCGTCAAACCCCAGATTGCCCACCATGGCTTGGGCTACGAGCAGCGCCATGATGGCGCTAAAGCCGAGGAAAATGCGGGCGCCGATGGTCATGCGAAACAGGGGGGTGAGTTCAGTCATGGCGGGCGTTAGGAGAGCAGGAATTCGTGCCAGCGCGGCAGGCTGTACTCATAGGAGCGCATCACTGTGTTCCACACCGCCACGTTGCTGAAGCGTTTCCAGTAGGAGCCGCCGTTGCGCACCGCGCCCCGATGGATGGAGATCTTGCCGTCGGGGCCGGGCAGATCCTTGGCCGCGGGTTTGCCCTCGTACCAGTAGTCCCACTCCTGCTCGCTGAGGAATGGGCGCGAACGCTCCGGGTTGGAGATGTAGTAGCCCTGTCTGGCCACAAACGCCCCGGCCCAGCCGGAGAGCCACCAGTTCATGAACTCATAGGCCATATCCTTGACATGACCCTTGGCCTGGGAGGAGAGACACATCACCCCATGCCAGGCGCGATACCCCTCGCGGGGCGCGGCATAGACGGCGGGGATGCCATGTTCGTTCAGGTCCGCCACCGCCGGCGAGAACATGCTGGCGATCACGGCGCGTCCATTGGCCAGCATGCGCGCGGAATCCGGCACCGAGTTCCAAAAGCCGCTGAAGTGGCCCTGGCGCTTGAGCGGGATGAGAATGTCGAACAGGCGGTCGACCTCCGCTTCGGTCATGTCGCCCATGTTCTCAAAGCGCATCAGCCCCTGCGCCTCCACCGCCAGGGCGAGGTCGAAGATGCCGATGGTGGGCTCGTTGACGATGGCCACGCGGCCGTGCCAGCGCTCGTCCAGCAGCCAGCCCCAGCTTTCGCTGTCGTAGGCTTTGCCTCTGGGGACCACGCGGGTGTCGTAGCCGAAGGCGTCGACATTGTGCACGTAGGGCAGGAAGCTGATGCGTCCGGTCTGCTGCGGGCCAAGTCCGCCATCGGCCTGCACGTTGAGCAGGCGGTAGGGAGCGTCGCCCAGGCCGACCTTGGCGCTTTGGGTGAGGCGGCCGGTTTTGGTGAGATTGTTGATCTCGTTCCAGTATTGAATGCGATCGATGTCGATGGGCTGAATCGAGCCGGCGCGCCACAGGATGTTGATGCTGTTGGACCACTGCTCGTAGATATCGAACGCCTCGGGGCGGGCGGAGGCCTTCTGCTGCACCCGCGCGCTGCCGCCGGCTTCGAACAGGATGGGAAAGCCCAGGTCGGCTTCGGCTTTGCGGCGGATCGCCTCACGCAGGGTCACATGGGTGCCCAACACCCGCAGCGGGGCCTTGTGGGAGGCGTGCACAAACGGGCCGCAGGAGACAGAGGCTGCTGTGGCGGCGGCGGCGCTGATTGAATGCTTGAGGAGTTGACGGCGGGATAACCCGGACGTCGGGGCGTCTTCGCTCACAAGGCCTCTCCGGCTGCAAAAGGGAGATGAGAGTGAAAATTATATCGAATTACACTGCATCCGTCGACACCCTGACTCTTTGTTACACCTGTGCTAGGCCTGCGCGCCAAACGGTTTGAAAGATTTGAGTAGAATTGGCAGCACCATCAGGTTGGCCAGCAGCGCGATGGTCATGGCCAGCGCGGTGAGTAGACCGAAGTAGATGGTGGGCATGAACTCCGACAGGGTCATGATGGAGAAGCCCAGGGCGATGGTCAGGGTGGTGTAGTAGAGCGCCAGGCCGATGGCGCCGTGGGCGCGATGCATGGCGTTACCGTAGTCGCCATCGGCGGGGAGTTCATCGCGGAAGCGCAGCACGTAGTGGATGGTGTTGTCCACCCCGATGCCGATGCTGATGGCGGCGATGGTGATGGTCATGATGTCCAGCGGGATGCCCAAAAAGCCCATCAGCCCCAGCACCATGGGCGCGGCGATGAGATTAGGGGCGATGGCGACAAGAGCCAGTTTGATGGAGCGGAACAGGATGATGAACATCACCAGAATCGCGCCGAACACCGCGCCCAGAGAGAGGATCTGCGACTGGAACAGGCTCTGCAGAAGATTGTTATACAGCACCAGCATGCCGCTCAATTGGAACTGCTCCGGGGCCAAGCCCAGTTCGCTGGGCAACTCGGCGCGGATCTTTTTCAGCAGCTCGTCGCGCTTGAGATTGGCGTCGGTCTCGAACACCCGCGCCGAGAAGCGCAGTTGGTTGCCGTCGGGCGACAGATAGGGGCTGAACAGGGTGCGCTTCATGTGCGCGGGCACAGGCGCTCGTAGAGGATCGACAAGGTGACGTCGTCGAGCATCTGGCCGCCATTGATCTGCTTGAGGATCTCCATGGTGGTGGCCAGCGACAGCACTTTGCCCACCTCGGGGATGCCGTCCAGGTAGTCATGGATGCGGCGTACGTCCTCGGCCATGAAGCTGTTGAACCAGTAGCTGCGGCCGGTGATGCCGGGGTCGGTGGCCAACGGCGCTTCGGCGGCCAGGGTCTTGGCGCTCAAGCCCACCACCGCCAGCGGATCGGCTTCGGCGGGGGGCGGCTGGGTGAGCCCGACCACCGCCAGCGGATCTTGCGACGCAGGGGCCGGGGCCAGGCCGACCACGGCGAGAGGGTCCTGCGGCGCCGATTGCGCCGGTTTGGGTGTCGTCGAGGGCGCCAGTCCCACCACCGCCAGAGGATCTTCCAGCGCGGGCTGGGCGGGCTTGGACGCGGGAGCGAGCCCCACCACCGCCAGCGGATCTTCCGGCGCGGGTTGCGCAGAGGTCGTCGCGGGCGCCAGCCCCACCACCGCCAAGGGGTCGTTAGCCGCTGCGGGGGCAGTCTTCGCAGTCTCCTCAGGGGCTGTTTCAACCGGCGCCGCCGCGCGTTTGGGCGGTGGATTGACGATCACATCCAACGAGATGGTGCCGCCCAGTTCGCGGTCGATGAGCAGCATGCCCTGGTGAATCTCGGTGGACTCCTTGAAGTTGTCGATGAAGCGGTTCTCCACCGTTAATTGGCGCAGTCCCAACGCGCCGAGCACGGTGAACAGCGCGGCGGCGAGCATGATGGCGCCGCCGCGACGCTCAATCACCCGCGGCAGCCATGCCGACACCACCGCGGTGTAGTCGCGCTCCTCCTGCGGCCTGCCGGGTTTGATCAGCATCAGCGCGGCGGGCAGCAGGGTGAACGCCAGCAGCAGCGCCACCGCCAGACTGACGCTCATCATCCAGCCGAAGTCGATCACCGGGCGCACCCCGCTGACCACCAGCGAGCCGAACGCCACCGCCGTGGTCAGCACCATGTACAGGCAGGCGGTGAATTTGCTTTTGACCGTCTCCAGCACCAGAAAGCGTTGGTCGGCGTCGGGGTGCAGGCGATGCAGTTCACGATGGCGCACCGCCAGATGGATCGACAGCGAGAGGATGAAGATCAGCAGCAGCGCCGGGAAGTTGGAGGAGACGATGGTGATCTTCCAGCCGAACAGGGCGAACAGCCCCACCGCGCTGACGCTGGCGGCCACCGCCGTAATCATCGGCAGAATCACCCACAGCGCGCTGCGGAAGGCGATCCACAGCAGCAGCGCCAGCATGCCCAACACCGCCAGCCCGAAGGTGCGGATGTCGTGGCGCACGAAGTGGATCATGTCATTGACGATCATCGGCGCGCCGCCCAGGTGCAGGGTGGCTTTATCGGCGTGGCGCGCCATGATGGCGCGGATGGCGGCGATGTCGCGCTCCTCCTGGTCGGCCAGGGCGTCAGAGTGCTCCTTGAAGCGCAGGGTCACCGAGTCCAGGCGCTGCTGCTCCTGGGCGCTGAAGCCGGGCTCCAGACGTTTGGAGCGCAGCTGATCGCGCTCGGTGAGCAGCGACACATAGATGGGGTCGCGCTTGAAATTGAGCTGGATGGCGGTGGTCTTGCCTGATTTGCCCACCAGCAGATTGCTGTAGAGCGGGCTGCTGGTCAGCTCGCGCCGCGCCATCTCCAGGTCGAGCCCGGGGGTGAGCAGGGTGCGGGTCTCCTTCTGGATGTCAGCCAGGGTCACCGGCGGGCTCTGCAGCAGCGGCGCGTCCAGCGCGCTGGTCACCGACGAAACCCGCTCCATGGCCGCCAGTTCATCGCGCAGTTGCTTGAGGTCGGCGAGGGTTTCCTGGGTGAACAGGTCCGCTTTGGGGGTGTAGGTGACGATGAGGAAGTCGTCGCCCGCATAGCGGCCGCTCATGGAGCGGTAGTAGTTGAGATCGGCGTCGTTCTCCAGCACCAGGGAGTCGGCGGAGATGTCGATGCGCAAAGCTTGCGCCTGGATGCCCAGCCAAGCCACGCACGCGGCTATAATCAGCAGCGTCAGGATGGGGCGGGCGAGAATGGCTTTGTCGTAGAGGGAGAGCAGTGTTTTTTTCATGAATAGGTCCACAGCCGACGCAGGATCGGGAAATCCTGGTTTTTTAGCACACTCCGGCCAGACAGGTCATGGCTTTACGTGCGTGCGCGAAGGCTGCAAAAGTCAGGTGGGTTGCGCGTTGGCGCGGGCGATGAGTCGTCCCTTGGAGAGGGCGATCACCTCCCCCTCAGGCAGCGGACGCCAGCGTTCGTCGCTGAGCGGCACGCTGGCGACCAGCGCGGCGGCCTGTTTTTCGATGCGGTTGGGGCGTCCGCTGACCCCGGGGCCCAGCTCCAACCCCGTGAGTTTGCTCTGTTTGCCGTGCTGGCTGGGGCGGCCATCGCAGACCCGGCAGAGCAGGTGCAGTCCCGGCGCGCTGATCTCGCCGCTGTCCTGTCGCCGGATGTGGCTGTGGGCGAACAGCACATAACCGTCGCTGTAGAGAAAATTGGCCTGTCCCAGGGGGGAGATATCTTCGGCGAACTGACGCACCACATCCAGGCGGGCCTGTAGCGACGGGATGGGGCCTGGGGCGTCGCCGTGGCCCTGCCACAGTTTGCGCATGCGCTCCATCAAGCTGCAAAAGGCGTATTCGGAGTCGGTGTCGCCCACCGGGAAGAAGCGCTCCAGGTGGAAGCAGCCCACCTGCTCGATGCCGGGCAACTCGCCATTGTGGGCGAAGATGTGGCGATGGGCGGCCATCTCGCGGGCGAACGGCTGGGTGTTGCGCAGGGCGATGCCGCCCTGGGTGGCCTTGCGGATGTGCGAAATCACCAACTCGCTGTGCATTTCGTAATCTTCCACGAAACGCGCAAAGCCGCTGCTGCTGGCCGACTGCGCTTCGCGCAGCAGCAGGGCGTCGCCATCCTCATAGTAGGCGATGCCCCAGCCATCCTTGTGTGGTCCTTCGGCGCCGCCATGCCGGGCGAAACGCTCCAGGGAGAGGCGCACCGTGGTGGGCAGGCGCGCGGACATGCCGAACAGTTCGCACATGGTCGGGTATCGCAGCTCCAAACGAATGAAAATATGTCGTAAGACGCTATACAATTATGACGCAATTGTAAAGTTTTGGACCGCGCGCTCTGTGCGTGAAAACCCTCTGTGAAATCGGGATTCAGAGTGTCGATCTGAATTGAAAAACTGTGTTGATGGGCCGATAATAAAAAGTGTGTGTAACAGGGTGTGGCTCCTGGGAGGGCGTCATGAGCGGGTGGATTCTGCCACAGGCTGAATTGGGACCGTTCCTGCAAACCGTGCGCGAACAGATGCAGGTGTTTGCCCCCACTGCGGTGGAGGCGGAGGGGCTGTGCGCATTGCGCCCCTTAAACGGCGCCATCGGACCGCCCGACACCGAGGCGCGGCGCACCATGCTGCCGCCAAAAAAACTGCTTCTGCCCAACAACGAAACCCTCTTCACCTTTGACGCCGAAGGCTACCATCCGGCGCCGGTGGATGATGCGCCCACGGTGCTGTTCGGGCTGCATCCGTGCGATCTGCGCGCCATCAGCCTGTTGGACCGCTTCTTTGGCGCGCGCATCGCCGACCAGCGCTATGTTCAACGCCGCGCCGCCACCCGCCTGATCGGTGCCGACTGTCTGCCTGACGACGCCTGCTTCTGCCACTCGGTAGTGGCCTCGGAGCCCCGTGACGCCGTGTATGATCTGTTCCTGTGGAGTTTGGAGGATCGCTTCTGGGTGACGGTCAATGGCGAGTCGGGGGCGGCGTTGATCGATCTGGATCGCAAACGCTTCCGTCATCCGCGCCCGGCGGATCGCCTGGCGCTGCAACGACGCCAGCAACTGCGCGCGCGCATGCTGGAGAATGGACGCGCGCGGCGACAGGCGCGCGGCGATGCGCAGTGGAGCTGGCGGGAGTGGAGCGCGGCCTGCTTCACCTGCGGCGCCTGCGCCATGGTCTGCCCCACCTGCGTGTGCACCACACAGGAGGAGCATCCCAGTCTGGATGGCGCCAGCGGCGAGCGGGTGCGGCGCTGGTCGGCCTGCCTCTACCAGAACTACGACCGCGCCGCGGGCGAACACCACTTCCGCAACGAACGCATGGAGCGCGCGCGCAACCGCTTTGAACACAAAATGCTCGGCTGCGGCGTGGGTGAAGAGGGGGTCAAGTGCGTCGGCTGCGGACGCTGTGTGGTCAACTGCCCGGCGCAACTGCCGCTGGGTGAGGCGCTGGAGCGCGCTGCGGGGAATTTGCAACGGGCGCAAGCGATCAAAGCCGCCGCCGCCAATCCGGGAGGAGAGGAGTCATGAACGCGCCGCTGAGAGTGTCGACCCCTGAGGCCGCGCCGCTGGATCCGTTAATGCCGCTGGCTGCGCGCCTGCGACGACGCGAGCGCCTGAGCGACGATGTGGCGCTGTTCACCGTCACTTTAGAGCAGCCTGAAATGGGCGGTCCCACGGGCGCCAACCATCAGCCGGGACAGTTTGTCATGCTGTCGGCGCCGGGGGTGGGCGAAGCCCCCTTCTGTCTGTGCCACGCCGCCAGCACCCATGAGGATGGGGTGGAGCTGTGCATCCGCCGCGTGGGCGAGGTCACCGCGCGTCTGTTCGACCTGCCTGAAGGGGCGTTGTTGGGGCTGCGTGGACCGCTGGGCAGCGGTTTTGAGATGGATGATCTGGTGGGCGGCGACCTGCTGCTCATCGCTGGCGGCATGGGTATGGCGCCCCTGCGCTCGGTGCTGCAGGCGGCGTTGACGCGGCGGCGTGAGATCGACCGGCTGATCCTCATCGACGGCGCCCGCACCATGGCCGATCTGATCTTCTGGCCGGAGCTGGCGGCGCTGCCTGCGGATGTGGAGCGGCTGTTTGCGCTGGATGATCCCAGCGGGGCGCGGGTGGAGCCGCTGATTACAGGGCATGTGGGCATGGCGCTGGCGCAAGTGGCGCTGGATCCGAACCGTGTGAAAGTGGCGCTGTGCGGCCCGCCGGTGATGCTGGAGCCGGTGGTGCGAGGGTTGGAGGCGCGTGGGGTGAGCGCAGAGGATATCTTCATCACCTTTGAACGGCGCATGAGTTGTGGCGTGGGCCATTGCGGCCACTGCGCCATGGGGCGGCGTTATGTGTGCGTGGATGGTCCGGTCTTCTCCGCCGCGGCGGCGCGGGAGTTGGGCGAAGGGCTGCGATAATCGCAACGGGAGTTGCGCCTGTTTGATGATAAAAACACTCTGAAAACAGGCCTCGAGGGGAGAAAAAGGAGAGCGTTATGGCTTCCCAGGCGCCAATGCCGAATAGCGATGGACGGGTGCGAGTGGGCATCTATGGCCTCACCGGCTGCGCAGGCGACCAGTTGGCGATTCTCAATGATGAGGCGCTGCTGCTCTCTTTGGCGCAATTGACCCACATTGTGGATTTTGGCATGGCCAGCTCCGAGGCGGGCGTGGATGACGCGCCGCTGGATCTGGCCATTGTGGAGGGCGCGGTCTGTTCAAAACGCGACCTGCGCGTGCTGCGCGCCATTCGCGCCCGCGCCACCCGCCTGATGGCGCTGGGCAGTTGCGCGCTGTTTGGCGGCTTGCCCGCCATGGACGCGCAGACCCCGTTGGCCATGCGTCGTTTGGCGGTGTATGGCAATGCGCCGTCGGCGTCGCTGGACGAATCCCTGCCCGCCGCGCCATTGAGCGACTATGTGATGGTGGATTACGCCATCCCCGGTTGCCCTATCGAAACCCGCGAACTGGCCGACGCCCTGGCGCGCATTCTGGCGGGCGGCGAGCCGCTGCGTCACGACGCGCCGGTGTGCGCCGACTGCCGTTTGGCGGAGAACGTCTGTCTGGCGCAGCGCGGCGATGTGTGTTGCGGCCCGCTCACCCGCGGCGGCTGCGGGGCGCGCTGTGTGGGCTTTGGGCAGGCGTGTCGCGGTTGTCGCGGACCGGTGGACGATCCCGCCTTCGATCGCGTGGCGCTGTCGCTCATGAGCCAGGGGTTGGGTAAGGAGCAGGCCATCGCGGCCATGCAGCGCTTCTCGGCTCCAGCCTGGACAGGCGAGCGGCTGGCGGGGGCGTTTGAAGAGGATCCTCGGCATCTGGGCGTGGGGCGCAAGCCGAAACCGCCGCGCTGGACAACGGAGTCGATCTCATGACGCGCACCATCGAAATCAATCATGTGTATCGGGTGGAGGGGCATGGCGGCATCCGTGTGGTGATGGACGATCGCGGCGTGCAGCGCTGTGAGATGGATATCTTCGAAGGCGCGCGTTTCTACGAGGCACTGCTGCGCGGCAAGTCGGCGCGGGAGGTTCCCGGCATCAT
This sequence comes from Magnetofaba australis IT-1, assembly GCF_002109495.1. NCBI lineage: Bacteria > Pseudomonadati > Pseudomonadota > Magnetococcia > Magnetococcales > Magnetococcaceae > Magnetofaba > Magnetofaba australis. The sequence goes on from NZ_LVJN01000019.1 coordinate 403,597, forward strand.
CTGTCGGGTGTGCGCCATCTGCGCCGCCGGACATACGCTGTGTTCGGTGGGGGCCATTGAGAACGCCCTGAGCATTACCCCCAGCGCCGACGCCCTGCGCTTTCGCGAACTGCTCAATCTGGGCCAGTTTATCGAGAGCCACGCCTTGCATCTGTTCTGTCTGGCCGCGCCGGACTACGAGGGGTTCGCCAGCGTGTTGGGGATGCTGGAGAAGTTCCCCGACGAGGTGGGCAAAGGGCTGGCGCTCAAACGGGTGGGCAATCGCATTCAGGAGATCGTCGGCGGGCGCGCCATCCACCCCATGAACGTGGTGGTGGGCGGTCTGGGCAAGCGTCCCAGCGCCGAGCAGATGCGCCCTCTGGCCGATGAGTTGGATGGGGCGTTGGAGCAGGCGCTGTCGCTGGAGTCGCTGGTGGTGGGGTGGAAGACCCCGGAGTTGGGTCTGGAGGAGCCGCTCTATGTGGCGCTGCGTCCCGATGGCGACGCCTTCGCCCTGACCGGCTCAACCATCGCCGCACGCGGCTATGAGGAGCTGCCGGTGGCGCAGTTCCGCGCCCGCGTGCATGAGTCGGTGGTGCGCCACTCCACCGCCAAACAGTCGCGCTTCGCCAATCGCCCCTTCATGGTGGGGGCGGCGGCGCGTCTGTTCCACAATGGCGAGCGCCTCACCGGCGAGGCGGGGCGGCTGTTTGCCCAGTGGATGCCGCGTCCCATCCTCACCAGCCACAACACTCTGGCGCAGTATGTGGAACTGGTGTGGGCCATTGAGCGCGCCTGTGTGTTGGCGCGGGAGTTGATCGAGGGGCCGCCCATCGTCAATGCCCCCATTGAGCGGGAGCCGACCACCCATCAGGGGGTGGCGGCGCTGGAGGTTCCCCGCGGGACGCTCTATCACGCCTATTTGTGTAATGCTGAGGGGCTCATCGCTGACGCCGACGTCATCACCCCCACGGCGCAGAATCTGGCCAACATCGAGCAGGATTTCCACCATCTGGCCGCCTATGGTCTGCAGCGCGGGGTGGAGGAGGCGGAGATGCGCGGGCGATTGGAGTTCATGGCGCGCGCCTATGATCCCTGTATCTCCTGCGCCACCCATCTGGTGGATTTGACGTGGCGGCGGAGCGCCTGATCGCGTATAAAAGTGGGCGTTTAGCTTTGAATTCCTTGAGCTTCCCAGAGGGCGTTCGCGCGCCCTCTGTGCGGCTTTGAACGCCCTTGCCCTGACGCCAGCACAAGAGTCTGAGCGTTGCGGCGCGGCAAACTCTCCTCCCCTGTGACTCTTTGCCCACGCGTGTTGTCCAATTTCCTTATGAACGCTTCCTCTTCTCTTCCCTCCTGGGGCCTGGTTGGTCTGGGCAACCCGCTGTTTGGCGACGATGGCGTCGGCGTGGCGGTGGCCATCGCCGTGGCTGCGCGCGCGCCGGGCGCGTGGGTGCGCGAACTGGGCTCCGATCTGCTGACCCTGCAGACCCATGCGCCCTATCCGCGCAAATTGTGGATTGTGGACGCTGCGCGCGGCGTGGCGGCGGGTCAGGTGGAGATCCTCACCGCCGAGCAGTGGCGGCAAGGGCCGGAGGCGGCGTTGGGGTGGGGGCACCATCTGAGCATGGCGCAGGCGCTCAAGCTGCTGATGGCCACCGACGCCGATTTCGCCGCGATTGATTGGCGTTTGGTCGCCATCGGCGTTGGCGATGAGCCGGTGCGGCTGCAAACGGAACTCTCGCCTACGGTTGCGGCGGCGGCGGCGGGAGTGATTGAGCAACTCAGTCAAGAGGCGGAAGCCGCGCTCGCTGAGCCCAGAGGCTGAGGTCTGCGGTTGGAAAGAAAATCTCCTCGCCCCGTTTGCGTCGCTTACGCTCTCCCTGCGGGCGGCTGCGCGTAGGGAGGCGCAGCAGAGTGCGGCAAAGCACCCATGTCGTCAGGGCAAATAACACATAGGTCGTCACGCCCCGCCATCGCTATACTGAGCGGACCAACCTGTGGGGGGATGGTCGTCTCAATTGTAGGGGATTTGTGATGAAGAAATTGTGGTTGATGGTGCAATCTCTGCTGCTGGCGTTGACGCTGGCGACGCCGCTTTGGGCTTCATCCCATGGCGGTCATGGCGCTGCGGCGTCGGGGCAAAGCCTGTTTGTCAATATCGCCAGCGATGATCTGAATCGTGCGGTGATGGCCATTGGCATGCCGCATAAGGTTCTGCAAATGAAGAAGATCCCGGTGACGCTCTTCTTCAACGCTGAGGCGGTGCGACTGCTCAATAAGAATATCCCCGCCCATGCGCGCTCCGGCGGCGCCGATATTCACGCCATGTTGCGCTCTTTTATGCAAGATGGCGGCGTGGTGATCGTCTGCCCCATGTGCATGACCCAAGTGGGCGGCATGACGGCGGATGATTTGATCGAAGGGGTGACCCTGGGCGGTCCGGACGCCACATGGCCGCCGCTGTTTGCCCCCGGCGCGGTGGTGCTGAGTTACTGAGTCGTCGCCGGATGCGCGCGGATTAGGAGGAATTTACACGCCCCTTTTCGCTAAGCGAGAGGGGCGTTTTTCTGCAAGCTTGTATGGCTGGCCTCAAATCTTTTTGTGGCCAGCTTGTATGTTGGAAATCGTCTCCGTGACCGCGTTGTAGGCCAAGTCGAATTCAAACTCCCGCAAAAACTGTGTGACCTTCTGAAACAGGTTTGGCGGCAGCAGGTGGCCGGACTCCTTCAAAATTGATCCTGCCCGCTGATGATGGACACCCTATTAAGCGAGTATACTGCGCGACAGAGGTAATCTTTGGCAGTGCATACCAAGGGCGGAAAGGGCCGCCGGAGATATTCTGAACAGTCCGGACCGAAGCGATCAAATTGGCGGAGAAGTTAGGTGTTCTATCAGCGGCAAAAGAGTTAGGACTGCACGATTCGCAGCTTTATACATGGATGGCCAAAGCGCGGTCAGAGCGCAATCGTAGTGAATTGGAGAGGGAGAAAGAGTCAGAGATTGTTAGGCTTAAGCGTCAGTTAGCCGAACAGGCGGAAGAGTTGGCCATTGCAAAAAAGTTCGCAGTGTACTTTGCGAGGAGCCTGAAGTGAAGTACGCGTTTATGGCCCAACATGCAGGCTCATTTGGGGTAAGAGCGATGTGCCGAATCCTGGGTTTATCCAGGAGCGGCTATTACGCCTGGCGGCAGCGCCGTTCAGCAGGCGCTCTTCCACGGGCGTTGCGCCAGAGTCATCTGGACAATTTGGTGGAGCAAGCCTTTAAGGCGTGTAAGGGGCGGTCAGGTTCACCGCGCCTTCCGCGTGACTTATCGCGCCAGGCACGATTATGAGCGTAGAATGGTGGCGAACAGCATGCACAGGCAGGGCTTACGTGCAAAGGCGGCCAGAAAGTATAGTCGCTTGAATCCAGAATGACACTGTGCTGGTTCAGCGGAAACATGACAACCGCCTAAGCCAAAATATCAGTTAGCCGTTCGCCTTTTCAGCCATTTTTTGGGATGGCTGAAAAGACTGCTTTTGGTACGTCGTCCGACGCCGTTCTCTGGCCGCCTCAAGCTTTTGATCTCGTTCGGCCAGGATCTGCACATGCCGCCCTTCCAGGCGATCCTGTGGGGTGACGTAGTCGATGGCGCTATGGAGCCGCCGGGTGTTGTAATGCTCGACGTACTTTCCCACAACCCGCTGGGCATCTTCCAGCGATAATGGCGTCTGAGGCCGAATGCACTCACGCTTCAAACTACCGTGAAAACGCTCCAGCTTTCCGTTGCTCTGCGTATAGTAAGGCGAAGTCCTCACATGCGTCATGCCGGATTCCCGGATGAACGCCTTAAAATCGTTGGCAACGAACTGCGGCCCATTGTCTGAGATCAGCCGCGGCTTAGCTTCCGGATAGGCCTCCTGAGCTCGGAGCAGGACCACTTCAACCTCATCTTCCTTCATCGACTCACGAATCTCCCAGTGGAGGATATGTGCTGGTTCAGCGGAAACATGACAACCGCCTAAGCCAAAATATCAGTTAGCCGTTCGCCTTTTCAGCCATTTTTTGGGATGGCTGAAAAGACTGCTTTTGGTACGTCGTCCGACGCCGTTCTCTGGCCGCCTCAAGCTTTTGATCTCGTTCGGCCAGGATCTGCACATGCCGCCCTTCCAGGCGATCCTGTGGGGTGACGTAGTCGATGGCGCTATGGAGCCGCCGGGTGTTGTAATGCTCGACGTACTTTCCCACAACCCGCTGGGCATCTTCCAGCGATAATGGCGTCTGAGGCCGAATGCACTCACGCTTCAAACTACCGTGAAAACGCTCCAGCTTTCCGTTGCTCTGCGGATAGTAAGGCGAAGTCCTCACATGCGTCATGCCGGATTCCCGGATGAACGCCTTAAAATCGTTGGCAACGAACTGCGGCCCATTGTCTGAGATCAGCCGCGGCTTAGCTTCCGGATAGGCCTCCTGAGCTCGGAGCAGGACCACTTCAACCTCATCTTCCTTCATCGACTCACGAATCTCCCAGTGGAGGATAAACCTGCTACATCCATCCAGGACACTGCACAGATAGTAGAACGTCCCCTGGATATTCAGATAGGAGATGTCCACATGCCAGTGTTTATGCGGTTCCGAAGGCTGTTTGAACCCTGTGCCCTTCTGCGAGGGCGGTGGGCTCCAACGACGCATCAGCCCGGCAGTTCTGAGCACACGCAGCACTGAAGAGGGGCTGACCGCCACCACGCCTGCATCCAGCATCATGTAGGTCAGGCGCCGATAGCCCTCTGACGGATGTTCATGGAAAAAGGCGACAATCGCTTCCCTTTCCCAATCGTCCAGCCAAAAATCTCGGGGAATACGGCCATTGTGGTCGTTAACCATTCCATAGCGCTTGCGCCATGAATAGAACTTGCCCCTTTGCACGCCTATCCAGTTGATAATTCGGCTCGTGTCGATTTCGCTCTTGTCTGACCAAAACGCCACGAAATCCACCACCGAATCCCGTATGTCCGGCTCCACCCAGCAGCCGTTCAGCTCACCCCAAGACTTTTTTTTAGCGCAACATGCGCCTCAAGAAGCTCGGACATAACTTCATTTTTGGTTGCCAACTTCGCTTCTAGTTCGGCAATCTGTCGGTCACAAGCCTTTTGGCCGCGTTTGTCAGACAAGGCCGCTTCGCCGTTCTCAAACAAAGCCTTTTGCCAGCGATAGTACTGGCTGGGCTGAATGCCCGCCTCGTCGCACAGATCCGAGAGAACCACCTTCTCGACCAGGTGACGGCGCACATAGCCTACCTTCTGCTCAGCCGTAAATCTCCGCTTCTTCCGTTCCATACAAACCTCCGCTCAATATCTCTACATTATGAACGATTGGTTTGTCATTTTCCATCTGAACCGAAACAACACGAATCCAAAGCGCTTATTGTTTGCGTGACGTTGGTTCAGCTTGCGCTGACTATGTGACAAATTTCCACAGGAAATTTGTCGGGATTCTTAAGGGGCTGTGACCCTTAAGCGGGTGTAATGGAATGGTCCGCTCCGCTACCCAAACGGCCTCGCAATGGGCCAAGATGGTGGTGTGTTTTTCCATCTAAACGGAGTCGGAGCGGACCATGAGCAATCATATCGAAAACGGACAGGTACGGGTACTGGGGATTGATCTGGGCAAGAGCGTGTTTCAGTTGCATGGCGTGGATGCGCGCGGCAAGAGCGTTCTGAAACAGCGCTTGAAACGAGATAAGTTACTGGAGTTCATGGCGCAACTGCCGCCGTGCCTGGTGGGGATGGAAGCCAGTAGCGGCGCGCATCACTGGGCGCGGAAATTTCAGGGATATGGGCATGATGTGCGTTTGATGGCGCCGCAATATGTGAAGCCCTACGTGAAGCGGCACAAGAACGACAGCGTGGACGCTGAGGCGATATGTGAAGCGGTACAGCGTCCGAATATGCGTTTTGTGGGGATCAAAAGCGTTGCCCAGCAAGAGATATTGTCGCTGCATCGGATACGCAGTCTGGCGGTGAAGAACCGCACGGCGTTGGTGAACCAGATTCGCGGACTGCTTGCCGAGTATGGGATTGTCTTTCCCAAGAGCATCAAACAGGCGCGGCGGGCGATTGTGCTGATTTTGAGTGAACTCCACAGGGGGCAAGGCGTGGCTGACGGGGATCAGCAAGCGGGGAAACGGTTATCTTCGCACCCTGTTGATTCATGGGGCGCGGGCGGCGTTGCGCGTGTGTGAAAACAAGCCGGATCGCCGCAGCCAGTGGGCAGTGTCGGTGTCGGAACGTCGCGGCGCAAATAGAGCAGTGGTGGCGCTGGCCAACCGCATGGCGCGCAGCGCGTGGGCGATGCTGGTGAAGCAGGAGGCCTATGGGGCCAGCGCCGCTGTGTAGAGAGAGCGCAATACAACTCTAAAAGAAAAACAGGCCGATAAGGAAAGAGAAAGAGATCCCACCAGCCAGGTTGCGAGAGAGAGTCGAGATTGATGGCGTGAAACGGCATAGCCCTGCGTGGTCAAGAACCTGTTTCGCCCAAGGGCCCATAGAGGCCGAGGGTGTGTTGAGGAGGGCCACGCGCAAATTCCATCAGGGCCAGAGGGCGACAAGCCCCTCATCAACAGGCCGGATACATGGGCGCGACTAAGCCTCACACATCAGTGGACATTTTCTCTTGCCGTGGCGGAGCGGACCATACATGGGCGGAGCCCACGATTCGGCAGGATTGCCGAATCGGACTCGCGCAGCGAGCCCGAAGGGTGAGGGCCATGGATGGCCCGAATCACGGTTTGGATTTTGACCTTGGGAGCTCGAGGGCGCAGCCCTCGATATCTTCCAGCGCCCAAATGTTCACTATTGAATGCTAGCAACTATACAAGGTCACCACGGGTTCGACACACCAGTTGCCAGTGCCCCAAAACCTCCTTCAGCAGAATTTTACGGCCACTGCGACCAACCAAAAATATGTCAGTGACATCACCTATCTATGGACAGATGAAGTCTGGCTTTACCTAGCGGTAGTAATCGACCTGTTCTCACGCACGGTGATCAGGTGGTCCATGTCCAAGCGGATCAACGCCAAACTCACATGTGACGCACTGCAAATGGCGCTGTGGAAAAGAAGAATAGCGACAGGCGTCGTCGTGTATTCAGATCGCGGTAGCCAGTACTGCTCAGGAGCCCATCAAAACTGATCAAACAGCATGATTTGCTGTGCAGTATGAGCGCCAAGGGAAACTGTTACGACAACGCCTGCGCAGAGAGTTTCTTTCACTCGCTGTTGGTTGAGGCCATTCACAGAGAAAGATTTCACACCAGAGAGCAGATGCGTCAAACAGTGTTTGAGTACATCGAGATGGACTACCACCGAGTCCGCCGCATGGCGCCAACGGCTATTTCAGCCCAACAGCGTTTGAGGCTCAACAAGTCGCTTAATGACGTGTCCAATCTTGGCGGGCAGGATCAGTTGGGGCTCTGCCCGAAGCCCCTATGACCGCACAGTCTATTTTTTGCCGTGAGGTCCCATGGGCGGCGGTGGCTCTTTGGGCAGAGTGACCGCTAACGACTGTTCGGCGCCGTCGCGCAGAATCGTGATTGTGGCGGCGTCGCCCCAGTTCAGCGCGCGAATCATCCGCACCAAAGCATGGCGGGATGCGACGTTCTGAGCGTTGATCGCTGTGATGCGGTCGCCATCTTTGAAACCAGACTGTTCAGCGATGCTGTAGGGGGTGACCTTCTCCACGCCCACGCCCGCTTGCGGCGCTGGAGGCGCGGCGTCAGGTTTGGCGGCGGCGCCCTCTGTGGGCGCGGCGGGCTCGGCCAGCAGGATGCCCAGGCGCACCGGCTCTTTGCCCTCGGGCGCTTCGGGGGTTCCCCAGGCGTAGTCGGCGTCGTTGGGGTTGATCCATTCCGCCGTCACCGTCCACGGCAGCACGATGGCGTGATCGGAGAAGCCGCGCGCATCCAGCTGCCGGGTGACCCCCTGTTTGCCGCGCAGGTGGCCCATGCCCATAACGCCCACAATGGCGCCGTTGGGATGCTGTTCTGTCCAGCCAATGAGGCCGTTGGCGAACACGGCGTCCCAGGTGGATTGCGCCTCCATGAAACGGTCGAAGGCTTGCGGCGCGGCCAGCATGCCGCCCATGGCGCGTCCGTGCTGGCTGAAGAAATCATTCAGCAGCGCGCGATATGCGGCGTTGGGCGGCTCCACGGGCGGAAGTTGTTTGGCGATCTCGGGGTCGAGGTTCTCCAAGCCCTGTTTGCGCACGCTGGAGATCAGTTCGCGTTTGACGTTCAGCGCGATGACGGGGATGTGGTTGTCGCGGGCGTAGCGCAGAATGGGCAGGTAGAGTTCGGCCTCGAAGCCCCAGGTGAAGTACCACTCCACCGCGTCGAGGAAGGCCGATTCATCGAGCTCTCCCGCCACCCAGCGATCCAGTTGTGGTTGCAGATGGCGGGGGAACATCTCCATGCCGATGGCGATGTCGCCACGACGTTGGTGCAGGGCTTGGATGACGGCCAGTTGCACGCGGTGGTGTTCGGCGTCGTCGTGGGATTCGCCCACCAGCACGAAGCGTTTTTGCGCCAGCTCGTCGAACAGGGCGTCATGGGTCAAAGAGGCGCGGTCATTCAGACGCACCGTCTGTTCGGGGGTGAGTTGGATGGGGGTCATGGTAATGAGTTGCACCAGGAGCAGGACGCCGCCGATGAGGGCCGCTGCGGGCATGATGCGATCTCCTTATTCAAGCGCCGAGGCAAAAGTGTTTGCGTGACCAACCAGACGCTAGCGCTGACTATTGGACAAATTTTCGCAGAAAATTTGTCGGGATTCTTAAGGGTCCGTGACCCTTAAGCGGGGTTTGGGGCGGCGCCCCAAGGTTTTGTCTTTTGGGGAGCTCGAGGGCGCAGCCCTCGATATCTTCCATTATGCTGGTGTTTTTCATCACCATTTTCAGGGGAGCTCGAGGGGGCAGCCCTCGATATCTTCCATTATCCATCATGATCCCGCGTAGCCAGACGTAATTGCGGGTGTCTGAATTGGCGTTGTAATAGCGCGGTTATCGCCTTCACCGCGCGGGGATCCACATACACCCGGGCCATGCGGCGCTTCTCGCGACCGAGAAAGTCGATGCGCTCGGAGATCCGTTCCGCCGCCATGGCGCGTCCGGCGCCATCGATGGCGTAGACCGGCTCCGCATGGCCCGCTTGATAGCGCAGATGGGCGTAGGGCGCGCGCTCCAACTGATCCACATAGACCAACAGAGCCAACGGTAAGTTGCGTGATTTTCCGTCGTTGCCGGTGACGCTGAGGGGCGTGTGCGCCTGCTGTTGAATGAACAGCGCCAGGGCGCAGGCGGCGTCGGCGTCGCGAATGACCGCCTCGGCGGCGGGGCGATCCTCCGGCCACAGGCCGTCGCTGTCGCCCTCGCGCCAATGCAGTCGCTTGTAGAGTCCGGCGCGATCCCGCAGCGAGCGGCTGCGGTGGCGCAGTTCGGCCATCAGATCGCTGGCGCAGTCGGCGTCGGGCAATGCCGCCCATTGACCGATGGCGCAGGCGATGACGCTGTCGTCCAGATTGAGATAATCCGCCACCGCGCCATTGTCATCCTGTTTGGGATCGCGCAGCAGAAAGCGTTGCAATGCGCTGGGGGTCTCCGGCGGCGGCGCGCCGTGTTGGTCGATGTGGGCGCGCAGAATGCGGAACAGATGGATCAACTGAATATCGAAGCCGCGCACGCTCTTGTGGTCGTAGACCTGCCGGTACATGTGGTCACGCGCTTCAATATGGCTCTCCAGCGCCGCCGGCCCCTTGCTCAGATCCACGCACAGCCGCCATTGCCCCTCCACTTGCGCCGCGCGCAGGCTGTGCAGCAGCCACGCCAGATCGTAGCGACCATAGGAGACGCCGGTGAAGTGGGCGTCGCGCAGCAGATAGTCCATGCGGTCAGCGTCCAGTTGACTGGCGATGATCTGCCGTCCCAGGCGATTGAGCCCTTCGGCGGGCAGTGCGCCGAGAATCTGGCCGACGTCGGTGAGGAACTCCTCTTCATTGAGATACAGACGGCTGGCGTGGGCGCTGATGGCGCGACGCAGCCCGGAGTTGGGGCGCGAGAGAATGCGCCAACTCCAGATCTCATGGCGCGGGCCGCCGTCGTTCAGGCTCTCAAAGGCGTGGGAGTAGGGGCCGTGGCCGACATCGTGAACCAGGGCGGCGACGCGAATGGCCAGAGCGGTCTGGTTGCGCAGCAGTCCGGGATGGCGCTGGCCCAGGGCGGCGACGATCTGCTTGGCCAGATGCATCACCCCCAGGGCGTGGGAGAAGCGCGAGTGCTCCGCCGAAGGGTAGACCCAATAGGCTGTGCCCAATTGACGAATGCGCCGCAGCCGCTGCATCTCCGGGGTGTTGATCAACTCCAGCAGCAGGGCGTCGCCCCAGTCGGCCAACTCCGGCGCGGGGCCGTGGGGCTCGCGGTGCAGCGCGATCATATCGTGAATGGCGTCGCGAAACACCTTGTGGCTCATGGGCCGCGCTCCGCTTCCATCAACTGATTCCAAGCGCGCTGGTAGCGATCCAGACGCGCATGGTCGCGTTCGCTTAAGGCGGCGTTTAAACGGGTGATGTCCATATTGTCGCGCAGGTCGGCGCGTTTGATGCGCCGCGCCGCCGGGTCCGGCGCCAGGCGGGCGATATAGGCGCTGTAGGACTCCTCCTCACGGTGGGTGAGGAGATCCAGCAGCGCCACAACGCGGGCGGAGAAGCCGCGCTCGCGCAGATCCTCCAGCGTCACGTCGGTGTCTTCAACCACATCGTGCAGCACCGCCGCGCAGCGCATCTCATCATCATCGTCCGGGCGATCCAACGCGAACATCACCCGCAGCGGATGCAGAATATAGGGGCGACCGGATTTGCACAGCTGCCCGGCATGGGCCTCCACGGCGATGGCGATGGCGGCTTGCAGGTCGCTCATTCCGCTTCCTTAGACGATGGCCAGCATGCGCTCCAAGGCGATTTTGGCCGAAGCCGCTTCGCGCGCTGGCACGGTGATGGGGTTGACCACATGCCCCTCCAGCAGATTCTCCAGGGTCCAGCACAGGTGCTGCGGGTCGATGCGGAACATGGTGGAGCACATGCAGATGCTCGGCGACAGGAAGTGAATCTCTTTGTCGGGCATCTCATGCTTGAGACGATTAACCAGATTCAGCTCGGTGCCGATGACCCACTTGGAGCCCGGCGCGCCCGCGCGCACGGCGGCTTGAATCCCCTCGGTGGAGCCCAGTGCATCGGCCTTCTGGCACACTTCGTAGCTGCACTCGGGGTGGCACATCACATTGACCCCGGGGATGCGCTCGCGCCACATGTCGATGTGCTGCGGCTGGAACATCTGGTGCACCGAACAGAAGCCGTGCCACAGGATCACTTTGGCCTCTTTGATCTGCTCGGCGGTGAGCCCGCCCATCTCCTCGTTGGGATCCCACACCACCATTTTCTCCAGGGGAACGCCCAGTTTGGCGCTGGCGTTGCGGCCCAGATGTTGGTCGGGGAAGAACAGCACCTTTTCCCGTTGGTCGAAAGCCCAGGTGAGGATATGCTCGGCGTTGGAGGAGGTGCACACCGTGCCGTTGTGGTCGCCGCAGAACGCCTTCAGGTCCGCCGCCGAGTTCACATAGGTGATGGGGGTGACGGAGGCTTCCGGGTCGATCACCGTGGCCAGTTGCTTCCAACACTCTTCCACGGCGGGCAGGTCGGCCATGTCGGCCATGGAGCAGCCCGCGTTGAGGTCCGGCAGAATGGCGATCTGCTCCGGCGAAGAGAGAATATCCGCCACTTCAGCCATGAAGTGCACGCCGCAGAAGACGATGTGTTTGGCGTTGGGGCGTTGTGACGCCAGGCGCGCCAGCTTCAGCGAGTCGCCGGTCAGATCGGCGAACTTGTACACCTCTTCGCGCTGATAGTGGTGGCCCAGAATCACGCAGCTCTCGCCCAGCTTCTCCTTGGCCGCTTCAATTCGGGCGTCCAGTTGCGCGTCATCCAGTTCGTACAGAGGCTCCAGGGCCACAGGCGTGTTCATCTTCGCTCGTTCCTTGCTGCGGTTTGTCTTTAGGGTTTTGGTGGGTTGGATGGTGAAAGATATTGAGGGCTCTGCCCTCAAACTCCCGAAATTCAACAGCCAAACCGTGGGGCTCTGCCCCACGCCCCGCTGGGGGCGCGGCCCCCAGGCCCCCGAAAATCCGGCCATAAATGTCTGGATTTTCGACTTTACGTTTGTGCTTGGCCGGGCGAGTTTGCATCCCAGTAAGCTGTTTGAAAGCACGTTACTATACCACAATGACCTCCAAATCCCAGCATTGGCCGGAATCGCCCACGCAATCCGACTGGCTCGCCCTCAAAGAGGCGCTGCGCTCCCAGGCGCTCGCCCTGGGGTTCGACGCCGTGGGCTTCGCGCCGCCGCAACCGGCTCCCACCGCGCATTATCTCGCTCCCTGGCTGGCCAGCGGCGCCCATGGCGATATGGCGTGGATGGCCAATCATGCCGAACGTCGCGCCGATCCGCGCCTGCTGATGGACAATCTCGGCGTGGTGATGGTGCTGGGGGTGAATTACAAACCTGACGGCGATCTCATGGAGGAGTTGTCTCATGGAGAAAATGCGTATATATCAGCTTACGCGCGAAATAATGATTACCACGATATCCTAAAAAAACGCACAAAGGCGTTGGCGCGCTGGCTTGCCGAGCGTTTGGGGCAACCAATGGATGGGCGCGTGTTCGTGGATACCGCGCCGGTGCTGGAGCGCCCGCTGGCGGCGCAGTCGGGCATCGGCTGGCAGGGAAAGAACACCATGTTGGCGTCGCGAAAATTTGGCTGCTGGCTGTTTCTGGCGGAGTACTTTATCGCTTTGCCATTGCCGCCGGACCAGGTAGAGGAGGACCATTGCGGGGAGTGTGATCGGTGTCAGCGGGCTTGTCCCACCGGCGCGCTGGATGATCCCTACCGCATGGATGCGCGCCAGTGCCTGGCCTATTGGAGCATTGAGAGCAGTGGCGTGATTCCACAAAAGTTTCGTCGCTTGATGGGTAACCGAATCTACGGTTGCGACGACTGTATCGTTGTCTGCCCATTCAATCGCTTCGCAGATATGACAAGGGAGAGCGATTTTGTTGCGCGGGACGCGCTGAAAGATAGAGAGATGATCTCATTAATGTTCGCGAGAGACGCAGATTTTCGCGAAGCATTGCGGAAAACGCCCATTAAGCGGTTGGGTTTCTCTAAATTTATACGCAATTTAGCCATTGGTCTGGGCAATTGGGGACGGGAGTCCGGCGAGCGCTCCGCCTTTGACCTGCTGCTGGCGCTACTGGATCATGAATCGCCCATGGCGCGGGCTCACGCCGCCTGGGGGGTGGGTGAGTGTGTCGCCTATGCCGAAGAGGGGATGGCCGCGCTGCGTCAGAAGCTGGCGCAGGAGCCTGATGCGCAGGCCCGTGAAGAGATGCGCTCGGCGCTCTATCTGCTGGCGGCGCGCAATGGCGCGCGGGCGTTGATGCAGTCAGAGCCGCTGGTGGAGGTGGAGCTGGGGCTGGATGGTGCGGCCCCGGATGGGGCGGCGCCGTAACGCAGGGGCGAGGGTCAGGCTTCGACGTCGACGTCTTCGTCAGGCATCTGGTTGTTGGCCATGGCGCTCATGAGAAAGTGTGTGGCGCGCGCCAGCGCCTTGCGACGCTGATTGTTGGTCATATGGTCACGGGCGTCCGGCGACGGGCGCGGGGCCGGTCCCTGCATGCCGCGCAAAGGATCATCGTTTTTCGCCAGTTGACCACGGAACTGCGCGTCGGCGGCGATTTCGTGCAGCGGCGGCTCGGTGCGCTCCTCGTTGGCGGGCTCCATCTCCTGGCGCAGACGTTTGACGCGCTGCTCCTGCTGCTCTTCGGTGGCGCCGGCGTAGACGCCCTCCACCGGCGTATGTCCCACGCGCGGGCGTCCGCCGCGACGCCGACCCTGGGGGCGCACGGTGCGCGGTTGGCGCCCGTTGCCGCTCTTCTCAACGTGGTGATTCTCCTCCACGTCGCCGTCGTCGGTTTCGATGTCGCGCAGGTCGCGATCCTTCGTCACATCTTTGGAGATGGTCGAAGCAACGCCAAACACCAGCACGTTCTGAATGGGGTTAATCATCCCAAAACACTCCTTCCCTGGGGTGCGTATCGGCTCGCCAAAAACAAACGATAAGTCTTTTTTGCAAAAGTCGGCGCGTGATCGACGCTTGTTGGGAAAGAGTCGTGCGGGAATAAAAAAACGCTCCAGCCGGGGGAAGTGGCTGGAGCGTTTTGCCTTCGCAGCCCTCTAAACACTTGTTAGAGGGGCGACGGAATGCCGTGGCGACGCGCGTATGATCAGGCGGCGCGGGCGGCGATCTGCTGACGCAGCTTCAACATGGTGGCCGACAGCGCTTCAGGCTTGGAGGCCAGCAGGTACTCGTCGAGGCCGCCGCGGCGGTCCACGGTGCGCATTTCCGACGTGCTCAGAGTTACGCGCACATGTTTGCCCAGCGCCATGCTGAAGAAGGCCTTCTGCTGGATGTTGGGCATCCAGGTGCGCTTCGTCTTGCGGTGCGAGTGGGATACTTTGAAACCGGTCTGCGGGGTCTTGTTCCCCAAGGTAAATTTCCTGGCCACGACGCCTCTCCTCAGAGTCTCCTTGAGACTTCTTTAATCTCGGTACACAATATCGGGCGTAAACAGCCCACGGAAAGCCGGGCATTATAGGGACTCCCTTGCAACTTGGCAAGCCCCTATCGAAACTACAGGTCAACTTGCGCCGTTTTTCGTCAGCGCCGTTTTGTCGCAGCAACTGGGGAGAGTCGAACTAATGATGGTGATTGATCGCAATCGCAACATGAAGGAGTTGCTGGCGGAGTACCCGGAGCTGTGTGTGGCTCTGGAGCGGCGCGGCATCGAGTGCGCCAGCTGTCTGGCCGCCCAGGTGGACACGCTCAGCGATGTGGGGCGTATGTATAAGCTTGACTTGGACGCGCTTCTTGCCGAAGTAGAGGAGAGCGTCCGCAATCAAGCGGAGTGAGTGGTCGGTTCGCCGCCGTCCTGAATCAGGAGACGGGGCGGGGCGTCGATCAGTGAAGAGAGTGCGGTCAAAGTGAGTATGATGAAATCGCTGGGAGTGATGGTTGCGGTCGGCGTGGCGGGCTTGTGGTCCATGGCTGCGGTGGGGGGGTGCGCCAATGTCGCCCCCTCCCAGGTGGCGCAAAACGACGTCAAAGCCTCTGCGCAATCCAAGAGCGATGTGCCCCTGACGCTGGCCTCGGCATCGCAGATCGGTCCCGCCAAGGGGGATCAGGCGCGCTTGACGCGGATTCGTGAGTCCCTGGCCAATCGGCAGGCGGCCTACTACTACGTCATCGGCCAATTGCTGCTGCGCGAGCGCGCGTGGGCCGAAGCCGAAGAGGCGCTTTCCCGCGCCGCCGAGGCCGACCCTTCGGCGGCGGAGGTGCATCTGCTGGTGGCCAAGTTGGCGACTCAGCGCGGCAATCTGAAAAAAGCCGAAAAACACGCCCGCGCGGTGGTGGCGCAGAGCCCGGATCATGCCGACGCGCGCCTGCTGCTGGCGGGTATTCTCAACGCCACCAAGCAGTATGAAGCGGCGGCCAAGGAGTACAACGCCCTGTTGGAGATTGAGCCGGGCCACGTGCAGGCGCGGCTGATGCTGGCGCAGCTCTACGGCAAGCTCAAGCGCGCCGATGAGGCGCGTCTGGCGCTGGCGCCGCTGTTTCTGGATGAGGAGACCGCCTGGGGCGCGCATCTGGCGCTGGGGCGCGCCTATGTGAATCAGGGCGATGCGGAAAAGGCGGTGGGACCGTTCCAGAAGGCGGTGGAGCTGGGCGAAGGGCAGATCGAGCCGGTGATGGCGCTGGGCGCGGTGTATCAGGATTTGGGTCGCGGCCCGGATGCCGAGAAGCTCTATCGCGCCTTCCTCAAGGAGCACCCCAATAATCGCGTAATCCATAATTCACTGGGCCGACTGCTGCTCAATCGCGACGACCGCAACGCCGCCCTCACCGAGTTTCGCGAACTGACCCGCTTGCAGCCCAACAGCGTGCAGGCGCGCTTGACCACTGCGTTTATTCTGCTCAGTCAGGGCAAGTATCAGGAGGCGCTCTCGGATCTGCGTCTGGCCGAGGCGATGCAGCCCGACAGCGCCAGTATTCGCTACTATCTGGGGCAGGCGCTGGAGTATCTGGAGAGCCTCGACGAGGCCGCCGCCGAATACGCCAAAATCAGTCAGGGACAGCCCTTCTATCCGGAGGCGCGCATCCGCTTGGCCTATATGCTCTCCGACCAGGAGAAGCATGAAGAGGCGCTGGCCGCCATCACCGCGCTCAATAAGCTCTACCCCAAGCGCCTGGACGGTCTGCTTGCGCTCAACTATCTGCAACTGCAGGCCAAGCGCTACGATGCGGTGCTGCAGAGCTCCGCCGAGGGGTTGTCGGTCAAGCCCGAAGAGGGGCGCTTTCTGTTCAACCGCGCCATGGCCTATGACAAGCTGGGCAAATGGGCCGAGGCGGAGAGCGATCTGCAAGCCTATATCAAACTTTCGCCCGACGACGCCCACGCCCTCAACTATCTGGGCTACACCTGGGCCGAACGCGGCGAGCGTCTGGGCGAAGCCCATGATATGCTCAAACGCGCCGCCGCCCTGGCGCCCGGCGATGGCTACATCACCGACTCCCTGGGTTGGGTGCTGTATCGTATGAACCGCTATGAGGAGTCGTTGCACCTGTTGCGCGAGGCGGTGCGCTTGGAGCCGCAGGATCCGGCCATCGTCGAGCATCTGGGCGATGTGCTGATGGCGCTCAATCGGCGCAAGGAGGCGGTGGGAGCCTGGCGTCGCGCGCTGGAACTGGATGAGGATAACGCGGCGCTGCGCGACAAACTCAAACAGCATGGATCGGCCCAATGAGTGGTGAAAAGCGGATTGTGCGCATGCCCCGCGCAGCGCGTTTGGCGCTGGCGCTGATGGTTCTGCTGGGGCTGGCCGCGTGTGCGCCGGTGGCCAGCATCAACGACTCTTTCCGCGCTGCCAAACCGGGCGCTTCGCCCGATCAGTTGTTGGAGCAGGCGCGCGCTTGGCAGGTCAATCGCGACCGCGAACTGCCCGAATATTGGATTCTCAAGGGCGTGCTGGATATCGACCACCCGGAGAATGGTCGCCGCAACAGCGTCATGTTGCACGGCCACAGCTCCGAGCGGCTGCGCATGATCGTCTACGGACCATTCCGACAGGTGGCGCTGGAGGTGTGGCTGGGCGATCAGTGGGTGGATCGGGTGGATGCGGGCAACGCCACCGTCACTTCGGTCCCCGCCGACGCCTTTGGCCTGGCCTATCTGACGGGGCTGGAGCTGCACCCCCGGGTGCTGATCAACATCCTGCTGGGGGTGGTGGATCTGCGCGACCCGGTGCAGGTGCAGCAGCAACCGGGCGGCCTGTTCCTCAAGACCGCCGCCGGCGAGATGCTGCTGGTCACTCCCGAGACCGGGCGCCCGCTGCGACGCCAGGGCGAGGCGCGCCCCGGCATGCAGTACCACGCCTACTACGAATGGGGTTCCGAGCGCGGCATTCTGCCGGAACGCATCGTGGTCAAGCTGGGCGAAAAGACCACACTGACCCTGATTCCCAAATCGTGGAACCCCCACGCCGATGATCTGCCCGCCGACTGGCGCGCCGCCTACGGCAAAAAGGCCAAGTTCAACCACGTCATGCCGCTGCGTCGGCGTTGAGCGTATGAGCGACGCGGCTGCGCACATCTATTCGGCCCCGGCCAAGATCAACCTGGCGCTGCGGGTGTTGGGGCGTCGCGCCGACGGCTATCATCTGCTCGATACGGTGATGGTCTTCGTCGATCTGTGCGATACGTTGCATATCACCCCCACCTATGGCCCCATCGTGGTGAGCTGCGATCCGCCGGTGACCGGGCGCCCCGAGGAGAATCTGGTGTATCAGGCCGCCGCCGCGCTGGCCGCGCGGGCGGGACGCTCGGTGGGCGCCGAGATCCACATCGAGAAACGCATCCCCAGCGCCGCCGGGATGGGCGGCGGCTCGTCGGATTGCGGTGTGACCTTGCGCGCGCTGAACGATCTGTGGGGGCTGGGGCTCTCCATCCAGGAGCTGATCGATATCGGCGTCACCCTGGGCGCTGATGTGCCGCTGTTCGTGCTGGGCCAAGCGGCGCTGGCGGGGGGCATCGGCGAGGAGCTGCAGCCGCTGCCGCATCTGCCGCTGGTTCACCTGGTGTTGGTCAATCCCGGCTTCCCCCTCTCCACTGGCGAAGTGTTCAAAATCCACGGCGGGCATGCGCCGGAAACAGCGGCGGCGTTGGCGATTCCCGATGCCCGGCGCGGGGAATCGGCGCTGGGGCTGCTGGAGAACCATCTGGAGCCTGCGGCGCTGCAACTGGCCCCGCAATTGACCGAGATGCGCGCGGCGCTGTTGCAAGCGGGGGCGCAGGGGGCGTTGATGTCTGGCAGTGGGGCCACCTTCTTTGGGGTGTTCGCCGACGCTGACGCCGCGCAGCGCGCCGCTGAGGCGATTGCAGCGCGTCATCCGCAGTGGTGGGTGCGCGCCACAACGAGCATGAACGCCATTAAGAAAGAAAAATGACGCTGTGTGAAAGTTCTGGGTTGACCTGAAAACGGGACTATGGCATTTTTCGGGGCTCAGTGAAACGGGATATCATTATTGGGCCGTCGCCAAGTTGGTAAGGCACCGGATTTTGATTCCGGCATTCCCAGGTTCGAGTCCTGGCGGCCCAGCCATTTTGCCAATACTAAGGGAGTGTCTGCCCCATAAAGGCGACGCTCTCTTTGTTTTTTGGGCGCCGACATCCCGACCAAGCGCGCCCGATGTCGATGGCCGCTCTCCGGCGGCGTCGACGGCTGCCACGCGGTGATCGCCCCATGACTCTGCATCAGAAAATGCGCCTCTTCTCCGGCACGGCCAACCCCGAACTGTCTGAACGCATCGCCGACTATCTCTCGGTTACTCTGGGAGATATCACCGTGCGACGCTTCTCCGACGGCGAGATCTTCGTGCAGATCAACGAAAACGTGCGTGGCCGCGACGTTTTCATCATCCAGCCCACCTCCGCCCCCACCAACGCAAATCTCATGGAGTTGTTGATCATGGCCGACGCCTTCCGGCGCGCCTCGGCGGGACGGATTACGGCGGTGATCCCCTATTTCGGCTACGCCCGACAGGATCGCAAGGAGCAGGGCCGCACCCCCATCACCGCCAAACTGGTGGCGGATCTGCTGGAGGCCAGCGGCATCCAGCGGGTGCTGACCATGGATCTGCACGCCGGTCAGATTCAGGGCTTCTTCAATATTCCGGTGGATAACCTCTACGCCTCGCCGGTGCTGCTCGAAGCGGTGCGCAAGAAGAAGCTGGATAACACCATTGTGGTCTCGCCCGACGTCGGCGGGGTGGTGCGCGCGCGCGGTTTCGCCAAGCGTCTGAATGTGGACTTGGCGATCATCGACAAGCGCCGCCCGGAGCCCAACAAGGCGGAGATTCACCACATCATCGGCGACATCAAAGGCAAGGATTGTCTCATCGTCGACGATATGGTGGACACCGCAGGCACCATGTGCGCGGCGGCCAATGCGTTGATGGAGCAGGGCGCCAATTCGGTGCATGCGGCGGTGACCCATGGCGTGCTGTCGGGCCCGGCCATCGATCGCATCGAGGATTCGCAGTTCGACTCGCTGGTGGTGGCCGACACCATCCGCCTGTCTGAGCGCGCCTCCGCCAGCAACAAGATCGAACAGCACACCGTGGCCAATCTGCTCGGCGAGGCGATCCGTCGCATCTCTGACGCCGAATCGGTCAGCTCGCTGTTCGTGTAACGCCTACGGCGTTTATTAGTCGCATAAATTGGTCTTTTCCGGCGCGCGCGCCTGGGAGATCGGCACCCCTGGAGGCCGCTCCCGCACCCGGCGTTCGCGTCTTATCTTTCACGCCATTGCAATGGAGAACTATCATGGCGACTTTTGAAGCGCAGTTGCGTACGGGAACCGGCAAGGGGGTGGCCCGTAAGATGCGCGTGACCGGCGAAATCCCTGGTGTGGTGTATGGCGCGGGTCAGGAGAACAAGAATCTGATCCTCAACCGTAAAGACTTCACCATGACGCTGATCGGCGAGGGGGAAAACCTGCTGACCCACATCCACGATCTGGTGATCGACGGCGCCTCCGAGAAGGTGCTGGTGCGTGGTCTGCAAAAGCACCCTGTTACCGATGCCTGGGAGCATGTGGACTTCCTGCGCTTCAACGCCACTAAGCGCATCTTCGTGAAGGTGCCGGTGCACATCGTCGACGAAGAGGGCGCGCCGGGTCTCAAGCGCGGCGGTATCGTACAGACCGTGCGCCACGAGCTGGAAGTGCAGTGTCCCGCTGGCAGCATCCCCGAGAGCATCGACGTCTCCGTGGGCGCGCTGGATATCGGCGAATCGGTGCACATCAACGACATCACCCTGCCTGAGGGCGTCAAGGTGTTCACCACCGCCAACTTCACCATCGCCGCCATGGTCGGCGTGAAGGGTGAAGAGGCCGCCGCCGATGAGGGCGAGGACGAAGGCGAAGCCGCCGAGTAAGAGGTGCGGACGGGGGACGCTTTGCGCGTCCCCCGTTTTGTTTTTTGAATTTTATCTCAAGAGGTTTGTTGTCATGGCCGTTCTGCTGGTGGGGCTGGGCAATCCCGGCGCCCAATACGCCAACACCCGCCACAATTTGGGGTGGGACGCAGTGCAGGCCATGGCCCGAGACCACCACCTGAGCGGCCCGTCGCAGCGCTTCAAAGGGCTGTTTGGCGATGGCTCCATCAGCGGGGAGCGGGTCTACTGGCTGTTGCCGGAGACCTATATGAATCTCTCCGGTGAGTCGGTGGGCGAGGCGGCGCGGTTTTATAAAATTGAGCCTGAGCAGGTGATCGTATTCCATGACGACATGGATCTGCCGCTGGGCAAAGTGAAGATGAAAGTGGGCGGCGGCAACGGCGGCCACAATGGACTCAAATCCATTCAGCAGCATTTGGGCACGGCGGATTTCACCCGCATTCGCTTAGGTATTGGGCGTCCGCCGGAGCGCTGGGATCCTAAGCGCTTTGTGCTGGCTCCGTTCACTAGCGACGAACGCAAGATTAGCGAGCCGCTGCTGGAGGCGCTGAGCTTCGATGCTTTGCCGCCGTTGCTGGCGGGTGATCTGCCTGGGGCGATGAATCGATTAAGCCTGAAGCTGAATCCGAAACCGGAGCGGGGCGAGTCGAAAAAAGAGAAGCGCGAAAAGCGCTTGGCGGCGGAAAAGGCCGCCCAGGAGAGTGCGGACGGCGCGTCGTAACGTCGCGTTCAAGAGTGTCCCAGGCGGCCAATGAGCCGCCTGTTTTGCGTTTCAGCCCAACGATGAACGCGCAGAAAGAGACGCCAGCACAGTGTGCCAAGCACTGCGCAGGAGCGTGTGGTCCAAGAGGTCCAGGAGGCTGGCCTCCTGGCGGCCATAGGCGAAGCCATCTGTATAAATCGGCGGAGCCCTCATGGGGTCTGGGGCAAAGCCCCAGTATCCTATCTGGCAGAGCAGTCATTCTGTGTGCGGCACAACGATGAGCGCGCAGGAGAAGACGCCAGCACAGTGTGACAAGCACTGCGCAGGAGCGTGTGGTCCAAGAGGTCCAGGAGGTTGGCCTCCTGGCGGGTTGAGGGCGGCGCCCTCATGGGGTCTGGGGCGAAGCCCCAGTCTCTTCAATCATCCATCAAAGATTTGAGAATCAGCCTGAAGGAAGAGACGCCATGGCGCTCAAATGCGGCATTGTCGGCCTGCCCAATGTGGGCAAATCCACCACCTTTAACGCGCTCACCGCCGCCGGTGCGGAGATGGCGAACTACCCGTTCTGCACCATCGAGCCCAATCAGGGGGTGGTGATGGTGCCGGATCCGCGCCTGGATGCGTTGGCCAAGATCGTCAATCCCAAGCAGACGCTGCCCACCACCATGGAGTTTCTCGACATCGCCGGATTGGTGAAGGGCGCCAGCAAGGGCGAGGGGTTGGGTAACCAGTTCCTGGGCCACATCCGACAGGTGGACGCGGTGACCCACGTGGTGCGCTGCTTTGAGGATGACGACATCACCCACGTGCATGGGACCATCGATCCGCTGGCCGATATCGAGGTGATCGACACTGAGCTGATTCTGGCGGACATGGTCAGTGTGGAGAAGCGACTGGCGGGGGTGGCCAAGAAGGCCAAGAGCGGTGAGAAGGACGCCAAGTTCCTCGCGGGCATCTACGAGCGCGCCATTGAGGGGTTCAACAACGGCGTGCCGCTGCGCTCCCAGGAGTTCACCAAAGAGGAGCAGGAGGGGCTGGCGGATCTGTTCCTGATCACCGCCAAGCCGGTGCTGTATGTGTGCAACGTGGCCGAAGATGCGGTGGCCGATGCGCAGATTCCCGGTCAGCACCCGCTGGTGGACAAAGTGCGCGAACATGCGGCCCAGGAGGGCGCCGAGGTGGTGGCGCTGTGTGGGGCCATCGAATCGGAGATCGCTGAGTTGGAGGGCGAGGAGAAGGCCGCCTTCCTGGAGGATCTGGGGTTGGAGGAGCCGGGTTTGAACCGTCTGATTCGCGCCGCCTACAAGCTTTTGGGTCTGATCACCTACTTCACCGCCGGGGTCAAAGAGGTGCGCGCCTGGACCGTGCACGACGGCGACAACGCCTGCCAGGCTGCCGGTGTGATCCATACCGACTTCATGAAGGGCTTCATCCGCGCCGAGGTGATCGGTTACGACGACTTCATCGCCTGTAATGGCGAATCCGGGGCCAAAGAGGCGGGCAAGCTACGCCTGGAGGGCAAGGAGTATCGCGTCATCGACGGTGACGTAATGCACTTCCGCTTCAACGTATAGTCTGCGAGGTCCATGCAGCCAACGGCATCATAGGAGCTTGTGATGAATGCCGATGATCCCAATCCAGACAAGCCCAACTGGATTGGGATCATTGTCGCCGCTGTGTTTACCATCCCCGCGCAGGCGCTGTTGGCGTTTCTGCTCATCACGGTTGAATTTCGCGACAAAAAGCCACCCATTCCCAGAGTGGCGCTCTCCACGCCCAATGCCGAACTTCTCCTGCACTACCCGCCCGAAGTACCGCTGGCGTGGGATTTCGTTACGGTTCCCGGCGGCTGTTTTACTCAAGGTCTAGACACCATCGCCGTCATCAGCGCCAAGCCGGCCCATGAGGTGTGCGTCTCTGCGTTTCGTATGAGTCGCTATGAGGTGACGCGGCATCAATGGTTCGCCGTGATGGGGCGGGAGCATCCCGAGCAGGCGCTGGCCGCTCCCAACCATCCGGCGGCTTCTGTCAGCTGGCTGGAAGCATATAAATTCATTCAGAAACTCAATAAGATGACAGGATGGTCGGCGCGCTTCCCCACCGAGTCGGAGTGGGAGTACGCTTGTCGCTCCGGTGGTCGGGATGAACGCTACTGTGGCGGCGACGAGGCGGATACGGTCGCTTGGTCTATCGGCGAATCCCACGGAATCGTGCAGCGGGTTGGCGGCAAAAAGCCGAACGCTCTGGGGCTGTTCGACATGAGTGGCAACGTCGCTGAGTGGGTGTGGGATCGGTTTGCGCCGCACTATTACGCAGTCAGTCCACGAGACAACCCGCAGGGACCACACTATGGCGACTCTGGCGTTGTTGGTAACGAGCGGGTGATTCGCGGCGCCTCAGCGGGCGACCCGAGAACCCAAATGCATGCCAATACCCGCTGGCATCAACCGGCAGGGTATATCCCGCGTCGGACCGGTTTGCGCATCGTGCGTCCGGTGGAGGAAGAGTCAGAATAGCCGCCCTTGGTGGGTTTGGTGATGCGCCAGAATGCGCGTGAGCAGATCGATTCGCGGGGCAAAGCTGGCGGTCAGGGCGCGTTCGTTGGCGGTATGGTCATCAAAACCGATAGGGCCGAAGCCATCCAAGGTCGGCGTCCCGGCGCCATGCACATGGTTGGCGTCACTGGTTCCGCCACGCGCCTCGGTGGACAGTGGCTCCGGGGCAAGACGCTGAATAGACTCCAGCAAGCGCGCCTGGTCGGCATTGGGCTCCATCACCTCCCGCAGCACGCCGCCGCTGGGGTGAATGGCGCAGCCGTTGATGCGGGGCGCGGCGATTAACTGCTCCAGCGCGCTCACCACGCGGTTGCGCTCGGCCACTGTGCGAAAGCGCGCCTCCACCAGCATCTCGGCGGCGGGGGCGATGGTGTTGACGCCGATGCCGCCGGAGAGTTTGCCCACATTGACCGTAGTTCCCTGTTCAGGCCGCGCCAACGCCATCAACGCAATAGTCAGATGCGCCGCTTCCAACACCGCGCTGGCGCCTTTGTCCCAGTCATTGCCCGCGTGGGCGGCGACGCCTTGGATCTCCAGCGTCCACGCCGCCACCCCTTTGCGCGCGGTGACCAATTCAAAATTCTCTCCGGCGCACTCCAGGGTCAGACAGGCGGCATAGTCATGGGCCAGAGCGGTGGTGACAGGGCGCGAATCCTCGCTGTTGATCTCCTCATCGGCGGTGAGAAACAGATCGACGCCAAACAGGCCGCCGCACTGGGCGTGGACCTGTTTTAATGCTTGGATGGCCACCACCAGGCCGCCTTTCATATCGCACACGCCGGGGCCGCGCAGCCAGGGGCCATCCTCGGCAAACTCCTCGAAGGTTCCTGGTGCGAACACGGTGTCCAGATGCCCCAACAGGAGGATCTTCTGGCCGGGACCGGACGGGGCCCGCAGCAGCAGGTGGTCGCCCAGATGTTGGCGCGGGAAGCGTTGTTCGATGTAGCCGAGAGGAGCGAGCTGTTCACGAATGCGTTCGCCCACACGATTCACCCCTGTGGGGTTATGGCTGTGGGAGTTGATTAGCACCAGTTCACGCAGCAGAGTAAGCCAGGATTTCATAATGTAAGGCTCTATAGTCGCCGCAAAATAGAAAGTGACAGTTGAAGGGAGAAGATATTGAGGGCTGCGCCCTCAAACTCCCCTCAGATCAACAACCAAACCGTGATTCGGGCCATCCATGGCCCTCACCCTTCAGGCTCGCTGCGCGAGTCCGATTCGGCAATCCTGCCGAATCGTGGGGCGCTGCCCCACACCCCGCTTAAGGGTCACAGACCCTTAAGAATCCCGCCTCCGGCCAGCCGGAGGCCAAGAGTCAGCGCTCGCTCAAACAGCGTCATGCAAACATTTGGCGCTCTGTACAATTTTGGATTGCGTTGACTCTTTGCGCCGAATCCAGCAGCTTCCGCACGAGACACAAAGCAGGCTCGGAGTCAGGCCAACTTGGTCGCCGAGAGCACCTTGCTGACGGGGGGAAGGGGGCGCCTAGTTAAAGGATTTCGTCCTCATCGAACAGCGGGTCGCTGCTGATTTCACTCTCCAAATTCTCCACCGCGCCCTCTGCGGCCACGGGGCGCGCAATCTCGGCTACGTGGAACAGCGCATCGCCCTGGTTGATCACTGGCAACTCACTGCGGCCAATGATAATTCCAGCCTGAGGGCTAATCACCTCCCACTCGGAGTCGCCCAGAGGATCGGATATAATTCCCAGCAGTTGGCCCGCCTCAATGACCTCGCCGCGGGTGCGGTACGCCCGCAGCAGTCCCGCCGATGGCGCGCGCACCCAGATGCTCTTGTGAGAAACCAGGGGGGGCGTGCGCTTGGGCGCGCTTTTCTGTTGCGGCAGCATGCCCAGATGGCGCATGACGCCGAGGACGCCGCGCAGACCGACCCGTACGCTGAATTCATCAAAACGCAGCGCTTCGCCCGCCTCATAGAGCAGAACCTTCACCCCCTTCTCCTGGGCGGCCTCGCGCATGGAGCCTTTGCGCAATTTGGCCTGCATGATCAGAGGCGGAGAGAACGCTTTGGCCAATTCGATCAACTCCGGGTCGCCCTCGGCCATGCGGATTTGCGGCAGGTTGGAGCGATGAATCGCAGCGGAGTGCAGGTCGATGCCATAGTCGCAGCGGGTAATCACCTCATTGAGGAGGAGGTGGGCCATCTGCCCGGCCAAGGATCCTGTGGGGCTGCCGGGGAAGCTGCGGTTGAGATCGCGACGGTCGGGCAGATAGCGGTTCTGACTGATGAAGCCGAAGATATTCACAATGGGCACGCAGAGCAGCGTGCCGCGCAGACGTTTGAGCCCTTTTAAGCGCAGCACACGGCGAATCACCTCGACGCCGATGATCTCATTGCCATGCACGGCGGCGGTGAGAAACATGGCCGGGCCCGGCGTGCGGCCATGGGCCACATGCACCGGCAATGTGGCGCGGGTATGGTCGGAGAAGGCCCCCATTGGCAACTCAACGGTTTGCGATGTTCCAGGCGCAATGTCAAGTCCGTTGATGTGGAACGGAGGGGCGGCCATGGGTTAGCCTTTGCCTTTGGTGCGTGTGGCCGAGCGCTTGGCGGTGCTCTTGTCTTCGCTGGTAATTACCTTCTTTTCGAGAAATTCTATGATTTTGCCAGCGACATCAATATTGGTCGCCTTCTCCACGCCTTCCAGGCCGGGTGAGGAGTTGACCTCCATCACCACCGGACCGTGATTGGAGCGCAGCATATCCACGCCACAGACATTGAGTCCCATGCACTTGGCGGCGCGAATGGCGGTGCTGCGCTCTTCGGGGGTGATCTTGATGGGCAGGGCGCTGCCGCCGCGATGCAGATTGGAGCGGAACTCCCCCTCTGCGCCGGTGCGTTTCATGGCGGCGACCACTTTGCCGTCGATCACCAGCGCGCGGATGTCGGTGGAGCCGGCCTCCTTGATGAACTCCTGCACCATGATGTTGACGTTGGCGCCGCGGAACGCCTCAATCACCGATTTGGCGGACTTATGGGTCTCGCCCAGCACCACGCCAATGCCTTGGGTGCCCTCCAGGAGCTTGATTACCACCGGCGCGCCGCCCACGCTTGCGATGATCTCTTCGGTCATTTTGCTGTCGTGGGCGAATGCGGTCACCGGCAGGCCGATGCCATCGCGCGCCATCAGTTGCAGCGAGCGCAGTTTGTCGCGCGAGCGGCCGATGGAGACCGATTCATTCAATGGGTACACGCCCATCATTTCGAATTGGCGCAAAATGGCGGATCCATAGAAGGTGATGGAGGCGCCAATGCGGGGAATAACGGCGTCATACCCGGTTAGCGCACGTTCGCCAAAGTAGACGGTGGGGCGGTGGGAGGTGATATTGACGAAGCAGCGCAGCGTGTTGACCACATCGATGGTGTGGCCACGGGCCTCGGCGGCTTCCACCAGACGCTCGTGGCTGTAGAGGCTGGGATTGCGGGCGAGCATGATGATTTTCATAACGACGGCTCCTGGGCGTCAATGAGAGGCGGGTGGTACGCTGACCAGATAGGATCGGCCGCAATGAATTAAAAAGCGTTTGCGCAGGGCGGTGCGCCCCAGCAGCAGGCGGAAGCCCATCTCATCCCGGTTGGCCAGGGTGATCTCCACCGGCCAGCTGTCGCCGCCGAGGGAGAGGGTGGATTCGATGACGTAGCGCATCTCCTGTTTGCCATTGGAGCTGCGCACCTTGCGACGGTCGATCACCTGCGCCAGACAGGCGTGGGCATGGTGGCGATTATTCTGGAAGGGGTGGATATCAAAACTGACCCAAGGCGCGCCATCGATGAGCATTTCACGAATGTGAAACGCATGCAGGGAGGAGGTGCGCGCGCCGGAGTCGATTTTGGCTTTCATCTGCAGCCCGCCGAACTCAGGCAGAGTGACCCACTCCCGCCAACCGATAATGAGCCGTTTGCTATACTTTTTCTTTTTGCCTGAGGCCATGGGTTCCCTCGTTTTCACACCGTACAGCCGCTTGAAGCAGAGAGGGAGACTCCCAGGGGATGCGTCTCAATTTGCGCGTCGTCGTGGCGCCTCGGCGCGCTTGACTCACTCTGGCATCCCAGAAACCCCCTGAAAAAACGGTCTCATGTTGCACGCTTGAATACAAGAGAGGAAATTGACGCAGAGCGGGTGGATGAGGGGCCGGTGTGGGCGCAGAGGCGACGTTTACGCGCCCGGATCCTGCCAATTGAAGCCCATGTTTTGCAACCGCTGCGCCCGTTGCGGCTCCATACGGCCCTGGGCGAAGGTCTGGCGCTGGAACTGCACCCACAAGCCCAACTGCGGGTTCTCCGGCCAGTTCACCGGCACGTTGCAGTGGCCGAAGCGGAACTGGAACTGGGCCAGGTGGAAGAACCACTCTTCGGCCTGGGCGGCTTGGGGGTCGAACTCAAAGCCGATGGCGGCCAATCGCTCGCGGTTGGCTGGGGCGAGGAGATTCTTGGCCGCGGCGTTGCGCTGAATCTGCACCCAGCGGGCCAGTTCGGCGTCTTCGCCCCAGTTATTGGGCACGATGCAGTGTCCGAAGCGGGCGCGGAACCGCTCCAAATCGGCGAAGCGCTCCTCCCACACCACCTGCATGGGATCCCACACAAAGCCCATGGCGTGCAGACGTTTGCCGCGATCTTCCCCGAGGGAGCCGTTGCGATGGCTCTTGCGCTGGGCTTCCACCCACCAACCCAGTTCGCCGTGGTCGGGATCCTCCTCGGAGACGTTGCAGTGGCCATGGCGCAGTTTGTACTCAGCCAGTTGCAGGAACATCTCCTCCCAGTAGACCGCCTGGGCGTCCCACAGGAAGCCGATGGCCGTGAGCGCGTCAAAGTGCTCCTGAGGCAGCGCCTCGCGCTTGTGCAGACGGCGTTGGCCGGCGACCCACTTGGCCAGTTCCGGGTCTTCGGCCCAGTCGGTGGGGACGTGACAGTGCTGATGGGTGGCCTGGAAGCGGCGCAGCGACTCGAACTGGCGGCGCCACTCGGCCTCTTTGGCGTCCCAAATGATCCCCAGGGCGCCCAGGGCGGCGGCGCGCTCCTCGGCCAGTTTGCCGCGGGCAAAGAGTTTGCGTTGGGCGTCAAGCCACTGCGCCAGTTCCGCCTGTGCGGGGTCGCTCGCGTCGGGCAGCAGCGCGCCAGTGGCGTTGACCAGAGCCTGAGCGGCGGCGTACTGGGCGCGCCACGCGCTCTGTTCGGGGTCCCAATCGAAACAGAGCAGATCCAGTTGCTGTTTGCGCGCCTCGGGGAGTTTGCCGCGATTGTGCAGTTTGCGCTGCTCTTCGGCCCACTGCGCCAGTTGCGGCTGTTGCTCCGGGTCGGGCTCGGCGGCGCGGGTGAGGGCGGCGTTTTTGGCCAGCGCTTCGAACATGCCCTGCCAGGCGGTCTCTTCGGGATCCCAGTCCAGGCACAGCAGATCCAGTTGCGCCTTGCGCTGCGGGGCCAGTTTGTCGCGGTCATGCAGTTTGCGCTGCGCGTCCACCCACTGCGCCAATTGCGGCTGGCGCTGTGGGTCGGGTTCGGTGGCGCGGGTCAGCGCGGCGTTGCGCGCCAGGGCGTCGAACATCTTCTGCCAGGCGTGCTCCTCGGGATCCCAAATGAAGCCGATGGCGTCCAGGCGCGCAATCTGCTCCGGGTTGAGCTTGCCACGGGCGAAGTCGCGGCGCTGCTGGGTGATCCAGGCGAACAGGTCGGCGTTCTGATGCGGCGAAATGGGGGGCTCTTCGGCGCCGAACTGGGCGTGAATCCGCCCCAGTTGATCACAACTGGCGTTCCAGTAGGCGGCCTTCAGATCCCATACAAAGTCGATGGCGTCCAGCGCTTGCCGATGCGTCTCGGGCAGCTTGTCCAGCATGCCGGCGCGGCGCTGGGCGCGCACCCAGGCGGGCAGATCGGGATTTTGCGGCCACTCATCGGGCGTTTCATCATGGCCAAATTGCGTTTTGAACGCCTGCAACTGGGCGTAGTGCGCCCACCATTGCGTTTCGGCGGGGTCCCAATCGAAGCCCAGGGCGTCCAGGGCGCGCAGGCGCTCCGGCGGCAGCACGCCATTGTCGTGGGCCTTGCGCTGTTTCTTCACCCACGCCGCCAGTTCCGGCGCCGGTTCCCAGTCGTCGGGCGGGTCCCAACTGCCGCTGTGTTTGCGGTAGGCCGCCAGCAGGCCGAACAGGCGATCCCACTCGCCGCCCAACAGATCCATCAGCATTTTGCCGATGCGTTGGCGGATGGGGGCGTCCTCCTGGGCGATGACGGTCAGTTCGATGACCCGCCACAGCGGCGCGCAATCCAATGGCTTGTCAGAAACGGCGGGGCGCAAGCCCTGGCGCAGGCGAATCTCGCGCAGGGCGGCGTCCACCTCCGGCAGTAGGCCGCGCAGGGATTGAATCATCTCCGCCAGCTCCATCAGCCCCAGCGGTTCGCCTGCAGGCAGGCCGTCGGGGCCAAAACCTTCATGGAACAGCAGGGGAATCACCACTTGCGGCGACGGGTCCAGCGGGTGTGGGGCCATCAGCGGTCCCAGCGCGTGACGCATATCCAGCTTACCGCGACAGTCGGGCAGAATCAGCGCCGCATCCATGGGCGGGGTGGGCTCGCCCTTAAGCGGCGCGCGGGCGCCCGCCATCAGCGCCGGGGCGAAGCGGTGAAACGCTTGCCAGCTCTCTTCGCGCTTTGCCGCAGGCCAACGCCCTTGCACAACATGGATGGCGAAGCCGTCGCGCTGACTCTGCGGGTTGCCGTCGGCGTCGCTGAAGAACGCCTGCGCCTGATTGGGCGCCGGGTGATAGCTGATCGTCCGCTGCGGCGCGGCGCGTTTGAGCAGATGCGCCGCGGCGCGCCACAACCCCTGACGAATGCGCTGGTCAGGATCTTGATCCGGCTGTCGCGCAGGCGCCACCAGCACCGCAACGCAGATGCGCGGTTTGCGCGCCAGTTTGGCGGCCACGGCGTCCTTGATCTCCATCAGGGGCCGCACCGGGCCGAAGCGCTCCGGCTCCTCGGTGATGTCATACACCGGCTTGGGGTCGCCAAACGGGTCGTGGCGGGCGATGTCGCTGAGGGTGGGCGATTGGGTCAGATGAATGGTGCGGCGGGGGCGCCACAGCTCGTCATCCCGCAGCGCTTGCAGCCACTCGCCGCGTTTGCCCGCAGCTTTGTGCGCCTCCAGCACGATGGCGCGATCAATGCGGCTTGCGCCCAATAGGGGTAGCAGCGCAGGCAGGGCGCTGTGGGCGGCGAGCAGCACTTTGACGCCGTGGAAACGCCACTGGGTAAAGTGGGCGATCTCTTCGCCATCCCCTGTGGTGGGATAGGGCAGCTCCCAGGGGCGGAGTTGGGGGTGATCCGACGCCGGTTTGGGGCTCTGTTGGTCATCGAACAGCAGGCAGCCGAAGGCGGCGCTGCTGGCGTGACGACTCCAGTGCTCCAGCGCGCTGGCCAGACGCCCCACCGAAGGCGCGGCGAGCAGCACGGTGGATTGCGCCCCCGCGCCTTCGATCAGCGTCGGCAACAGCAGCGTTTCGCAGGCGCCCGGCGGCAGGGTGAGGGTGAACTGCTCGCACGGCGGCAGGCTCTCGCCCACCGCGCGCCACGCCGCCGACAGCGCTGCAGGCGGCTGATAGCGCATGGGCGGCGGCGGCGCGCCGGTGAGAATCCAGGCGCGCAGGGCGTTGAAATCGGCTTCTGTCAGCGCATCGAATTGCGCCGCGCGCAGGCCGCACGCCGGGGCGAACTCGCCCAGTTTGTTGGGCGTTGGCGCATTGCTGATGAGCAGCGGGCGCAGGCCGCCGGGCAGGGGCGCGTCGAAGCGTCCCGCCAGCATCTTCGGCGTCAGGGCTTTGCGCTCCGGCTGAAACAGAACTTGAACGCCAAACGCGCCGTGGGCCACGGTCTCCAGGATGCCGTCACAGGGGAGCGGGTCGCGCGGATCCAGCCCGTAACGGCGCGCCACGTGTTCCGGTAGATTGGCGGCGGGATAATAGTGCTTGAAGAAGGTCAGGCGGCGGGTGGCCCACCACCCTTGCGCCATCAGCGCCAGCAACTCATCCCGGTCGCGTTGGTCTTCGATGGCCGCAAGGCGCTGTTCGAACTGGGAAAAGCTTCCCAGTTTGTGGAGGAGCCCCTGGTCAAGATAGGGGCGTAGGCGTTGTGGGATGTCCGGTCCCATAGAGGCGCGATTCCTTCAGCGCGATTGATCACGGCGTCATGGCGCGTACGCTGCGCCCAAATGGTCTATTCTTGTTCTTGCTCGCTCTGTTCGGCGTCCTGCTGCGCTTTGAGATAGGCGTCAACATCGGCGTTTTGCACCCGCGCATAGATCTCCTCCACCGGGACCGACACCCCCAGGGAGGGAAACTCGACCGCGTCGCCCAGGAAGAAGTGCTCCGAGCGCCAGCCGTTGCTGCGCCGCATCACCTCCACATCCACGCAATCCTGCTCAATGAGCAGATACGCTTGCAGCGAGGGAATCTGCGTGTATTCACGCAGTTTGCTGGTTTGGTCTACTTTTCGGGTGGCGCTGGAGAGCACCTCCACGATGATCACCGGCGCCTGGCGGTAGAGATCGCTCTGTGTGTCGTCCTCACACACCACCATCACATCCGGGTAGCGAAAACTCCCCTCTGCGGTGCGCAGCTTCATATCAGACTGGAAAACCATACAGTCCTGATCTTTCAGCCGCGCGCGCAACTCACCGGATACATTACCGGCAATGAGCACGTGGTTCACTTTGCCGCCCACCATGGCGTAGACCTCGCCGGCGACATACTCATGCCGAATGTCACTCACCTGCTCGCCTTCCAGGTACTCCGATTCGCTGATCAGCGCGTGTTCTCTTCGCTTTGTCACAGCCATCGGAAGCCTCCTTTAAGCGGTGAGCGCTTGGCCTTGAGCCATCAACGCGGCGTGGCGTCGGGCAGGCCGCCATCCACCGGAATCGTCGCCCCCGTGGTGGGCGACTGACGGGTGGCGAAGTAATACACCCCATGGGCCACATGGTCCGCCGTCACCCGCGCTTTGAGCAGGTTGCGATTGCGGTAATACTCCTCCAACCCATCCTCGGTCAAGCCGCGCGCTTTCATGCGATCCGGCCCCACCTCCTGCCACAGACCCGATTTGCGCGCGCCATCGGAGAACACCGCGTCGGGCGCCACCATATTCACCCGCACGTCCATGCCCGCCATCTCCACCACCGCAATGCGCGCCAACTGGTGCGAAGCGGCCTTGGTGGCGCTGTAGGCGCCAAACCCGGCGCCCGGCGCAAACACGTTCTTGGTGGAGATCAGCACCACGTCGCCGCCGGTGTTCTGCTGCTCGAACAGTTTGGCCGAGGCGGTGAGCAGATTCAGCGTGCCCTCCACATTGACCTTCTCCAATAACTGAAAGCGCGCCAGATCCATCTCCTTGAGGGTGGAGACGTGGGCCAGACCGGCGTTGATGATCACCAGATCGATGCCGCCCCAGGCGTCGATAATCTGACCGTACGCCTCGGCGATGCCCTCGGGGCTGGTCACGTCCAGTGGCACGCCCAGCGCGCGGGCGCCGAAGCGTCCGGCCAATTCGGCGGTGAGGGAGTCCAGTCCGTCGCCTGGCAGATCGGTGGCGGCCACATGGCAGCCCTGCTCCAGCAGATAGCGGCAAATGCCCGCGCCAATGGCCCCCGCTGCGCCGGTGATCACCGCCACATGGCGACGTAACGGCGATTCGCTCTGTTTGCGCAGCTTGGCCAGTTGCAGCGGGAAGTACTCCATGTCGAAGCACTGCTCGGCGCTCAGACCTTCGTACTCAGCCGGTTCGCCGATGGTCGCCTTCACCGCCAGAGTCTGCGCGGTGATGTCGCGGGCGATGTCCGCCGCCGGGGCGTCGGGGCCCACGCACACGGCGCCGATGCTGGGGCAGAGGATGACGCGGGGCAGAGGGTCGAAGCGCGGCGTATCGGCGGCGGTGCGGCCCCAGTTGGCGTCGCAATAGTCGCCATAGGCGGCGATGTAGTTGTCCAGCGCCGCATCCAGTTGATCCGGCGTATCCACCCACAGCGGCAGCATTTTGGTGCGGATCAAGTGATCCGAGGTCAGCGGCGGGGTGACCAGCAGTTCGCGGGCGACCGGGCTGTTGAGCAGCGCCAGGGTGGCGTCGTCGATGATCGGGCGCAGAATCGCCCGCTTCCAGGCGATGTCGTCACGGCCCGACGGCGTCGCCAGTTTGCCGCGCAGGGTCGGGGCCCAGGCGCGGTAGGCGGCTTGCGCCTGTTCGACGCTGGGGGCGGCGCCTGTCGGCGTTGCCGGGCGCGTGCGCTCAAGATACCCTTCGGCCAGATTGACGAACTCGATGTGGGTGTTGTAGGCGGCCTTGGCGCTGGGGCCCCAAGTGATCAAACCATGGCGCAGCAGCACCATGCCGCGCGCGGTGGAGTGCTCGACGAAGGCCTCGGCGGCGGCCTTGGAGAGCGCAAAACCTGGATGCACGTAAGGCAGAATGATCACATCGTCGCCCAGGGCTTTGCGGATCTGCTCTTCGCCGTCGGGGCGGTTGCTCAACGCCAGAATCGCATCGGCGTGGCTGTGGAACAGGCACGGTTGCGGAATGAAGGCGTGTAGCAGGGTCTCGATGGAGGGGCGGGGGCGTTGGCGTCCAGCAGTTTGCTGCGCAGAAAATCCGCCATGGCGCCGTCGTCCAGCGCGTCCAGTTGAATCAACTCGCGCAGCGGGGCCAGCTCCAGCGGTGACATTTGCGCCGGCGCGATGGTGGCCAGATCGCAGCCGGAGCCTTTGACAAACAGTGTTTGCACGCTGCGTCCCAACAGGTCGTCGCGCTTGCCTTTCACGGAGGTGTTGCCGCCGCCATGCAGCACCAGCTGCGGGTCTGCGCCCAGCAGGCGGCTGCCGTAAACGCACAGGGCCAGGGACTCCCCATAGGTCGCGCCATACTCGGTGACAACCTGAGCGGCGTCGGTCTCGTTCCAAAGATTCTTCATACGGGAGGGTCCTGGCAAAAAAGTCAATCAATCAATCAAGAAAGATAGGCATGGAAAACGCTTACGCGCGGGCCAAGCCTTTGAGCATGGTTTGCGCGGTCTGCTGTGGAGCGCCGCCTTTGAACAGGGCGCTGCCGCTGACCACCAGGTCCGGCTGCATGGCGGCAAAGGCGTCAATGTTCTCCACCTTGACCCCGCCATCCACGCACAGCAGCGTTTCATGGTCGGCGCTGTTGAGCAGCTGTCGCGCTGCGCGGGCGCGTTCGGCGATCATCTCCAACGGCGGCTGTTTGGCTCCGGCGCGGGGGTCCACCGCCAGCAACACCAGCATCTGGCACTGGTCCAGATGCTTCTCCAGCGCGGTGAGCGGCGTCTCCGGGAACAGCGCCAGGCCGCACATCACGCCGCGCTGCGAATCGTTGGCGTTTTGCGCGCCGTGGATGAAATCCAGCGCCGAGCCCAGGTCGCCATTCATCTCTGCATGCAGGGTAATGACGTCGGCGCCTGCGGCGACATACTCTGGCAGGCGGGTGAGGGGGTCGCGGATCATCAGGTGGACGTCCTTGACCATATTTTCGTGACGGATCCCTTTGACCCACGGCGGACCGCCGGTCATCTGCGGGGTGAAGCAGCCATCCATCACATCAAAGTGCAAAGCCGCTACGCCCGCCGCCGACAGTTCCGACGTCGCCTCCGCCAAATGCATGAAATCGGCGGAGACGATGCCGGCGCTGATATTGGGCGCCGCCTGCTTCAATTGAGAAAAGGCCCAGTTGTTGTGCATGACGGCGCTCCGTCTGGGGTTAGCCTTGCGCTTTGAGGTCTTTGTACAGCTCGTAGGCGTGCTTGGCGGACATGTTCTCATGCACCACCTTGTTGACCGCCTGGATCATCGCTTTGGGGGCTTCGGACTGGAAGATGTTGCGGCCCATGTCCACCCCCGAGGCGCCCTGTTTGATCGCTTTGGCGGCCATGGCCAAGGCGTCTTTTTCCGGCTGCTTCTTGCCGCCGGCGATGACGATGGGCACCGGGCAGGAGGCGGTCACCGACTCGAAGTCCTTCTCAACGAAGTAGGTCTTCACATAGGCGGCGCCCAGCTCGGCGATGATGCGGGTGGCCAGACGCATGTATTGCGCATCGCGGGTCAGCTCTTTGCCCACTGCGGTCACGCCCAGCACCGGCATGCCGTAGCGCATGCCTTCGTCGATCAGACGGGTCAGGTTGTGGATCGACTGGCTCTCGAACTCGCCGCCGATGAACACCTGCACCGCCATGGCCGAGCAGTTCATGCGCAGCGCGTCTTCCACATTCACGGCGATCTGCTCGTTGGAGAGCTCCTTGAGGATGCTGGGGCCGCCGCTGGCGCGCATCACCACGCCTTTACTATAAGTCGAAGGGGTCATGCTGCGCAGCACGCCGCGGGTGCACATCAGCGTGTCGGAGTAGGGCAGCAGCGGAACGATCGTCTGGTCGATGCGCTCCAAACCGGTGGTGGGACCCATGAAGTAGCCGTGGTCCACCGCCAGCATCACCGTGCGGCCGGTCTCCGGGCGGAAAATGTTGGAGAGGCGATTCTGCATGCCCCAATCCAGCGCGCCACACCCTTTCAGGCCGAACGTGGGATTGGTTTGGGGACGATCCAGATAGTACTCCTTACTCGCCTGGATGCCATCGGTATCCGCCATGGGGGGGTCTCCTTGAAAATGATGACGCGGGATGCGGCGAGCGGCGCCGGATTGGCGGTTATCTCGCACGATTCAGTTTTTTCATTCGCTGCGCATCCTAGCAAAGCGCGGCAGCGCGCACAATCGTTGGAGCGTCCTGAAACCGTTGTCGGGCCGGTAGCATCAGGGCGCCAATTGGGTGATTTTTCCATTTTCAACTTCAGATTATTCGGGGCGTGTTCTATGATGGGGTCGAAAAACTCACTGTAATGAGAATTATTCCGAAAAATATCCAGTATCGAGTCAGTCTATGAAAAGCACCCATAAATGGCGTTTTCCCACGGTTGAAGAGCTGTTAAGTCATGGCGTTCCCGACTGGGAGTGCCATGTCCACTCTGACTACTCCGATGGCAAGAGCGACTTGACGGCGATTGTTGAGCGCGCGCTGCAAATTGGCTTAACCCACGTGGCGGTGACCGAGCACACCGAGACCGATCTGACCGCTGGGCCCGGTTGGTTTGCGCGCTATTGTGACGAGATGTCGCATCTGAAGAGGGTCTGCGCCGGGCGTCTGCAGCTGGGCGTTGGCGTGGAGGTCCCGGCGGCCGACTATGATGGCGGCCTGGATTGGGGCGAGTCGCAGCCTGAGGCGTGTGACTTCATTCTTGGCGCGGTGCATGTGTTCCCTGATGTGGGCTGGCTGTATGACATGGGGCTGGAGCTGGACCCGTATCGCGTGATTGAACTGGAGTATCGCGCTTTGATGGGGCTGGCGCGCAACCCGCAACTGGACGCCATCGCCCATCCGGGCGGATTGAGCAATCGCTATCGCAAACCGTTCCCGGACGCGTTGCTCGACGAAGTGATCGCCGAGGCGGCCCGGCATGAGATCGCGCTGGAGTGGAATCCCGCCTACCACGACGACGCCGAGCGCTTTTTGCTGATGTGCGCCAAGCATGATGCGCGTGTGGCGCCGGGCTCCAACGCCCATGCGCCCAAAGGCATGGGCGGCGCCCGCGCAGGCTTGCGTCAAGCCCGCGAAGCGCTGTTGGCCAGTGTGGATTCGCCTCTGCGCTAAGGGCTCTTCCTCCATTGGCCGCCCGCGCGTTTGGAATCTCTCAACCAAAAAAGCGCGCGCGTCGTCGTCGGTCGTTCGTTCGTTCGTTCGTTCGTTCGTCGTGTCGTCGTACGTACGTACGTACGTACGTACGTACGTACGTACGTTACGTACGTACGTACGTACGTACGTACTAACTACGTAACGTTACGTACGTACGTACGTACGTACGTACGTACGTACGTACGTACGTACCGTACCGTACCGGACCGTCCGTACCGTACGTACCGTACGTACGTACGTACGTACGTACGACGACGACGACGTAGTTTTCGGGCGCGCTTTTTTGTTGTGTTGCGCATGTCTCAAGAGGCGTTTAGCGGCACTCCGCTTGGGCGCGTTTGAACGCCGCTTCGGCGTTGCTGATGTAGCGTTGGCTCAGTTGTGCGTCGCGCAGCGATTTGAAGCGCATAAGGCGGATCTGGTTATTCATGTCCAATAGATCGACTTTGCCCTTTTCGCTGCACTTGTCATAGATCTCCGCCACGCTGCGGAACAGGGCGATGGTGCGCTCCATAGCTTGCAGCCGCAGAGTTTTGCGCTGCAACTCCTCTTCAAACTGCTTCTTCTCCTGCTCCAGGGTGGTTTGATCGGCCTTGTAGCGGGTGAAGTAGCGGTTGGCGTCAGTCTTATAGCATTCGCTGCTGTCACAAGCGGCTTGGGCCGATTGCACTGAGGCGCCCAGCATCATGGCGGCCAGGGCCAGCGCGGAAAGCGTGGAAATTCGCATGGGTCTCTCCTGATTGGTCAGGGTTAGTCCTTATCCACCAGACTCAAGCCGCTCAAGCCGCCGCCGGTCGAGGCGCCGCCGTCGGGGGACTTGCCCTCCAGTTTGATCTTCAAGCGGATTTCGTTGGCCGAGTCAGCGAAGCGCAGGGCGTCTTCGTAGGTGATTTTGTCCTGCTGGTAGAGATAGAACAGGGCTTGGTCGAAGGTGTTCATGCCCATCTCGTTGGAGTTGGCCATCACCTCTTTGAGCTGGTGCACTTCGCCCTTGAAGATCAATTCGGAGACCAGCGGCGATTTGAGCAGAATCTCGATGGCGGCGACGCGGCCGCCGCCGGCGCGGGGCAGCAGGCGCTGGGAGATCACTGCGCGCAGATTCAGCGACAGATCCATCAGCAGCTGTTCGCGCTTCTCATGGGGGAACATGTTGATGATGCGGTCCAGCGCCTGGTTGGCGTTGTTGGCGTGCAGGGTGGAGAGCGCCAGGTGGCCGGTTTCGGCGAAGTTGATGGCGTGCTCCATGGTCTCGCGGTCGCGGATCTCGCCGATGAGGATCACATCCGGGGCCTGACGCAGG
Organism: Magnetofaba australis IT-1; assembly: GCF_002109495.1. NCBI lineage: Bacteria > Pseudomonadati > Pseudomonadota > Magnetococcia > Magnetococcales > Magnetococcaceae > Magnetofaba > Magnetofaba australis. Next base: position 442,539 of record NZ_LVJN01000019.1, read on the forward strand.
GTGTTCTTCAGCGCCGCGTGCCAGTCGTTGGTGTCCACGCCCACTTCGCGCTGGGTGATCAAGCACTGTTTGTGCGGATGCACATACTCGATGGGGTCTTCAATGGAGATGATGTGACCGGCGCTGTTCATGTTGCGATGGTTGATCATCGCCGCCAGCGAGGTCGACTTACCGGAGCCGGTGCCGCCCACCATCAGAACCAGACCGGTTTTGGCCATGATGACGTCTTTAAGCACCGGCGGCAGGCCGAGCTTGTCAAAATCGGGCACCTCGGTGGTGATGACGCGCAGCACCATGCCCACCCGGCCTTGCTGAACGAAGGCGTTGCAGCGGAAGCGGCCGATGTTGTCGGGGCTGATGGCCCAGTTGCATTCGTTGGAGTCGGCGAACTCCTTCTGCTGTTGCTCATTCATGATGGCGCGGCACATGGCGGCGGTGTCATCGGCGGTGAGGACCTGATCGTTCATGGGGGTCATCTTGCCGTGCTGTTTCATCGCCGCAGGGAAGCCCGCGGTGATGAAGAGGTCAGAGCCGCCATCGCGCAGCAGTTGCGAGAGCAGATCGTACATCGCCTTTTGGGGGTCGGAGACGCTCATGGAGGATCCTCTTCAAACTCCGGTGGAATGGACAAAAAAATGCAGCGCGTCAGGGCGTGGCCCGCACGCGCGGTCATCTTATTTAAACGCTTGAGATTGTCGCCATTCAGGGGCGCAATGACAAGTCGCAAAAACCCACAGGGGTAAATCAGGCCCTGAAAATGCAAAACCCCCGACTCCAGGGAGTCGGGGGCTGCGTCGCAGGAAAGCGTGTTCTTGTTATTATATTAGGTGCGCGGCGGCAGTGTCGCGGCGCCTTTGCGCAGCAGCTCGCGAATGTTGCCGCCGATGGGCAGGCTGAAATCCTGCGCCGCCATCACCTTGCTGTCCTTGAAGCGGATCAGCTGGGCGTGGAAGTAGACGCGGTTGCGCGCCAAGCTATAGCTGCCAGCCAGGATGGCGTCGGCGCGATGCTCTTTGCGGATCTTATCCAACTCGCGGGTCAACGCCAACTCACCCACGCCGGGTTGGATCAGCATGTTGGTGCGCAGATTGGACTCCACCATGGCGAAACCGCTTTGGGTGAAACGCGCCGACATCTGCCGTCCCACCAGTCGCCCCAGCGCCGAAGTGTCGGCCAGATCGTCCATGTTGACGAAGCTGGAGGCGATGATGGGGGAGTAGAGCGGAAAGCGCTTGCCCATGTTGGCGATCATGGCGTCGGCGGCGGCGTAGGAAGCGCCGAGCACCTCGCCCTGCATCGCCGCCGAACCCGCCGCGCTGGGCTGCGAGATCAGCGGGTAGCTGGTTTCGGTCTGGGCCGGCGCGCAGCCGGTCAGAGTGGTCAGCGCCAAAAGCGTGACGACGAGCGGCGTCAAAACCGCGCCGCGTCCGGCGGCGCGCGCCTTGGGGTGCGGTTGGGCGGCGTTCATCACTGATTCACCAGAGTCAGGGTGGGACCGCCGGTTTCCGCCAACAGTTCGCGGGTGGTGGGGCCCAGCGGCAGTTTGGCGTCCACCGAGGCCAAGGTCTGCTTGTTGTTGATGCGGATCATGCGGGTGGTGAAGTGCAGCATGTCACTGGTGCGGGTGTAGCTGCCGGTGACCACCGCATAGGCGCGGTATTCGTCAGTCAATTTCTTGATATCCCGCGAGAGGATGAATTCACCCTCCTGCACGCGCACCGCTAGGTTCTTGCGCAGACGCGGCTCAATCACCGCATAACCCTGTTGGGTGATGCGCGAGGAGACGTGGTCGGCGATGAGCAGCCCCAGCTCGCTGGTGCTGTCGAGGTTGGACCGGTTGACGAAACTGGTCACCATGATCGGTTTGGCGCGGTGGTAGGAGGGGTGGTTCTTACGCAGCTCCATCACCAGGGCGTCGGCGATCTGGTGGCTCATGCTCACCAAGTCCACCTCTTTGGGTTGCGGAATGGTCACCTCCACCGAGGCGGGCATGGGAACCGGTTCCGGCGCGGGGGCCGGAACCGGTTCGAGCACGGGAACCATCATGCAGCCGCTCAGCGCGCCGGAGGCCAGGGCCAGAGCCAACGCGCGAGGCGCGAACCGTTTGCACAGTGCGCCTGTGGCGCCGATGTTTCGCTTCTTCATGGGAACGGATCCCTTTATTTAAACTGATCCTTGATATTGGCCTTCTCGTGCGCAGCAGCTTTGTCGATCAGACCGGCTTGCACATAGTTAAGCAAGGACTGTTCCAAGGTTTGCATGCCGAACTGTTTGCCGGTCTGCATGGCCGAATACATCTGCGCCACCTTGTTCTCGCGGATCAGGTTTTTGATCGCCGGGGTGCCGATCAGAATCTCGTGGGCCGCCACGCGACCGCCGCCTTTTTTCTTCAGCAGGGTTTGCGACACCACCGCTTTAAGGGATTCGGAGATCATGGTGCGGATCATATCCTTCTCCGCCGCCGGGAACACGTCGACGATACGGTCGATGGTCTTGGCCGCCGAGGTGGTGTGCAGGGTGCCGAACACCAAGTGACCGGTCTCCGCCGCCGACAGCGCCAAACGGATGGTCTCCAGGTCGCGCATCTCGCCCACCAGAATCACGTCGGGGTCTTCGCGCAGAGCCGAGCGCAGGGCGTTGTTGAAGCTCTTGGTGTCGCGATGCACCTCACGTTGGTTCATCAGGCACTTTTGCGACTGGTGCACAAATTCGATGGGGTCCTCAATGGTGAGGATGTGGCCATACTCGGTCTTGTTCTTATAGTCGACCATGGCCGCCAGGGTGGTGGACTTACCCGAGCCAGTGGGGCCAGTCACCAGCACCAGGCCGCGCGGGGTGGCGGCGAACTCTTTGAAGATCTCCGGACAATTGAGCTGTTCGAGGGTGAGGATCTCCGAGGGGATGGTGCGGAACACCGCGCCGGCGCCGCGATTCTGCACGAAGGCGTTGACGCGGAAACGGGCCAGATTGGGCACTTCAAAGGAGAAGTCCGCCTCCAGCTCCTGCTCGTAGTCGCGACGCTGCTTGTCGTTCATGATGTCGTACACCATGCCGTGCACGGTGTCGTGATCCAGAGGCGGCACGTCGATGCGGCGGATGTCGCCATCCACGCGGATTAGCGGCGGCATGCCGGCGGACAGGTGCAGGTCGGAGGCTTTATTGTTGACGCTAAACGCGAGCAGTTCGGAAATGTCCATGGCGTTATCCAATCCCCTCATATGGGTCAATGATTTGTCCGGCGCCATCGACGATGGCCCGGCCAGAGTATACCGCCGGGCGCAAGGCGGGCAACGCCCGGAATGGCGCGCTGCGAACAACGCCCCTTGGGGTCGGGGCCCGCAGCTTGGTATAACAGGCGGGCTGCGCGCTCCCGCTTGTGGTCGAGCGCGCGCCTTTTCATACAACCTGATCGTCTCACATAACCCGATATTCGCCTGTCGAGGAGTCCGCATGTCCATGGATAAAGAGAAAGCCAAAGCGCTTGACGCCGCCATCTCCCAAATCGAACGTCAGTTCGGCAAGGGCTCCATCATGCGCATGAGCGAGGACGCCGTGGTGGACGCCCCCGCCGTCTCCACCGGCTCGTTGGGGCTGGATCTGGCGCTGGGCATCGGCGGCCTGCCGCGTGGGCGCGTGGTGGAGATCTTCGGCCCGGAATCCTCCGGTAAGACCACCCTGGCGCTGCATGCGGCGGCGGAGATCCAAAAGGCGGGCGGCGTGGCCGCCTTCGTCGACGCCGAGCATGCCCTCGACCCCACCTACGCCCGCAAACTGGGGGTGAATGTGGACGCGCTGCTGATCTCCCAGCCCGACACCGGCGAGCAGGCGCTGGAGATCACCGATATGCTGGTGCGCAGTGGCGCGGTGGATCTGGTGGTGGTGGACTCGGTGGCCGCGCTCACCCCGCGCGCCGAGATCGAAGGCGAGATGGGCGACTCCCACGTGGGTCTGCAGGCGCGCCTGATGTCCCAGGCGCTGCGCAAACTCACCGGCAGCATCTCCCGCACCAACGGCATCGTGCTGTTTATCAACCAGATTCGCATGAAAATCGGCGTGATGTTCGGCAACCCCGAGACCACCACCGGCGGCAACGCGCTGAAGTTCTACAGCTCGGTGCGTCTGGATATCCGTCGCATCTCGGCGATTAAGGATAAGGATGAGGTGGTGGGCTCGCGCACCCGGGTGAAGGTGGTGAAGAACAAAATGGCCCCGCCGTTCCGCCAGTGCGAATTCGACATCACCTATGGCGAGGGGGTGTCGCTCTCCGGCGAGATTCTGGATATGGCGGTGGACGCCGGCTTGGTGGAGAAGTCCGGCGCCTGGTACTCCTATAATGGCGAGCGCATCGGTCAGGGGCGCGAGAACGCCAAACGCTATATGACCGAGAATCCCGCCTCCCTGCACGCGTTGGAAGATCAGATCCGCGTGCAGAACGGTTTGGCGCCCAAGCATGGCTCGGCTCCGGCTGAAAGCGCCGCCGCCGACGAAGAGTGACGCCTTCCTTATATATAGAGGAAGCATGACGCTGCGCTGATGCGACGCGCGCCGCCAACGCTCTGGCGGCGCGCGTCGTGAGTTTGACGATCTTCTGCTCTGTAACTCCGTCCCCACGAGACCCCATGCGCGATACCGACCCTTCCGTTCAGGACGCCTCTCTCCGCGAGGAGCTGGAGCAACGCTATCTGGCCTACGCGCTCTCCACCATCGTCGGCCGCGCGCTGCCCGACGCCCGCGACGGCCTGAAGCCGGTGCATCGGCGCATCCTCTTCGCCATGCGCGCGCTGCGGCTGGATCCCAATTCAGCATATAAGAAATCCGCCCGCGTGGTGGGCGACGTGATCGGTAAATTCCACCCCCACGGCGACCAGGCCGCCTATGACGCCATGGTGCGTCTGGCGCAGGACTTCGCCGTGCGCTATCCGCTGGTGGACGGGCAGGGCAACTTCGGCAACATCGACGGCGACGGCGCCGCCGCCATGCGTTACACCGAAGCGCGTCTGACCGCCGTGGCGCGGGCGCTGCTGGAAGATCTGGAGATGGATACGGTGGACTTCCGCCCCACCTACGACGGCTCCGGCGAGGAGCCGGTGGTGCTGCCGGGGCGGTTCCCCAACCTGTTGGCCAATGGCGCGGCCGGCATCGCCGTGGGTATGGCCACCTCGGTGCCGCCGCACAACGTCGGCGAGATCCTCGACGCCTGCTTGATGCTGATCCGCAAGCCGCAAGTGGACGTGGCCGAGTTGATGACCAAGCTGCCGGGGCCCGATTTCCCCACCGGCGGTTTGCTGGTCTCCGAAGCCCATGAGATTCGCGAGGTGTATCAGGAGGGGCGCGGCAGTCTGCGTCTCCGCGCGCGCTGGGAGAAGGAGGATCTGGGGCGCGGTCTGTGGCGCATCGTGATCACCGAAATTCCCTATCAGGTGCAGAAGGCCAAGCTGATTGAACGCATCGCCGCGCTGATCATGGATCGCAAGTGCCCGTTTCTCAGCACGGTGCGCGATGAGTCCGACGAATCCCTGCGCATCGTGCTGGAGCCGCGCTCACGCAATGACGAGCCGGAAATCATCATGGCGTTTCTCTATCGCAATAGCGATCTGGAGAGCCGCGTCACCGTCAATCTCAACGTCATCACCGCAGGCAATCGCCCCGAGGTGCTGGACCTGAAAGGGCTGCTGCTGGCGTGGCTGGAGCATCGCTTTGAGGTGCACACCCGGCGCGCCCGATATGAACTCAACAAAATCCGCGAGCGGTTGCATCTGCTGGCGGCCTTTCTCATCGCCCATCTGAACATCGATGAGGTGATCGCTATAATTAAAGAGTATGACGAGCCTGCGCCGGTGCTCATGCAGCGCTTCCATCTGGATGAGATTCAAGCCGAGGCGATCCTCAATATGCGGCTGCGCAATCTGCGCAAGCTCGAAGAGATGAAAATCCGCGAAGAGATGGAGGAGAAGGAGCGCCGCGCCGCCGAGCTGGAGGCGATGCTGGGCGACGACTCCCTCATGTGGAGCGCCATTCGCGATGAGATCCGCGCCACCCGCAAGGAGTTCGCCGACGACCGCCGCACCGAACTGGCGGGCGCGCCGGAGGAGATTGAGGTTAAGCCAGAGGATTTCGTCGAACGCGAAGCGGTGACGGTGATCCTCTCGCGCATGGGGTGGATCAAAACGGTCAAAGGCCATGATGTCAATCTGGAGAGCGTACGTTTCAAGGGCGAGGATACCCTGCGCGCTACCGTGGAGACCCACACCAATGAGCATGTGGCGTTCCTCTCCCAGAGTGGCAAGACCTTCTCCATTCTGGTGGGCAAGCTGCCGCCGGGGAAAGGGTTCGGCGAGCCGGTGACGGTGATCTTCGATCTGGAGGGCGGCGACACGGTGAAGTGGATGAACGCGGTAGAAGCCGAGGCGGAGTACTTTGTCTCCACGCGGATGGCGCAGGGATTCCGCATTCGCGGCGAAGATCTGCTCTCCAATCTCAGAAAAGGCAAGCAGGTGGTGATGCTGAACGCAGGCGACGCCATTTTGCATATCCTGCCTGTCAGGGGCGAGCGCGTAGCCGCCATTGGGCACTCGCGGCGCATGTTGGTGTGTGATCTGGAGGAGTTTCCGCAATTGGCGCGCGGTAAGGGCGTGCGGGTGCAAAAACTGCTGAAAGGCGAGATTTTAGTGGACGTTTGCACCTTTAAAGCCGAAGATGGCGTGGAGTTGGACTCGGGAAAACGCACGCGCCGCATTGTGGATTTGACCATGTGGAGCGGCAAGCGCGCTGGTCGCGGCGCGCAATTGCCACATGGCTTTCTCAGTGGCGCGGTGTTTACCGGAACAGGCGCTTCCCTAGTCCGAGCCGGGAAAGGGTTGACCGGCGAACTGTTCGATGACGAATTGTGATAACAAATTATGAAAAAGGCGCGCGTAACAGGCGTTTTTTTTGGGGTTAACACAGTTTTTATTTGACACGACAGGGCTCCTTTGGCAAAGTTTGCCGCGTCCCGGGCGCCATTGCGCCCATATTGGCGTTGGGCTGTTGTGTCAATAAAACACACGTCAAATCACGGAAAACCGTGTGGCACATCTCATGAATACAGCCCAAGGGAGTAACGCGCGCGGGATGTTTGCGTCGTGTTGCGGTAAACTGGATATCACCAGGACGCTCTGATAAGAGTTTAAGGAGTTAATAACCATGAAGCAGTGGGGGAAGATGATGAATAAACGGACTACTCTGTTGGCGTTGGCCGGCGCCCTGTCTCTTGGCGTAAGCGCCTGCGGCGGTGGTAGCGATTCGACCACCAGCAGTTCCGTCAGCGGCACCGCCACCAAGGGTCCCATGAGCGGCGCGACCTGCTCGGTTGGCGGCGTCACCGTTGGCACCACCAGCTCCACCGGCGCTTACTCCGGCACCGCCTCGGGCGTGTCGAGCAGCACCTACACCACCATCACCTGCTCGGGCGGTACCGACACCGTGACCAGCGGCACCCCGTGGATGGACACCAGCTCGCTGTTCCTGAGCACGGAGACCACAGTTAATACGAACGCCATCACCACCCTGCAGGCCAGCATCGCTTCCGCTGCCGCGGGCACCAGCTCTGTCTCTGCGAGCAACGTCTCCGCCGCTCTGAACACCGTGCTGACCCTGTTTGGTTTCGGCGCCGACACCGGCTCCTTCGATCCGCGCACCTCCAGCTTCTCCAGCGTGACCAGCGCCGACAACGCCGGCCTGATCGCCACCGGCATTGAAGCCGCCGCTGAAGCGATGCGTCGTTCCTATGCGTCGCTGTCCGCCTCCACCGTGTCCGGCGTGGCGCCCACCTCGGTGAGCAACTTCTTCACCCGCGTGGCCGCCGAACTGGCTGACGGTAACCTGGACGTTGACTCCAGCACCTCCGGCACCGGCGCCGCCCAGCTGATGAACACCCTGACCGTGGCCGCCGCCGGCGTCATGCTGGAAGTGGTTCAAGGCGGTCTGACCGTCGGCAGCAGCCTGACCAGCACCACCGCGGGCACCACCTTCAGCACCAGCAGCTTCTCCGCTTTCGGTGCGACCCCGAGCACGCTCTCCACCACCCTGTTGGCGAGCAGCTCTTCGAGCACCTTCATGTCTGCGGCCACCACCCTGTTCAACGCCGCTGCGACGTTGACCACCGGCACCGCCGCCACCGCGTTCTCGACTCTGGGCACCGCCTTCAATGGCCAATCCCTGAGCACGCTGTCCACCATCGTCACCAACAACAGCACCGCGCTGACCAACGCCAAGGCTGGCGTCTCCACCGCGCTGACCTCCCTGGCTGCGCAGACTGACACCGCCGCCGCCGCCGCCGCCAGCTCCGCTTCTTCGGCCGCCGCGACCACCTCCACCTACGTGGTCGACACCAGCACCATTCGTGTCTATGACTATGACACCGGCCTGTCGAAGACCGTCACTCTGACCCCCGACACGCCGTCTCTGAGCAGCGGCGCGTTGACCGTGACTCTGCCTTCCAATGAGCACCTGTACGCCAACAACCTGTCCACGCTGACCGGCTACAGCAGCAGCAACATGCCGCCCGAGCTGTATGTTGAACTGAACAACATTCCGGCCACCAGCAGCAGCAGCACCGCCACGGTGACCATGGAGTTGATCGACGGTTCCGACTCGACCCACACCGCTGGTTCCGAGCGCTACATCAAGGTCTCCTTCCCGCTGGTTTACAGCTCTACCTCCAGCCAGCTGACCCTGACCTCCGATGCCGCCTCCACCGCGAGCGTGACCTTCTATAAGCAGACCGATACCTCGGCCTCCACCGCGACTCTGACCAACTCCGCGGCTGAGAGCCTGATCGTCTACAAGAAGGGCAGCACTCAATCCGAGACCGCCACCAAGAACGCTTTGGCCTTCCGCATCGCGTCTCTGTTTGACATCAACAGCACCCTGGGCGCTGCGATGACCTCGCCTTCGCCCATCGGTCAGTACTACTACAAAATCAGCTTCAGCGGTATCAGCCTCTCCGATACCAGCGGCAACAGCATCTCCAGCATCTCCGGCACCTTCTACGTCAAGTAAGACGTTCGCCTGAGAAGTTGATTTGCTCTCAATGGGCGCGCCATACGGCGCGCCCATTTTTTATGGTGTTTTGACTGCTTAAGATCCTTCCCAAAATCGGGTTGAGGAAATACTATCAATGGTTACCTTTTGATGGGCTTTGGTCTTAAGTTGGGATTCTGCAGTGTTCAACAAGGTTGCCAAATGGTCCGCAGTTTTCGGCTTGGGAGTCGCGGCCTTCTGGCAGGGCGCCACTGTGGCGCAGAGCGCTCCGATGGATGAGTTCCTGATCGCTCAGCACGGCTACCCGCCCTGGAGCGGCGAGATTGAGTTCTCCCGGGATGCGGTGAACACCGCACTGGATATTTTCAATATCCGAGGCCAGGACAACGAGTTTGCTGGCACGGAAGTCGGTGACTATACAGGCTATCACGTCTCAGGCGGAATCGCTTTAACGCGCCGTCTGTGGATTGATGGCTCCTATTGGTGGCGTACGTTAACGGCAACACAGGAAGATATCTCAGGAACCTCCTGGAGTTTGGCCGCGCAGTACCAAGCCACAGTCAACCTGGATTGGCTGCCTGCAGTGTCGTTGAGACTCTCTCGCTGGGGCACTGACTCTGAAGATGTTGACCGGAGCACCAACTCCGTTTTAAGAGACTTCAATATCAGTAGTGTGCGCGTGACATCCCCGGCCGATGAGCAGTGGCAGGGCGATATCATCGGCAGCTGGTTTGTGGATGATATGGAGTCGTTTACCGCCTTCTTTGGGTATGGGAAGAGCACCGTCAGTTATAATCAGTTGCTGGCCAGCTTCAGCAATGATTGTGTCTACTCCCTGCAATCACCGTCTAAAAATCAATTGACAGGGCAGCTCTATTCCGGGGATCCGTTGGTTTGTGAACTTCTCGATTTTAATCTCAACAGCAATGATGCTGTCTATCCTGGCGAAGGGTTTGGCATGGCGTATAGCGGAACCTATTTCCACTTCGGCGGCATGTACCAAACATTCGATGAGAACTGGCGCTTCCGACTGGGCTATCGCTTCCAAAGTCACCAACGCAGTGTCGATGCTGAAGTGGCCGCCAATGATGTGAGCGTGGTGAGCAGTAATCACATTATCACCAGCGAAGTGGGGTTTAAACTGAGTCGCTATTGGGCGCTGTTTGCGCGGGCGACCTTCTATAAAAATCAACTGCTGGGTGAAATGCCATTTGCCTATAATGTTTTTACAGCACACCGATTTGATAAGAAATACGGTCTGTTGAGCTTTGGTTTGGTCACAGGGTTTTAGGCGCCGACGGCAACCTTGCCGCATGCTGATCGGGCAGGGGGATGCAGCGTTTGATCAGATGCGCCAATGACGCCGCGGTCGTGAAATGGTATTTTGCCCACTGGAAAAAATGCGAAGTTCGGAGCGTTAACTTGAGCAGCAGTCCCCTTACCACCACCTGTCAACGTTGGCCTGGCGCGCAATTGCGCCGGTTCCTATGCGTTGCGCTGTTTCTGCTTGTCGCCATTTGGGCGCCGTCGATGTCATGGGCGCAAGGCGTCAGCACGCTTCAGAGCCTGTCGAATGCTGCTACGCTCCTAAACCAGCTGAATCAAGTCAACTCCGCGAATAACAGTGCAGCATCTGGCGCGCCCTCAACAGAGAACCTGTTGAATGGTGGAGCCCAGGACGCTTTCGATACCGGCGACAATGCGGTCTCCAATGTGACGCCACCGCAACCTACCCGCGCGATTCCGCAACCCAAATCGATTATTAATCTGCACGCGCCGCTCCCCAGCGACCCAGAGGAGACCATAATTAGCTTGGGCGAGATGCCCAATGATCTGTCACAACTCCAGCGTATCCGCCTGATCCAGACCAACTCCTCTCTGCTGAAGCAGTTCGGCTATGATGTGTTCTCAAGCACGGCGTCAACGTTTGCTCCCGTCACGAATTTCCCGATTCCGCCCGATTATGTGCTGGGGCCCTATGATTCGTTGATTGTGAATCTAGCGGGTAAAGAGTTCACCTCGCAAAGCCTCAGCATCGATCGTGAAGGGGCGGTCAACATTGCAGGGGTGGGCGCCGTACCCATCGCCGGTCTGACTTTTGCGCAAGCCTCTGAAGTGCTCAAAGACCACTTTGAGTCCTCTTTTATTGGCGTTGAAGTGCGGCATATCACCTTGGGCAAAATGCGCAATGTCCGCATCTTTGTGCTGGGCTCCGCCACCCAACCAGGCTCCTATCTGGTCAGCGGCCTCACCACGATGACCAATGCTTTGCTTGCCTGCGGCGGCGTGTCATCGATGGGCTCATTGCGTAACATTCAACTCAAGCGCGACGGGAAGGTGATTGGCAAACTGGATCTGTATGATCTGTTGCTCAAAGGCGACATGCGCAAAGATCTGCGGATTCAGGAAGGCGATGTCATCTTTATCCCGCCGATCGGCCCGACGGTGGGATTGTCCGGGGCTGTCAAACGGCCTGCAATCTATGAGCTCAAGGGCGAGCGCAATATTCGTGACGTCCTCTCACTGGCTGGCGGCCTCCTGCCCAACGCCTATAAGAAGCGTGTGGATATTCTGCGTTCTCGCGGCGATAAAAACAGCCGGAGTTTGAACTCCTTTTCGCTGGATAATCCCCGGAACATGAATCATCGCGTGCACAATGGCGATACGGTTCATGTACATAAAGTGCTCGATAAAACGCTCAATACCGTGGACATTACCGGGCATGTCGAACGCCCTGGAATCCGCCAGTGGAGCGAGGGGTTGCGCCTGAGCGAGTTGATCCCGGACGTCTCCTTTTTGAAGGGGCATCCCGATCTTGGCTATGTCTTGATTTTGCGTCTGGATAAGCGGTCACAAAATTGGAGCGCGCTGAGCTACAGTTTGTCGGATGTCTGGAAAAATGTTGGCGGCGCCAGCGACCCTGTGCTGCAAGCGCGTGACAAGATCTATCTCTTTGGCCTCAATGAGAACCGCGCCAAATCCGTCGCGCCCATCGTTCAGACGCTGTTGCAACAGAAAGGCTCCAATGAGTTGGAGCCTTTTGTGGCGATTCACGGCAATGTCCGTTTCCCGGGTCTCTATCCCTATAGCGATGGGATGCGGGTGTCTCAACTACTGGATGCTGCGGTGGAGGCCCTGCCAGGCACAGATCTCGATTATGCGTTGCTGGTGCGCACGCTGGATAAGGATGGCCGGATAGAGCCGATGTCCTTCCGTTTGCGCGATGTGATGAATAATCCTGGGTCACCCAGCGATTTTCCCCTTCGCCGCGAAGATCGCCTGTTGGTGTTTACCAGCAGCGCCTACTTTGAAAACACCACCGCCCTTGAAACAGATAACCAAACCTATACCCGGCGTCTGAGTTTCCCAGGGCAAGGCGAAGCGATGCGTCAGGAGTTTTTGCGTCAGTTCCGCTCTGCGGAGAAGAAAATTCTGATTGAGTCTACAGGAGTTGAAAAAGTAGAGGATCAGCCCTCTTTGCAGGAGGTCGCTTTCGGCATCTCCAGCGCCGGCTCCACTCAGGTGAAAGCGGCATCCACGCCCACCTCTGAAGAGGACGCCGCACGGCAATCCTTTAAATCTTTTGCTCAAGGTCAGTTGGGATCCAACACGATCAACAGCGCCGAAGTCCTCTCTCAAGTGGCGGCGACCTCCGGTTTGCTCGGCTCCAGCGCGGCCAACAACGAGCAGGTTCCTGAAACCACCAACACAGATGGGGATGGGAGCGTTGGCGGTGTGGTTCCAGCCAGCCGTGAAGGTCAAGTGCTTTCAGATTTTGAGCGCTATAATGAACGGGAACGCTTTAAGAATTTCCGCTCCTCCATGACGGATCTGCCCGCGTTTATGACCGGTCGCTTAGCCAAACCCGATCGCGCGCAGTTCAACTTTTTGCTGATTCCCGGCAAATCCGAGGAGTTGGAGCGCTACTACGATCAGTGGAGCAACAAAACCCGCGAGGGCTTACTCTCGCCCGTGCTGGAAAGATTGGTGGCTCAGGCGACCTATTCCGAGCCTGCGCAATTGGTCAATGTCAGTGGTATGGTGCGTTTCCCCGGTCGCTATCCGCTGGAAAAAGGCATGCGTGTGGCGGACTTGATTCGCGCCAGCGGATGGCTGGCGGAACCGGCCTATACACTGGAAGCGGAGATCACGCGTCTGAGCTCCAAAGGCGGCGCGGAGCGGGAGATGGTCCACACCAAAGTGGATCTGGCTTCGATTCTCGATGGGGATTCAGCCGCGAACATTCAACTCTCCCCTTACGATACGTTGAACATCAAGCCGATCCCCAACTGGGAGGAGGCGCGCTTTGTCTCGGTGAAAGGCGAAGTGATGTTCCCGGGCGTCTATACCGTGCGCAAAGGTGAGACGCTGACCCAGCTGCTGGCGCGTGTTGGCGGTATGACCGAGTTTGCCTATCCGCAAGGCGCGGTATTCCTGCGTGAGACCCTGCGTGCGCGTGAAGCGCAGGAGATCCAAGCCATGGCCCAGCGCTTGGAGTCGATGCTGACGAAGACGGTTCTGTCGGCGGCTGAGTCTGATAAGATTGCCGATTTGGGACTTCTCAAAAGCGTGATCGAACGTCTGCGCGGCGCCACGCCCCAAGGGCGTCTGGCCATTGACCTGCCCGCGATTCTTGAGGCCAAACGCAGCGAGCGCCCCGATGTTGTCGACGCCCTGTTGGGTGATGATGGATCCCGGAGTTTGGATATTGTCCTGCGGGACGGGGATAAGCTGATTATCCCGTCGCGTAGCGATGAGGTGACCGTTCTGGGTGAAGTGGTCTATCCCACCTCGCACCAGTTCCGCAAGGATCTGACTGCAGATGATTATTTGGATCTCTCCGGCGGTCTGAACAGCTTCGCCGACAAGAAGGCGATGTATGTGGTGCGCGCCAATGGTCAGGTGCAGACCAAGCGCCACGTTGGCGCATTCGGCTCGGCGTGGTTTGCGGTCAGCGACCTGGAGCTGGGCCCTGGGGATACCTTGGTGGTGCCTATCGACGCCAAACCGCGCATGGGCATTATGGAGTACCTCAAGGAGGCCTCCAGTATTTTGTATAATCTCAGCGTCACCGCGGCGGCATTGCGAACAGTTTCGGCGCTGTAAAGAGGGGATCGGCCCGCGCTGTGTCGCGCCGGGGCCGGAAGGGAGCGAGTGTGACAGATTGGTTGGATGGTTTGTCGCAACGCATCGGACAAGCCGCCTCCTGGTTGACGTTGGGCATGACGTTGACCGCGTTTGTCATCGTGGTGCTGCGCTACCAGTTTGATTTCGGCTCCATTGCGCTGCAGGAGTCGGTTATCTACATGCACGGCGCGTTGTTCATGCTGGGGGCCTCCTACGCCCTCAAGCAGGACGCGCATGTGCGGGTGGATCTGATCTACCGCCTTCTGAGCCCACGCGGTCGCGCCTGGGTCGATCTGCTGGGGACGCTGCTGCTCCTACTCCCCACCATGGGCTTCCTGCTGTATATCTGCTTCGAATATGTCGCCGCCGCCTGGCGCGTGATGGAGGGCTCTCCAGACGCCGGTGGGCTCAATGGCGTGTGGGCGTTTAAAACCCTGTTGCTGATCATGCCTGTGCTGGTCGCCCTGCAAGGTGTGGCGCAGATGCGTAAGGCGTGGCGGGTGATTCGGTTTGGCGCGGTGGAGTCGGACGCCGACGCCTCCGCCGATGCGCACTCGGAGGAGGCGTGATGGAGGAGTATGCCGCGCTGTGGCTGTTTGTGCTGGTCTGCCTGGCGCTGCTGGCCGGGTATCCGGTGGCGCTCTCTTTGGCGGGCAGCGCGCTGGCGGCGGCCTACATCGGCAGCGGACTGGATCTGTTTGATCTGACTGACCTTGAGTTTATCCCCAATCGTATCTATGGCGTGATGACCAACCAGACCCTGGTGGCGGCGCCGCTGTTCATCTTTATGGGGGTGATGCTGGAGCGGTCGCGGGTGGCTGAGGAGTTGCTCGACACCATGGCGCTGCTATTTGGCGGGGTGCGTGGCGGCCTCGGTCTATCGGTGATTGTGGTGGGTATGTTGATGGCCGCCAGCACCGGTATTGTAGGAGCCACGGTGGTGACCATGGGGCTTCTCTCTCTGCCCACCATGATGCGCCGCGGGTATGATCCGGCGTTGGCCACCGGAACCATCTGCGCCTCGGGCACGCTGGGCCAGATCATTCCGCCTTCGATTGTTTTGATTCTGCTCGGCGATGTCATCGGCTCCGCCTACCAACAAGCGCAGTTGGACATGGGGGTGTTTCAGCCGCGCACGGTGTCGGTGGGCGATCTGTTCGTCGGCGCGTTGATTCCGGGTTTAATCCTGGTGGCGTTCTATTTGGCCTACATGATTGGCGTGGCGATCTGGTCGCCGCATCGCGCCCCGGCGATCCCCGCTGCTGAGCGTGGCGAGTTGACGCGGACGCAGTTGTGGTCGCGCGCGCTGCGGGTGCTGTTGCCGCCGTTGGCGATGATTTTGGCGGTGCTGGGCTCGATTTTGGCTGGAATCGCCACCCCGACGGAAGCGGCTTCGGTTGGCGCGGTTGGCGCAATGGTTCTGGCCGCGCTGCGTGGCCAACTGTCGTTGCAGACGCTGCGGCAGACCATGCGCTCCACCACCGAAGTCACCAGTATGGTGTTTCTCATCTTTATTGGCGCGACCATCTTCTCACTGGTGTTTCGGGGCTTTGGCGGCGATGAGCTGGTGACGGATCTGCTCAGTGATCTGCCCGGCGGTAAGGTGGGCGCCATGGCGGCGGTGATGCTGCTGATGTTCGTGTTGGGATTCTTTATCGACTTTATCGAGATCACCTTTGTGGTGGTGCCCATTATCGGCCCTGTATTGCTGGCCATGGGGTTCGATCCGGTGTGGCTTGGGGTGATGATCGCCATTAATTTGCAAACCTCTTTCTTGACCCCTCCGTTTGGTTTTTCGCTGTTTTATTTGCGTGGCGTGGCCCCGGAATCCATTGCCACTGGGCGTATTTATCAGGGGGTGATGCCCTATATCTTGATTCAAGGATTGGTGCTGGCGCTATTGGCCTATTGGCCGCAATTGGCGATCTGGTTGCCTATGCGCGTTTATGGGCAATGAATGAATTTTATGTCGCTGCGCACTAACATAGCGTCCCCTCTGCATTGAGTAAAACTGTGTTTCATACAAAAGAAGTTAGACCGCTGCGCGTATGTCAGGTATATATAATATTAGCTGATCTCAATATTGAATTGAGCAGGGGGTTATGAATAATCTGACGCAAGACATTAAAGACGCCGGTTTGAAGGCTACCGCGCCGCGGTTGCGCGTGTTGCAACTGTTCCGAGAGCTGGCGGACGGCGCGCATATGAGCGCGGAAGACGTCTATAAGCTCTTGATGGATCAGGGCGATGATATTGGACTGGCGACGGTGTATCGCGTCTTGACCCAGTTTGAGCAGGCCGGATTGCTCACGCGGCACCATTTCGATAGCGGCAAAGCGATTTTTGAACTCTCACAGGGCGGCCACCATGACCATCTGGTGTGCATGGAGTGCGGTCATGTGGAGGAGTTTTGTGATGAAACCATCGAGAAACGGCAGGACGCCATCGCCCGTGAGCGCGGATTTACGGTGAGCGCCCACGCACTCTATCTGTATGTGGAGTGCAAGCGGGAAAACTGCCCCAATCGACGCTCCTGACGCGCGCAGTTCCTCTACTGGCGCCTTTGGCGCAGACCGCTGCGTCTCTCTTCTCCGTTTTTGTCGCCGACAGCGGACTGATCCCGCCTGCGTATGACAAGGCGTGGTGACCGAATCAGATCTGATTGGCGCTGCGCTTCCAGCGATTCCACTGATTCACTGCAGCCACTACCGCTTCCACCACCTGATCACGTTGCAACGGCTTATCCAAAATACTCAATCCGCTCAGGGCATTGAGTCGTGAAACCGCGTCGGAATCCGATGGGCCGCCCAGCAGTACGATGGGGGTGTCGGTGTTGACCGTTTCGCCGCTGCGAATGCGTTCGATCTCACTGCAACCGCCGTCGGGCAGGTGCGAGCAGTCCAGCACCAACGCCACATACCGCGCCGCCTGAGCATTCTCGAGGAAGGCGCCGGTAGCCTGACAGCCATCCAACTCCACCACCTGAATGTGATGCTCGTCGAGAATGCGCTTGAGGATCATGCGCACCACCGGGTTGTGGCTGGCCACCACCATATGGGGTTGCTGCGGCGGCGCCTCGTCGGCGGGGGCGGGGCCCATAATGCCGTCAGTGGTCTCCAGGGGGATGTGCAAGTGGAATACGCTGCCGCGCTCCGGTTCGCTGTGGACGCTGATGCGTCCGCCCATCAACTCCACCAACTGTTTGGTGAAGGTGAGCCCCAACCCCATGCCGCCGTGAATGGCGTTGCGCTCGCCTTCCTGGGAGGTGACGCCGCCCTGGTTGAAGGCGTCGAAGATCCCTTCGAGTTTTTCTGAGGGGATGCCATCGCCGGTGTCGGAGATGGAGAAGCGGACGATGCGCGCCGCCGAAGGGTCGGGGTCCATGGTGGCGGTGATGGCGACGCCGCCTTGGGCGGTAAACTGAATGGCGTTGGAGAGCAGACTCTCCAACGCCTGACGCAGATGCCCCTCATCGGCCAGAATCGAGACCGGCAGCGAGCCGTCGGCGTCCACATGCAGGGTCAGTCCCTTCTCGGTGGCGGTGTCGTCATAGGCGAGTTTGAGCGACTCCAGGAAGGGGCGAATCTCGAACGGCGCTTTGTGCAGAATGAACTGCTTGGTCTCCACCCGCGACAGGTTGACCAGATCATCGATCATACTCGCCAGTCGTGTGGCGCTGCTCTGGATGTTCTGCAGATGGCTGAGCTTGTCGGGGGCGCTCTCCTGGCACTGCTGCTGAATTAGCTGCGTGCTGGCGCGAATCACGTTGATGGGGGTGCGCAGTTCATGGCTGATATTGGCCAGGAAGCGGTTCTTGACCAGATTGGCCGCCTCCGCCGCCTCATGGGCGCGCTGCAGTTCGCGCTCCATCTGAATGCGCGGGGTGATATCCTCTTTGACTGAGAGGTAGTGGGTGATGGCGCCGTCGCCGTCGCGGATGACGGAGATGGTGTTCTTTTCCCAATAGCGTTGGCCGTTTTTCTTCTGGTTGCGCAGAATGCCCTGCCAGGTGCGCCCGGCGGAGATGTTCTCCCACAGATCGTTGAAGGTCTCGCGCGGGGTCTCGCCGGATTTGAGAATGCGCGGCGTGCGTCCGATCACCTCGTCGGCGCGATAGCCGGTCAGACGGGTGAACTCCGGATTAACGTAGTTGATGCGACCGTCGACGTCGGTGATCACCACCGCGGTGGCGCTCTGCTCCACCGCTTGGGAAAGTTTGCGCAGTTCGGTCTCGGCCTTGGAGCGCTCGCCCATCTCCGCCTGCAGGTCGTCGCGGGTGCGGGTCACCTCATGCATCAGATGTTCGAACTGGGCTTCCAGAATGCCTAACTCGTCACGGTCCTCTACATCCTGCGGCTTGGCGCCCAGATTCTCCATCACAAAGCTGGTGATGCGACGGGTCACGGCGCGAATGGTGCGAGTGACCCAGAACATCATGATGATGCTGGAGAGGATCAGCACAAACGCGGTGATGGCGCGCTGCTGGCGTTCGGTGACCAGGATCGAGCTGTTGAGATTCTCGAATTCGCGAATCTCCACCAGCGACGCCAGTTGCAGGGTCAGATCGGTGGAGCCCGCCTCCAGGAACGATTTGCCGGCGATGATGAAACGCTCTTCAAGCTTGGAGAGCAGCATGCCCGGCGGGGCCAATTGCGGCTGGTTGCTGGCCACCACCCGGGCCGGATCGCCATTGAGCAGCGCCAGCGCGCCGCCGAAAGGGCGAATGGGGCCGTGCGGGGCGTTGAGAAAGGCGTTGTCCAGCGGATTGGCCAGCAACAGGGTGGCGCGCACGGCGCCCTTGGCGTCCAGCACCGGGGCCGAGGAGATCAGGAACGGCGCATTGCCCAGTCGAGTCAAAAAGGGTTGGCCGTGGCTCAGTTGCAGCAGCGGCGCATTAACCGACAGCAGCGCTTTGGGCGGCGCTTCGCCGCTTTTGGAGTAGAGCTCGCGGGGGATGCCGTGGGCGTCTAACAACATCAGGTTGCGGATGGCCACCAGCGCATTGTCTTGAATCTGCTGTGGCAGCCACTGCGGCGGGGTGGTGTGAAACGCCAGCGGCGCATGCGCTTTTTTAAATGGACGTTTATCCAGATAGTCGGCCAGGCTCTGCTGCGAGGCCAGCAGTTGCAGGGTCAGCGCATGGGCTTTGATGTGCTGTTCGAAAGCGACCTGGTTCTCCAGCGCCTTCTCCCACACGGTGTCCACCAGATGTTCGTGGAACAGCCCCTTGAGGTGGTTGGTTTGCCAGCTGTCGAGACCGCCCCAGGTGGCGACGCCCACCACCACCGTGGCCAGCAACATTTTGATGGCCAATGGCGTACGGCGCATCATGATGCGCAGAGATGGGGTGTCGTGGGCGGGCATGGCAGGCGGCGCGATGTCGATTCGGTTGCAGGAAGCGTTCGGTTACGTTGACTGTCGGCTACGGCGAAAACAGTCGCCGCCCGCCCGGACGCAACGCGTCCGGGCGGGCGAAAAGGGGACTACAATGCCTGATGCGCCTGTGCGACGCAAGCGGCGTTAGGCGCTGGTCGAATCGGCGCTTTCCGGCGTGTTTTTGGGGGCTTTCTCCAGCACCGGATTGGGCGCGTCGCCCGAGGGATTGGTGAACTGATCGTTGAGGTCCTGCACGAACGCGGCGGCGCCGGTGAGGACGTCGTTGATGCCGCGCTGACTGGCGCCGCCCCACCCGGCGGCGGACTTCAGGAACAGGAAGCGGCCGGGGCGGGTGCTGAAGCGGAACGATTTGCGCGTGGCCTCCAGCAGATCGGGATTGGCGATCTCCTTGGGCAGGTGCGAGAGAATGCTCTTGGCCGAGAATTTGCGGATTAGTCCGTGCAGATAACCGGCGATGCCCAGCACCACCGCGACGCTCAACGCCGCGCCGAAGTGGGCGATGCCGAAGCCGCCTTCGGGTTGGGTCCAATCCAGCTCCGCCGGGTTGGGCGCAGGCCAGGGCAGGGCGGAGGTGAACAGCGCGGTGAGGCTGAGAATGGCCAGTAGACCCAACACCACGGCATCGCCGATGAGGACCATTTTGCGCCAGCGTTTGAGCAGTTCGCCCACCTTGGGCGCCAGTTCGTCTTGAATCAGACGCGCGGCGAACTCCAGCACGCCGACGATGCGGTAGACCCGCTCGGTCTCCACCTGACCAATGCGGTCGTTGATCTCGGCCAGATCGGCGCGGCTCTTGGATTGATAGCGCTCACGCATGGCCGGGTCTTCGATGGGAGTGGCCGCCTCTTCATTATAGATCTGATAGAAGCGTCCGGCGGTCAGACCCGATTGCGACATGGAGCGCTGCCACGCCGCCACCACGTCCTCCAGATTGTCCTCGCTGACGGTGCAGTCCACCTGATTGAGCACAAACAGGAATTTATTGGAGTCGGGGCGGTGGATGGTGTTCTTGACCAGATGCGAGAGGGTGTCGCGCATGGCGCCCGGTTCCGGGTGGCGGGCGTCGAAGAACACCAGCACCAGGTCCGACAGGTCCATGATGTGGTCGGTGATGCGCAGGGTGGAGTCGCGCTGGGCGTCGGCGTCGAAGCCCGGGGAGTCCACCAGAATTTTGCCGCGCACCGCTTCCGACGGACAGGTCTTCAGTTGCAGGTAGGCGTCGATGCGGCGCCCTTCACCGGCGGCCACCGACTCGATATCGCGGCTCACCTGGTAGAAGGGGAAGCGCGGGTCGGCGTCCAGCGCCAGACCGGGCAGGGTGCGCGACTCCTCCTCTTGCGAGAAGCAGATGACGGTGAATTTGTCATCCACCGCCTGGTTGCCCGAGCGCTGCAGCTTGCTGTTGAGGAAGCTATTGATAAAAGTGGATTTGCCGGCGCTGAAGGTGCCTAGCACGGAGATCAGCGGCCACCACGGCACGCGGGTGGCGTAGGACTCCTCGGGGTCGAGAATGCCCATGCGATAGGCCACCGCGTCCAGTTCGCGAAAACGCTGCACCGCTTGCAGCAGAATCGGATTCTCCTCTTTGAGGTGCTTCTCCAGACTTTCCATTCGGCGAACGATTTGGCTGCTGGGGCCGCTCATGCGTTCCTCTCCTTACTATTGATATCTGTGAATGGGATTTATTGACGGATAAAAGTCCGTTATCAGTGGCAAACTTCAATGGGTTACTTTAAACTTGGATGCGATCCAACAACAGCGGAAAATGGAGGAATTCGAAAAAACTTCCGCATGCATCATTTTGCATGATCCCCAGACGAGCGGAGTGAAACGATGGCCAAGAACAGCGTAACGATTACGGATAACCGAACTGGAAAAACCGTTGAGTTTGATATCAAACAGGGCACCTGTGGGCCGCCCGTGGTTGATATCGCCAAGTTTTACAAAGAATTTGGACTGTTCACCCTGGACCCTGGGTTTCGCTCCACCGCCTCGTGCGAATCCAAATTGACTTTCATCGATGGTGATAAGGGCGTGCTGCAGCATCGCGGCTACAGCATCGAAGAGCTGGCTGAAAAAAGCACCTATCTGGAAGTGTGCTATCTGCTGGATATGGGCGAGCTGCCGACCCAGGCGCAGTTCGACGAGTTCAAGCATCTGATCGCCACCCACACCATGGTGCATGAGCAGCTGCTGCGCTTCTACTCCGGCTACCGTCGCGACGCCCACCCCATGGCGTTGATGGTGGGCGTGGTGGGCGCGCTGTCGGCCTTCTATCACGACTCGTTGAACATTCGCGATCCGCGTCACCGCGAGATCACCGTACACCGTCTGGTGGCCAAGATCCCCACCATCGCGGCGGCGGCGTACAAGTACTCCAAAGGTCAGCCGTTCGTCTATCCCAACAATAAGTTGAGCTATTCCGCCAACTTCCTGACCATGATGTTCGATACCCCGTGCGACGAGTATGTGCCGCACCCGGTGGTGGTGCGCGCCATGGATCGGATTTTGATCCTGCACGCCGACCACGAGCAGAACGCCTCCACCTCCACCGTGCGTCTGGCCGGCTCCTCCCTGGCCAACCCGTTCTCGGCGGTGTCGGCGGGCATCAGCGCGTTGTGGGGACCGGCCCACGGCGGCGCCAACGAAGCGGTGCTGCGCATGCTCAAGGAGATCGGCACCGCCGATCGCATCCCCGAGTTCATCCAGCGCGCCAAGGATCCCGACGATCCGTTCCGTCTGATGGGCTTCGGCCACCGCGTTTACAAGAACACCGACCCCCGCGCTCGCGTGCTCAAGCAGTCGTGCGACGAGGTGTTGGAAGTGGTGGGCGCAGGTGAGCAGGAGATCTTCAAGATCGCCATGAAGCTCGAAGAGATCGCCCTGCAGGACGAGTATTTCATCCAGCGCAAACTGTTCCCCAACGTCGATTTCTACTCCGGCATCATCCTGTCGGCCATCGGCATCCCCACCAACATGTTCACCTGTATTTTCGCCGTGGCGCGCACCATCGGCTGGATCACCCAGTGGAAAGAGATGATCGAAGAGCCGGGGCAGGCCATTGGCCGTCCGCGCCAGCTCTACACCGGCTACGACATTCGCCCCTACAAGCCAATCTCCGAGCGCGGCTGACGTCAGCGCAGCGCGGGGTCGTCGTCGATGGCTCCGCGCGGTTGACAGCGCGCGCCGGATGGCGCATAGTGCCCGGTTCAAAGCGTTCATCGCGAAAAAACGCCCGCCTCGCGCTGCGAGGCGGGCGTCCTATTCCAGGAATTGTTCCAGGAATTTGCTTCAGCTAGGGCGGAACGCGCACCTGCGATGTCTGCGGCCGCAAGGCCGTCTCGCACAGGCGCGCTGCGCCGCTGCGCAAGCGCGCGGCGGGCAGCCAAACCGGGAGTTGAGCCATGCAATTGAATGGCGCGCAAATCGTTGTCGAGTGTCTGCTTGAGCAGGGGGTCAAGTCGGTGTTTGGCTACCCCGGCGGCGCGGTGCTCTACATCTACGACGAAATCTTCAAAAACAAGGAACGGATTCACCACTACCTGTTCCGTCACGAACAGGGCGCGCTGCACGCCGCTGACGGCTATGCCCGCGCCACCGGCGAAGTGGGCGTCGCGTTGGTCACCTCCGGCCCCGGCGCCACCAATGCGGTGACCGGTCTGGCCACCGCCTATATGGACTCCATCCCCATGGTCTGCATCACCGGTCAGGTGCCGGTGGCGCTGATCGGCAACGACGCCTTCCAGGAGGCCGACATCGTCGGCATTACCCGTTCGTGCACCAAGCACAACTATCTGGTGAAGGATATCAAGGATCTGGCGCGGGTGCTGCGCGAGGCGTTCTACATCGCCCGCACCGGTCGTCCCGGTCCGGTGGTGGTGGATATCCCCAAGGACATCACTAACCAGATGTTCGAGTTCACCCCCGCCAGCGGCGACCCGGTGATCCGCTCCTACAAGCCCACCAGCGAGGGCCATACCGGGCAGATCCGCAAGGCGGTCAAGCTGATGGCCAACGCCAAGCGCCCGCTGCTCTACACCGGCGGCGGCGTGTTGCTCTCCAACGCCTCCGACGAGCTGACCGAAATGACCCGCGCCTGGGGCGCGCCCATCACCAACACCCTGATGGGGTTGGGGGCGTATCCGGCCAGTGACAAGCAATTCGTCGGCATGCTGGGGATGCACGGCACTTACGAAGCCAATATGGCGGTGAGCCGCTGTGACCTGCTGGTGGCCATCGGCGCGCGCTTTGATGACCGCGTCACCGGCAAGATCTCCGAATTCGCCCCCGAAGCGGAGATCATCCATGTGGACGTGGACCCCACCTCCATCTCCAAGAACGTGGCGGTGGATGTGCCCATCGTTGGCGACATCAAGCCGGTGCTGGAGAAGATGCTGCCCATGGTGCTGGAGGAGAAATTCCAGAGCAAAAAGCCCGACCTGACCGATTGGTGGGCGGAGATCGATCAGTGGCGCAAGCAGGACTGCCTGCGCTATGAGCAGAAAGAGGACGTCATCGAAGCGCAGTTTGTGATTCAAAAACTGCACGAGCTGACCAATGGCAACGCTATCGTCGCCACCGACGTGGGTCAGCACCAGATGTGGGCGGCGCAGTTCTACGGCTTCGAGAAGCCGCGTCGTTGGCTCACCTCCGGCGGTCTGGGCACCATGGGCTACGGCCTGCCTGCGGCCCTGGGCGCACAGGTGGCGCATCCTGAAGAGACCGTGGTGCTGATCTCCGGCGAAGGCTCGTTCCAGATGAACCTGCAGGAGCTGGCCACTGCGTTCCAGTACCGCCTGCCGGTGAAGATCGCCATTTTGAATAATGGCTTCCTGGGCATGGTGCGACAGTGGCAGGAGTTCTTCTATGAGAGCCGCTACGCCGAGTCGGTGATGGAGGTGACGCCCGACTTCATGAAGCTGGCCGACGCCTTTGGCGCCACCGGCATCCGCGCCACGCACCCCAAGGAGGTGGTCCCCGCCATTGAGAAGGCGCTGGCCACCAAGGGGCCGGTGATCATGGACTTCCATGTCAATCGCGAGGCCAACGTCTACCCCATGGTGCCCGCCGGGGCGGCCCTCAACGAGATGATTTTGCTGTAAGGAGCGGCGGCCATGAAACACATTCTTTCCGTGTTGGTGGAGAACGAAGCCGGAGTGCTCTCGCGGGTGGCCGGTCTGTTCTCGGCGCGCGGCTTCAACATCGACGGTTTGACCGTGGCGCCGGTGGGCGATGGCGAGACTTCGCGCATCACCCTGGAGACCTACGGCGACGACAACATCATCGAGCAGATCATCAAGCAGCTGCATAAGCTGGTGCCGGTGATCCAGGTGCATGACCTCACCGACCGCCCCCACGTGGAGCGCGAGTTGATGCTGGTGAAGGTGGAGGCGGAACGCGACATGCGCGCCGAAGTGCTGCGCATCGCCGACATCTTCCGTTCGCGGGTGGTGGACGCCACCTCATCCACCTTTGTGGTGGAGGTGACCGGCTCGTCGGATAAGCTGGACGCCTGTTTGAACCTGCTGGAGCCGCTGGGCGTGGTGGAAGTGGTGCGCACCGGCAAAGTGGCCATGGCGCGGGGCGCCAAGCGCATGCGCGAAGGGCTGAAGGAAGCGCCGGTCAAGAAGTGACCGACGGCCTATCATACAGACAGACAACCCGATTCGGGATTTATCGAGGAGAGAACGTTCCATGAAGATCTATTACGACCGCGACGCCGACTTGAGCCTGATCCAAAGCAAGAAGGTCTCCATCATCGGCTACGGCTCCCAGGGCCACGCCCACGCCCAGAACCTGAAAGACTCCGGCGTGGACGTCACCGTGGGTCTGCGCGCTGGCTCCAGCTCCTGGAAAAAGGCCGAAGGCGCCGGTCTGAACGTGGCCACTGTGGAAGACGCCGTGGGTTCGGCCGATCTGGTCATGATCCTGGCTCCCGATGAGCATCAAGCGACCATCTACAACGACAGCGTGGCCCCCAATCTGAAAGACGGCGCCGCTCTGGTGTTCGCCCACGGCTTCAACGTCCACTACGGTCAGATCGAAGCCCCCGCCGGCAACGACGTGTTCCTGGTCGCTCCCAAAGGCCCTGGCCACCTGGTGCGCTCCGAGTTCCTGCGCGGCGGCGGCGTGCCCTCGCTCATCGCCATCCATCAGGACGCCACCGGCAAGGCCAAAGACTTGGCCCTCTCCTACGCCTCCGCCAATGGCGGCGGCCGCGCCGGCATCATCGAGACCTCTTTCAAGGAAGAGACCGAAACCGACCTGTTCGGTGAGCAAGCCGTGCTGTGCGGCGGCATCAGCGCCCTGATCCAAGCCGGTTTCGAGACCCTGGTGGAAGCTGGTTACGCCCCCGAGATGGCCTACTTCGAGTGCCTGCATGAGACCAAGCTGATCGTCGACCTGATCTACGAAGGCGGCATCGCCAACATGCGCTACTCCATCTCCAACACCGCTGAGTTCGGCGATCTGACCCGCGGCCCCCGCGTCATCACCGCCGACACCAAGGCGGAGATGAAGAAGATCCTCGAAGAGATCCAAACCGGTGAATTCCCCCGTGAGTGGATCAGCGAGAACAAGGCTGGTCTGCCCAAGTTCAAGGCCCTGCGTCGCATTGGCGCCGAGCATCAGATCGAAGAAGTGGGCGGCAAGCTGCGCGCCATGATGCCTTGGATCCAGTCCAGCAAGCTGGTGGACAAAGAGAAGAACTAAGGCGCACCGACGCTTTGTATGCGATGGGGCGGGAGACCGGTTGACGGACTCCCGCCCTTGGCGTATTCAGGGGGCTGACGAGCGTTTGATGATGGGGTGATGAAAGATATTGGGGCGTTGCCCCAAACCCCAGCCGGGCTCTGCCCGGCGCCCGCCAGGGCGTTGCCCTGGACCCACGGGGCTCCGCCCTCGACCCGCTGGGGTCGCGGACCCCAGACCCCGGAAAAGTCGGCCATGAATGTCCGACTTTTCCACCTGTCGAGCTCATGCCCTTCCGTGCTCTTATGCTGGTGGGGAATGCCTTGATAAACATGAATAAGGAGATGGCGATGGCCTCGCCGGTTGCCCCTGAGGGCTTGCCCTTTATCGCGATTTTTATCGCCGTCGCCGCTGCGGCGACCGCGCTCACCCCCTGGCCGCTGCTGTGGGCGGTGGTGTGGATCCTGGCCGCCTGGTGCGTCTGGTTCTTCCGCGACCCCGAGCGGGCGTGCTCCGACGAACCGGGGCTGCTCATCGCCCCGGCGGACGGCAAAATCGTCGCCATTCGCGAAGTCGACGCCGCCCCCATCACCGGCGAGAAGGCGCGCATGGTGTCGATCTTCATGAACGTGTTTAACGTGCATGTGAACCGCATGCCAGAAGCCGGAACAGTGGTGGCCACCCAGTACCACCCGGGCAAGTTCCTCAACGCCGCGCTGGACAAGGCGGCGGTGGAGAATGAGCGGCAGGTGGTGGTGATGCAGCGCGCCGACGGCGTGCGCATCCCGTTTGTGCAGGTGGCCGGATTGGTGGCGCGGCGCATCGTCTGCCGCGTGGGCGAAGGCGCGGTGCTGGGGCGCGGCGAACGCTTCGGTCTGATCCGCTTCGGCTCGCGGGTGGACGTCTACCTCCCTCTGGAGGCGGAAGTGCGCGTGACCCTGGGCATGAAAACCTCCGCAGGCGTCACCCCCATCGCCCACTATCCCCTGCAAGCGACCGGAGAGTAAGATCATGTCCGAGAGCGTGCGCTCCAAACGCATCTACATCCTGCCCAATCTGCTGACCACCGGCGGCATGTTCTTTGGCTTCTACGCCATCGTCATGGGGCTCTCCGGCAAATTCGAGATGGGCGCGTTGGGCATCGTCATTGCGGGCATCTTCGACGCCCTGGATGGACGCGTGGCGCGCGCCATGAATGCGGTCTCGGCGTTCGGCAAGGAGTATGACAGCCTGGCCGACTTCCTCTCCTTTGGCATGGCCCCGGCGATTCTGGTGCATCAATGGGCGCTGGCGCCGTTTGGCCGGTTGGGCTGGGCGGCGGCGTTCTTCTTCGTAGCCTGTAGCGCGCTGCGTCTGGCGCGCTTCAATGTGCAGACCTCGGCGCCGGATCCGCGCATCTCCAATCGCTACTTCCAGGGCATGCCCACCCCGGCGGCGGCGGGCATCGTCTCGGCGCTGATCCTGTTCGCCAACGACACCGATCTGTTCGCGGTGGGCAAGGTGGAGGCGCACGGTTTTGAGGCGTGGTTCACCCTGCTGCTGGTGTTCGCGCTGGGCGCGTTGATGGTGAGCAATCTGCGTTTCCGCAGCATGAAGGACTTCACCGGCCATCGCCGCAAGCCGTTCCTCACTCTGGTGGCGGCGGCGGGTCTGATCACGGTGCTGACCATCCATTTGACCACCACGCTGCTGGCCATCGGTCTGTTCTACATTGTCTCCGTGCTGCACAGCCATCGGGAGTACCAGCGCCTGCTGGCCGAGGGCAAAGAGGTGGAGCGCGACGAAGCCGAGGAGTTCTCCCTCTGAGTTGTTGCCGCCATTGTCTGCGCGTCATGGCGCTGGCGATGGCGGGATGATCAAAGTCGACGCCTGTGCTCCCGGGCGTTGCGCTCTGCCGATCCCTTCCTGAGAATTTCGTTATCCGTCGCTTTGGTTGTGACCCTGTGGCCAATCCATCTCCGCACCGCTTGTGCCGATAAATCCTCTGCCTTTCTTTGCATGACGACTTTAATCCGATAAGATTGCTTGTCTGGATCAGCCGAACGTGTGCGACTGCCCAGCGCAAACGCTCGGGCGCAGGTGTGCGGCGTGGATGTGAGAGTCTGAAATTCTACTGTCTTTAAATCATTTCAGGAGTTAAGTAATTGGTTTTTTTAGCAGTTTATCCAGTGAGTTGATCGACATCATCGAGTGGACTGATGACTCCAACGATACGCTGGTTTATCGATTTGAGCGGCATGACAATGAGATCAAAAATGGGGCGAAACTGACGGTGCGCGAAAGCCAGAACGCTCTGTTCGTCAATGAAGGGCAGGTGGCGGATCTGTTCCCCCCGGGGATGCATACCCTCACCACCCAGAACCTGCCGATTCTCTCCACTTTGAAAGGGTGGAAGTATGGTTTCGACAGCCCGTTCAAGGCGGAAGTCTATTTCGTCAGCTTGCGCACCTTCACCAATCTGAAATGGGGCGCCAAAAATCCCATCATACTGCGGGACCGGGAGTTTGGTCCGGTGCGCCTGCGCGGCTTTGGCAGCGACTCCCTGCGCATTGTCGACCCGAATAAATTCATCCCCGAGATTGCCGGCGCCGACGGCCACTTCACACTGGATGAGATCTCCGAGAAACTGCGCGCGCTGTTTCTCTCCCGCTTCAGCGATCTGCTGGGGGAGAGCCGCATTCCGCTGCTGGATCTGGCCACCCAATATGACGAACTGGGCGCGCTGCTGTTGCAACGGATTGGTCCAGACTTCGCGACCTATGGTCTGGAGATGAGTAAGCCGTTGATTGAAAACATCTCTCTGTCGCCGGAGGTGGAGAAGATGCTGGATAAACGCTCCAGCATGAGCATTCTGGGCGATATGGGCCAATACAGTCAGTGCCAATCCGCCAACGCCATGAGGCCGCCGCCTCCAACGATGGCGGCGCAGGCGGCATGATGGGGATGGGCGTCGGCATGGCCATGGCCAATCAGATGGCCAATCAGCACGCGGCGCCCGCTCCGGCGCCGGCGCCACAGGCGCCGCCACCGCCGCCATCTGCGGCGAACACAGCGCAGTTTCATCTGGTGATTCAAGGGGCGCAGCAGGGGCCGTACAATCTGGATGGGGTGCGCCAATGGGTCGCCTCCGGTCAGGTCAACGGCGACACCCTGGCGTGGATGCCCGGCCTGCCCCAATGGACCCCGGCCAGTCAGATTCCCGCTTTGGCGACGCTCTTCTCCGCGCCGCCGCCGCTGCCGCCCTCCGCCGGGGGACCGCCGCCCCTGCCCAACGGCTGATTTCCGCTGTTCGCCAGGGCCTGGTTTGTTGATGAAGCCAGGCCCTGATCGCGCTGCGCCCCCTGCATCCTGAACTTTGCGGAGACTCTTCTCATGACGGAAAAGCTGACCGATACGCCTGCGCCGCCGCCGCTGCCAACGCAGGCGGAAGCCGCTCCCCCCCGCGCCCCCCCCGCCGATGACAGAACCGCCGCCGCCAGAGCCTGAGCCGCAGAGCAAGTCCGCGCGCCAATTCCCCTGTGACGGGTGCGGCGCCGATATGCGCTTTGACCCCGGCGTGGCTGCGTTGACCTGCCCCTATTGCGGCCACCAACAGACGCTGCCCGACCAACTGGCTGTGCCCGAAGAGTTGGATCTCAATGCGTTTTTGGAACATGCCGCCAGCGATGCGCAGACCCAATCCATCACCCTGGTCAAATGCGATCAGTGTGGCGCATCGGTGGAGCCGGAGAGTCATGTCACCGCCACGGAGTGCGCGTTCTGCGGCGCGGCGATGAACCTGCGGGAGATCAGCCAGAGGCAGATCAAGCCGAGCAGTTTGCTCCCCTTTGCGGTGGAGAAAAAGGCGGCTGCGAATCTATTCAAAGAGTGGGTCGCCAGCCGATGGTTCGCCCCCAGCGCGCTCACAGCGGTGGCGCAGCGGGAGGCCCCGATGCAGGGGATCTATATCCCCTATTGGACGTTTGATTCACAAACGCACAGCGAATATGACGGGCAGCGCGGCGACTACTATACCGAAACCAGAATCGTCAACGGCGAAGAGAAAGAGGAGCGCAAAATCGAATGGACCTACGTCAGTGGGCGCATCTCTGAATGGTTTGACGACGTATTGATCATGGCCTCCACCGCTTTGCCGCGTGAAGTGGCGCAGGAGTTGGAGCCCTGGGATCTGGAAAATCTGGTGGTGTATGACGCGCAATACACCAGTGGCTTTCGCGCGCAGAACTATCAGGTGGATCTGCAACAGGGGTTTGAACTTGCCGATGAACGGATGGAGGCGGAGATTCGCGAACTGGTGGAACAGGATATTGGCGGCGATCGACAGCGGATCGACTCCCTGAATGTGCGGCACTATGATGTGACCTTCAAACATATTCTTCTGCCCATCTGGATCCACACCTATCGCATGGGGGATAAGAGCTACCAGTGTTTGATCAATGGACGCACCGGAGAGGTCAGCGGCGAACGTCCCTATAGCTGGGTCAAGATTCTGTTTGCCGCGCTTGTCGCTCTCGGCTTGGTGGGCGCGGCGGTGTGGGGGCTGTCACAATATGGCAAAAGCCAGGATGCGGCGGGTCAAGATCCGGGATACTCCTCTTGGGCGTCGCCGACAGAGGCGTCTGCGCCCAATTCAGTGACGACGCCCAGCGCGCCGGAGGGGCCATCGCGGGGGCTCCTGGAGCAATCTCTGGCGCCGCAGCCGACGTCGCAAGCAGCGCAGTCAATCCCATCTGATCAGGAGCGCACGCAAGGCGGCGGGGTGTTGCAGCGCGCCCTCTCCACCTATGACGATGCGCCCGCCGCGCAACGTTAGCCAGGTGGGGCAGTGCAATATAGTGAGTCAAAACCAAAACTGCACAGAACGTCCAATGTTTGCGTGACGCAGGTGAAACTCGCGCTGACAGATTGGCCGCCGACTGGTCGGCGGCGGGGTCTGGGGTCCGCGACCCCAGCGGCCAAAGGTGTGTAATCTAGGGCGGCGCCCCACGATTTGGCAGGATTGCCAAATCGGACTCGCGTAGCGAGCCCGAAGGGTGAGGGCCAAGGATGGCCCGAATCACGGTTTGGTTTTAGGGAACTCGAGGGCAAAGCCCTCGATATCTTTCATTATCCAAAACCCGAGCAAGTCCGATTCTCAGTTTGACTTGCAACAGAAAAGGCCGCGTCCGAGAGGGCGCGGCCTTTTCTGTTGCAGGATGCTGCGGCGCTTACGGCTTGGGCAGCTTGGCCAGATCCTCGTCGGTGATCAGAGTGACGCCGCCTTTGGTGCGGTGGAAGTAGCGCGCGTCCTCTTCGGGGTTGACCCCCACCACGGTGCCGGGGGGCACTTCGCAGCCTTCGGCCACGATCACCTTTTTCAGCACGCAGCGGCGGCCCACGGCGGCGCCGTTGAGCAGCACCGAATCCTCAATATTGCAGTAGGAGTGGATGCGCACGCCGGAGAACAGCAGCGAGCGGCGCACGGTGGAGCCGGAGACCACACAGCCGGAGGAGACCACCGAGTCCACCGCCATGCCGCGGCGCTCATCGTCATCGAACACGAATTTGGCCCCGGGCAGCTGCGCATGGTAGGTCCAGATGGGCCACTTGCGGTCATACAGGTCCAGGGTGGGGGTCACCGCGGTCAGGTCCATATTGGCCGACCAGTAGGAGTCCAGCTCGCCCACATCGCGCCAGTAGGCCTCCTTGGAGCCCTCCGAGTAGACGCAGCTATCGGAGAAGCGGTGCGCAAAGACGTCCAGAGTCGGCACCATGTTGGGAATCAAATCCTTGCCGAAGTCGTGGCTGGAGGCGTCGGTTTCAGCAT
The DNA here is from genome assembly GCF_002109495.1 of Magnetofaba australis IT-1. Lineage (NCBI taxonomy): Bacteria > Pseudomonadati > Pseudomonadota > Magnetococcia > Magnetococcales > Magnetococcaceae > Magnetofaba > Magnetofaba australis. Next base: position 474,580 of record NZ_LVJN01000019.1, read on the forward strand.
CGTCGGTGAGCTGTTTGACCAGCACATCGGTGTTGAATACGTAGATGCCCATGCTCACCAGCGAGCTGTTGGGGTCGCCGGGCAGGGTGGGGGGATTGGCCGGTTTCTCCACAAAATCGACGATGCGGTCGTCGCCATCCACGCCCATCACGCCAAACGCCTTGGCCTCCTCCTTGGAGGCGGTGATGCAGCTCACCGAGACGTCGGCGCCTTTGTTGATGTGGTCGCGCAGCATGGTGCGGTAGTCTTGGCGATAGATGTGGTCGCCGCCTAGAACAATCACGTACTTGGGCTTCTGCGCCACGATCAGGTCGAGGTTTTGGAACACCGCGTCGGCGGTGCCCTGATACCAATCTGTGCTGCCTTTTTTCTGCTGCGCAGGCCACACCTGGATGAATTCGCCGAACTCCGCGCGCAAGGTGCCCCAGCCCGCCTGCACGTGCTGGGCGAGCACATGCATGTTGTACTGGGTCAGCACGCCCACTCGGCGCAGACCCGAGTTGACGCAGTTGGACAGGGCAAAGTCGATGATGCGGAACTTGCCGCCAAACGGCACGGCGGGTTTGGCGATGGCGTCGGTGAGTTGTTTCAGACGTTCGCCTCGACCGCCAGCAAGGATAATCACCAGGGTTTCGCGCAAGGCGTCTGTCATGGAAATGCTGGAGGGGGGATTGTTCTGACTCATCATGCACCCTTATAATCAAACGCCGGAAATCGGGCCAGATTGTTTTTTGCAGGCCGTCATCTCCAGCTGTGAAACAGGCTATAGCCAAGCGATCGGTCGACGCCGGGGCGGACCGCCGCCAGATCGGCGGGGCCGGATCTGGACGACGAAACAAGGGGGGGCTCTGTGCGCCGTTGCCGACCCGCTTATATCACACCTGTCGTGATATTAAGCCGAAAATGCGCACAATGGGAACGTTGTCATGAAAATTCTACATGTGGCCTCGGAGCTGCGACCCATTTCGCAGACGGGTGGATTGGGCGATGTGGCCGCGGCGCTGCCGCAAGCGCAGCGCGCCAGCGGGTTGGACGCGCAGGTGATGACGCCCGCTTATTCGGGGGTGTTGGAGAAGGTCAAAATTGATGGAAACCCCATAGAACTTGGGGATTTGCTCGGTTGCGGGCCGGTCCAATTGCTGCGTGGCCAACTGAGTGAACAGGGTGTTCCGTTGTGGTTGGTGGATTGTCCGGCGCTGTTCGATCGGGAGGGGGGGCCTTATCTGGACGCCGAGGGGGAAGCCTGGCTGGATAACGCTCTGCGCTTCGCAGCGTTGTCACTGTGTGCGGCGATGCTGGCCGAGAGCGGCGGCATGCTGGGGTGGAAGCCCGATGTGGTCCACGCCCACGATTGGCAGGCAGGGTTGGTCGCGCCCTATCTGAACGTGCGCAATCCGAATATTCCCACCGTATTCACCATTCACAATCTGCAATACCAGGGGTGCTTTGAAGCGGACTGGCTGGAGAAGTTGAATCTGCCCTCGTCGCTGTTTGGCGTGCATGGGTTGGAATTCCATGGCGAACTCTCCTTCCTCAAGGGGGGGCTCTACTACAGCCATGCGCTCACCACCGTGAGCCCCACTTACGCTGATGAGATCCGCACCGCCGCCTTCGGCCATGGGCTGGAGGGGCTGCTTACCGCTCGTAGTCACGCCTTGACCGGCATCCTCAACGGCATCGATATGGCCCAGTGGGATCCGCAAACCGACCCGCATATCGCCGCCCCCTTCAGCGCCGGGGATCTGGCGGGCAAGGCCGCCTGCAAGGCGGATATCCAAGCCCACTTTGGTCTGGATCAACGCGCCGCTGCGCCGCTGCTGGGCGTTGTGAGCCGTCTGGCGCAGCAGAAGGGGCTGGATATGCTGCCGCCGTTGGTTCCGGCGCTGATCGCGCGCGGGGCGCAACTGGTGGTGTTGGGAACCGGCGAGGCGGAGCTGGAGACCGCGTACCGCAGCCTGGCTGAAGCCCATCCCGGCGCGGTGGCGGCGCACATCGGCTATGACAACGCGCTCTCCCATCGCATTCAGGCGGGGGTGGATATGCTGCTGATCCCCTCGCGCTTTGAACCCTGCGGGCTGACCCAGATGTACGCCATGCGCTACGGAACTCTGCCGGTGGCGCGGCGCACCGGCGGGCTGGCAGACTCCATTGTCGACTGGTCCGCTCCCGAGCCCACTGGCTTTCTGTTCGACACCCCCGGCATGCCGGGGTTGAAAGTCGCGTTGCACCGGGGGTTGGACGCCTATTACGACCAGCAGGAGGCGTGGCGCGCGGCGCAACGGCGCGCCATGGGGCTGGATCTGAGCTGGCAAAACGCCGCCACGGCGTATGCGGCGCTTTACGCCCGTCTGTTGCAGGGTGCATAATGCCGCCCAACCCCTTATGGGCGCGCGGCAATGTTTTTTGTCACGCGGTCGTCGCATAGGGTCGCTACCCTCACGTGGCGTCACAATGACAATAACCAAAAAAATTAGCCCGTCGGCGTCCAGGAGAGTGCAATGAGTCGAATCCACTGTGTCGGCGATACGGTTCCCTCACGGCTCAGTTCGTGGGAGGTGGCCAACCTCAAGAGCCGTCTGATCAACACCATGATCCACGCCGTGGGCGAGGACCCGGACGGCGCCGACGCCAATGACTGGTATTACGCGGTGGCGTTCCTGGTGCGCGGGATGCTCAGCGAACAGTACATCAAGCTCGAGCGCGAACAGAGTCGTCAGCAGGTGCGCCGCGCCTACTACCTCTCCATGGAGTTCCTCATCGGTCGCCAACTCACCGCCAACCTGCTGGCGTTGGATATGGTCGAGCCCATCAGCGCCTGTCTGGAGGAGCTGGGGCACAGCTATGAGGCGGTGCGCAACTGTGAGTTCGACGCCGCCCTGGGCAACGGCGGTCTGGGACGTCTGGCCGCCTGCATCCTCGACGGCCTGGCCACCCACGGCTATCCCGGTTACGGCTACTGCCTGCGCTATGAGTTCGGCATGTTTCACCAGCGCATCGAGAATGGCCAGCAGGTGGAGCAGCCGGAGAACTGGCTGCGTTTCGGCAACCCGTGGGAGTTGGAGCGCCACAACGCCCACTATCCCATCCGCTTTCATGGCCGCCTGATCAAACACGCCGAAGGCTCCGCCAACGAAACCGTGATGTGGGTGGAGACCGACGATCTGGTGGCCATGGGTTCGGATATGCCCATGACCGGTTTCCGCACCCCGGCCATGGTCAATCTGCGCCTGTGGAACGCCCGCTCCGGGGCCGACTTCAATCTGGACTACTTCAACGAAGGCGACTTCATGGCGGCGGTCAAGGACAAGACCGTCTCTGAAAACCTTACCAAGGTGCTCTACCCCAACGACGCCAATGAGCGCGGCCAGGAGCTGCGTCTGAAGCAGGAGTACTTCTTCGTCTCCGCCTCGGTGCAGGATATCGTCTCGCGCTATCTGAGCGAAAACGGCGATATCCGCAATCTGCCGCAGAAGGTGGTGATCCACCTCAACGACACCCACCCGTCGCTGGCCATCCCCGAGTTGCTGCGTCTGCTCATCGACGAGTATCGTCTGGGCAAGGAGGAGGCGTGGGAGGTGGCGTCGCAGACCTTCACCTACACCAACCACACCCTGCTGCCCGAGGCGCTGGAGACCTGGTCGGTGGATCTGCTCTCGCGGGTGCTGCCGCGCCATCTGGACCTGATCTATAAAATCAACCATCGTCACCTCAAAGCGGTGATGAGCAACTTCCCCGACGATCAGGGCATGCTCAACCGCCTGTCGCTCATTGACGACGGCTCCCAGCGCATCCGCATGGGCTGGCTGTCGGTGGTGGGCAGCACCCGGGTCAACGGCGTGGCCAAACTGCACTCGGACCTACTCAAGGCGGGGGTGTTCAAACCGTTCCATCAGATGTACCCGGAGCGCTTCGTCAACGTCACCAACGGCGTCACCCAGCGCCGCTGGCTGCTGCAGTCCAACCCCGGGCTGGCGTCGCTGATCACCAGTCGCATCGGTCCGCGCTGGACCACCGACCTGGAGCGTCTCAAGGAGCTGGAGTCGGCGGTGGACGACGCCGAGTTCATGGCCCAATTCGCCGCTGTCAAGCGCGACAACAAAGCGCGCTTGGCCGAACGCATCGGCGAGCTGCTGGATATGACGCTGGATCCCAGCGCGCTGTTTGACGTGCAGGTCAAACGCATCCACGAATACAAGCGGCAACTGCTCAATCTGCTGTCGGTGATCGCCCACTACAACCGCATCAAAGAGGGGCGCGCCGTCAATCCGGTCCCCCGCGTGAGCATCTTCGCCGGCAAGGCCGCGCCGGGCTACTACATGGCCAAACTGATCATTCGTCTGATCAATGACGTGGCCAAAACCATCAACGCCGACCCGCAGACCCGCGATCTGATGCGGGTGGCGTTCATCCCCAACTACAACGTCTCCGAGGCGGGCTTCATCTTCCCCGGCAGCGATCTGTCCGAACAGATCTCTACGGCGGGCACCGAGGCTTCAGGCACCGGCAATATGAAGTTCGCCCTGAATGGCGCGCTCACCATCGGCACCCTCGACGGCGCCAATATCGAGATCCGCGAAGCGGTGGGGGCGGAGAACTTCTTCAAGTTTGGTCTGGAGACCCCGGAGGTGGAGGCGTTGCGCGCCAAGGGTTACGACCCCAACGTCTACATCAACCAGAACGCCGAGCTGGGCCATGTGATGGAGCAGTTGCGCAACGGCTACTTCACCGGCGGCGATCACGACCGCTACCGCGATATCGTCAACACCCTGACCCATGGCGACCACTACCTGGTGATGGCGGACTTCTCCTCCTACATGAAGTCGCTGGAGGAGGTGGACGCGCTCTATCGTCAGCCTGAGGAGTGGAGTCGGCGGGCGATGTTCAACGTCGCCCGCGTGGGCGGCTTCTCCATCGACCGCACGGTGCACACCTATGCGCGCGAAATCTGGGGACTCAAACCGCTGTTCCGCGAGCGCCGCGCCTGATCGGCGTAAGACGCGCGCCGAGTGAGAGTGAGTATCTGAATGTTGGACCCTGTTGTTTTGATTGATCGTTGGTCGCGTTTCGGCGTGGCGTTGATGCTTTTGCGACGGAGCGGCGCATGAGTCACGGCGCCATGCGTTTATGGCCGGGACGTCCATCGCCCTTGGGGGCGACGTGGGATGGCCAGGGGGTCAACTTCGCCCTCTATTCGGAGAATGCCGAGAAGGTCGAGTTGTGCCTGTTCGATGAGAGCGGCGCGCGTGAGATCCATCGTCTGACATTGGGCGAGCATACCCACAGCGTGTGGCACGGCTATCTGCCCGATGTGCGTCCGGGGCAGATCTACGGCTATCGGGTCTACGGCCCCTATGCGCCCGAGCAAGGGCATCGCTTCAACCACCACAAGCTGTTGATGGACCCCTACGCCAAAGCGCTGCGCGGGGAGCTGCACTGGCGCCCGGAGATCTTCGGTTATCAGTTGGAGAATGAGGAGGAGGGCGATCTGTCGTTCGACACCCGCGACAGCGCCCCGTTCGTGCCCAAGAGTCAGGTGACCCACGACGCCTTCCCATGGGGCGATGACCGTCCGCCACAGCATCGCTGGACCGACACCATTCTGTATGAACTGCATGTGCGTGGTTTCACCAAGCGCCGGGTGGATATCGATGAACCGCTGCGCGGCTACTGCGTGGGGCTGCACCAGGAGCCGGTGGTGGAGTATCTCACCGATCTGGGGGTGACAACCCTGGAACTGCTGCCGATGCACGCCTTTTTGGACGAACCGCATCTGGCCGCCAATGGTTTGACCAACTACTGGGGCTATAATCCCATCAACTTCTTCACCCCGGAGCCGCGCTATCTGGCCTCCGGCGAGCCCGATGAGTTTCGCGCCATGGTGCAGGCGCTGCACCGCGCCGGATTGGAGGTGGTGCTGGATGTGGTCTACAACCACACCGCCGAGGGCAACCAGCGTGGCCCCACACTCTGCTATCGCGGCATCGACAACGCCTCCTACTACCATCTGCGGCCGGATAATCCCCGCTATTACGACAACTTCAGCGGCTGTGGCAATGCGCTCAAACTCAGCAACCCCGGCGTGTTGCAACTGGTGATGGACTCCCTGCGCTACTGGGTGGGGCAGATGCGCGTGGATGGTTTCCGTTTTGACCTGGCCACCTCGCTGGCGCGGGTGGATGGCGGCGGGGTGGATATGAATGCGCCGTTCCTGGAAACGGTGCGACAGGATCCTCTTCTGAGCGGCGTTAAGCTGATATCCGAACCGTGGGATATCGGCCCGGGCGGCTACCGGTTGGGCGGCTTTCCCGGCGGCTGGGCCGAGTGGAACGATCGTTATCGCAACTGTCTGCGCGGGTTCTGGCGCGGCGACGGCGGCGGCGTGGGCGAGATCGCCACCCGCTTGACCGGCTCCAGCGATCTGTTCGGCCATCACGGGCGGCGCCCCTGGGCCAGCATCAACTTCGTCACCGCCCACGACGGTTTCAGTCTGCGCGATCTGGTCAGCTACAACCACAAGCACAATCTGGCCAATGGCGAAGAGAATCGTGACGGCTCCGATCACAATCTGAGCTGGAACTGCGGCGTCGAGGGGGAGACCGACGACGCCCAGATCAACGAACTGCGTTGGCGGCAGATGCGCAATCTGATCGGCTCGCTGCTGCTCTCCCAGGGCACGCCGATGCTGCTGGCGGGGGATGAGCTGGCCTGCACCCGCCAGGGCAACAACAACCCCTACTGCCAGGATAATGAGCTCAACTGGATCGACTGGGATCAGCTGGATGACGAGCGCTTGGCGCTGCGGGATTTCGTCAAATGGGTGATCCGCGTGCGTATGGCGCATAAGGGCTTTAGGCGTCGGCGCTTTTTCACCGGAGAGCCGCGCCCCGATGGCGACGGCAAGGATATTGCCTGGCTCAAGTGCGAAGGCAAGGAGCTCACCGACGTCGATTGGCGGGATCCGGAGCGGCGATCTCTGGGGTTTTTGCTGTGCAGCGAAACCGGCGGGCGTGATTTGACTGACGACGGCAAGCCTGAGCCCGATGACGCCATTCTGGTCATCGCCAACGCCCAGGATGAACCGATCAATTTTCAACTGCCCTGTGAGCCGGGGCAGGCGTGGCGCACCTTGATCAACACCGCCGAGCCGCAGCGCAGGAAGCGTGGTTCGTCGGTGGAGGTGGGGGAGTATGTGGTGCGTGAGCGGACGTTGGCGGTATTGATTTTGGAGCCGTTGGTCCCCGTTAAAGGGTGATGCGGCGAAGCTCTAACCAGGAGAGAGCGCGTGAAGGGCGGAAACGGGGCGGTGATGGGTGCGGCGCAAACGGAAGCGGCTTCACGCGAGCAATTGATGGCGCTGGCGGAGGCGGCGGGGGTGCAGACGCGCTACTGGTTGGCCGACGGCACGCAGATGGATCCGCCCGGCGCCACGTTTACGGCGATTCTGGCGGCGCTGGACCTGCCAGCGGACACCCGGCGCGACGCCGCCGCCAGTCTCAAGCGGCTGCAGCGGCGCCCGTGGCGTCCCGGCATGCCGCCAGTGCTGGTGCGCTATGAGGATCAGGTGCCGTTCGACATCCCCATCGTGTGGGATGCGGCGCGCGGGGATTCGCAGTTTCACTGGCGTTTGACCCTGGAGGATGGCCGCACCCGGGGGGCCAGTTTCCTCTTCTCCGATCTGCCCCGCGCCGAATCCATCGAAGTGGGCGGCAAGCAGTTGGAGCGTCGCCTGTTCTGGAACCATGACCATCTGCCCTGCGGCTACCACCGTTTCACCCTGTCGCTGGGGGCGGCGGCGGAGGCCGCACAGCCGGATTCGCGCATCGATATGGCGCTGATTATCGCCCCGCGTCGCTGCTATCAGCCGCCGGTGATGCAGAACCCCGCCTGGAAGGGGTGGGGCTACGCCATTCAGCTCTATGGATTGTGGTCGGAGAAGGGGCAAGGCATCGGCGGTTTCGGCGAGCTGGGGCGCTTGATCCGCGATGCCGCCGCCCAAGGCGCGTCGGTGATCGGCCTGAACCCGCTGCATGCGCCGCTCACCCAGACCCCGGAGCGACACAGCCCCTATTCCCCCTCCAGCCGCATCGCCCTGAATCCGCTCTATGTGGATCTGCTGGCCACGCCGGAGAGCGATGACGCCGCGTTCCAAAAAAAGCTGGCCGAGCCCAAAATCCAAACGCAATTAAACGCTCTGAATACGGGCGATCTGGTGGATTACCCCGGCGTGATGGCGTTGAAACTGGCGCTGTTCGAACCGCTCTACGCCGCCTTCCGTCAGCGCTGCCCGGAGGCGTTGAATTTCGCTGTCCCCGCCGCTTCAGAGCGTTGCGTCGCCTTTCGCAACTTTGTGGAGGCGGGCGGCCAGCCGCTGCGTGACGTGGCGCTGTTCGAGGCGCTCTCCGAGCATTTCGCGCAACAGAAGGAGGCGGGGCCGCACCCGGCGCAGTGGCCTGGAAAGTACGCCAACCCCCGCACCGAAGCGTGCATGGAGTTCGCCGCCGCGCATGCCGAGCGGGTGGGCTTCCACCTCTACCGTTTCTGGCTGGCCGAGGAGCAGATGGCCGCTTGCGGCGTCGTCAGCAGCGAGGCGGGGCTGTCGGTGGGGCTCTATGTGGATGTGGCGCTGGGGGTGGATCCCGACGGCGCCGACCACTGGCGCATGGCCGAGAGCCATGCGGCGGGCATGCGCATCGGCGCGCCGCCCGACGCCTTCAATCCACGCGGTCAGGAGTGGGGGTTGCCGCCGCTGCATCCGGAGCGCATGAAGGCGCAGGGCTATGCGCCGTTTGTGGAGATGCTGCGGGCGAGCATGCGCTTTGCCGGGGCCTTGCGTCTGGACCACGTGATGGCGCTCAACCGCCTCTACTGGGTGCCTGAAGGGGCGTCGCCGGTGGAGGGGGCCTATGTGGCCTATCCGCAGGAGGATCTGCTGGCCATCGTGGCGCTGGAGAGTCAACGCAACGGCTGTCTGGTGATCGGCGAGGCGCTGGGCACGGTGCCTGCGGGCTTCCGCGAGCGCTTGGCTGAGGCGGGGGTGCTCTCCTATGAGTTGCTGCCGTTCGCACAGACCGGCGAGGGCAAGCCGTTGCCGCCGGAGTCCTATCCCACCTCGGCGGCGGTGTGCGCCACCACCCACGACCTGCCCACCCTGTGCGGCTGGTGGAACGGGCGCGATCTCTACTGGCGCAAGACGCTGTCGCTGTTCCCCAGCGCCGACGTGGAGCAGGCCGAGCGCAATGAGCGCATCCGCTTCCGTGGCGAGTTGCTCAATGCGTTGCGCAACTCTGGGTTCGACTTGGGCAAACTCAGCGCTGACCCGGAGAGCCCGGTGTATGACGTGGCCTTGATCGATGCGGCCCATGCGTGGTTGTCGCGCAGCGCCTCGCGCCTGTTTCTGGCGCAGTTTGAAGACCTGTTGGAGCGGCTGGAGTGCGCCAATCTGCCGGGCACAGTGGATCAGCATCCTAACTGGCGTCGGCGTCTGTCGCAGCCCGTTGAGACGCTGTGCGCCGAGGTGGAGAAGCGCGGCAGGCTGGAGCCGGTGCGCGCTGCGCGTCCAGGCTGAATACAGGGGCGCCGATCTGTTTGAAGGCGCAACCGGAAAGACGGAAAATCGCACCTTTATGACCGACAGTTTGCTCTTGCCATGCGAGACCAAAACTGCACAAAACGGCCAATGTTTGTGTGACGTAGATCTGGCTTGCGCTGACTATTGGCCGCCGACTGGTCGGCGGCGGGGCCTGGGGGCCGCGCCCCCAGCGGGTGTGGGCGGAGCCCACGGTGTGGCCTTTTGATGTTAGGGGAGTTTGAGGGCGCAGCCCTCAATATCTTTCATCTTCCCAAAATCGCACTCTATATAGCCGGAAATCCCATGACCACACCGCCGCCGCCCGTAGTGAACGGGTCCGACATGCATGCGCTGATGGCGCGCCTGTTCCCCGTTAATCGCAGCCTCACCGGCGATGGCGTGCGCCTGACCCTACGCGTGATTGGCGAACATCTGCCCGGTCTGACCCTGCACGAAGTCGCCAGCGGAACCCGCGCTCTGGATTGGTTGGTCCCCGACGAGTGGAACGTCCGCGACGCCTACATTCAGAACGGGGCGGGTCAGCGGGTGGTGGACTTTCAGGCGCACACGCTGCATCTGGTGGGCTATAGTGAGCCGGTGGACCGGCTGATGAGCCTGGAGGAGCTGCAATCGCACCTCTTCTCCCTGCCGGACCAGCTCGACGCTATTCCCTATGTGACCAGCTACTATCGCCGCTTCTGGGGCTTCTGTCTGAGCCATCGTCAGCGGCAGGCGCTCACCGAGCAGAACTACCGGGTGGTGATCGACGCCACCCTGGCGCCGGGGTATCTGACCTATGCGGATCTGCGCATTCCCGGTCGCAGCAAGCAGGAGATCTTCATCAGCTCCTATGTTTGCCACCCCTCAATGGCCAATAACGAACTCTCCGGTCCGGCGCTGCTGACGGCGTTGGGGCAGTGGCTGGCCGGGCGCGATAACCGCTATAGCTATCGACTGGTATTGGCCCCGGAGAGCATCGGCCCCATCGTCTATATGAGCCAGCATCTGGAGGAGATGAAACGGCGCACCATCGCCGCCTTCAATCTCACCTGCGTGGGCGATGAGCGCGCTGTTTCGCTGATGCCGTCGCGCCAGGGCAATACCCTGACCGACCGCGCCGCGCGCCATGTGTTGCGCCATATGGCCCCAGAGCATCGGGTGTATGATTTCTATCAGGATCGCGGCAGCGACGAGCGCCAATACTGTAGTCCGGGGGCGGATCTGCCCATGGTCTCCATCATGCGCAGCCGCTATGGCGACTATCCCGAGTACCACACTTCGCTGGACGATTTGACCGTCGCCACCCCCGCCGGGCTGCAACGCTCGCTGGAGCTGCATCAGGCCGCCATTGAGACCATCGAGCGCAATGAGACGCTGTGTGCTGGGATCGTCGGCGAGCCGCACTTGGCGCGACGCGGCATGGATTTCAATCTGGGCGGCGGCGTGGGTGTGGCTGCGGCGCGCAAGCAGGCGCAGGATTTGATGGCCTGGAGCGATGGCTCGCGCGATCTGATCGACACTGCCGACGCCATGGGGATGTCGCTGCTGGAGCTGCTGCCGGTGGTGGATCTGCTCAAGCAGCAGGAGTTGCTGATTCCCTGCGCGCACAGCGAGTGAACCAATCCCTCCGTTGCGCGCTCTGAGCGCAGTAGGACGGGCAATTTGCCGCCCCTTGGTTTCATGGGCGCGATCCCGCATACTGATTGGCTATCAATAAAGTCCGTCGATTCGTCTTGTGATCTTCAGGAGTTCAGGCGTTATGTCCAGCAATCGCGTCATCATTTTCGACACCACCCTGCGCGATGGGGAGCAGTCCCCCGGCGCCTCCATGAATCAGGAGGAGAAGCTGCGCATCGCCCAGCAGCTGGAGCGACTGCGGGTGGACGTGATTGAAGCGGGTTTCCCCATCGCCTCGCCGGGCGACTTCGCTGGCGTGAAGGCGGTGGCCGACACCATTCGCGAGTGTCAGGTGGCTGGTCTGTGCCGCGCCCGCGACGCCGATATCGATCGCGCCTGGGAGGCCCTCAAGGGCGGCGCCGATCCGCGCATTCACACCTTCATCGCCACCAGCCCCATCCACATGCGCCACAAGCTGAAGATGGAGCCCGATCAGGTGATTGAAGCCGCGGTGGCGGCGGTCAAACGCGCCAAAAGCTACACCAGCAATGTGGAGTGGTCCGCCGAGGACGCCGGGCGCAGTGAGATGGAGTTCCTGGCGCGCATCGTCGAAGCGGTGATCGCCGCCGGGGCCACCACCATTAACATTCCTGACACCGTGGGCTACACGCTGCCCCACGAGTTCGGGCCGCGCATGGCGCAGTTGATCGAAAACGTGCCCAACTCCGACAAAGCGGTGTTCTCGGTGCACTGCCACAACGACCTGGGGCTGGCCACCGCCAACTCCCTGGCCGCCGTGGCGGGGGGCGCGCGCCAGGTGGAGTGCACCATCAACGGCTTGGGCGAGCGCGCCGGCAACGCCTCGTTGGAAGAGGTGGTGATGGCCCTGCGCACGCGCCAGGACATCATGCCCTATGAGACCCGCATTGAGACCACCGAGATCACCCGCGCCTCGCGTCTGGTGAGCCAGATCACCGGGTTTATGGTGCAGCCCAACAAGGCCATCGTCGGCGCCAATGCGTTCGCCCATGAGTCGGGCATTCACCAGGATGGCGTGCTCAAGAACGCCATTACCTATGAGATCATGACCCCCGAGTCGGTGGGACTCTCCACCAACCGCATGGTGTTGGGTAAGCACTCCGGTCGCCACGCCTTCAAGGATCGCCTGCAGCAGCTCGGTTATGAGCTGGACGCCGAGCAGCTGCAGAACGCCTTCCAGGCTTTCAAGGAGCTGGCCGACAAGAAGGGCGAAGTGCTGGATGAGGATCTGGCGGTGTTGGTGGACGAGGAGCGCCGCATTGAGCAGGAGCGCTATGTGCTGGAGCGTCTACACGTGGCCACCGGAACCCGCGACATGCCGGTGGCGGTGGTGGAGGTGAAGAACGCCGGGGTGATGGAGACTGGCTCGGCCTGGGGCCAGGGCTCGGTGGAGTCGGTGTTCAAGGCGCTCAAGGCGATCATTCCCGGCGTGGCCGACGCCTCGGTGCTGCTGTATCAGGTGCAGGCGGTGACTCAGGGCATCGACGCCCAGGCGGTGGTGACCGTGCGTTTGAAGAACGGCGATGCGGTGGTGCAGGGGCAGGGCAGCGACTATGATGTGATCGTGGCCTCGGCGCGGGCGTTCGTGACGGCGCTGAATAAAATGGCCGCGCGCCAGGAGAAGAGCGGCGCCGGGGTGTAAGGAAGCTGGGCCGTCAAGGAAAAGGCGTCGAGGGTGTAACCGGCGCATTGAGTTAGCATGGATATTGCATGTTTTGCACAATAAGGCGTCCCGAGCGCCTTGGTGAAGAGCGTGCAAACCATCGGAGGCCGTTATGACCATCCGCAAGATCGACAAGAATACAGGAATTTACAGCAAACCCAAGGTGGGTCGCGGGGCAAAAAGCGGCGCTGCGGGCGGGGCAAATTTCGCCAGCACCCTGGACGCTGTTGCCGGATTGCCCCCGGTGGACGCCGCTGAACGCATCCACGCCACCGAAGCGGTGGGCGAGGTGGATGCGGTCTCTGATCAGGAGCGTCGTCGCCAATTGCGCGACGCCGACGACCTACTGGACTCCCTGGAGGGGTTGGAGAAAGGGTTGGCCGAGGGCGGTCGCGGCGATGGCGGCGACAGCGCCCGCGCGCGTCTGATCGAAACCCGCGATCAAGCACTGCGCACCCTGTCGGATTCGCCGCGCGTCGGCGAGGAGCGCGACCTGCTCAATCGCACCGCCGTGCTGGCCGCCGTGGAGCTGGCCAAGAGCGATCGCGGCGATTACAACTGATTTTCTGGCTTGTAGAGTGCGGCAAAGCGCCGTCCGCCCCATGATGGGGCGTGACGGCGCTTTGCTTTTGCGCTATAGTTCCGGGTTTGATTGCCCCGCGACAGGCCGCGCCCGGATAGGCCGCAGGCGCGCCGTCGTCGATCACCTCCGAAGCCGCCCGATATGTCCCTGGAAAAGATCCGTAATTTCTCCATCATCGCGCACATCGACCACGGTAAGAGCACCATTGCCGACCGTTTGATCCAGATGACCGGCGCCCTGACCGACCGCGAAATGAAGGAGCAGGTGCTCGATAGCATGGATATCGAGCGCGAACGGGGCATCACCATCAAGGCGCAGTCGGCGCGTCTGCGCTATACGGCGAAAGATGGCGAGGAGTACATCCTCAACCTCATCGACACCCCGGGCCATGTGGACTTCACCTATGAGGTGTCGCGCTCCCTGGCCGCCTGCGAGGGCGCGCTGCTGGTGGTGGACGCCGCCCAGGGAGTGGAGGCGCAGACCATGGCCAACGTCTATCTGGCGCTGGAGCATGATCTGGAGATCATCCCGGTTCTGAATAAGGTGGACCTGCCCTCCGCCGAGCCCGAACGGGTCAAGCAGCAGATCGAGGAGGTGATCGGTCTGGACGCCTCCGACGCCATCGAGTGTTCGGCCAAGACCGGCTTTGGCATCGACGCCATTCTGGAGGCGCTGGTCAAGCGCGTGCCGCCGCCCAAGGGCGATCCCAACGGCCCGCCCAAGGCGCTGGTGGTGGACTCCTGGTATGACAACTACCTGGGGGTGGTGAGTCTGGCGCGGGTGTATGACGGCGAACTCAAGGCGGGGTCGAAAATCCGCTTTATGGGCGTGGGCATGGACTACCCCCTGGATGCAGTGGGCTATCTGACGCCGGTGCTGCAGAAGGTGCCGTCGCTCAAGGCCGGTGATGTGGGCTGCGTGATGGCGGGCATCAAGGTGGTCAAGGACGCCCGTGTGGGCGACACCATCACCGATGCGCGCAATCCCGCCCCCGAAGCGCTGCCGGGCTTCGAAGAGGCCAAACCCATGGTGTTCGCCGGGCTCTATCCGGTGGACAGCGCCGACTACGAAGATCTCAAAGAGGCGCTGGAGAAGCTCTCGCTCAACGATGCGGCGATCTCCTATGAGACCGAAACCTCGCCGGCGTTGGGTTTTGGCGTGCGCTGCGGCTTCCTCGGCATGCTGCACATGGAGATCATCCAGGAGCGCCTGGAGCGCGAATTTGACCTGGATCTGGTCACCACCGCGCCCACCGTGGTGTATCAGGTGGAGCTCACCGACGGAACCTCGGTGGAGGTGCACAGCCCGGCGGATCTGCCCGCGCAAAACAAGCGCGAGGCGATTTTGGAGCCGTTTATTCTCGCCTCCATCATGGCCCCCTCGGAGTATATGGGCGCAGTGATGACCCTGTGCACCGAACGACGCGGCATTCAGCGGGATATGAACTATATCTCCGATACCCGTGTCATGATTCAGTACGAAATGCCGCTGTCGGAAGTGGTGATGGACTTCTTCGACCGTCTGAAGTCCGCCACCAAGGGCTACGCCTCGCTGGACTACCAGATGCTGGACTACCGCGAGGGCAAGCTGGTCAAGCTGGATATTCTCATCAATGGCGACCCGGTGGATGCGCTGTCGGTGATCGTGCACGCCGACAAGGCCGACATGCGCGGTCGCGAGCTGGCCAAAAAGATGAAGGAGATCATCCATCGCCAGATGTTCGACGTGGCGGTGCAGGCGGCCATTGGGGCGAAGATCATCGCCCGTGAGACGGTCAAGGCGTTGCGCAAGAACGTCACCGCAAAATGCTACGGCGGCGACATTACCCGTAAGCGCAAACTCTTGGAAAAACAGAAGGCCGGTAAGAAGCGTATGAAGCAGATCGGCCGTGTGGAGATTCCGCAGGAAGCGTTCCTGGCGGTGCTCAAGGTGGATTGATATGGATTCGACGACGGCGGCCGAGCCCCCCGTGCAGGAGGTCAACCCCAAATCCCGACGTCATCTGCTGCATGGCGGATTCCTGTTGGTGGTGGGGCTCTTTATTCTCGGCAGTTATATCAGCATTGGACCAGATGTCGGCGGCGGTGTGGAGGAGTTTCAGGTGGGCGCGGGGGTGGGCGTCTTCCTGGTGCTGCTGGGCAGCGTGATCGTCTGGGGCGGCAAGGATTTCTTCTCTCGCAACAGCACGACGCTGGAGTACTACGAGTCCATCGTCATCGCATTGGGCATTGCGCTGACTGCGCGCACCTTTGCCTTTGAACCGTTTAAAATTCCCTCCGGCTCCATGATCCCCACCCTGTTGGTGGGGGACTATCTGTTCGTCAACAAGTTCTCCTACGGCTATCGCATCCCCTACACCCAAAAGCGGGTGTTCATGGGGGCGGGCCCGCACCGCGGCGATGTGGTGGTGTTTGAGTTTCCCAATGATCCCACCAAGGATTACATCAAGCGCATCATTGGTCTGCCTGGCGACGAGATCGTCTATCAGGAAAAACAGTTGTATGTGAATGGGACGCATATCGCCCGCACCGAGCTGGGGCCTTATGAGTACTTTGGCGAGAGCGGTATTCGTCAGTACACCACCCAGTTCAGTGAAGTGATTGACGGCAAGCCGCATACCTTGCTGGTGGATAAAATGACCTTTGGCGGCATGCCCATGCGCACTGTGGTGCCGGAGGGGAGATACTTTGTGATGGGCGATAATCGCGACAATAGCAACGACAGCCGCTACTGGGGCTTCGTGCCGGAGTATCGCTTGGTGGGCCGCGCGGTGGCGCTGTTCTGGTCGCGCAATGACAACCCCATCACGTGGTGGAACCCCATCAGTTGGTGGAATTCGGTGCGCTGGGGTCGTCTGTTCACGAGCATCCAATGACCGCACAACGACCGGCCCATGGCCACCTGCCTGAAGAGGGGCGCATTCAGGAGCGGTTGGGGTACGCCTTCAGGGATCTCAAACTGCTCAAATTGGCCCTGACGCACCGTTCGTGGCCGCCGCCGGAGCCCAAACCGGGCAGTGAGCCGGAGGCCAACCCGCATAACGAACGCCTGGAGTTTCTGGGCGATTCGGTGCTGAGTCTGATCATCTCCCAAGCCCTCTATGACCGCTTTGCCGACGCCCCCGAGGGGACTCTCTCGCAGGTGCGCGCGGCGCTGGTCAACACCAAGTCCTTATCGCGCATGGCGCAGGAGTTGGGGCTGGGCGACTTCATCCGCATGGGGCGCGGCGAGGCGCTCTCCGGCGGGCGCAAGAAATCCTCCATTCTCGGCAATGGTTTGGAGGCGATGATCGGGGCCATCTTTCTGGATGGCGGCTTCGGCGCCGCCGAACGGGTGGTGCTGGCGCTGTTCGCCGCGCGTTTGGATGGAGTGGACCCCGAGCAACATGGCCGCGACTGGAAGTCGATGTTGCAGGAGCGTCTGCAGGGGCAGGGGCTGCCGCTGCCGCAATACAGCGTGGAAGCGGTGAGCGGGCCGGACCATGAGCGCACCTTCTCGCTGCGCTGTGATGTGGCGGGGGCGCAACCCGGGTATGGGCTGGGACGCTCCAAACGCGCCGCCGAGCAGGCCGCTGCGCGGCAGGTGTTTGAACAGTTGAACGCGACTGACCAAGAGGGTGACGGCGATGACAACGCATGATGCAGGCGGGGCGTCCGACGCGCCGTTTCGTTCCGGTTTCGTCGCCATCCTGGGACGGCCCAATATGGGCAAATCCACCTTCCTGAACCGGGTGCTGGGGCAGAAGATCGCCATCGTCAGCCACAAGCCGCAGACCACCCGCACGCGTATTCTGGGGGTGCTGCACCGCCCCGGCGCGCAGTTGGTGTTCCTGGATACCCCGGGGATTCACAAAACCGGCAAGAACCGCTTGAATAAAGCCATGGTGGGCGCCGCCTTCGAAGCGTGCCGCGAGGTGGATGCGGCGGTCTATTTCGTCGACGCCCAGCAGGGGATCACGCCGGGCGATGTGGAAATTTTGCAGAAGCTCCCGCTGGGCGGTGCGCCGCTCTATTTGGCGGTGAACAAGGCCGACCTACTGGCCGATAAGGCGGCGCTGCTGCCGATCCTTGACGCCGCCTCCAAGTGCGGCGTGACCTTTTCCGAGATCGCCCCCATCTCCGCCCTGGAGGGGGATAATGTGACCCGCCTGGTGGATCTGCTGGCCGACGCCATGCCCGAGGGGCCGCAATACTTCCCCGACGATCAGGTCACCGATCAGCCCGAGCGCTTCATCGCCGGTGAGATCGTGCGTGAAAAGCTTTTCACCCACCTCAAGCAGGAGCTGCCCTATTCGGTGGGGGTGGAGGTGGAGTCGTTCAAGGAGGAGGGCCGTGTGCTGCACTTCCACGCCGCCATTGTCACTGCCCGCGATACGCAAAAGCGCATCATCATTGGCGCAGGCGGCGCCATGATCAAAAAGATCGGCACCGCCGCCCGCTTTGAGCTGGAGAAGCTGCTGGGGTGTCAGGTGATGCTCAAACTCTTCGTGAAGGTGAAGAAGGATTGGTTCGACAATCCGCGCCTGCTGCGCGAGATGGGCTATCCCGATGAACTGAGCGATCTGGGCGGCGGATCGGACGATGCGGCGTCGTGACGCCGCCTATGTGCTGCGCCGGGTTCCGTTTCGCGACAACTCGCTGATACTGACGCTGTTCACCCGTAATGGCGGGGTGCAGGCGTGCATGGCGCGCGGCGCGCGCGGTCGTTTGAAAGGGGCGCGCGGGGCGCTGGCGGGGTATCATCGCCTTACCGTGTTTTTGAGCGCGCGCCGGGCCGAGGCGCTGGCCACCCTGCAACAGGCGGAGATCGATGCGGCGCGGCACCGGCTGTGGCGCGACGCCCGCGCCGGGGCCGCCGCCCAGGTGATGCTGGAGCAGGTGTGGCGGCAGGTGGGCGAGGGCGATCCGCACCCGCGGCTGTTTGACGATCTGGATATGGCGCTGGCGCGGCTGGACGCTGGCGTCGATCCGCTGACGGTGCTGGCCATCTGGCAGGGGCGGCTGTTGCGGGCGCTGGGGTTCGGCTGGCGCGCCGACCGCTGCGTAGGCTGCGGGGCCGAGGCGTCGCTGGCGTTTTTCTCCCTCAAGCGCAACCAGACGGTGTGCCAGAGTTGCGGCGCGCCCTATGCCGATCGTCTGTTGCAACTGGATCCGGGCGCACAGTTGTTGATGCGCAATCTGCCCTGGCCGCTGGCGCCCGAGGCGCACGCGGGCGATGACGTAGCCCCGTCGGGGATTGGCTTGGCGGCGCAAAATCTTTATGATGTCGGCGCGCTGCTGCTGCAGCGTCATGGGCGACGGCCCACCCGCGCGCGGGGCCTGTTTCACGATCTGCTCACCGCTCCGCAGGCTGCGCACGGGCGCGCTGTGTTGGGGCCGGTGGACGAGGAGAGTTCACATGGTGGATAAAGAGCTGTTGACGATTCTGGTGTGTCCCAACTGCAAAGGGGCGCTGGAGTACGATAAAAATGCTCAAGAGTTGATCTGCCGGGTCGATCAGTTGGCCTATCCCATTCGCGACGACATCCCGGTGATGATCGTCGACGAGGCGCGCTCGTTGGAGGACAACGCAACCTCATGAACGTCGACCCCGCCCATCCGTCCGTCGGTGACGGGTTGCGCGGCGCGTTGCAGCACTCAGGGCGCGCCGCATCATGGACTTAATGCTTCTGCTCCCCATCGGGGGGCTGCTGGTTTTGCTGGCGCTGTCGGGCTTCTTCTCCAGCTCCGAGACCGCGCTGTTCTCCCTGGATGCGATCCAACTGGAGCGCATGAAGCAGGCCGGTCATCCGCGCTTGGCGCTGATCCGGCGTCTGCTGGGGGAGCCGCGCCGCCTCATCGTCACTATCCTCATCGGCAACGAGTTGGTCAACGTCGCCGCCTCCAACATCTCCGCCTCCCTGGTGATGCGCGTCACCGGCGACCCCGACAACTGGTGGGTCAATATCTGCATCATGCTGCCGCTGCTGCTGCTGTTGGGGGAGATTACGCCCAAGACCCTGGCGGTGCGCGACAGCGAGAGGATCGCCTCTTTGGTGTGTCGCCCCATCGACTGGTTTTCGCGCCTGATTGGGCCGCTGCGCTATCTGGTGCGCGCAGTCTCCGACCTGCTGATCACCATGCTGGTGGGCGATCGTCGCTCCCAGGGCAACATCGTCACCGAGGATCTGGTGCGCACCCTGGCCGAAGAGGCCGCCGAGTCCGGCGCCCTGCAGGAGACGGAAAAAGAGTACATCCATAACATCATCGAGTTTGGCAATCAGACCGTCGAAGAGGTGATGACGCCGCGCTCGAATATGGCCTCGCTGAATATCGACGCCAGTTTTGAGGAGGCGCTGACTCTGCTGCGCGAGGAGCGCGCCAGCCGCGTGCCGGTGTATGGCGAGGAGCCCGACGAAGTGGTGGGGGTGCTCTACTACCGCGACCTGATGGGGGCGGACCTGTCCGGCTATGAGGGCGTCGAGTGTCTGCGCGGATTGCTGCGCAAACCGTTCCTGGTGCCGGAAAGCAAGCCAGTGGTGGATCTGTTTCACGACTTCCGCGAACGCAAGCTCACTTTTGCCCTGGTGCTGGACGAATATGGCGGCATCACCGGCTTGGTGACCATGGAGGATCTGCTGGCGTCAATCTTTGGCGAAAGCTACGACCCCGAGGATCCCGATCACGACGCCAGCGCCGAGGCGTTGGATGAGGACTGCTTCCGTCTGGACGGCAACTTGGATGTGGAGCAGGCTAATGCGCTACTGGGCGCCACCTTCGACACCGAAGTGGCCGACACCATGGCCGGGCTGCTGCTGCACACCCATGGCGAACTGCCCAACGAGGGCGAGATCATCCAGATGGACACCTGGTGCTTCCAGGTGACGCGGCTGGAGGGCAATCGCATTGAAGAGGCGCTGGCCGCCCGCGCCGAAGAGGGCGCCGACCCCGAGAGCTGCCGCGAGCTGCTTGAACAGGTGGCGGAAGCCGATGGCGCCCCGATCCGCAGTCTGCATAGCGACCCCTATTGCGAGGTGGTCGAGAGCGCGCCCACTGCGGAATCCGGCGAGAATACGACTGCTGGCGAGGAGTCTGACGCCGATGCGGAATCCGATCCGCCCCCGCAGAGCGCGGCGTCCCCAGAGGACGCGACGCTGGTGGAGTCGACTCAGCCCCATGACGCCAAGCGGGAGGGGTGAGTATGGAAATTTCGCAAATTCTGCTGTGGATGCTGTTCTTCCTGTTCATGGAGGCGTTCTTCTCCGGTTCCGAGATCGGCGTGGTCAGCGCCGACCGCATGAAGTTGCGCCACCAGGCCGCCAAGGGTTCACGCGGGGCGCGGCTGGCTCTGGAGATGTTGCAGAAGCCCGAATGGCTGCTCTCCACCACCCTGGTGGGAACCAATATCGCCATCGTCTCCAACACCACCCTGGCCACCTTGCTGGCGGTGAAGCTGTTCGGCCATGAGAATAGCTGGCTCGCCATTCTTGGCGTGGCCCCGCTGATCTGGGTGTTTGGCGAAATCGTGCCCAAGAGCGTATTCCAGCAGCGCGCCGACCTCTACACGCCGCGCGTGATCTTTGTGCTGCGCGCCGCCTCGTTCGTGTTCTATCCCGTGCTCACCGTGTTCAGCTTCCTCACCCGTCAACTGGCGCGTCTGGCCGGTGGCGAGAGCAGCAAAACGCCGTTCACTCTGCGCGAAGAGCTGGACGTGATGCTGCAGATGCCCGCCACCGATCATGGCGATGTGCTGCCGGCGGAGAAGACCATGATCCGCCGCATGTTCAATATCGGCGAGATGCGCGTGCGGGACATTCTGATTCCTTCGGTGCACGTGGTGTCGGTTCCGCGCAACGCCACCTGCGTGCAGGCGCTCTCTCTGACTCGTGAGCATGGCCACACCCGTCTGCCGGTGTTCTCGGGGCGGGTGGATAACATCATCGGCTATGTCAGCGGTCTGGATCTGCTGGGCCAGCCCAACAGTCAGCCCATTGAGCCGTTTGTCAAACCGATCCCCTTTGTGCCCGGCGCCAAGCCGTTGGAGGATCTGCTGCGCGCCTTCCGCGAAGATGGCGGCCACATGGCGGCGGTAGTGGGGGAGTTCGGCGGCTGTCAGGGCATCATCACGCTGGAGGATATCCTCGAGCGGGTGGTGGGCGACATCGACGACGAGTACGACACCCAGGAGCAGTCGCCGCGATGGGTCAAACAGTTGGGGCCGGGACAGTTTGTGGCCAGCGGCCGCATCGACCTGGGCGCGCTCAAGGAGCGGGTGGGGGTGGAGTTGCCCGATGGTCCTTACGAGACCCTGGGCGGCTTCCTGCTGGAGCGATTTGAGGAGATTCCCGCCGAAGGGCGCAGCCTGCAGTGGGAGGGGGTGCGCTTTACCGTAGAGAAGGCCAGCGATCGCGCCATCCTGGAAGTGGAGATGAGCATGAAAGCCCCACGCCCTCTCAAGCCCACTGTGTGAGCAACTCTGAGATCATCCTCTCCAGCGGGGCGGCGTCGGCGAACGCCATGCCAATGGCCAGCGCCTTGACCGGCAGCGGCAATCGCTCCGGGTGGGCGATCTTGATCAAGTCCTTCTGCGTGCACGCCAGGGCCTCCGCGCCCTGAGCCTGCGCCCGCTGCGCCAGCTCCATCAACTCCTCTTGCGTGAAAATATGGTGGTCCGGGAAGGCGTTCAACGAGAGAACATCGACGCCCGCTTGTTGCAATGAGCGTTGGAACGAGTCGGGGCGGGCGATGGCGCAGAAAGCCGCCGCCCGTTGCGGCGCGCTCACGCGCGCGCCCTGGGCGTTGCGCCAGCCATCGGCTTGATGGCGCGCGCGCAGCACCGGCAGCTCCGGCGCAATGTCGGCGATGTTCTGTGCGGCGCGATCGCCTGCCGCCGCATCGTCTGCGCGGGTGAGAATGCCAAGGTGCGCGCGGCGCAGTCCGCTGACCGGCTCGCGCAAGACGCCGCCGGGCAGAATGCGCCCATTGCCGAATGGCTGACGCGCATCCATCAAGACAATATCCAGATCCCGCTGGGCGGCGCGATGCTGAAACGCATCATCCAGCACCACCACATCCGCGCCCAACTCCTCCACTGCGAACGCCATGGCCAAGGCGCGTTTTGGCGCGGTGAGCGTGACCGCCCGCGGCGCATGGCGCGCCAGCAGCGCCGCTTCATCCGCCGCCTCGGGCGGACGCATCACCATCTGCTCGCCATCGCTGATGACGCACACCGACTCGCGGCACAGTCCGCCATGGCCGCGACTGATCAATGCCGGGCGCCGCCCCTGCGCCAGCAGCCAGTCGGCCAGCCAGGCGCACAGCGGGGTTTTGCCCACGCCGCCGCTGGTGAGATTGCCCACGCTGATCACCGGCGCCGGACAGCGATAGCGCGTTAGCCAGCGTCTGTCATAGGCGACATTGCGACCCTGCATCACCGCGCCATAGAGCGCGCCCACGCCGCCAAGCGCCGTGAGTCCCCAACGCTCCATCGCGGTCTGCGGCGCGCGCGCGCCATACAGGAGAGGGAGCCACTGAGCGGAAAGGGCGCGGCGTTCAGCCATGGGGGTGGATCTCCTCAATGACGGCCATGACGCGCTCCAGCGCGCCGGCGTTGCGCTCCACCACGTCGCGGGCAGCCGCGCCCATGCGCTGACGCAGCGCGGCGTCGTCCAGGAGTTCGGCCAAGCGGGGCGCCAACTCAGCGGGGGCCTGAATGCGAAAAGCGCCGCCGGATTCATCCAGTTGTTGGGAAACGCCCTTGAAGTTGCTGGTGTGAGGGCCGTATAAAGTGGGAACGGCCCAGGCGGCGGGCTCCAGCATGTTCTGCCCGCCATGGGGGATCAGACTGCCGCCCATAAAGACCGCTTGAGCGAGTTTGTAGAGGCGCGTCAGCCAGCCCACTTGATCCACCAGCAGCACCGTTTCCCGCCATTGGCCCTGGGCTTGGGAGAGGCGCAGTAGATCAAATCCGGCCTCTTGAACCAGGGCGGCGACCTCGTCGCAGCGCTCCGGGTGGCGCGGCGCCAGGATCAGGCGCAGTTGCGGGCGTTCAGCCTGCAGCATGGCGAAGGCGTCCAGCGCGTGGGCCTCCTCGCTGGGGTGGGTGCTGGCGGCCATGAACAGCGCTCCGAGCGCGTCCAATGCGCCGATGCGCGCGGTCAGTTGCGCCCAATCGGCGTCACTGGGCTGTTTGAGCGCCTGGTCATATTTGATATTGCCCAAATCGCGCACGCGGGCGGGATCGCCGCCGATGGCGCGCATGCGTTCGGCGTCCATCTCCGACTGCATCGCCATGAGGGTGACCGGACGCAGAAAGGCGCGCATGGCCCAGCGGGCGCGGGAATAGTTTTTGAACGAGCCGGGGGAGAGGCGTCCATTCACCACGATAATGGGTGTGTTGATGGCGCCCAGGGCGGCAAACAGGTTGGGCCACAGCTCGGTCTCCATGACGATGAAGAGCTGGGGGCGCAGGGTGCGCGCAACCGGGCCGGTGATACATGGCAGGTCCAGCGGCAGGAACATGTGCGCATCAGCCTGGGGGATCTTCTCCCGCACCACTTGGCGACCGGTTTTGGTCACTGTAGAGAGCAGCAGGGCGTGATCCGGATAGCGTTGCTTGAGCGCCGCGCATAGCGATTGCGCCGCCATCGCCTCGCCGACGGAGACGGCGTGGAGCCAAATGAGCGGGCGGTCGCCAAAGGATTGACTCAGACGCTGGGCGTCCCGCCCCAGACGCGAAGCCAACGTGCCGCGATATTTGGGCGTGCGCCAGAAGCGCCAGATCCATAGCGGCAGTGTGATCAGGAGTAGGAGCAATAATAAAATTGTATAGAGCGCGCGCATGGAGTCCGATGAGAGAGAAGATTGTTCTGTTGTGAGCGCCTTAATCGCGCAAGGACGAATCGTTAAAACGCGATAGGGCAAGATAGCATGAATGGAGCGCCGTCACAGGAGTTGTGGTGAAACCGCGCGCAGGGTTGAGGATGTTCGGCAGAACCCGCTTGACGCAGCGCTCGGGATCGAATGATTTTTTGTGTTGGCGTTAATGTTGCATTGGTATGCTGCGGCGCAACTTGTCAGAGCGCCGCGCCAAACAGACTGTGTGTTGCCCACGTCAGCACAAAGGCGTGTGTAGCGCATTGAAAGACTGGGCTTCGTCTGGCAAAAGTGTTAGAGTCTGCATCGCCAAGCCATGTCGATGATTGTCTGCGTGGTTGGCGACACGTAACCTCCGTGAAGGAGTGAGTGTGGTTTTGCAGTTTCTGCAAGAGTGGTGTGGCGCGTCGCAACCCTTTTTAAGGGCGATGGAAATCACGTCACAACTGCTTCAAGCGCATTGAATTCTTCGTTTACATTGCCGATAGACGCGCAGAGCTGTATTTCGGTTGCAAACGGCGTTGGAATTGGCGAACAACGAGAGGTAATTGGACCATGAAGTCGCACCACTCCCTGCTCAGCGTCAGCCTCGTGGCGTTGTCGCTCACGTTAGTCGGTTGTCAAACCGTCTCCGAGCCTAAGCCCGAGAGCGGAGAGGCCGCGCTGGAGAAGGCGCACCAGTCCATGATGAAAGACTCCGAGTCTTTCGCCGCCAAACAGGCGGCTTTGAGCAAGGATATGAGCGTGATCCTGGGCACGCCGCCTGATCGCGATATCCACAAACTGTTTGTGGAGGAGTCGGAAAACTTTCGCGCGCGTCAGGATGAACTGTTCCGTGACCTGAACAAGTCCGAATACGTGCCGCCCGTCATCGAACCGGTGCCGCCCACGCACAACCCGTTGCAGGATATCAACGTCTCCTTGGAAATGGATAAGGAGGATGTGCGTCACGTGCTGCAGGCGTTGGCCAAAATGACCGACATGAACCTGCTGATCCACCCGCGCGTGCTGAAGGACCCTCCGTACATCTCCGTGAGCTTCCGCAATGTGGACGCCGCCACCGTGTTTAAGGAGATCCTGGAGCTGGCGGACCTGCACGGCGTCATTCAAGACAATGTTCTGCGCGTGGATCTGTATCAGGAGGCGACCCTGGACCTGGGCTTCCTGGAGACGCAAATCACCTCAAGTTTCTCTGTTGGCGGCGACGTTCTGGGCTCAGCCAACGCTGGCGACGCCTCTGGCGGACAGCTGACCGGCTCCTTCAACTTGAACGGTCAAGCCGGCAGCGTCACCAACCCCTATGACGCCATCGAAACCGTCGTAACCAACGTGATGAGCACATCCGGGGATACTGGCGGCGGACAGAGCGTCTCCGTTAATCGCATGACCGGCACCATGTTCCTGCGCGCCCGCCCCTCGGCGGTGCGCAATATCACCAAGCTGGTGGACCGCTATAAAGAGGTGCTGGGGCGTCAGGTGCTGATCGAAACCCGCGTCATGGAAGTGACGTTGAGCGATCAATATCGCGCCGGTGTGGACTGGTACTTCCTGCGCAACAATCTGGCGACATCCCGCGGGGTCTCCATGACGATCCCGCAGCCTTGGGAGACCGCCACGACGGTGGGAACCACCACGCAGGTCGCGGATACCGATCTGAACTTCGGCTCCAAGGGCCAAATCAACTCGGAAGTCAATTTCGCCTCGCTCTCTATCCCGGCCATCACCTCCAATCCTGCTGGTCTGGCTCTGGCCATTGGCGGCAAGTATGGTCTGGCCGCCGTGGATCTGCTCAAGCAATTCGGCGACGTTCAGGTTCTGTCGAACCCGTCGGTGCGCGCCCGTCATGGCATGCCCGCCATGATCAGTGTGGGCACCAGTAAAGCCTATGTGTCGGAAACCACGGTGACCACTACTGGCGGAACCACCACCACCACCGACTATGAGGTCACCACCAACACGGTGTTTGATGGTCTGATGATCGGCGTGGTGCCCTTCATTCGCGACGATGGCAAGATCCAATTGACCATCAATCCTATCAAGTCCGACGTCAGCGCCGCCAGCTTGGAGTTGACCACCATCGGCACTACCCAGTTGTCCCTGCCGCAGGTGGATCTGAAAGAGATGAGCACTGTGCTGGAGGTCAACAATAAGGACACCGTGCTGCTGGGCGGCTTGATCGACAAGTATAAGGCCACCACCAAGACCGGCGTGCCGGTGTTGTCTGAGCTTCCCATCATCGGGCGGGCGTTCTCCACCGATTCCGAGTCTGAGAGTACGCGCGAATTGGTCATTATGATCCGCGCGACGATTCTCTGATCCGTTCCGATCAGTCAAGCAGGGAGTCGTCACCGCCGTGAGCGTGATGTACAAAGCGCTGCGCAATCTGCAACACGCAGAAAACTCAGCGCAGGGAAAAAAGGGAAGCGTCCGGCCTCTGCAGCCGGGCGCTTTTCCCGCTTCCAGGGGGGCGCACGCTCTTTTGCGCCTGCGTTATATTTTGCCTCTGGGCGTTGTCGTCGGCGTGGCGGGGGGCGTGGCGGTCTACTTGTTGGTGACTTCTCCTGCGCCTGATGATGCGCCCCTAACGCACATCAGCAATGGCCAAAACGAGATGTCTGTCTCACAAGCAGCATCAAATATCGCAGCGGATTCCGCCTCTGCGCAGCCTGCTCAACGGCATGATACATCTGTATCCGCCGCGCCACAGACTCTCCCCTCTGCAGAAATCAGTGCGCCGGGAATCGCGTCCGCCCAGTCAGAATTGAGCCGGGTGGAGGCGGGGCTGAGCGCCATGGAAGCGGCGCAATCGCGCATCGAACAGGATCTCCAGCAGCAGGATGTGGCGGCGCAACAGCGCCAGGCGATGAGCCAGGAGACCGCACCAGCTAAACGCGTTGAGCCGCCTGCTCCTGTATCAAAGAGCATTCAGTCCACCCTTGCGCATTCGTCACCTCCGCTGTCGCAACATGCACGGGTGGCGCCCACGCCGCGCCATACCCCCAAACCGCCTGAACAGCGTCAAGCGGCCTCCTCGCAAGAGAAGCGGGAGAGGCGCGTCGCGCAAAACAGCGTCTCGCAGCGTCAGCCCACCCGTTCTGCGTCGCGCGACAACGAGACTGCGGAAATCGCGCGCAAGGTGGAGATCAACCGGCGTGATAGCGCGCAGTTGGCGCGGCAGTTGCGCGCCGCCATGGCCCAAGGCAACGGACCAGTGGTGGAAAAACTGCTGACGCAACTGCGTCAAACGCGTGGACCCGATCATCCGTTCCTGCTCAAAAGCGAAGCGTTCTGGGCCATTAAACAGAAGCATTACCCCGCCGCCGAGGCGTCGCTCAAACGCATTTTGGCCAAAACCCCCGATGATCTGGAAGCTGGAGTCAATCTGGCCATTGTGGAGATGCGCACCAAGCGCATGGAGCAGGCCAAAGAGCGTTTGAGCAATCTTCAACGGGCGTATCCTGATAACGCCCAAGTGCGCAGCATGATGCGCTACTTCCGATGAGACCTGCATGAGCGCCACGGAGAATCCTCAACATGCGCCGTATGAGAACCTGCGCGCCGACCCCAGCAAACCCGCCAGCGACGCGGAGTTGGCGGCGATGGTGGCGCAGCGTGAGGCGTATCTGGATTTCCTCGGCCTGGAGCGCAACCCCTTTCCCGTGGCGCCGGATGCGGAGACCTTCTTTCTGCCTGCGCGCATCGATGCGCTGATCACCGAAACCCTGCACAGCATCTATACCCGCAAGGGGTTCATGGTCATCACCGGCGAGGTGGGGCTTGGCAAGACCACCATCAGCCAGCGCATACTGCGGGTGATGGACCATAATAAGGTGGAGACCGCGCTGGTCTTCAACACCTATTTCCAAGGCTCTGAGTTGATCGAAGAGATCAATAAGGACTTCGGCCTGCCCAAAGCCGAGGGCGGGTTGCCCGCGCAGATGGCGGCGCTCAATACGTTTTTGATGGAGCGCTACCGACAGGGGAAGACTTGCGCCATCATCATTGATGACGCCCAGAATCTGAGTCTGGAGAGCCTGGAGATGGTGCGCATGATCTCCAATCTGGAGACCAATGCCGAAAAGCTGGTGCAGATTCTCCTGGTGGGGCAGCCGGAGCTGCATGAGAAGCTCAATGCGCACGAAATCCGCCAACTCAAAAGCCGCATCGTATTGCACGCCAAAGTGCGACCGTTCGATTCTGACGAACTCAAGCAGTATATCCATTTTCGTTTAAACGCCGCCGGTTCCCGTGGCGCGGTCACCATTGCCGACAACGCCTTCAAAGCCATCGAGCAGCGCACTGGGGGAAACCCGCGTCAGATTAACAATCTGATGGATCGTTGCTTGTACGGCCTATTTGCCTACAACTCCACCAAGCTGACGCGCAAACTGGTGCTGGAAGTGGCGGACGAAGTGGGTCTGTCTGAAGAGGCCAGCGCCACGCCCGGCGGCAGTGGCAAAAAGCGCAGTTTGGTCTGGCCCGTGTTGGCGAGCGTCGCTGTGATCGCAGTGGTGGTGTTAGCCGTTCTGCTGCAGCGCCAGCCGCCGCCGCAGGTGGTGGTGCAAAAAGCCACCGCTGAGGAGATGAGTCAACTGCAGATGGCGCGGGAACAAGCCAAGGCCGATATGGCCAAGGCGCAATCGGCGCAACAGCAGGCGCGACAGCAGGAGGCGCAGGCGCAGCAAGCGAAAGAGAGCGCGCGCGCGGAGTTGAATAAGGCCAAGACGCTGCAGGAGAAGGCCAAGGCGTTGGTGGCTAAGGCGCGGATGATGGAGTCCAAGGCGCTGGCGCAGGCGGCTGAAGGCGTCGATGGCGAGTCAGGCGGCGAGGCGGAGGCGCGGCTGTCACAAGCGCGGCAAGCGCGGGTGGAGGCCGAGCGCGAAGCGGTGCGCGCGGAAGCGTTGATGATCCAGGCCCAGGAAGCCGCCAAGAAGCGCCAAGAGTCCCTGGATGAGGCCCGCAAAGCCAGCGTTGAAGCCGAAGCGGAAGTGGCGCGCACGCAGCAGTTGATTGCGCAGATTCGCGAGCAGACGCAGAAACAGAAACAGGCGTTGGAGGAGGCGACGTTGCTGCGGCAAGCCGCTGAAGCGGAAGCAGAGAAGGCGCGCGCCGCAGCGCAGGCCTCACTGGAAGAGGCCAAGCAGCGCGCCGCCGAAGCCGAACGCGAAGCGCAGGCGCTGGAACAGGCTAAAGCGGAGAGGCAAGCGGCGGAAGCCGCCGCCGAGGCGGCGAAACAGGCGGCGCTGCAGGATAAGCAGGTATCGGAAACGCTGATTGAAGAGGCGCGCAAACAGGCGCAAGAGCAGGCGCAGAAACTGGTCGATGCGGAGCGCCAGAAAGTCGAGCGTGAGGCGGCCGCCATGCGGGAAGCCGCCCAGAAAGCCAAAGCAGAGGCGGAAAAGCGCGCCCAAACCTTGCTGGAAGAGGCGCAAAAAACCCGTGAAGAGGCCGAACGCCTGGCGCAGGCCAGCGCAAAGGGCGCTGTTGTGGAAAAAATCTCCCCGGAGTTGCAACAGTTTATGGCTGGCAACGGCCTGGAAAACTATGCCACTCTGATGAGCAAAGCGCTGCGCGATGGTTGGCTGCCCGTGGCCGCGCGGCGCATTGGTGATCAGACCGGAAAGCGTTTGGCGGCAATGCGTGAATTGCCAAAAGGGGTCTCTTCCCGCTATGGCGTGCTCACGCATAAAGAGGGCGATGGACGCACGCAGTATCTGTTCTTCTGGAAACCGGAACAGAATATCGATGATGTCTACTATGGCTCGCGCGGCGCCGACGTGAAACGCCTGCAGTCCCTGCTCAAGCGCGCAGGCCACTATCCGGCGGAAGTCGATGGCATCGCCGGACGCTACACCATTAAAGCGCTGGTGAATTTTCAGCGCCAATACGGCTTGGAGCCAACAGGGCAGATCAACGGCGCAACCCTCTATTTACTGGAGAATCAGCCGCAGGCGCAGCCCCAAAAGAGCGCGCCAAAACGCTCAGAGGGAAAGGCCAAACAGGTGGCCAACACGCAGCCGATTTCGATTTTGCGCAAGCCGCCTGCGCGCGCGGTGGACACGCCGGATCAGGAGCCGAAATATCTGGCGCAAGCCGCCAGCTTCCAGATTCCGCAGCAGGCCATTACCCTGGCCACGCAGATGCGCGCAAAGGGGATTGACGCTTTTATCCAGGAAGTCGCCCTGCAAGACGGGGTAACATGGCTGGTGGTGCGCGCCGGACCCTGGGCTGTGCGCGCCAAAGCGGATAAAGTGGTGGAACAGTGGAAAGAGCAATTTCACATTGACGGCTTGATTATCCATTACCAGCCGGATCCGACGGCCGCGTCGCCTGACGCCGCCAGCAAGGATAACCGCGAAAGGGATGACAGATGAATGCACCGCAACGTAAGCCAATCGGCGTCCTGCTGCAGGAGAAGGGCCTGATCTCCGATGCGCACATTGAACTGGCGCTGCAGGATCAGAAGGTCACCAAAGAGCGCGTCGGTGAGATTCTGGAGCGGTTGGGCTTTGTCTCCCAGTATGACGTGGCCAATATCGTCTCCGAGCAGGAGTCCCGCGAGTTCGTCGATGTGGACACCATGACCCCTGCCGAAGACACCCTGCGTCTGTTCAACCTGCCGCTGTGTCTGAACAACACCTTCCTGCCGATTATTCACGATAGCGCCAGTAACTCGATTCAAGTGATCACCGCCGATGATAACGTCGAAGATCTGGAGCGTCTGATCACCCGCCACACCGGTCTGCGGCCCAAGTTCGTGCAGGGCGAACGCGGTAAGATTCTCAATGCCGCCCAGTACTACTACTACTTTCTGGAAAATCCGGTTGAAAAGCTGCTGGAGAAAGAGATCCAGCTCCTGGCGCTGGACACCGATGATGTGCGCAGCTTGGACAACTTCATCAAGCATCTGCTGCAGCTGGCGGTGAAAACCCGCGCATCGGATATTCACATCCGCCCCATGGACAAGTCCATTAGCGTGGCGTTTCGTATCGACGGCGTGATGCGCGCCATGTTCTCGCTGCCGCCCAATATGAAGCGCCTGCT
The DNA here is from genome assembly GCF_002109495.1 of Magnetofaba australis IT-1. Taxonomy (NCBI): domain Bacteria; kingdom Pseudomonadati; phylum Pseudomonadota; class Magnetococcia; order Magnetococcales; family Magnetococcaceae; genus Magnetofaba; species Magnetofaba australis. The sequence goes on from NZ_LVJN01000019.1 coordinate 505,947, forward strand.
CACCACCCTGAAGATGCGCTCGGACATGGACATCGCCGAACAGCGTCTGCCTCAGGATGGCTCCTTCTCCGAGCAGATTCTGAATAACCATTACGACTTCCGCGTCTCCACCACGGTCTGTCCGTTTGGCGAAAATATGGTGATGCGTCTGCTGCCCATGAAGAGCGACTTCATGGGCTTGCCCCAGTTGGGCTTCGAGCAGGAGGCTATCGATCTGGTGCGGCAGATCTTCAACGAACCCTATGGCATCGTACTGCTGACCGGTCCTACGGGTTCAGGTAAGACCACCACCCTCTACGCGGCGGTGCGCGCCCTGAATCTCACCGAGAAGAACGTGCTGACGGTGGAAAACCCCATCGAATACCGCATCCCGCTGGTGCGTCAGACGCAAATTAACACCAAGGCCGGCTACACCTTCGCCAGCGCCATTCGCTACTTCCTGCGTCACGACCCGGATGTGATCCTGGTGGGTGAGATTCGTGACAACGAGACCGCCGCCACCGCCATCTCGGCATCGGAAACGGGCCACTTGGTGCTCTCGACTCTGCACACCAACACCGCGTTCGGCGCCATCCCGCGTCTGCGCTCGCTGAATATTCCGCCGTTTATGCTGTCGGACTCGCTGGTGGGGGTGGTGAGTCAACGTTTGGTGCGGAAAATCTGCCCCAATTGTAAAGAGCCCTATACGCCGAGCCAGGAGGAGTTGGACTATTTGGGGTTGTCCGCGGAGGAGGCGCCGGAGTTGCATCGTGGCGTGGGGTGCGACACCTGCTTCGGCACCGGTTTCCATGGCCGGACGCTGGTGTATGAGATTTTGCAATCCACCCCTGAGCTGGCGCTGCAGATCTCGCGCGATGCGCCGCTGGATGAGTTGCTGAAAACCGCCAAGCAAAATGGTTTCCAAGACATCTTTGATATCGCTCGTTTGAAGGTTCTTCGCGGCGAGTTGTCGGTGTCTGAGATGATCCGCGTAATCGGTTATATGTAAGGTATAGCAACATGGCGATTTTTCGATACAAATTAATCACGGCGGAAGGCTTGCCAAAAGGCGGCATGATTGAGCTGCCGTTTGATAGCCCCTTGTCGGCGATGACCTATCTGGAACAGCAGGGCAACACGGTGATCTTCGCCACCCCATTGCCCCCGGCGATGGGCGCGCTGGTGGGGATGGTCAACCGGTTCCTGCAGCAGCCAGTCACGCAGGCGGAGATGGCCGAGTCGCTGACCAACGTGTCGGTGATGCTCAAGGCCGGCGTGCCGCTGATTACCGCCATCCGTGACGCCATTGGTGAACACGACAACAAAACCTTGGCGCGCATTGGTCGCGAATTGGTGCTGCGGGTGGAGAGCGGCTCCAGCTTTACCGACGCCTGCGCGCGTTATCCGCAGGTTTTCCCGGACACCATTCGCTTCCTCATTCGTCTGGGTGAGGAGACTGGCGGATTGGATCGCACGGTCAAAGATGCGGCGGACCACGCCAAGAAGATGGACCGCATTAAAAAGGATACCAAGAGCGCGCTGACCTATCCGACCTTCATGTTCATCGCCATCTTTGGCGCCATGTTTTTCTGGGTCTATCTGGTGGTGCCGCCTATGGCGGACCTGTTCAAGTCGTTCCGCGTGCCGCTGCCCGCCATGACGGTGATTGTGATCGGAGCCTCCAAGGCGTTCGCAGAAAATATCGGAACAATTCTCGCAGTCGGCGCAACGGCCATATTCAGTTTGAGTATGGCGATTAAGCTGCACCAGCCAACGCGCCGGGGGTGGCACTGGCTGCTTTTGCGCATCCCGGTGTTCAAGCTGATTGTCTCCTCATTCAATCTGGCTTTTATCACCGAGTATATGAGCTTGATGATCAATGCGGGTGTGGACATCATGCGCAGCTTGCAGATCCTCAAGGAGGCGCTGCCCAATGAGATCTATCGCGAGAAGCTCGATATGGTGCGGGAGCGATTGGTGCAAGGGGTGAGTCTGCGCGAGTCGTTCACAGAAGCCAAGATCTTCCCCACCTTTGTGGTGCGTATGATCGGTGTGGGCGAGCAGTCGGGCACTTTGTCCGATCAGCTGGAGTATGTGGCTGAGGAGTATCGCCTGAAGCTGGACGACATCGTGGCCAATATCGGCAAATTGGTGGAGCCTCTCGCCATCATGATCGGCGGCGGCATGTTCATTGTGCTGGCGATGGCGCTGTTCTCGCCGCTCTACTACCTGATTAAAAGCATCTAAGCCTGGCGTTCCGTCGCCGCTGCAAACGCCCAATCAAAAAGCCCGTCTGCGCCATATTGGCGCAGACGGGCTTTTTTGATTGGGCGTGCGTTGGAAGCGAAGAGGGTCAGGTTGCGCCGAAAGCTTGGCGATATTCGGCGCCGAGTTTGATGTAGTTGGCGTTGATGGCCTGATTGGAGCGCAGTTCGGACTCTTTGAGGTCGCGGGCGAACTTGGCTGGCGAGCCCATCCAGAGTTGTCCCGAGGCGATCTGCTTGCCGGGGGTGGCCATGGAGCCTGCGGCCAGCATGCCGGTTTCGTGCACCACCACGCCATCGAGTACGATGGCGCCCATGCCCACCATGGCGCCGCGCTTGAGGGTGCACGCGTGCAGCGTCACCGAGTGGGCGATGTTGACCTCCTCCTCGATGATCAACGGGATACCGCCGGGTTTGAATTCGCTATCGCGGGTGACGTGGAGAATGGAGCCGTCCTGCACGTTGCTGCACGCGCCAATGCGGATGCTGTTGACGTCGCCGCGGATGACCACACCGGGCCAGATGGAGGCGTTGGGGCCGATCCCCACATCACCGATCACCACCGCGTCCGGATGCACAAAGGCGGAGGGATCGATCTGCGGGAAGATGCCGCGATAGGGGTAGAGAGGCATGTTAAAACCCTTTCCAGAGATTGGCGGGGTCCGGTTCAAAGCGCACGCGGCCTTGGATGACGGGATAGCGGGGCTGATTGCGCCAACTCTTGGAGGCGGCGAGTTGATCCCAGGCCTGTTGTGCGCTTTGGGGATCGGCAAAGGGTCCGACCCGCACCATTTGCCAGGTCACATCTGCGCTGTGCGTCTGTGTATGGATATAGGCGCTCAGACCCAGTTGACGCAAGGCTTTGGCGGTCTGGTCCGCGTACTCCCGTTGCCGGTTGGAAGAGAGTTGAATGGCGTAGGCGGCGCGAGGGGATGATGTGTGCGCAGGAGTCTGAGTCTGTGGCGCCTTAGGGCTTGGCGTATGTGTGACGTAAGATTGTTCTGCTGCGCTGGACGCTGGCGGTAAACCGGCGACCTGCTGCGCGGCGTCTGAAAGCATGTGCGCAGCTAGCGGCTCCGCGGATTGCGATTGCGCTGATGCATCAGGTTGTGGCGTCACTGCAGGCGCAGGGCGCGCCACCGCCGTTGCTGCGGGCGCGTGGGTCGCCACCACGACAGGCGCTGCGGCGGGAGCATGCAAAGGGGGGGCGGGCAGCGGCGCCAGATGCACCAGGGCCACCGTGTGGCTGCTCTGCTGCGGCAGGCGCGCATCGGGCTCTGTGGCGTGCAGGATCACTTCATCATACTCCGGGGCCAGACGCGCGCGCAGACTTTGTTGAATGTCCTGGAACAGCGCGTCGGAGGCGGCGCCCTGGGCCAATGGAGCGGTCCCGATCCACACCGGCTCGTCCACCCCAGGGCGGCGCAGCGTGATCACCGCACTGACCCCCTCGGCGTCGGCGATGATCTCCTGACTGGCTTGGTAGCGGTGCACCCGCGCCTGGGGCGGCTGATCTTGTACAAAGCGCGCTTTGGGCTGGGCAAACCAGCCGGCCCCTTGGGTCTCGGCGCCGGGGGCGTCCAGCCAGCCGATGCCGAATGCCGACTGCGGCGCAGCGCACAAGGTGACTAACGCAGCAATGGCGAGCGCAGGTTGGCGGCGCGGCGCGCGGGGCGAGGGCGTCATAGCAACTCCTTGAGTCGGTAGAGGGTCTCCAGCGCCTGTTTAGGGCTCAAGTCATCGGGATTCAGAGCGTTCAGTTCCGTCAGCGCCGGGGAAGGCGGCGGTTCAGCGAACAGGGTGAGCTGATATTCGGGCTCCGCCGCGCTCTTGTGTCCGGGCTCAACCGGGGCGCGCAGGTCGGCGCTCTCCAGATCCTCCAACACCTGTTTGGCGCGCTCGGTGACCGATTTGGGCAGTCCCGCCAGCCGCGCCACATGGATGCCGTAGGAGCGATCCGCCGCGCCGCGGGCGATGGTGTGCAGGAACAGGATCTCGTCACGCCACTCCTTCACCTGCACGGTGTGGTTGACGATGCCCGGTTTGAGCCGCTCCAGTTGCGTCAATTCGTGATAGTGGGTGGCGAACAGGGCGCGGGCGCGGCTCTTGCCATGCAGATGCTCCACCACCGCCCAGGCGATGGAGAGGCCATCGTAGGTGGAGGTGCCGCGGCCGATCTCATCCAGAATCACCAGCGAGCGCGGCGTGGCGTGGTTGAGGATGTGGGCGGTTTCGGTCATCTCCACCATGAAGGTGGAGCGGCCGCCGGCCAGATCGTCCGACGCGCCCACGCGGGTGAAGATGCGATCCACCAGCCCGATGCGCGCCTCGGTGGCGGGCACGAACGCGCCCACATGGGCCATCAGCGCGATGAGCGCCACCTGCCGCATGAGGGTGGATTTACCCGCCATGTTGGGGCCGGTGATCAGGGCGATGCGCTGATCGTCGCCATTGAGCAGGATGTCGTTGGGCACGAAGGTCTGCTCGGCAAAGCGCTCCACCACTGGATGGCGGCCGCTGCGGATATCGATGATCAGTTCATCGTCCACCAGGGGGCGACAGTAATCGAAGCGGTCGGCGGAGTCGGCAAAGCAGGCCAGCACGTCGATGGCGGCCACGGCGGCGGCGGTCTTCTGCAGTGCGGCGGCGTGCTGGGCGGTCTGTTCGGCCAGTTGCGCGAACAGCTCCGCCTCCAGCGCCAGCAGCCGCTCCTGGGCGTTGAGCAGGCGCTCCTCGGTCTCCTTGAGCTCCATGGTCACATAGCGCACGGCGTTGGCCATGGTCTGCTTCTGGATATAGCGCTCGGCGGGGACCTTGTCCAACTGCGCGTTGGTGACCTCGATGGTGTAGCCGAAGGTGCGGTGAAATTTGATTTTCAGACTGCTGATGCCGGTGGCTTCGCGTTCGCGGGTCTCCAACTGCGCCAGATAGTCGCGCCCGCTGTGGGCCATCTGTCGCGTCTCATCCAGGTCGGGGTCAAATCCGGCGCGGATGACGCCGCCATCCTTGAGCTGCGCCGGGGGCTCCTCGGCCAGGGTTTTGGTCAATAGCGCGCGCAGCTCCTCATGGCCAGTGAGGTGGCTGGAGAGCACATCCAGCAGTGAGGGGAAGCCCTCCAATCCGGCGCCCAACTGGCGATGGATCTCCGGCAGCAGATGCAGCGCCGCGCGCAGACCGGAGAGATCGCGCGGGGCCGCGCGTTTGAGCGCCACCCGCGACAGCAACCGCTCCAGGTCATGCATCTGCCGCAATGCCGCGCGCAGCGCCTCGCGGGCGTCCACCCGCTCCAGGAACCAGGTCACCGCCGCCTGGCGCACGCGGATCGCCTGCACATCCTGTAGCGGGCGGTTGAGCCACACCGCCAGCAGCCGCGAGCCCATGGCGGTGCGGCACTGGTCCATCACCCCCAGCAGGCTGACATCGCGCTTGCCGTCGCTGAGCGAGGCGTTGATCTCCAGATTGCGGCGGCAGGCGTCATCCAGCAGCATCCCTTCGCCCGGATGCAGGCGGGTCAGGGCGACGATATGGCCCAGGGCTTCGCGCTGAGTCTCCTGGCAATAGCTGATCATGGCGCCGGCGGCGCCTTGGCAGGAGGGCGAATCGCCAATGCCGTAACCGTCCAGCGAACCGGCGTGGAAGTGTTCCAACAGAGTCGCCGCGCCGTGCTTGGGGGTAAACAGCAGGTCGGCGCGGCGGGTGATGCGCTTGGCCCACACATCCATCTGCGGCGGCGGCGGCCACCCTTCAGGAACCAGCAGCTCCGCAGGTTGCAAGCGCGACAGTTCGGCGGCGGCTTGATCCCAATCGGCCAGCGCCATCACCTCAAACAGGCCGGTGGAGAGGTCCAGCGAGGCGATGGCGGGGGGCTTTTTCTTGCCATCGCCGGGGAACAGCGCGGCCAGGTAGTTGTGCGCCTTGGCCGACAGCAGGGTGTCTTCGGTGAGGGTGCCGGGGGTGACGGTGCGCACCACTTCGCGCTTGACCGGTCCTTTACTCTGCCCGGGGGGCTCCATCTGTTCGCAGATGGCCACCTTGAACCCCGACTGCACCAATTTGAGCAGATAGCTCTGCATGGCGTGCACTGGCACCCCCGCCATGGGGATCGGCTTGTCGGCGGATTTGCCGCGGGTGGTCAGGGCGATCTCCAGCACCGGCGCGGCGGTCTCGGCGTCCTGGTAGAACAGCTCGTAGAAATCCCCCATACGGAAGAAGATGAGGGTGTCCGGGTGGTCGGCTTTGACGCGCCAATACTGCTGCATCACCGGCGTGTGTTCGGCGGAGGATCCCATGGATGACCGTGCGGTTGGAGAGTGTCGAAAAATGTATTCCCAATAATCGACAAACCATACGGCCTCATGCGCCCGCAGGCAAGTTCTGGCGGGCGCGTGAGGCTCTCAAACCGGCGGCCGGGGGAAAAATTATTCGACTGTGCGCAGGCGGTAGCGCAGGCCCGGTTCGGTCACCCACCAGGCGTGGTCGGGGGACTCCAGGCAGAGGGTGGGGCCGGTCTCTGGATTTTGATCCACGCCGTGGTAGTCGGCGGTGCGTCCGTCGCTGGCGCGAATCCAGGCGGGGATGGGGTGGTTTTGGAATCGCCCAATGATGGGACCATGGGCGGCGATGCGCCATTGATCGGGGTCCAGCGCGCGCCAGCCCGCATAGGGGCCGATCTGATTCTCGGTTGCGGCGTCGTCGGGCTCATCCCACTCGAACAGAGCGGGGAACAGCGGCTCTTCCGATTTGGCGGCGTCATCTTGGGGGCGCTGTTGTGTCCGACGCGAAGGGGGAGAGGCGCCCGCATGCCCATGGCGCGCGTGGGCGTTGGGATCATCATGGGGACGATAGCGTTGCAGAATGTGGTGCAGGGCCGACCAGAATACCAGGAACAGACCCCAGAACAGGAGCAGATTGAGCAGAGCCAGGAACCCGGCTTCACCCGCGCCGCCCAACAGCGGTATCAGCGCCATGGCCAGCAGTACGCCAATCCAGAAACGTCGGGCGGAGTTCATCACGACCCCCTCTCGTTTGGCAAAAAAGTCGATTCTAGTGTATCAGACGTTTTGGATTTTGTCGCGGTTCCAGAGAATCGACTTAACTTCAGAGAGCTGCGTGAATTGTTCTACAATGGGCGGACCAGTCGCAAGCCGATCAGATCGAGCCAGTGGTTGGGCTTGAGCCAGTCGCGATTGGCGCAGCGCACATGGCGCGCTTCATTCTCCCAGGAGCCGCCGCGCAGCGCCTGATAGGCGGAGTCGGAGCTGTTATTGATGGGGTTGTCGCGCGGCGCGTGGGCATAGAAGTCCGCTTGATAGCGATCGGAGACCCACTCATAGACGTTGCCGCTCATGTCGTACAGACCCAACCCATTGGGTTGTTTGCGACCCACCGGGTGGGTGGCGCCGCTCTCATAGGGCGACTGTTTGAACCACGCTACAGATGTGGCGGGCAGGGGGCCGGACCAGGTCTGCTGCTTGCCGCCGCTGCGACAAGCGTACTCCCATTCGGCCTCGGTGGGCAGGCGGAACTGCTGGCCGGTTTTGGCGTTGAGCTTCTGAATAAACTCCTGGGCGTCCATCCAGGAGATGTTCTCCACTGGATAGAAGGGCCCCTGTTTGAACTTGGAGGGGTTGTTGCGCGACTCCATCACGCTCTCCCACTGCCCCTGAGTCACCTCATAACGCCCCATCCAGAAGCCGTTAACGCAGGTTTGATGCACCGGGCGCTCGTCGGCCTCGCCCTGGGTGGAGCCCATCTGAAAGCAACCGCCGGGCACGCGCGCAAACTGCATGCCGGTGGAGGCTTCGGTCCAGAACTGATCCATATCGCCCGCCGGAGCGGAGGGAACCAATGCGGCGCGATTGCTCTGTTGTTGTCTCGGCGTCGGCTTGGCTGCGGCGAAACCGAACTGGGCGCTCATCTGATGGCGCTCGGCGATGAGGCGCGCCTTGTTGCGCAGCAGATCGCGCCGTTGCGGGCGGTGGGCGCTCTTTTTGGCGATCTCCAGCAGGCGGCCGATGATCTGCTCAATGCCCGCCCGCGCGGCGGCGTTATCCGCCTGCTGGGCGAGAATGCGCTCATATTTTTCCAGCGCGTTGTCATCTTCTGGAGTGGTGAGGCGATCTTTGGCTAGGTTCGCCTGCGCCTGCGCCAGCAGCGCATCGAAGCGCTGCGGTGGCGCAGGCGCAGGCGGGGCGACGGGCGCGGCGGCGGGCGCGCTGGGGATGCCCGCCAATTGCCGATAGGCCACGGCGATGCGCGGGTCCCCCGGCAGAATGGAGGCGGCGGAGTCCAGATACTGCATTGCCTTGTCACGATCGCTTTCGTTCTGCGCCAAGTCGCTCAGGCGCCCGACAATGCGCGCCAAACCCGACAGGGCGTCGGGGTTGTCGGGATCGGCGGCGAGAATCTGGCGATAGCGGAACAGCGCGTTGTGTTTCTCCGGCCGGGTGAGGCGATCCGCTTGCAGGTCGGCGTCGGCTTGACGCAGCAGCACGCTGATCCACGCCGGCGCTTTGGCGGGCGCGGCGGCGGCGGGTTGTTGCGGCGCGTTGGGCAGATCGATCTGTTCGGCGCGCTGGCGCAGAATCAGCGCGCGTTGCGGGTCCAGACTCTGTTTGGAGAGCAGCAGCAGGCGCGCTTTGACCCGCTCAATGCCCGCAATAGCTTGCGCGTTGCCGGGGTCCCGCTCCAGCGCCTGGTGGAAGCGCTGAAGGGCGTTCTCCTGCGGCGGCTGGGTGAGGCGATCGCGCATCAGCAGCGATTCGGCCTGGGTCAACAGGGCGCTGGTGCGGGGATCGGCGGGGGCCGTAGCGGCGGGCGGCTCCTGCTCGACCGGTTCGCCCTCATCATCGGGCATGGGCGGTGCGGCGGCCATCTCATCGTCGCGCAGCGCATCCGGGGCCACGGCGGTGAGCGCCTCCACCATGCGCGCGCGTTGTCGCAGTTGCCCCGCACGGCTGGGCGAGCCGGTGGCGTCGGCCAGGGCCAGCAGACGATTTTTTACCCGGGTGAGGCCATCCAGGGCGCGGGGGTTGCCCGGGTCGAGGCGCAGCGCCTCTTCATAGCGCGATACGGCGTTATCGTTGGCCGGTTGGGTCAAATAGTCCTGTTGCAGCATGCTCTCCGCCTGCTCCAGGAGCGTGGTGACCGGATCCGCCGCCTCCGCTTGCGCGGCGTCCGCCATGCGGGGGGCGTCGTTTGTTGGCGCGGCGGGCGGGGCGTAGCGCTGTTTGGCGGCCTCTTCCAGGCCGGGGTAGGCGGCGGAGATGAAACGCGCGCTCTGGCGTAGCGCGCGCGCCTCGCGCGGGCCCACGCCGGGGCGACCAGCCAGGGCGTTCAACTGCGCAATAATCTGGCCGAGACCCTGACGGGCGGCGATGTTGGTGGGGTCGATAGCCAACACCTGACGGTACCGATACAGCGCGTTGCGCTCCATGGGGCGGGTGAGGCGATTGTTGGCCTGATTGGCCTGCGCTTGTTGCAGCAGATCATCAATGCGCGCCTGCTTGGCGCGGGCCAGTTGATCGGGGTAGCGCGCATCCACCAGATCGCGTGTATTGGCCACGGTGTCGCTGGTGGGTAGGGCGGCTTGAGCGTTGAGAACGTGGCGAATGGCGCTCTGGGCGTCGCCGACGTCCAGCGCTTCGCGACTGCGTCGGGTGAGGTCTTCGGCGATCTCCTGCAGCAGGCTGTGGGCGCCTTCGTGGTCAGGAGCGGCGTCGAGAATAGCGCGCAATTTCACCAGGGCGTTATCACCGGGGGGGTGGTGAAACGATCTCCGTTGACGTCTTTACGCGCCGCTTGAAACAGATCGGCGATTTGCGCCGCAGTGAGCGATTGGGCCTTGGTCTGGGCGGGCAGTGCGAGACAGAAAATAAGAAAAATAACGACTTGCCAACCGCGCCAGCGGCGCGTGGCGAAAATGGCGAAGGGACGACACATGGGCATGAATAAGCGACCTCTTCCGTGATGGGGGCGCGGCAAAATCCTGGGGCGATTTTGCGACTCGAGGCAGGCTCATGCAAGGTGGGAAATCGAAAACCGACGCCGCAGGCGTCTCTACGGCAGCGCAACGAACTGCGGCGCCGATGTCGGCGCCGCAGCATAATAGAGAGGAATTTCGCAGGAAAAGCGTGCGTGACGCGCGGAAACGTTATGCGCGCACGCTACGGGCTAAATCGGAGATGGCGACTTGATAGGCCACGGAGTCGCGACGGGCGGCGGCCTCCACTTTGGCGTCGGCGCGTTCGCCGTAGTGCTTGAGCAGGTCGCTTTGCACGGCTTTGGAGTTGGCTTGGGCGCTCTGTTTGAGCTGCGCGGTGGCCAGATTCGCCGCGCTGTAAGTCAGTTGGCGCACGGACATGGATCGCTCCTTTCGTTCGTATGCGCAGCGGGCGTCATACGGCGAATAGCTGCGCTTCGCCAGAGGCGAAACGCGACGAAACAGCATCCATGCAGTGGGGGAAGAACCGGCCCAGGCGCGGAACTCTGCGCTGGGACGCCTTGCGATTGCGCACGTTCCTGAATGCTGAATCGCAGGCGTTATGTTCATCAGTTTTACGTGAAATGAGATAAAAATGCAATGCTTTTCAACGTTGTTGGGAAGACCCTGTGCCATTGGCGTCGAACACGGTTATTCTGCCCGCTGGCGCCCTGTTGAAGCGATGCTGTGGCGCATGTCCTTTGGTCACCAGGAGAGTCCGCATGCAGGCGTCAGCGCCCGAATCATCCACCACGACCGCATCCGCGCCTCCCGCGCGCTCTGAGGCCTTCAATCAGCGCTTGATCGCCTATGGTTTGCTGCTGTTTAGCGTGCTGCTCTACGCCAAAGTGACGCAGTTTGGTCTGATCAACTATGACGATCACCACTACATCACCTACAACCAATCGGTTCAGGATGGCTTTACGCTCAAGGCGTTGTGGCGGGCTCTGACCAGCGATATGGGGCTGGGGCACTGGATGCCGGCATTGTGGATCAGCTACATGCTGGATGCGGAGATCTACGGCGAGTTTTTGGTCCAAGGCGCGCATTTGACCAACATCCTGTTGCACGCGGCCAACGTCTATCTGCTCTATTTCTGGCTGCAGCGCGCCACCGGACGCACCGGTTGGGCGGCGACGGCTGCGCTAATCTTCGCCGCGCATCCTCAGCATGTGGAGGCGGTGGTGTGGGTCACCGAGCGCAAGGAGGTGCTCAGCGCCCTGTTTGGTCTGGGCAGTCTGCTGGCCTACTGGCGCGCGCATCAGGAGAGCGGGCGCAGCGCTCGGCGATGGCGACTGTTCTCGCTGGGGTTGTTCGCCTTCAGTCTGATGTCGCAGCCCAAGTGGATCACGTTGCCGTTTCTGTTGGTGCTGGTGGATCTGTGGCCTGGCGGGCGGCCGCTCTCCTGGGCGCTGTTGCGCGACAAAATCCCGTTTTTTGGGGTGATGATTCTGTCGGCGGCGGTGACTCTGTTGGTGGCGACGGAGACCGCCACCGGCTTGGCCAGCCTGGAGCAGATCCCCTTAAGCATGCGTCTGTGGCATGTGACGGTTTCGTATAAAGAGTACCTGCTGATGGCGTTCTATCCGGCTGATCTGGCCGGATTCTACTCTTATCCCATGGCGGGGCATCCCTTCTCGGAGCGCATCGCCAGCGCGCTGTTGCTGCTGGGCGTCACCGGCGTAGCGCTGTGGCGGTGGCGCGTCAATCCGTGGCTGCTGGTGGGGTGGCTGTGGTTTTTGGGCTCGCTGTTTCCGGTTTCCGGCATCGCCCAGATCGGCGCCCAGGGCATGGCCGACCGCTTTACCTACCTGCCGCACATGGGACTCTTCATCGCCGTGGTCTGGCAGGCGGGGTGGTGGTTGTCGCGTTGGCGCGTCAATCTGCGCGCGCAGGCGGCGATTGCGTTGGCGGCGGCCCTGCTGTATGGCGCCAATGCGTTCGTCTACATGGGCCAGTGGCGCGACAGCATCACCTTGTGGAACAGCGCGATTCAGGCCCGTGGCGAACACTACTTTGTGAACGGTTTGTTGGCGCGGGCCTATTGGGGCGAAGGCGATGTGGTGATGGCGGGCAAAATGTTCGAAAAGGCGTTGGCCGAACAACCCAACGATCTGCAGTATCGCCTGGGCGCGGCGGACATGCTGCTGCTGCAGGGGCGGGTTCTGAGCGCGTTGTCTTACCTATATGATGCGCAAAGAGTTTTTCCCGATAACGCTAGAGTGCTGCTGCGTCTGGGGTTGACGTTGATGCGCAATGCGCAGTTCGCTGAGGCGGCGCCGGTGTTGGCGCAGGTGCGGGAGGGCAAGGTGGAGTGGGATCCCACGGCGCGCCTGAAACAGGATGGCATGATCCGCGAAGCGGCGTTCAATCAGGCGGTGGCGCTGGTCAAGTTGGGGCGCGTGGACGAGGCCGCTGAAGCGTTCAATATCGGCTTTGAAGAGGAGCGTGAGAGCAAACAGGTTTCGCGCTGCCGGTTTGTGGATTTTCTGCGCCAGCAGCCGGAAGGCGCAGCGCAGAGCGTGCAAGCGACCTGGACGCGCTGGTGTGCGGGGCGGGATCTGAGCGACCCCGCCGCAGCGGAGTGATTTAGGTCTTTTTTGTGGCTTTGGCCGCGCGCTTGGCGCGGGACGTCTGAGACGCAGCGGCGGGCTTGGCCGCCTTTTGGCGCTTTTTGAACTCATCGCACCAGGCGGTGATATCGCACGCGTCGCACTGCGGCGCGCGCGCCTTGCATACATAACGCCCGTGCAGAATCAGGTGGTGGTGGGCGTGCAGGGCGTGTTCCGGCGGCACGATCTTGAGCAACTGCTGCTCGGTGGCGTCGGGGGTTTTAGCGTGGGCCAGCCCGGTGCGGTTGGCGACGCGAAACACATGGGTGTCCACCGCCAGGGTGGGGTGGCCGAAGCCGACGTTCATCACCACATTGGCGGTTTTACGCCCCACCCCGGGCAGCCGTTGCAACGCCTCCAGGTCCTCCGGCACTTCGCCGCCAAATTCGTCGATCAACATCTGCGACAGGGCGTAGATGTTCTTGGCTTTGTTGTTAAACAGGCCGATGGTGCGAATCTTCTGCTTGATCCCCTCCACCCCCAACGCCACCATCTTCTGCGGCGTGGGCGCTGCGGCGAACAGTCCCGGGGTGGCCTTGTTGACCCCCACATCGGTGGCCTGGGCCGACAGCGCCACCGCCACCACCAGCTCAAACGGATTGCGAAAATCCAGTTCGCTCTTGGGGTTGGGGTTGTTGGCCGCCAGGGCGTCAAACAGCGCCTGGATATCCGGTTTACTCTTCTTGCGCGGCATGGCGAATCTCATCTTCTCGGTTCACGATTCAGCGCGCCTTGGGGGCGTCGCGTGGGGCTGGTATAACAGATTTTGATATTTTCAAACACCATTTGGAGTTCTTGATCATGTCCCCAGTTACGCATCAGAGCGTCTGTCCGCTGGACTGCCCCGGGGCCTGCGCCCTGCGCGTGCAAACCGGCGCAGATGGCCAAATCACCAAAATTTCAGGCGACCCCGACCATCCGTTCACCCAAGGAGTGATCTGCGGCAAGGTCTCCCGCTACAGCGAGATTCAGCATGGCCCGCGCATTCTGCAGCCCATGCGCCGCAACGGCCCCAAAGGGGTGGCGGATTTCGTCCCCATCTCCTGGGACGAGGCGTTGGATCGCATCGCCGAGGGCTGGGGGCGGCGCATCGAGCAGCACGGCGCGCAGACCATCTGGGCGCACTGGTATGGCGGCACCATGGGCGTGGTGCAACGCTCGGCGGTGGAGCGTCTGGTCCATCGCGGCGGTTTTTCGCGCATGCGCAAAACCCTCTGCTTCGCCATCGCTGCGGCGGGCTGGAGCGCCGGGGTGGGGCGCGGTCTCGGCCCCTCTGCGGAGGATCTGGCCGAGCAGAGCGACCTGATCATTCTGTGGGGCATCAACGCGGTCTCCACCCACATCAATCTCATGGGCTTTGTCAAACGGGCGCGGGCGCGGGGCGCGCGGCTGATCGTGGTGGACCCCTACCGCACCCGCACCGCCAAACTGGCCGACTGGCACATTCAGCCGCGTCCGGGAACCGATGGCGCGCTGGCGCGGGCGCTGATGGGGGTGATGCTGCGCGAGGGGCTGGCCGACCGCGACTATCTGGCGCAGTTGACCGACTTCGATGACGCCGTGGACGCCCACATGCAAGCGGCCACGGCACAATGGGCGGAAGCGATCACCGGCGTTCCGGCGGCGGATATCGACGCCTTTGCGCGCGAATATGCGGCGGCGTCCGCGCCGTATATCCGCATTGGCATCGGCATGACGCGGCAGAACAACGGCGCGGTCAACCTGCATGCGGTGTCGTGTCTGCCTGCGCTGGTCGGGGCGTGGAAAAAACGCGGCGGCGGCGCGCTGCTGGAGACCGGCGACGCCTTCAAAGCGCTCAATCTGGATGCGGCGCGCGGCGCGCAGTGGATCGACCATGAGACCCGCGTGCTGGATATGTCGCAGATCAGCCGCATTCTCACCGACGAGAGCCTGGAGACGCCCATCACCGGCCTGCTGGTGATGCACAGCAATCCGGTGGGCTCCTGCCCAGACTCCAGCAAGACCATTCGCGGTCTGTGTCGCGACGATCTGTTCACCGTGGTGCATGAGCAGGTGATGAGCGACACCGCGCGCTTTGCCGATATTCTGCTGCCCGCCACCACCTTCCTGGAGCATGACGACCTGTATAAATCCTATGGGCAGTACACCGTGCAAAGCTCGGATGTGGTTGTTCCGCCTAGCGGCGAGGCGCTCTCCAATCACGACTTCATCAATCGGCTGGCGCAGCGGATGGGCTGGGATGAGCCCGGCTTCCAGATGGACGCCAAGCAGATGCGCGCGCAGATGTTGGCCGATAGCGGCCTGCCGCCGCTGGAAGCGTGGCCGCAGCCGTGGTTGGATATGACCCCGGACGAGGAGGCGCGCCACTTCCGCAACGGTTTTGGCCACGCCGATGGGCGTTTCCGCTTCAAGCCGGATTGGGGCGATGCCGCGATGCCCGCCATGCCTGATCACTGGGCGGTGAACCGGCGCGATGATGCGCAATCGGCGCAATATCCGCTGGACTTCATGACCCCGCCGGCCCATGAGGTGCTCAACACCACCTTCACCGCCTCGCAGAAGGCGCGTGACAAGCGCGGCAAACCAACGCTGTTGCTGCATCCCGATGACGCGGCCGCGCGGGGTATCGTCGATGGCGAGCGGGTGGTGGCCTACAACGCTTTGGCGCATCTGGTGTTCATTGCCAAGATCAGCGATGTGGTTCGGCCCGGGTTATGTTTGACCGAGACCAACTATGCGGGGGAGGAGTTCGAGCAGGGGGTGGGCCCCAATGCGCTCTCCCATGCCGACCCGGTGGTTCCGGCGGGTGGTCCGGCGTTTCATGACAATCGCGTCGAGGTAGCGAAAGCTTCGTAGGGCGAGGGGAAGAGTTAAGATATTGAGGGCTGCGCCCTCAAACTCCCCTAACACCGTGGGGCGCTGCCCCACGCCCCGCTGGGGGCGCGGCCCCCAGACCCCGGAAAATCGCGCCAATAAATGTCCCGATTTTCCACCTTTACTTCGTGCCTGCGCAATAAAATTGGAGATTGATCAAAACTGTGTCCCGCTCGGAGTAAAACTAACGAGGGTCCAGGGAAATCATTTCCCTGGCGGGTCACGGGCAGAGCCCGTGCGGGTCCAGGGCAGCGCCCTGGCGGGTTGAGGGCGGAGCCATCATGGGGTCTGGGGCGAAGCCCCAGTCTCTTTCAACTTGCCATATTTTTTAAGCGCCCAAACCGCCAAGATGGCCCCCGCCACATCGGCGAGCCAGTCCCAGATGTCGGCGTAGCGGCTTGGGACAAAGGTTTGATGCCACTCGTCGCTGGCGCCATAGAGGGCGGCGTAGAGCGCGCCCCACCATTCGGGTCGCGTCAGAGCGGTGAACAGATGCCGCGCACAGAGGGCGGCGCTGATCGCCAGCAGGGCGTAGATGCTGGCGTGAATCGCCTTGTCGATGTGGGGAATCGGCGGCATCGGCGCGGTGATGGGGCCGCTGGAGAGATGAAAAATCACCCCGCTCAACAGAGCGGTGATGAGCAACCAGAACAGGCCGCGCAGCGGTGAGGAGAGGCGCAGTGGGGGAGACTCAGACGGTGACATTGGACTTTTCCGTGCAGCAGGAGGCGGCGCGCTATCTGGTGATGGGATTGGCCGGATGCGCCTTGAGCGATGAAGAGACGGCATTTCTGCGCGCGCGTCAACCGGCTGGGGTGATTCTGTTCTCGCGTAATATCGCCGATCTGGATCAGGTGCAGGCGCTGATTGCTTCGGTGCAGGATGCATGCGATATCCCGCCGGTAGTCTGGATCGACCAGGAGGGGGGGCGGGTGCAGCGCCTGCGCGATCCGCTCACACCCTATCCCAGCGCCCAGGCGTTTGAAGTTCAATTTGACGACGATCCCGAACAGGCCTTGAGTCTGGCGCGGCTTACCGGCTGGCTCAACGGGGTGGAGTTGGGGCACATGGGCATTGGCGTCAACTGCGCGCCGGTGCTGGATATCCGTCAGGCGGGCGCCAGCGACGTCATCGGCGAACGCGCCTTCGGTTCCGACCCTGATGTGGTGGCGGCGCTGGCGGGGGCGTGGCTGGGCGGTTTCACCAGCACCGGGCTGCTGGCGGCGGGCAAACACTTTCCCGGTCACGGGGCGGCGCTGGTGGATTCCCATAAGGAGTTGCCGCGGGTGGAGAAGTCCGCCGAGGAACTTGCTGAGTGGGAGTTTGTCCCTTATCTCAGTCTGCTGGGCCAACTGCCCATCATCATGACCGCGCATCTGGTGATGAGCGGCCTGGATCGCGCGCAACCGGCGACGTGGTCGCGGGAAACCCTGACAGGCTTGCTGCGCGAGCAGTGGGAGTATGATGGGCTGATCGTCTCCGACGCCCTGGAGATGCAGGCGCTGGAGGGCGATATGGCCGATCGGGCGCGACGCGCGGTGGCGGCCGGGTGCGATCAAGTGCTGGTCTGCACCGGCCAGCTGGCCGACGCCGAGGCGGCGCTGGACGGCGTGGAGCAGGCGCTGGCGGGCCTGTCCCAGGCGGAGCGCGACGCCAACCTGGCGCGGCAGGAGCATATCCTGCACAATGCGCGCATCGCCCCCGGCCCGTGGCGCGATCTGTTGCAGGACGCCACCTACCGGGCCGCCCGCGAGCGGGTCAGCCTGCTGGCGGGCGAGGCGCTGGCGCTGGATCCAACCGAGGCTCTGTCCGAGCCCGGATGAACCGTAACAAGGATGACGCACACTATGAGCATGACGTACAAAGCCAAACACATCCCCACCCAGTTCAAGCAGAAGCGCGCCGAAGGCGTGGTGGAGACCACCTGGGACAATGGCGAGAGTCTGACCTTTACCGATGAAGAGCTGCGCGTGTTCTGCCCCTGCGCCGACTGTCGCGGGCATACGCCTGACCAGGCCAAACTCATCGATGGCAAGCAGGGGGTGAAAATCACCGGCATCGAGGCGGTGGGTCACTATGCGGTGAAGATCTCGTTTTCCGACGATCACGACTCCGGGCTCTACTCCTGGGATATGCTCTACGATCTGGGCGTGAACAAAGCGGCCTATTGGGAGAAGTATCTGCAGGATCTGGAGGCGGCGGGCAAGCGTCGCCGCCCGTCGGTGTTCATGATCAAAACCGTCTGATCGGAGCGATTGCGGTCGGGATGCGTCGCCGATGAAATTTTTGCTTGCGTCCGCGTCCCGGCCCCGGTATAAAGAGCGTCCTTTCAGAGCGTGCGTCCCGTTCGTCTAGAGGCCTAGGACACCGGCCTTTCACGCCGGTAACACGGGTTCGAAACCCGTACGGGACGCCAATAAAATCAAATGGTTGTATGGTTGTCTGTGGAGTGCTTGTCTAGATTTTCACAAATAAACGCCCCCAGACAGCCATACACATCATTTGATTTTTTGCAGCCCTCCTCCTCTCTCCTGGACTCCCCCCATAGCAAATTATTGAAGTCACTCCTGTGAGGGAAAGCTACATTATATGTCGCGCCCTAACAGCCCGTTGATAAAACCAGCCCTCAGCGGCGGCGCATAACCATCCCGGCCACCGGCACGATTTCTCTTTGCGGCCCGATGATAGCCAACAGAACCACCGTAACATCAGCAATCACATCCTGAGCGACGAGAACAAGCAATATTGGCTCGTCTGCCCACCCCTTCGGGGTCCCAACGTCATATTTTGACCGCATCAGCAGAGCCAGGTTGAATTCGGCCACATGGATTAGATAGCGTTTATGCACGTTCTCCCGGCCACGCAGGTAAACCCGGCCGCGATTTGTAAGGATCCCCTTCAGGGGACCCAGCAGTATGACCATAGCAGACCCAATGGCCCTAAAAATTTTGTGCGGAAATTGGGGATTATCTGGCAATGCGTACCCGGCCTCGAGACCAGAGACTCGGAGCATGAAAAATAGCCGCAATAGTCGACGAAGAGTTTCTCTCCGGCGAGATGCTCCTGTCGCATCACCAGGTCGATGCCGCCGCGCCATTCTCGGTAGAGTTCGCAGAAGCGGCTGTACTGCAGCCCCTCGGGATGGCGCTGTTTATACTCATCCCAGAGCAAGGTCAGGGTAACGCCCTTGCGCTTCAACTCCAGATGGATAGGGGGCCAGTGTGGCAATGATGGGGGCGCGGCGGCGCGTAACGCGGGCTCAGGAAACAGCAGGCGCTCAAGCGCCGCGTCGTCTAGATTTTCTGGCAAAGGCCTGGTGAGACCCGCACGTTTGGCCCTGGATAGATATTCGGAGACTGCGGTCCGCCCAATACTCGCGCTCTCGGCTATGCGCCGATTGCTCAAGCGGGATTCCAATTTCAGTCGCAGGATTTCCTTGATCTTGCGCATGGATAACCTCTGTTTGGGCAGCTCCAGCCTCCCCCATGAAATGGCGAGAAAGAATTGGAGTATGCCAGGTTATCTGTGTCTTGATCGCTCCTGAGATTCCCCCTTCGCCGGGGTGGCCGCTTTACGTCGGAATAGGTGGCCGGATTGAATCGGAATCAGTGGCCGTTTTGCGTCGGAATCACTGGCCGCTTTGCACCGGAATACGCAAAAGAAAGGAGCTACATGTTCACAGCTCCATTCTCCACACTCATGTCCGCTTTTGATAGAAGCGGACTTCAGACACTTCTTCCGGACGAACAGGAAGTCCTCACCGTCATACTCGCCCTTTCAGATATCGCAGTATTCAGATATCTGGAAGAGCGCATTCCCATCCATAGAGCTCCAACATTCTCTGTGTCCTGAGCGTACTTCAGGTTCCTGAAATGGGACCTTCCCTGATTTCAGGGGAATGATTCGTGCGAATCAGGTGGCCGCTTCCAGACCAAGCATTTGCGCCAAAATTGGAATGTCATCGTGATGGGTCAGGAATACTCCCGATGTTTGCGCCAATTCTTTAGCCGCTCTGGTGTAACCAGCATTACTCATAACAATTGCAAACTGGGTATCGTAATGAGCTTTCGCGGTATGCACTTCTTGCACTGCCTTATTCCCAACTGGAGATGAATATTTCTTGCACTGAATCGCGACCCGCTTACCATTATAAGTAGCTATGACATCTACACCTTGATCCGCGGAAGCTTGAGTCACTGAAGCTTCCCACCCATTTTCTTTCAATCTGTCACTGCAATAATACTCATACTCGAATCCATCAAGGCCATCAACATCAACATTTGTAGACACAAGGTTCCTTGAATAATCTTCCACAATCAGTTTTATAAACTCTATTATTTCGTTTCTATTATGATCATATGTTATCCAGAGACCAGGCTCTGCAATTTTGTTGAATACATCGTCTGGTATTGTTTCAAGTGACATTGATGTAGCAGGGTCTATAAAGTCTCTGCATACAACATTATCATAAAAATATGATAACGCCTTACTCCACCCATCATCAATAATATTTCCATATGAGTCAGTCCTTTGAGAAACTTTCATCTCCCTGTGTAAAGATGCCACATTATCCCTGACAATTGCTTCTATTTTTTTGTATCTCTTTGCACGCAAAAACTCGATCAAATATAAAACACACCTTCTTGCAAATCTTGGCAAGTCATCTATGCTTGATTTTTCTAGGATATCATCACTATAAACATTGAGAGCAGTCGCATACTTGTCACTCCAGACAAATTTATCGTAGTCAACAGGCAGATGACACGCAATAAACCTTACATCCGGTGGCAAACTATTTCTTATGCTAGAACTGTTTATTAGAATCAAAAAGGGACTTGTGATTATTACAGAAAACCATACCGCTAAGAGTATTAGTGCTAGATTAGATTCTCCACTTGAATTTCCACCAATAAAGGGGATCAAAACAAAACCAAAAAAAATCATTCGACCCCAGTTTTTCCAATTGAAAATTTTATATCTAATCATAGCTATCACCTAACATTCAATAACTTCACGGATTCATAACTGTGAAGACTTCCTTCACAAATTCTCAGCTATTATAGATCACGAGTACGCCTCGTCATAGATATCTCGCACCAGCCGCCCCAGGTACGACCGGAGTAACTATGGCTAAATGCCCCCCAATCCGCAAGACTTCCGATCTCTGAGTCGAGCATTATGAGATAATCGTTGGCGATTTAGATCGTTCTGGACACCTACGGGTTTTCACAAATGGTGCAAGACGCCTCTGGATTTGACTATGCCCGTGGATGCTATACTCAAGTCCGCTTCTTGAAAAAGCGGTATTCAACCAATCCTGTCTAAACACCTGATATCAGGAGAATATTCAGCCATTCATAATTTGGCATTGGCTTCTGATGTCCGGTCCAGAAGGATCCCCCTCCATAGCGGTCATCAAATTTCCGCCTCTCAGGATACCCTCCCGCCTAGCACGGGGGCAAAGGTAAGATGGCGACCACCCGTCCCTGCGTGGTCATTCGGACACCTCGACGGTGAACACGCCCATCTTGCTGTACTCGATGAAATTCCTCACCACCAACCACATCACAAATCTATCTATATGTGTTTGATTGAATTCCAGAAAAAAAAACGCAAAATAGATACCCCCAAAATTACCCCCGGATTTTATTCTTATTTCACAGCAACGAGGATAAACAGACGAACGGTGCGTTGGGTGAACAGGATACTCTTCCGAAAAAACGGCGCAACAGGACGTGGAGGTCAGGGGCGAGCGACAAACAGGAAATCGCCGCCGTCGTGCCCGGCCTTGCGAATGTCGGCGTACTCCGGGGTCTGGTCGGTGTTGACCATCACCGGACGGCGCACGCGGCTGAACAGCGACATGCCATCCATCACCCCGGCGTTATCACGCAAGGCTTCCAGGAAGGCCGAAGCAAACACCGAATGGCCCATCTTTCCGCCCGCGTCGGCCACCGGCTCCAGACCACCCGAGGCCAGTACCACGCGCGCACGCTTGCGGGCGATGCGCTCAAGATAGCCCGGCGTCTGAATGCGCACCTTCAGCCCCCGCGTCAATTTACCGGAAAAGCAGCTATCAGCCACCACCATCGCATGTTTAGCCTTGATCGCCTTAAGCGCAGTGGTCAGCGAGGCGTTGGAAATCCAGTTGACTGTGTCGCTTTCGGTGGCATCCACCGGTAGCCAGTAACCTTGATCCCCCTCCTGGTCCAACCAACCGTGACCGGCGTAGTAGATCAACAGATTGTCGCGCTGCGTGAGGCGGTTGCGATAGGCGGTAAGCGCCATAAGAATCTCGCCGCGCGAGGCGTTCTCCAAGGTGCGGGTCTGAAACCCATAGCGCTGCTCAAGCACCTGCGCCACGGCGCGCGCATCGCTCACGGCGGTCTTCAGGCGCGGCAAGGACCGGTAGTCGTTGATGCCGATGATCAGGGCGTGATATCGCCCAAAATCCACCCCCGCAGGTACATCCATGGAAGGCGTCAGAGCGGTGCCCTCCGGCGGCGTCAGGGGAGCGGTCCCGCCCAACTGCGCCGCGCCCAGGTCACTGCCTGGATTGGCGGCGGGCTCTACGCTGGCCAGTTGCTGTTCAAGGATGGTGAAGAATTGCACCACGTTCTGCCCGCCCTTACCCCAATCGATCAACTGCGGGCTGGTGCTGGTCACGTCCACCTGCACCCGACCATGGCGCCGTTGCACCAGCACCTTTACCTGATCTCCGAAGGTGAGCAAGTTCAGCGGCGTGCTGGCGGTAATCAAGCCCTGACTGGCGCTGCTCTGCGCCAGATTCCAGCCGAGCAGATGCACCGTCTGCACGGCGCTATCAAACACGCTTTGATAGGATTGCGCATATTTGCGCGAGGCAGGCGCTTGCTTGAGCCCGGAACTGGCCACGCCCTGGTGGGACGAGGTGGTGGATGTCATGCAACCGGGCAGGATAGCCAGGAGCGCGCACGCCATTGGCAGGGCGATCAAACGACGTCGAAATGGGGGCATGAAATCTTTCCGCATTAACCTATCCTGAATCGGTGACTTCTTTTGGAGCGCGTTGATCGAGCGCGCCTACGAGCGTTTCAAACCGGTTTTTTGCCTTCCGAATTGGTGTGAGCCCCCATTCTCAGCGGCTTTTGAACAAGCACTGTCCCAGATTGCCCCGAATGCCCCCATTTTCAATATCAGGAGGTGCCCCTTGGGGAATCACCTCCGTTAGTGGGCCGTTCGGTGCTTGTGCTGGCGCACGTAAAGCAACAACGCCATCCTTATTCATGGTGTACGCCTTCCTTGTGGATTCTGGTGTGTGCTTGCCAAAGCCTCACCGGAATACGCCACCTGATCACATCCCGCTCATACACAACTTCCGATCATAGCTCATAAAATCTACCGAAGTGAAAGAGCTGTTTTGACTTAAAAAATCTGACACCCATAGATTTGTAAGGGTCCCATAGGGGGTCCCTTTTGTAAAGGATTACAGCCCATGACTCGGATGTCAGTCGTCTGGAAGCATACGTGGGCTGGCAGGGACGATCACAAGTGATGTGACATTTGCGGGGAGGTTGTCCAGATCAATACCTGGTGAGAAAGGGGCGCTCTTTCGGTAGACGCTGTCAATTAGCACCAAGAGGCCACACTCCTCCACATAATCTGGATCCAGGTCACGAAGGCGCTCTAAGCTGCCAATTCGTGACGAGAGGGAGCTTGACATAAATCTCTCCTATAGCGTCAGGCAGGCAGAGGCCGCTTTTGGGTAGTTTCCAGCACTTCAATGCGTTTTGCCAACTCAGTAACCTCGTGTAGCCTCGCAACCCCCACAAGAACACTGAGGAGTTTTGAGGCCTGTTCTGGACCTATTTCAGCACTGGCCAGTAATCCAAGCACAGATTCCCCTCGATCGGAGAGTGATCCTTGATCTAGGAGAGGGAGAGATACGCCGGTTGCTTCAGGCTTCAAGTTGGGTAGAACTTTGTCCAAGATGATGCGAGCAGCTTGCACATCTCCTTCTCTCGCTCTCTCAATCAGCATTTCTACCACCTCCGGGCAACCTTCCAGGAGGCGGGCGCGCAGCAATGCGGTTTTTCCGCTCCCAGGGGGGCGTCCTTTGGGGTTTCCAGACCTCCCAGGGGGAAATCTGCCTTGGATGCGTTCGACCTGCTGCGGACCAGTTTTTTCAGGGTTGCTCATATCACGCGCTCAATAAGTGTTCAGTTGCCAACATGAACAAATCAATCCGAAATTATTCTAACATATCGCACGGATTTTAAGCTACAGATTAAGCCCAAAAGGAGAGCACAAACCCAGGGGAGGGGGAGCCGAAGCAAAAAGCAATGGGGGCAGAGTGGGGTAAGGTGGGATTAAGGGTACACGGTCCAGCGGATGATGCGGACCACGGAGCGATCATTTGGTTGTGGCCGTCCTGGTGCAGTCGGGGGGCTCCGGAGGGCCCAACTGCACTCCGGACTGCCCCCCATAGGGGGGTTGAGAGTTGAGTTGGATAAAGTTGTGTGAATTCAGTGACTTACGAACACTCAACTCTCAACTGCTCGTTTTTGTAACATCCTGATTTCATGTGTGTTTTCAGAGCCAACAGTTGAGAGTTGAGTGTTGAGAGTTGAGTCTAGGAGGGGTCTAAGGGTTATTTTTCGCCTGACTTTTTCACCTCCAACGTGTGTTTCCCATGGTTGGTGTCAGATCTCTGCACATAGCGGATGGCATGTCCCCCGTAAGTTTGTTCCTCTGTAAAAAGACTCTTCAGTCGTTTTTCGACGCCAGCAACGCTCTTGATATCGCTGAATGACGAGTAGCCGTTTTTCAACATATTCGCGACTGCGTGTATGGTCATCGTTTGCCCGTTCAACACATCAGCAGTGTCTTGAATCTGCATGTCGTTTTTGGATTGCTGGATCTCCCCACTCGAGAGTTGCAACAGGTCTGTCGGTACTAGCACGCCAACACTGCTGGTACGGCCAGTCTTCACAGTTTCACTGTTCTCTAGTTCGACATTCGTCCTTTTTAGCCAGTTGGGAGAGGCAGAAGTCATGTAGAGGTTAGATTTGGCGTCATCCAGACGTATAAAATTAACATGTTCTTCTTCCTCCAATCCCCATGATTCTGCGTCTTTTTTTGCCATGGTGTAGAGTGTTTTGACAATTCGTGCCACACCCATAAGGGATGATGCTCCTCTTCCAGAGTCCATTTCCCCTGCGTAGCCCACAGAGCTGGCCCTGGGCTCTTTCCTCGTATGATGTATTAGTAGAACCGCGCAATTACACTCTATGGCAACTTTCCGATACATTGCTGCGACCCGGTTGATCTCTTCGTTGCTGTTCTCAGCCGCTTGGTGTGTCTCGAGGAATGGGTCAGCGATCCACACGCCGATATTGTTCTCCTTGATGTACTGGATGACGCTATCCACGTCGTGGGGTTGCATCTTGTTTTCGCTCCCACGCGTGGCCATCATCAATGGGCGCTCGATTCCGCTGTTGATAGAAACGCCTGATACGCCTTCAATCTCCAGGTCCTCATCCCAGGAGAGGATGAAATGCTGCACAATGCCTGCGAATCTACGCTTCATGAGGATGAGATTGTCCTCATTATTGGAGAGCCACACGCGGGTTCTTTCTCTGATAGCTAAATCCAGCAGGTCGTCCCTGCCAGATGCCGCTGCGGCTGCGATTTGTAGAGAGAGGACAGATTTGCCCGTTCCTGGTGGTGAAACTAGAACTGTGACGTACCCCCTGCATAACAGTCTCTCGATTATCCACTGCTCTGGCGGAAGGTCCTTGGGGGAGAAAGGGGCCAATGGCTCTGGAGGAGGCAGCGGCTGCGCCAGCGGTGAAAGTGTCGCCTCATGATGGAGAGCGGACCCAACGGGCCCGCCTCGGTACTTGTAAGCGTGGGTGACTATGTCCGTCATCTCCTCAGGCCCCCACTCTGGTGAGCATCTCGGATTATAGTGCTCCAGCATGAGTGCATAAGCGCGCTTCTTAGAAATTGCCCAGTCTCCCAGACGCATAGCGACTTTCAGAGTGGTATTGTTTCCCTGTTCTCCCTCTATTGCGGGGGGAGCCTCTTCCTGCAGGAAATGCACAGCCATGTTGATCCCTTCTGGGGAATCAATTGGAGTGCCGCCCGTGCCGGTCCGCCTAGATCCTGACGAATTCTTTTTGGTCTGTTTCGGCTCGTCCAGGTCAATTCCAAACCGTTCCATGAACTGGTTGGCCGTCATAGGGGTAAAAGGGCGCTCAACTCTCATCATTCGGCTCCTGAATCTTGGTTTGGAATGGTTCACTCTTCATGTGATAGAACCCTGGCAGCCTCATCACACGGGGGAGGTCAGTAACTGAGGTGTCCGCGTTAAAGCGTTTGATGAGCTGCTGCTGCACCTTTTTGAAGTCGTCCAGGGCAACGCCCTCCACAACCCAGTAGCAGTGCCACCGACCTGGGCTTGTGTTGATGATGATGTGGGGCCGTTCAGGTCCCTCGAGAACGGGTTCTAGAGGAGCGCCATCAAGATCGATGAATGAGGCTCTGACTCGGATGACGTTCTGCGCTTTTCGTCCCTTACAATCCCCTTCGTTGACCATGACGAAAACCCCAGCCCCTTGCCGGTTTAGTTCGGCCAACTCTTCAGCGTGTTGCTCAAGAGAACCGTGGAGGATGTTGATTAGTCCTTTGGACTTCCTGTCTTTGGCGTCATCAAAAGTTTGGAACGTGAAGTCCTCTCTGGGGGCTAGCAGGTCCAGGAAGCGCTGAGCCTCGTGTGGGTCCGGATTCATATTGCTCTTCGTTTTTTGGCACATGACGCCCTCACTTTCTGTAGCGCTTGCCGGTCCAACCCTCGGCCTGCAGGGGAAGGTCCTTTGCCCAATGCGGAGTTTCAGCCATAAGCTGCTCGAATTCTGAGACTTCAACTGACCCTTCTTTGATTTCGCAGACGATCTCATCGTGGACATGGAGCACGATCGGATGCCCAACTTCTTCGATCCTCATCATGGATTCCGCCAGGATGTCACGGGCCACAGCCTGAGTTATGTTTTCAGCCAGTTTTCCGCCATAAGTGTCTTGCTGGACCCATTTCTTGGTGGTTGAGTCGACGCCCTTGAAAAGGATCTTGGTGGTTGGCTTGCCCCATGGAGTGGTGCTGGGTTTGAGCGTGGCGTATGGGTAGCAGATAGACCGCCCAGATGGCAGACGGCACCACAAATGCCCTTCATCGACAGTGAAGGAGATTTTGCCCCCTGCTTGGAACACACGCCCTGGCTGCTTGATAGCTCTGATGGCGGCACCCTCTAGCAGCCGCCAGAGTTCTGTGATGCGCGGGTTTGCCTTGCGCCAGTTTTGTTTGACGGATTCAATTTTCTTGTCCGAGATGGTTACGTCGTAGGTGCTTGCCATCTGTTTGAAGGCATTGACTCCCCCGCCATAGCCAAGGGCTAGTACGGCCACCTTGCCGATGCTGCGCTGCTCTTTATTAACCTGCCCAACAGGAACGCCAAAGATATGGCTGGCGGCATGTTCATAAACTTTGCCGTCACCTCTGAAGACTTTAAGGACAGGGCCTTCGTTGGCTAGCCACGCAAGGATGCGGGCCTCGATTGAAGAGAAGTCTGCCACGATCAGCAAATGGCCGGGCTTTGCAGTGAACAAAGACCGAAGGCAACTGGATATGATTTCCAGAACAGGCAAACCCATTTCATGTAGTGCTTCGACATCTTGATTCAGAACATCCTTTGCCGCCTTTTCAATTTCTTCTGGAGTCAGTACTCCACGGGGTAGATTTTGCGGCTGCAGCCCACGACCAGTCCAGCGGCCTGTAGTAGCTCCGTGGAAAAGCAGCATCCCCTTGACTCGACCATCGTTGCAGACGCGCTCCTCCATGCGTTTGATCTTTGCTATGGAGGATTTGGATGCCTGTTGGCGAATTTCAAGTGCACGGACTACATGCCACAACCCTGCCCCTTTTGCTTTTTCAATCAGTCCGGGGACAACGTCTTTCTTGAGAGAGTGAGCTTTCAGACCCTGGCTGTTCACCCACTCGAGAAGAGACTTGGTAGCGGTTGCTGTTTTTACAGCGCCTCCAGTCTTTGTGTGAATCTGTTCGTTTAGACCCTCAGTGATCATGTTTGCTAAGGATCGTGTTTTGGTCGCGAGTTCGAGATCAACATGGAGTCCCCGGTCATTGATGCGTTGATCCATTTCCCAGACACGCTGCTCTGAGTTGCGTAACGGTCTAAGCTTTTGATCTATTCTATAAAGCACATCCACATCACGTTTGGCGTATTCACCAAGGCGCTTGATGCTCTCGGGGTCCTCCCTCCAGATAGGATCTCCATTTATGGTGGTTCCAGTAGGGCTGCACATTTCACGCATTAACTGCGTGCCTTCCTTGTCTTTTCCTATGTCCACGCCCAACGCCACAGCACAATTATTGAGCGATCGGGGGAGTGACATTGCGCCTGCTCGCGCCATGGTGTCTCGAAACTGTATGGATTTAATTTTAGGGAAGCCGTGGCTACGTTCGCCGATGGTATTCCAGATCACTCGGTCAAACTCAGCATTGTGGGCGATGACGATACCCCCTGAGTTAACGTGATCAATGATTTCCTGAGGGAGTTTTTCTCCTTTAAACCACAGCTTGGTAGATTTTTCGCCAAGCTTATACGAAAACAGCAGAATTTCAGTTCCTGGATCCTCCGCATATTTATGAACACCGACTTTTTTTAAGTCAGAAGGTGACCTGGCTTCCAAATCCAAATAGAGGGTGCAGGGCATCTGTCATTCCTCCGTGTTGAAATCAGGACGTTCGTTGAGGAAAGACAGGAGGTCATCCTTTAGGATGAGCGTTCTGGCCCCGTGCTTTTTGGCCCTGAGTTGCCCTTTATTGATTGCTTGGTAGATGCCACAACGAGAGATGCCAGATACGGAGGCGGCTTCGCTTGGACTGAAAGCCAAGCGGGAAATTAGGGCGTTTTGTTCCTGGGAGCGCGTTGATCGCTCCGATTGAGATTCTAATGGGTTCACTTCGGACAGGGTACGCATTGTAAGTCTCCTACGAACGTTGATGGACGGAGACAGATTGCGAAAAAACTAGGTGGGTAATTCAGGGTAGAGTTTGCCAAGTTTTTCTACCCTGATAAATTGCTGTGTTGATTGGGCACTGTTGTGTCCACGTCTGGTGGTTTGGTGTCTGGCGTCGAGTTGTCTTCTACGTGAAGAGGGCGAGAGATAGGCAGAGTGCACGACATAGGAGGTTAATCATGTGCTTAAAAATGAGTGAAAAGCTGACCAAAAAATTTCTCTTCAGTTTGCCTGAAGGGAAATATCTGGTAAGCAACACTTATGAGTATCCAGGCAGGCCCTGTTATAGTGCCTACGTGTCTTTGAAGGAGGAGCGTTTAGAGCAGTGGCGTGAGATCCGCGAAAAAAACGCGCATTATAGATTCTGCCACGTCTACGAGACAAAAGAAGATTGTGTTCTATGGCATAAGTCTATGATGTGCGAAGAGCATTTAGGTAAGTACGGGGTGAGTCTGGATTAGGCCTTGTCTCTATGTTTTTTGTTAGACCGGCCAGGCTTTAGTGGCTGGTCTATTTTTTTCTGTGCAGTTGGGATAGTGATCTCTGGAGGCGGGAAGAGTGTCATGGGGTCACTATCGGGGTCGTAATCGTCCAGATCAGTGTCTGTATGTTCGGCGCTATCTTCTAGATCACTCTCCCAGTCCCCATAAGGCCCAAAAAAACCAATGCGCTCTATGTATTCACAAGGGATTTTATAGCATTCGTATCGTTCTATAAATTGTATGAAGTTTGAAATTCCTGAATAGGTTAAAAAAGGGGGGGCTTCATTTATATTTTTTGCTCTTCTAATCAGATTTCGAATGTTTTCTGGGTTGCGTTGCCTTACTTGAGCGTTTTGTCTTTGTACTGTTATAAACTGAGTTAAAACATCATACACATCCTCGAACCCATCTTCTTTATAGTCGCGCTTGATTCGCGCTCTGACCTGCTTGAGCTGTTCCGCCGCAACCCGGATTGAATTTACTTGCTTACGCTCACGGATAGCGTTTTTATAACCCGTTTTGGTGTGGATTTGTTCATCTAGATAATACTTTCCAATAGCCGCAAGAAACACAAGCTGGTCGAGCTCCCCTTTTTCGGATACTCCAATTTCCATGTTGATGAAATCATCCCATTTACTGGCCATAGTGCATAATCCTTTTCAGAAAAATGATGCGTTTTCTAAACCGCCTTATGTTTGAGTTGTGCGACGTTTCCTGTCAAAGGTGAGCCTATGCGTCCAAAGGTAGCCCGAATGGTGTCGGCCACATAAGAGGGAGCCAAGTGGGCATAATGTATCTCTGTCATCCGGGTGTCTGCATGTCCCAACTGTGTAGCGATTACGCCCATTGGCGCGCCTGCCATGGCTAGACGGCTGGCATGTGTGTGGCGGAGGATGTGGAAATTGATTGCTGGGGTGATGGATGCTGCGCTGCAGGCTTCGGCCATTGGCCTTTGTTGATGGTTTTTTGCCCACGGTGTACCGTCATCGTGGGTGAACAGGTGATCACTTGGCCTTTTGGTGAGCGACAGGTTTGAAAAGAGTTCGACTCCTTCCCCTGTGAGCACAACATTGCGCGACTTGCCTGATTTGCTTCGTTTGATAGAGAGAGTCCCACTTTCGGGCTCGAAATCGGCAGCGACCAGTCGGCACAGTTCCCCGTATCGGCATCCAGTTAGCAAAGCCCCCTGGAGCAGAGTGCGGAAAGCCGATGGAGAGGCGTTAAGAAGTCTCGTTATTTCGTCATCTGTCAAGAATCTGATCTTTGGGGAGGCTACTTGCTGAAATGGTTTGACTCTGCGCCAAGCGGTATCGGATGCCACTTTACCCTCTCTCCATGCATGGTTGAGTGCGGCCTTAAGGGTGGTAAGCGCTTTGTTCGCTGTGTGCCGTCTCTTTCGTTTGATTTCGGGGTCATCGGACAGCTCAGCAGTCTGCGTTATCTTATGGCTGCGGGTCTTGGCTGGCGTGTTGGATATATGCTGGTGCCACTCTCGAATGGTTCTAGATTGGAGATTTTTTACGATCACCCCCTCCAGGCCGGGGAGGATGTACGTGTTAATTTGTGAGAGTAAGTTGTTGTATGTAGATCTGGAGGGGTTCTTTCTGGCTTTGTAGTCGGCCAGATAATCATTGATGGCGTCGGCCACTGTGAAGGGGCCAACAGTCCCAAGTCCAGCCTCAACGTGGGCTTGTTCTGAAAACCAGGCGCGAGCCTTCTCTTGGGCTTGGCTCCAAGATAGGATTTTAACACCGTCAGCGTCAGTGACGTCATCCGCGTCGCCTAACTTTGTGGTGTGATACCGGCTGGAGCCAATGAAGTACCGGGCGATCCATGAAGCTGAGCGTGCACCTTTCCTGTAGCCCACATGGCACCCTTGATCAATAGAACGGAAATAGGGGTGATGCCGGGCGGTCAGTTTGGACCGGGCTGCTCTGGATTCCAGGTTTGTATCGCGAACGGTGCGGGCCATGGTCATTCCAGTTAAGATGTGAAAGTTGATCATCTCTAACACTTCACAAATATATATGTGCGTACACTAGCAAACATCTGTGGACAGTGAAGCATGAAATATCCATTAATTCAACTATAATCAGACATATGCATATACGTCAGTAAACGGTATGAACGTAATATTCCGGCCTTTCACGCCGGTAACACGGGTTCGAAACCCGTACGGGACGCCAATCAAGATTGACAGTCTTAACGACTGATGAAAATAAGCGCGGTAAGAGACGTGAAAATCCCGTCTTTTGCCGCGCTTTTTTTGTTTGTCGCGCAGAACGTCATGCGGTATTTTCTGATGACATTTATCCTGATTTGGTTTTGGGGGTCATCGGGTGATCAATTTTCATGTCTGTTCTGGGGCGGGTCGCAAGAGTTTTGTTGGCGCTTTTCTCGCACTCTTCGCCGTGTTCTCACTGAGTTTCTCTGAGGGCGTTGCGGCTGAAACCCCCGAATTAACGGAAGCGGATAAAAAGATTATTGAAGACGCGGTGAAGGAAAAACTTGTGGATCCGTTTTCCGCGAAATTTAAGTGGATGCCCTATAATGGGGATAAAACTTACTGTGGGCTGGTGAATGCCAAAAATAGAATGGGCGGATACACGGGGTTTGTTCCGTTTACGGTTCTTTATATGAAAACAAAAGAGCGGAATATTGGCGCGCTGCCACAGATTTCCACTTACGACCCAAAATCCACCGACTCACAGGTGACTGTTCAGCTTTGTGAGATGGCGGGGTATAAAGATTTTTACAAAGCGAAGTAGGATGTCGCAGCGGGTTCCTGCCCGTGATGAGGCGCAGGCTGAATCCAGATGAGATCAGAAGTCAATCTGGCGTAGGCTCTTCTCTGTTTACGTGTAGCGGATTGCCTATTTTCTGATCGCTCAGTCGGTTGAATAATATCGTGAGTCAAAACCAAAACTGCACAGACCGTCCAATGTTTGCGTGACGCAGGTTGAGCGAGCGCTGACTATTGGCCGCCGACTGGTCGGCGGCGGGGTCTGGGGGCTGCGCCCCCAGCGGGGTTTGGGGCGGCGCCCCAAGGTTTGGTTGTTGGGAGCTCGAGGGCAAAGCCCTCGATATCTTCCAGCGCCCATATGTTCAGTTTTGAATGCTAGCGACTATATTCTCTTGAGTGGGTGTCTGTTCTCAGTTTGCTGCGGCGAGGCCGACGGCAGGGCGTCCCTTGCGCCAATGGTTGAGGCTGCGCCATGCTGTGGCCGCCCCATTGGGCATTTGCGGGGCCACCCGTCACTCCATCAGCCTGCAACCAGGGCCTCTCTTATGACTGCACTCTCCTCCACGCCTTGGTCGTGGATAAAGCAACTTGGCGTCCTGCTGTTTTTTTACCTCTATTTGGTGCTTGTTTTCATTCCGTCGCCGTTTCTGCTGAATGCCGACGACTACTACGTGTTTACCGAATACGGCTGGTTCGACAGCGATTGGGCGTGGCTCAAGCACATGCTGTCGTTTAACCAGACCCGCTTCACGTTCACCGGCGACTATCTGCTGTTCCGTCCCGGGCTCTTCTTCATGATGGGCGCCAATGACATTCTGTGGCGCGAAGCGACGGATCTGCTCATCTTCGAATGGCTGCTTATCTGCGCGCTGGCGCTGTGGGTGCTGTACCGCGCCTGCGCGCTGTTTACCCCACACTGGCTGGCGGCCTTGCTGGCTCTGAGTCTGACCTCGCTGATTCCGGCAAACGCCCACGTCTCATTCCACTGGAGCACAGCGGTTTTTTACATGATCTGCCTGGGGCTGTTCACCCAGGGCGCGCTGTGGTTGGGGCGTTCCGATGGGCAGGGACCCTCCCGCCCCGTATTGGGGATATTGGCGCTGTTTTTCGCCTCACTGTTTCATGAACTGGCGATCCCTGCGCTGATTGGCATGATCGGCTACCACGCCGCGCGTGGCGCGCTGGGGAGCAATCCTGTGGGCTCAACTCTCAAGCCCCTGCTGATCCTCACCGCGCCCATCGCCCTGTATGCGGTTTTTTATCTCATCAATGCGTTCTACTACGACGCCAACGCCATCTTTTCGCTGCAATTTGAACCATCTGCGGTGCGGGATGGGGATGATCGCACGCTGGTGGAAAAACTCACCTTGGCCGGGCGTTACCTGTATGGCGTGCTGACGATGATGATCCCCAGCGCCATCTGGAGCGAATGGAAGGCGGCTTTGATGCCCGATTCGATGCTGAAGCTCACGCGCGCAGGGGAGACGCTGGCGTGTGTGGCGTTGGCGCTGTGGGCGTTGGGGCGGGTGCTGCGTCGGCATGGGTGGCGCAGTGTGTTTGCCCATACGCACTGGGTGGAGCGGGCGGCGCAAATCGCCTTGGCCAGCACGTTTGCGGGGGTGCTGGTGGGACGCATCATCAGTCGCGGTCACGCC
Organism: Magnetofaba australis IT-1; assembly: GCF_002109495.1. NCBI lineage: Bacteria > Pseudomonadati > Pseudomonadota > Magnetococcia > Magnetococcales > Magnetococcaceae > Magnetofaba > Magnetofaba australis. Next base: position 539,593 of record NZ_LVJN01000019.1, read on the forward strand.
ACCTCCATGTACTACACCATGTACCTCTATTTCTTCCTTATCATCGTGGCGGCGCTGCTGGGGCGGTGGTTGGCGCACAGTTCTCCGCGTAAGCGGCGCAGGATTCTGATCGGCGTCGGGCTCTATCTGGCGCTGCCCTTGCTCTTCAATGCGCCGTTGATCAAGCAGCGCTTCTCTGCCGAAGCCAAGAGCAGCGGGACTTTGGCGTTGATGGATATGGCGCAGCGCATCCGCGGCCATCAAGCGCAACAGGATGAGGGCAAAGCGCGGTGCTTTGGCGGCGTGTTCCTGGAGTTTCCCGAGCAGGAGAGCGAGCAGGACACCATGGTCCTGGAGAGCTTGATGACGCTGTTCCAGCCGCGCAGTTGCGACCGCAATGAAGACAAGCCGGTCTATTACATCATGAAGCGATCACCGGAGAGTGGAGAGCTGATGTTGGGAGAGTACAACCCGCTCTCCTTCTGGTTCTCTCCCAATAGCGGCGGCGCCCTGCACAAGGAGCCTCTGGCGCCAATGACGGCGCTGGCGCCTGAGCGTCTGCGCGGACTGTTCTGGGGGCCTGGCGGCGGCGTGATTAAGCAGGAGAAGCGTCCGGATTGGGATAAACTGGAGGCGCTGCATCTGGATGGCGCTGAGATCGAGATCTCGGCGGGGACGCGCGGGGTTTCATTCCAGGTTGAGTCCCAGGATGCGTTTCCCCTCTTCTATAATTTCGGCCTGTTGCTGGAGTCGAAGAGTGGCGAGCGGCTGGTGGCGCAGTGGGGCGATAATCGCATTCATGTGGCGCAGTTCACTGCTGAGGGCGGCGAGCCATTCCGCGAGCGGGAGTACTACGTCCCCTACATGAAGTCGAAGACGCGGGTGAGCGTAAAACAGCGCGCCGAGGATCGCTGTCTGCTGGAGATGGGGCGGGTGATCATCGCTTCGATCCCGCAATGTCATCTGACCGGACGGATGACGCTGTTCCGCTGGGATGGCGCTGATCAGAAAGAGACTTTGAGCGACGTTTGGAGCAACGAATAGGCTCACAGTTGCGCCAGCGCGGTAACGTGGCGCAACATCTCATATCGCAGAGGCGCTTGTGGTCAAAACGACGCGCGCCCGCCAACAGGGTTGGCGGGCGCGTTGTATTTTTTGGATCAGGCCGAGGTGGTCGGACGCTTGGTTGCGCCGCCCGGCGCGTCCACGCCGCGCGGTTCGTCCTGGCCAACGGGACGCACCGCATGGTTGTGGATCTCCAGCATGATGTGACGGGTCAGCGATTCCGGATCAGCCATTTTCGGGGCTCCTTGGAAGAGCCCCTGGAAACAGCCCAGTTGGAGAAGCAGCTCCTGGCAGGGGGGGCAATGGGTGATGTGTTCCAGAAATTCCTGCATGATGACAGGCTCCAGTTCACCATCCAAGAACGCCGATACCAGCTCAGGGTGACATTCCATTTTTTGATCCTCTTCGGCGGGAGCAGGGGGTGGAATTGCATCTCCTCGGGCTTTTTGCAGGCCCTTCACCGCTTATAGAGTGGATTATCCAGGTAAAGTTTCGCGTTGTCCCAATAAATTGAGCCTATTGTTTACCAATCGTAATCCTTCTCATATCCCAACTGAATCAAGAAGTCGCCCGCCACCCGTTTGAAGAGATCCTTGTTGCGTTCGGAAAAGTGGTTTTTCCAATCGCCAGGCTGTCCTTTGCGCTTGAAATTGTTTGCGACTTTGTTAGCCGACATGGTCGCCGACGGCTGTTCAAAGGCGGTGTCGCGCTGAATCTGAGTCAGCAACTCAGCATCGGGCGCAATCCCCAGGAAGCGGGCGATGTCGCGCACCGTCTCCTCCTTGTTCAGCACCAGCGACTCATAGCTGACCGCCTGCACCGGCACGCCCGCCTTAAGCCACTGCTCGATCCAGCGGTACATCTCAATGGTCTGGCTCTGCATCATCAGATCCGGTCCCACCACGCCGGCGATGAGCTGCTGTAGCGCGTCCTCCTTGCTGAAGCCGCGCAGCAGGGCGGTGAGCGGGGTGTCCAGATCCTTTTCAATCTGGGTTTGATAGAAGTAGTACGACACCAACTGGTCACGCGGATCGCGATACTGCATCACCACCCGGGTTCCCGACTGACGCAGAGACTCGGCGAGCTGCTCGTGGGCGAACCAGTGGCCCATCATGAAAGTCTCTTCCGGGGTCTGCATGAGAGCGTCCACCGGCAAATTGTTGGAGGGGTATTTGTCGGGCCAGTGGAAAGATTTGCCGCTGAGTTTCTGGATTACGTCCGAGAGCAGGTGTGAGCCGCACTTGGGATAGGAGACGCACAGGAAGGGCGTCTGTTTACCGCTTGGCAGGGCCTGATTCGCGCCCTCGTCATTGGCCGCGTAGTGCGCGGGGGGAAATACGCCCCACTCCATCAGGGTGGGGTCGGCGGCCAGGGCCTTGCGCACATAGGGGCTGGCCTCAGCGAAGCGCCCATGGCGCTTGAGCAGCGTGCCCAGGCAATAGAGGGTGTCGGGGTCATCGGGGGCGACGGACAGCTCCGCGTTGAGGCTGTCGACGGCGAGCTGGAACTCCCCTTCGCGCATGCGCATCTGGGCGATCTGAAAATGCACCCGCGGCAGCATGGGGTTCAATGACAGCGCGTTCTCAAAAGCCGTCAGAGCGTCATCATGCCGATACGGCATGGCGGCCAGGGTTTGACCAATAAACAGGTAGATGTCCGGCTCGTTGGGATTGACGTTGCGGGCGCGGGCAAACAGCTCCAACGCTTCGTTGTGATAGCTGTTTTGCATGGCCAGAATGCCAAACATGCGCAGCGTCAGAAAGTTGTTGGGATCAATGTTGAGCGCCTGCTGATAGGCGTTGACCGCTTGTTGGATCTGCCCGGCGCGTTGCGCTTTCATCGCTTGGACAAGCAGTTGCGTGATGGCGCTATTCTCAGTGTCCATGCCGGGTTCCTTTTGATCGGCGGCGGGGTGCATGGTCATTCATTCGCTCCTGTTCGCGTTGGGCGCAGCAAGATGTCCTGCAGGCGTGTTTGCGCGAGGGCAATGCAGACCGTGGCGGTCGCCTCGCAGAGGGCGTCTGGCGCGTGTGCTGGTGAAATAATGCAATGCGCAGGCCAGTTGATGATCGCAAGGGCGGCCTGAGGCGGCGAGGCGATATGGCGGTAAGGGCGGGCTAGAGGGTGAGCCAGTGGGCGATGACGCGCTCCAATTCGCCTGCTTGAATCGGTTTGGGCAGGTAGTCGTCCATGCCCGCCTCCAGGCATTTTTCGCGGTCGCCATCGAGGGCGAAGGCGGTGATGGCGATGATGGGCGTATGCGGACGGCGCTGCTCGGCCTCGGTTTGGCGCCACTGACGGGCGGCGGTGAAGCCGTCCATGATGGGCATCTGGCAATCCATGAACACCAGATCAAATGGCTCGGCCAATAAGCGCTCCAGGGCTTGTTGGCCATTTTCGGCGATCTCCACGCGCAGTCCCAGGCGCTTGAGCAGCCCATTGAAGACCTTTTGATTGATGCGGTCGTCCTCCACCAGCAGCAGGCGGGTTTGCGCATAGTCAGGCAGCACGGCGGGCGCGTCGCTGTTTGCCGGGCTGGCGGCGAAGGGGGCGGCGAGGGCGTCGCTGGGCGAGGCGATGTGAGTCGGCGCTGTAAGATTCAGGGTGAATTCGAACACGCTGCCCTTGCCCAGGGTGCTCTGGACGTTCAACTCCCCGCCCATGGCTTCGATGAAGCGCCGACAGATGGCCAGTCCCAGGCCGGTGCCGCCAAAGGCGCGCGAATTGGAGGAGTCCACCTGGGTGAACGGCAGGAAGATATCCTCCTGCTTGTGGTCGGGGATGCCGATGCCGGTATCCTCGACGCGGAAGGTGAGCGCCTCTTCGCTGGTGGGGGCGACGGTGAGGGAGATCGTGCCGCTGTCAGTGAATTTGACCGCATTGCCCAACAGGTTGAGCAGCACCTGGCGCAGGCGTTTGCTGTCTCCCTCCAGCTCGTTGGAGACCTCTGGCGGAATCTCCACCACCACCTCAAGACCCTTCTCGCGGGCCCGAGGCAGGAGGATGGAGAGTACGCTCTCGACGATGTCGGTGAGCAGAAAGCGTCCTTTGTCCGGGGCGAATTTGCCCGCCTCCACCTTGGAGAGGTCCAGAATGTCGTTGATCAGGCTGAGTAGGTTGCGACCGGCCTCCTGAATGGTGGAGACGCACTCGGCCTGCTCCACATCCAGGTCGGTGATGGTGAGGATGTCAGTCATGCCGATGATGGCGTTCATCGGCGTGCGGATCTCGTGGCTCATCACCGCCAGGAACTCGCTTTTGGCGCCGTTGCTGGCTTCGGCCACTTCGCGGGCGATGGTGGCCTCTTCGGCGCGCTTGCGTTCGCTCACATCGCGCACGATCCACTGCGCCAGACGCTGGCTGCCCTGGTAGAACAGCACGGTGGAGATGTCGGCGTGGGTGGGCTGGCCGTTGCTTTTGATCAATGTGATGTCGGTGGCGTGGGCGCGCCCTTCGCGACGCAGCATGCTGCGCATGCGCGGATGGAAGTCGTCGTCGGTGGTGGGCAGAGCGTGGTCCAGACGGCGTCCCACCACATCCTGTTTGACCTGCGCCAGCAGGATCATGCCCGCTTCGTTGCAGTCGATGATGACGTCGCTGTCGGCGTTGGCCAGGAACAGCGCATCGCGGGAGGTCTCGAACAGGTTGCGGTAGCGCTCTTCGGCCTCCTGACGGCGCTTGATGTTGAAGTAGGCGTTGGCGTGGTAGCGCAGGCGCGCCACCACCTCTTTTTGGTCAGGTAATTTGACCAGATAGTCGTTGGCGCCCAGCTCAAAGGCGCGTGCTTTGAACTGCGGGTTCTCCTCCACCGACAGCATGATGATGGGGGTGTCGCTGGTTTGCGCCCGTTGGCGCAAGGTGGTCAGCAGGGTGAGCCCGTCGATCTTGGGCATGTTCAGGTCCAGCAGGATGACGCTGGGATTCAGGGAGAGCGCCGCCTGCTCGGCCTCGGTGGGGTCGCCGCAATAGTGTAGTTGGAGTTCCGGCTCGCTGCGCACCATGCGTTCGAGCAGGTGCGCGGTGAGCGGTTGGTCATCCACCAACAGTATGGTGACGGATTCTTGGGCCATAGGGCGTCGTTTCCAATCCTGAGGGGCATGCAAGCGCGCAGTTAATTCATTATCTAAATATCCAGATTTCCCACAGATTATGACAGAGTACGAGGAACCGGCCAGCGCGTCAATCGGAACTTCCTGTCACCCACGGTTGTTGCGCCTTCCCTTGCGCTGTCGGTCAGGGTATCTTGAAGGGCTTCACAGCGTTTACAGCGCTGGAAATGAGGCGCGCGCCGCCGTCTGGGCGAATGCGCGCCAACGCGATGGATTACGATGTACATTATACGCGGACTGCATAATCTGCCCCCCCGCTACCGGGGCGCGGCGGTCACCATCGGCAACTTCGACGGCGTGCATCGAGGGCATCAGTCGCTGTTTCGCCATCTGCGCGAACTGGCCGAACCCCACGATGCGCCGGTGATGGCGTTGACCTTTGAGCCGCACCCGCGCTCGGTGCTGACGCCGGACAATCCACCGCCGCGCATCACCGCTCTGCGCGGCAAGGCGCGCTGGTTGGACGCCTACGGCCTCGATGCGGTGATGATCATGCACTTCTCGCGGGATCTGATGAAGCACGATCCCGAGGCTTTCGTGCGCGAAATCCTGGTGCAGGGGTTGGGGGTCAAAGAGGTGCTGGTGGGGCGCGGTTTCCGTTTTGGCGCGCGCGGCGCGGGCGGCATCGCCGAACTGCAGTCGTTGGGCGCCAAATATGGTTTCGCCGCCCACGACCAGGAGCTGCTGGATGATGACGGCGCGCCGGTCTCCTCCACCCGCATCCGCGATGCGGTGATCGCGCGGGACTTTGTGCGCGCGGCCAATCTGCTGGGACGGCCGTTTGAGGTGGAGGCGCGAGTGTGCGGCGGACAGAAGCGCGGTCGTGCGCTGGGCTTTCCCACCGCCAATCTGAATCTGCACGGTCTGCTGCACCCGCCGCCAGGTGTCTACGTGGTGGAGGGGCGCATCCGTGGGCGCTGGTGGCCGGCGGTGGCCAATGTGGGGCGCAACCCCACCTTTGGCGACGAGGGGCTGCACCTGGAGGCGCACATGCTCACCGAGTGCGGCGATCTGTATGGCCGCTCGCTGCGGGTGCGTTTTCGCAAACATCTGCGCGATGAGGTGCGTTTCCCCAATGTGGAGGCGCTCAAAGCGCAGATTGCGCAGGATGTGGCCACGGCGCGCAAGTTCTTCAATATGGATGACGCCACGCGCGCCGCCTTGGCGTAAGCGCTGGCGAGAGTCAATTCTTTTTGGCGCGGCGCAGGCGGGTGGAGCGTTTCCGTCCCTTCGACGCCGCTGGAGTATCGGACATGGATTATAAAGAGAGCATCCTGCTGCCCAAAACCGACTTCCCCATGCGCGCCGGACTGGCCAAGCGGGAGCCGGAGATTCTGGAGAAATGGGAGCAGATGGACCTCTACGCCAAACTGCGCGCCTCCGCCCAGGGCAATCCGCAGTTTGTGCTGCACGATGGTCCTCCCTACGCCAATGGCCACCTGCACATGGGCCACGCCATCAACAAGGTGCTCAAGGACATCATCGTCAAGTCGCGCCAGATGAGCGGCTATGACGCCGTCTATGTGCCCGGTTGGGACTGCCACGGTCTGCCCATCGAGCTCAAGGCCGAAGAGGCGCTGAAGAAGGATGGGAAAAAGAAAGAGGAGATCCCGCTGCCCGAATTCCGCCGTCAGTGCCGCGACTTCGCCGCGCAGTGGGTGGATATCCAGCGCAGCGAGTTCCAGCGTCTGGGGGTGGGCGGCGACTGGGCCAACCCCTACCTGACCATGAACTACCAGTTCGAGGCCGACATCGTGCGCGAACTGGGCAAGTTCCTACACAACGGCGGTCTCTATAAAGGGGCCAAACCGGTCTACTGGTGCCACCACGACGTCACCGCCCTGGCCGAGGCCGAGGTGGAGTATGAGGACCACGTCTCGCGCACCATCATGGTCAAATTCCCGTTGCGCCATGGCGAGACTCTGGCCGACGTGGATCCGGCGTTGGAGAATCAACCCGCCTCGGTGGTGATCTGGACCACCACGCCGTGGACCATTCCCGGCAACCTGGCGGTGAGCCTGGGGCCCGACATCAACTACGTGGCGGTGAAGGTCACCGACCCGCAGGAGAACGTCAATCTGGCCATCGGCGAGGTGCTGATCATCGCCGAAGGGTTGTGGGAGAGCGTGGCTGACGCCTGTGGTCTGCACCATGCCGACGACATCGAGCTGCTCTGCGCCTTCCCGGGCTCCAAGCTGGAGAACAAGAAGTTCACCCACCCCTACCTGGATCAGGACGCGCCCATTCTCATCGGCGACCACGTCACCCTGGAGGCGGGCACCGGCTGCGTGCATACCGCCCCAGGCCACGGCGCCGAGGACTATGATATTGGTCTGAAATATGGATTGAAGCCGTTCAATCCGGTGGACGACTATGGCCGTTTTCTGCCCGGCACGCCCCACTTTGAAGGGCAGCATGTGAAGGAGGCCAACGACGCCGTGGTGGCGCTGCTGGATGATCGCGGCGCGCTGTTGGCCAGCAGCAAGGTGAGCCACAGCTACCCCCACTGCTGGCGCTGCCACAACCCGGTGATCATGCGCGCCACCCCGCAGTGGTTCATCTCCATGGCCGAGAACGATCTGCGTGACAACGCCCTGGCCGCCATCCGCGCCACCAAGTGGATCCCCAACTGGGGCGAGGAGCGCATCTACAACATGGTGGCCAACCGTCCCGACTGGTGTGTGTCGCGTCAGCGCGCCTGGGGCGCGCCCATCGCCGTGGTCACCTGTGACGACTGCGGCCACATCGTGCGCGATCCGGCCATCACCGAAACCATTGCGCAGGCGGTGGAGCAGGGCGGCGCCGACGTGTGGTATGAGAAGCCGGTCACCGACTTCCTGCCCGAGGGCTACGTCTGCCCCCAATGCGGCTCGGCCCATCTGGTCAAGGAGAAGGACATCCTCGACGTCTGGTTCGACTCCGGCGTCACCCATGCGGCGGTGCTGGAGCGGCGCAGCGATCTCAAATGGCCCGCCGATCTCTACCTGGAGGGCTCCGACCAGCATCGCGGCTGGTTCCACTCCAGCCTGCTCACCTCTTCCGGCACCCGCGGTCGCGCCCCCTATGAGGCGGTGCTGACCCACGGCTTCGTGGTGGACGGCAAGGGGCGTAAGATGTCCAAGTCCCTGGGCAACGTCATCGCCCCGGAGAAGGTGGTCAAGCAGTATGGCGCCGACATCCTGCGCATGTGGGTCTCCGCCGAGGACTACTCCGGCGACATCCGCATCTCCGATGAGATCCTCAAAGGGTTGTCGGACGCTTATCGGCGCATCCGCAACACCCTGCGCTTTTTGGTGGGCAATCTGAATGGCTTCGACGCCCAGCGCGATCTGGTGGGCTACGCCGATCTGGCGGAGCTGGATCGTTGGGCGCTGGACCGCCTGGCCAACCTGATCCGCAACGTGGAGAGCGCCTATAACGAGTACGCCTTCCATCGCGTGTATCAGGAGCTGCACTACTTCTGCGCCATGGATCTGGGGGCGTTCTATCTGGATATCATCAAGGATCGCCTCTATTGCGACGCCGAGAACTCCACCGCCCGTCGCGGCGCGCAGACGGTGATGCATCACGCCCTGGAGGCGCTGGTGCGCTTGATGGCGCCGGTGTTGGCGTTCACCGCCGAGGAGATGTGGAGTCACATGCCCGGCGATCGCGAAACCTCGGTGCATCTGGCGCGCTTCCCCCAGGAGCATCCCGAGTGGCGCGACGAAGAGCTGGCCAAGCGCTGGGCGCGTTACCGCGCGGTGCGCGCGGAGGCCTATCGGGTGCTGGAGAACGATCGTAAAGAGAAGCGCATCGGCTCCTTCATGGAGGCGGCCCTCACCCTCTATTGCGACGCCGATCTCAAAGCGTTTCTGGCCGGGTTCAACGACAACTTCCGCCTCTATATCACCGCATCGGTGACGCTGGCGGATCTGGACGCCGCTCCGGCTGACGCCATCAGCGCAACGGAAGTGACAGGGCTGAAGATCGGCGCCACCCGGGCCGGCGGAACCAAGTGCGTGCGCTGCTGGAACTGGGATGAGGCGGTGGGAAGCCATGCCGAGCATCCTGAACTGTGCCCGCGCTGCGCCGACGTGGTGTCGGGGTGAGCATGGAAACATCGGCGCCGAAGACGGGACCCCGCAGCATGTTGCGGGCGGGCATCGTCATTGCCGTGGCGGTGATCATCGCCGATCACATCACCAAGTGGTTGGCGGTCAAGCATCTGGCCGACGGTCCGATTCTGCTCATTGAGGGCTTTCTGGACTTCACTCTGGCGTATAACCGGGGCGCGGCCTTCAGTCTGTTCGCCGAGATGTCGGATCAGTGGCGCATCGCTCTGTTGGGCGGTTTTGCGGTGGTGGCCAGCGCGTTGTTATTGTACGCCTTGAAACGGGTGGACTCGCGCTTGCAAGGGACCGCCCTGGCGCTGGTGTTGGGCGGCGCGTTGGGCAATTTGATCGATCGGGTGCGGTTGGGGTCGGTGGTGGATTTTATCCACGCCCATTGGCATGACCTCTCCTGGCCCATCTTCAATATTGCCGATTCCGCCATCACCATCGGCGTGGGACTGCTGATTTGGGATGCGTTTGTCGGCGGTTCCGAGACGGAAAACCAGGGTAAACACGTTGCAGCAAAAACGGGCGTTGCAGCAAAAACGGGCGTTGCAGACAAGGCGACGGACGAGGAGGCGCAGAGCACATGAAGAGTCGGATGATCCTGCCCATTGTGGCGCTGACCTTGGGTTCGTCGCTGTTTGCCGGCTGTTCGGCCAACATTCGCATGCCGTGGGAGCGTCCCATGGACGCCAGCCAGGTGCCCACCCGCGAGCCGTTGGAGATTCCGCCCAACCTGGACGAATTGCCGCCGGTGGGGACCAATCCCAATGTGACCAAGAACCCCACCGCTCTGGCTGCGGAGAAGTCGGCGGGGCAGATTCTGTTTGGCGGCGACGCGCCGTCGGCGCGCAAACAGGAGAAACCCGAGCTGGGTCGCGATCAACAAGAGCGACTGCCCGGCTGGATCAACAAATAACGCGCCGCACCCCCACGCAAAATCCCTGGCGTAAGGCGGCGCGCATGATGATGGAGCATCGATCATGTTTTGGCGTCTTGACGGAATGAACAGCCGCGCCGCTGCCGGTTTGGCGGCGCTGTTGTGTCTGTTTTTCGCGCCCCGCGCGCAAGCGGGCGCGCTGGATGCGCGGGAGTTCACCCTCGACAATGGCCTGCGCGCCATCGTCGTGCGCGAGAGCAAGGCCCCGGTGGTGGTGACCCAGGTGTGGTACCGCACCGGCGGCGCCGATGAGATCCCCGGCAAAAGCGGGGTGGCGCACATGCTCGAACACATGATGTTCCAGGGCACCCCCACCGTGCCCCCGGGCGAGTTCAGCAAGATCATCTCCCGCCATGGCGGCGACGACAACGCCGCCACCTCCTACGACTACACCGAATACCACGTCAAAATCGCCGCCGACCAACTGGAGTTGGCGCTCAAGCTGGAAGCCGATCGCATGCGCCATCTGCTGCTGCGCGAAGACGACTTCAAAACCGAGAATCTGGTGGTGCGGGAGGAGCGGCGCTCGCGCACCGACTCTGATCCCGATCAGCGCATGATGGAGCAGTTCCGCATCCAGCGTCTGGCGGGCCACCCCTATGGGCGTCCGGTGATCGGGTGGATGCGGGATATCGAGGCGATGACCGCAACGGATATGCGCCAGTGGTACCAGCGCTACTATGCCCCCAATAACGCCATTCTGGTGGTGGTCGGGGATGTGGAGTTTGATCAGGCCGAAGCGTTGATCCGTAAGGATTTCGGCGCGCTCAAGCCGGACCCCAATCCACCCCGGCGCGACTGGGCCAAGCAGCGCGCGGCGCTCAAGCCGGTGCGCGTGACCCTGCGCGATCCTCAGGCCAAGGCGCCGATGTGGATGGCCGCCGCCACCGCGCCCACCCTGAGCGATGCGGCGCAGCGCGATGATGTGTTCGCCCTGGATGTGTTGGTGACCCTGTTGGGCGATGGCGGCTCCAGCCGTCTGTACCGCTCTCTGGTGCTGGAGAAGGGGATGGCCATCAGCGTCGGCGCCAGCTTCAGCGGTCTCAATCTGGGGCCGGGGGAGATCACCCTGTATGGTCTGCCCCGCGAAGGAACCAGCATCGACGCCCTGGCGGACGCAATTCTGGATCAGGCCAAGGGGCTGGCCACCGCTCCCATCGCTGCGCGCGAGATTCAGGCGGCCAAGAACCGCCTGCTGGCCGACCATGTGTATGGCCAGGATTCGATCCATCAGACCGCCTGGATGATCGGCCGCATGACCATCTCCGGCATCCCCTGGCGTCTGGGGTTGGAGCAGTACCCCGAGCGCATTCGCGCGGTCACCGAGGCGGATTTGCGCCGGGTGGCCAAACGCTACTTCAACCCCGAGAGCATGGCCATGGGGACCTTCCTGCCCGCAGCGCAGAAACCGCAAGCGCAGGTGCGCAGCGCCGCTGAGGAGTTCCCCGGATGAGCGCCTGGGCGATGCAACTCCTGCGGGTTTTCAGCCTGCTGTTGGCGCTGTTCCTGACCGGCGCGTTGCGCGGCGGCGCGGCGATTGCGGCGGATAAACCGATCTTCTTTACCGCCGAGTCGGGTCTGCGGGTGGTGCTGATTCACAGTCAGTCCGCGCCCATGATTCAGGCGCGCCTGCTGATTGAAGGGGGCTCGGCGCGGGATCCGGCGGGCAAGGAGGGGCTGGCCTATCTGACCGCCTGGTTGGCCAATGAGGGCGCCGGGGAGCGCAGTTCGGCGCAGTTCCATGAGGCGCTGGGTTTCTACGGCATGAGCCTGCATGGGGATGCGGGGGTGGATCATCTGACCCTCTCGCTGAAAACCCTGAGCGAACACGCTGAGGTGGGCTTCGCCCTGCTGGCCGATGCGGCGCTGCGCCCGCGCTATGAGCCCGACGCCATCAAGCGGGCGGTGGATGACCGTCTGGATAGCTGGAAACGCTCCCGCAACGACCCGTCGCAACTGGCGGCGGAGACGTTTGCGCGTCAACTCTACCCGCAGCACCCCTATGGACGACTGGAGGAGGGCTCTCCGCAGTCGATTCTGCGCATCACCCGGGAAGATCTGCTGGCGCGCCAGCAGCAGGCGATTCGCGCGCCGGGCATGGTGCTGGCGGTGGCCGGGGATATCGATGAAGCGACGCTGCGCGCTTTGGTGGCGAAATACTTTGCCGATCTGCCGCGCGAGCCGGGGCCGTTCCAGCAGCCCATGACGCTGGCGCAACCGCCTGCGGAGGCGGCCACGCTGTTCTTCTCCAAACAGAATCCGCAGACCGCCATCAAAATGGGCTGGGTGGGCATCAATCGCCGCGATCCCGATTATTTTCCACTGTTTGTGCTCAATCACATTCTGGGCGGCGGCGGCTTCGGCAGCCGTTTGACCGAGGAGGTGCGCGAAAAGCGCGGTTTGACCTACGGCGTCTCCTCCTACTTTATCCCCTACGAGGGGTTGGGGCCGCTGGTGATCACCCTGCGCACCCAGAACGCCACCGCCATTGAGGCGCTGGACGTCATCGATGATGAGTTGGCGAAGATCCGCAATAAAGGGGTGACGGCCACCGAACTCAAAGAGGCCAAGCAGTATCTGGTGGGCTCGTTCCCGCTGCGTCTGGACAGCCTGGGCGCGCTGGCGGGAATCTGGGGGGTGATTGAACTCTACCATCGCGGCCACGACTATCTGGATACGTGGACCGATAAGATCGAAGCGGTGACGCTGGCCGACGTACAGCGCACCGCGCAGCGGCTATTCGACCTGGGCAAGCGGCAGACGGTGCTGGTGGGGGGCGTGGGGCCCAAAGGCGCCAAGGCGCAGCCGATTCCGCCAACGCCGGACCCCACTAAACATCATTGAATCAGAGGGCCGCAACAGACGCACGCGCAGGGCGTGCGTCTGTTGCGGCGTCCTGGCGGGAGTTTGAGGGCGACGCTCTCAATATCTTGAATCGCTCAGGCTTTGCGCCCACCATCACGTCAGCGCAGAGCCTGTTGTTTTACCCAGACGAATTCAGAATCGCCATTTATTTATATACTCGCTATAATCCAGAATTGAACATGCACGTAAACCTTTTACGCGCACCAAGCCAACTAACGGGGGTCCAGGGGAATCATTCCCCTGGTGGGTCCAGGGCAAAGCCCTGGCGGGTCAAGGGCGGAGCCCTTGTGGGGTCTGGGGCGAAGCCCCAGTCTCTTGACTCATCGAGCGCAGTGTCCAGTTTTCAATTCGAGCAAGTATATGAAATTGCACGATATGCATGCCGTTGGCGTCGTGCGTTCACACATTCAGGCAGAAGGGGATGCGGCGCTCCTCCACCAACATCTTGTGGGACAGAATGGCGGCGGCGGCGCTCCATACCTGATTGAAATTGGAGCGGCGCCCAATCAAACGCCCGGTCTTGCCGTCGTAATACTCCGGCCAGCCATCCCGCTGCAGACGGCGGCAGGCCAGCGAGAAGGCGCTCCAGGCCAAGTCTTCGCGGCCCCCCTCCAGGGCGGCGGCCACCAACGGCCATAACAGCACCGGCCAGTTGCCGCCGTTGTGGTAGCTCCAGGCCACGTTCTTGGGGTCGCTGCCGGTGATCAGCTCCCACGCCAGCCCATCCACCGCCGGATAGACGATTTTGGCCGGCGAGACCCCCACCAGATCGCTCCAGCGTTTTTCATACAGATTGAGAATATCGCGGGTCTGATCCTGGGTGCTGACGCCGAACAGAATCGCCAACAGGTTGCCTTGGGCGAAATAGCGGAAATCCATGCGCCCGGGGCCCAGATTGCCGACAAAGTAACCGCAGTAGTCGGGAAGCCAATCCTCCACCCAGTCGGGGATGGAGGCGGGGTAGATGTTGAGCATGTTGACGCTGCCCGAGCCCAGCTCCTCGGTGGGGTAGCGGTGGATCTCGTTCAAGCGGCGCACGTCGAGCCAGAAGAAGATGCGCAGGTAGGTGAGCAGGGCGCTGCGGCGCTGATGCGCCACCAGCAGCACCTCGGCGGTGTGGCTGGTGCGCGCCAGATACTTCTCCGCCGAGCAGAGCATGCCGTAGAACAGCGTCTGGATCTCCAGCGGATGGCCATCCACTCCCATGCGGCGGTCGATCATGAAGGAGCCGTCGGGCGCCAGCAGGGTGGGGGCCACCTCAAAGGTGGTGTTGAGGCTCAAATGCAGAATGTGCTGCAGCGCGCCCTGAATGCTGGGGCGCTGGGTGAAGCCGTGGTCGTGGGTGTACTGCACGTAGAGATCCAGCAGGATCGCCCACCACATCATGGAGTCCACCGGGGCCACACGGCCAATGGCGCGGTCGCCGTAGTCGGGGCTGAGGCTCTCGGCGCCCGCTTCGTCAATGCGCACCGAGAAGCTGGCGGGCATCACGCCCGGGGTGATCTCGTGGCCTTTGAACTGCTTCTCCCGCGCTGACAGGCGCGCCACCGTATGCAGGAAGTTGCGCACCACCTCGCTCTTGCCATCCATCAGCAGGATAAGGGCGACGGGGAAGAAGTCGCGAATGAAGCACTCGGTGTAGTTGGCCGCCGCAACGTGGTCGGTCACCGCCGCCGTGCAGCCCACTGCTTTGCCCTGATAATAGATCAGCGAATCCTCAATCAGGGCGTAAGCCTGCTCCACCACCTCTTCGATTTGGGCGTCAGAGGGTTTGTGGGCCAGAAACGGATTCTGCGAAATCGCAGCGTTGGCGGGTGCGTCCATGGGGGTCTCGTGACGAACGGAGCGTTCTGCGCGTGGGACAAGCGTGGCGCAAGGGTGACATCTGAACGAATTTTATATCAGTTTTGCCGCAGCAAGCCCAATAAAAACCCAAAATATGGGTGGAGAATGTTGCGGGTTGCGGTTCTGCGCAGCGCTACTCCGTGGGTAGCCAGGGCTCCAGTTGCTTGGCCAGGGCGGCGTCGGATTCGCTCTCGCCCAGCAGCATGTGGACGACGGCGCCCTCCTCGTCGATGACGTAGAGGGTGGGGGCGACAAACGGCTTCCAGCGTTTGAGAGTGGCGCCGTCAGGATCCCAGCCGATGGGGAAGCGAAGGTGAAACTGGTCCACCAGCGATTGCGCGCTGATGCGTGCGATGGGGGCGGCCTCGCCCATGTTGATGGCCATTACGCGCACCGTGTCCGACCCATGATGATCGGCGATGGCCTGCAGGCGCGGCAACTCCGCCAGGCACGGCCCGCAGCCGCCGAGCCAGAACGCCAGCAGGGTCACGCGCCCTTTCTGCTCGGCGAGGGTGACGCGGCGATCATCCAACGTCTGCATCACTGCCTCGGGGGCGGGCTGACCCAGGGTCGGTTTATCCGTCGGGGCATCGCCGCTGCAGCCGCCCAGCAGCAGGGCCGTGATTAGGATCCGCAGGGCGTTGTTCATCTGTTTCAACATGGGGCGGCTCGTTAGGGGTCGGGGTGTGGCGGAAGCTGGCGCAGGGCGAAAAGTCACGGCTTTTCGGGCTCCTCGGGCTCCTCGGGCTCTTCGTGGGCGATGCCCTTATGGCAATCGATACAGGTTTCGCCCTCTTCCATGGCGCGGCGGTGGCGGCGGCTGGCCAGACGATCCTGCTCGGCAAACAGCATGGCGTCCCACGCATGGCAGTGGCGACATTCGGCGGAGTCGCGGCGCTTCATTTTGTCCCACACGCGGTTGGCCATGACCCAGCGCTTGGCTTCGAACTTCTCGCGGCTGTCGATGGAGCCGAGTATCTCGTGGTAGACGTCCTTGGCGGCCAGCACCTTGGCGGTGAGTTTGTCCACCCAGCCGTCAAAATCCTTGTCGTGGGGAACATGACAATCGGAACATTCGGCGCGCGCCCCCGAAGGATTGCGATAGTGGGGCGACTGCTTGTACTCGGCGTAAGGGAAGGTCATGGAGTGGCAGGAGACGCAAAACGGCAGCGCATTGGTGCGCGCCATGCCCCACTGCAATAGGCCAAAGGCGATGAACCCCACCACCGCGCCCACTCCCAGCAGAATCCCCATGGGGGTGGCGGCGCTGGGTCTGCGCAGGAATCGCCAAATGGATCTCAATCCCCCCATGGATGCTCTCCTCATTCCAGCGCTTGGCGGGCCGACGCCTGGCGGGCGTGTGGCGCACTTGAAGATTGTGTGAATCCTCTGACAACGCTTTCACTGGGATTTCACCGCGACGCCGCAGGATCGTTGAGCGGGATTCTCCACCGCGCACAGCGTCCGAGGCATACTTTAGCCCAACGGGAGAATGATAACAATTTGATAACGCGTAGAAGTCGGTCTGTGCGCTGCAGCAGGGAAAAGGCGGGATCTGTTCGCGGCTGTATTAGGATTATCGAACATTCATAAAATTAATGGCTTATCTGTCGGAAAATCATGTCGCAAGGCCGCTTGACGCAGCGCTTTTCCCGGTCAAGAATCGCACCCATTCGCACAGGCGGAATTTCCCCGCCATCAGCGCCGCTCACGGAGGTTTTCGGTGAAACTCTACGATTCGATGGACAAGAAGGCCTGGAAGCAGTACGTCAAGTCAGGCGACCGGATCTTCTTTGGCTCCAACGCCGCCGTTCCGCTGGAGTTGATCAAACGCTTCCTGCCCTATGTGGATCAGTTTCATGATCTGCAGGCCACCCACCTGCTGACCTTGGGCGAAACCCCCTGGGTGGAGCCGCAGTACGAGCCCCATCTGAAGGTCAACGCGCTGTTTCTGGGGCGCGGCCCGCGCGAGGCGGTGTGCAGCGGCCATGCGGACTACACACCGTGCTTCCTGTCGGAGATTCCGTCGCTGTTCTACGATGGCGTGCTGCCCATCGACGTGGCGTTTGTGATGGTCTCGCCGCCCGACCCCTATGGCTACTGCTCGCTGGGGGTGGGGGTGGACATCGCCGTGGCGGCGGTGCGCACGGCGGATTTCGTGATTGCGCAGATCAACCCCAACATGCCGCGCACCTTCGGCCAGAGCTTCATTCATGTGAATGAGATCGACGCGGCCATGGAGATCGAGGCGCCGGTGCCGCAGTTGATGCCGGCGGTGATGGATGACGTCACCCAGCGAATCGGCCGCTACGTCTCGCTGCTGATCAATGACGGCGCCTGCCTGCAGATGGGCATTGGCAAAATCCCCGACGCGGTGCTGGCCAACCTGACCAAGCACAACGACCTGGGCATCCACACCGAGATGTTCAGCGACGGCGTCATTGACCTGTTCATGAACGGCAATATCAACAACAGCCGCAAGAGCGTGCACCGGGGCAAGATCGTCACCTCCTTCGCCATGGGCTCGCAGAAGCTGTATGACTTCGTACACGAGAACCCCCATGTGGAGTTCCACCCCTCCGAGTATGTGAACAATCCGGCGGTGATCCGCAAGAACGACCACCACGTCTCCATCAACAGCGCCATTGAGGTGGATCTCACCGGTCAGGTGGTGTCGGACTCGGTGGGCACGCGCTTCTACAGCGGCATCGGCGGCCAGGTGGACTTCATTCGCGGCGCCTCGCTCTCCCGCGGCGGGCGCCCCATCATTGCGCTGCCCTCCACCGCCATGAATGGCGCGGTGTCCAAAATCGTGCCGTTCATCACCGAGGGCTCCGGCGTGGTGACCTCGCGCGGGGACGTGCATTACGTGGTGACCGAATACGGCATCGCCACCCTGCGCGGCAAGAGCGTGCGCGAGCGCGCCCTGGAGTTGATTCAGGTGGCCCACCCGGACTTCCGCGACTGGCTCCTTGAGCGCGTGCGCGAACACTTCTATGTGCCCCACTATCAGGATGAGCAGCCTAGCAAAATCAAGGATATGGGCGATCTGGATATGGTGCGCCTGAACGTCAAGGGCAACAAGGACTACTTCCTGCGTCCGCTGCGCCCCGCCGACGAGCGCCTGATCCAGGAGTTCTTCTACTCCCACACGCCGGAGACGCTACAGCAGCGCTATCGCTACACGCCGGAACAACTCTCCCGCGAGAAGGCCCACGCCCTGGTGAGCGTGGACCAGTCGCGCGATCCGGCGTTGTGCGTGGTCACGCGCAGCGGCCCCAACGAAATCATCCAGGCGGTGGGACGCTACTACTATCTGGAGGAGGATCAGTCCGGCGAGGTCGCCTTCGTTACCCACGAGACCAAGCGCGGGCAGGGGCTGGGCGGCATTCTGCTGGAGCATCTGAAAGAGATTGCGCAGAAGCGCGGCTTGAAAAAGCTGGTTGCTTATGTGCGCTCGGACAACGCGCCTATGCTGCATGTGTTGGAAAAAAGCGGTTTTAAAGCCAAGCGCACCGAGGATCCCATGGAGGTGACGCTGACCTGCAAATTCAAGGATTCCGGCGCATCGGAGTGAGTCTGCGATATGGGAATGGTTGTTCCCAGGAGTAATTTGCGCTTCAATGTGCGCACGGAATTCCTGCGTGCGGAGGGGCGTTGATGCAAAGTAATAAGGGTGGCGGACGTCGGGGCAAGAGCGGTCTGTGGGACCAACTTGTCAAATATATGCACCTGTGGCTCTCCCTGGCGGTGATGCTGGGAGCCATCTATGTGGAAGCGGTGGATCCGGCGTTCCGCGCCACCTTGCGCAATGTCTCCTTCGATATGTTCCAGCGCTGGAAGCCGCGGGAGTATCAAACCGACCTGCCGGTGCGCATCGTCGATGTGGATGAGGCGAGTCTGGCTCAGTTGGGGCAGTGGCCCTGGCCGCGCACCCTGGTGGCCAAGTTGGTGGATCAACTCAATGAGCGCTACGGCGCCGCCTCCATTGTGTTCGACTTCGTGTTCGCCGAGAAGGATCGCACCTCGCCGGACATCATCGCCAACACTTGGAACGCCCCCAAGGCGTTGCGCGATCAACTGAAAACCCTGCCCAACCATGATGAGGCGCTGGCCCAGGCGTTCGGCCGCGCGCCGGTGGTGGCGGGCTTCACCATGCTCGACGACACCACCACCGACACCCCGCGTTCGCGCGCCAATATCGTCTTCCAAGGGCCGCCGCCGACCGACCATCTGCGGGTCTATCCCGGCGCGGTGCGCAATCTGGAGATCTTTGAGAAGAGCGCCACCGGTGTGGGTGTGTTCTCCTTCTCCCCGGACCACGATGGCGTGATCCGCCATGTGCCGGTGATGACCAAGATTGGCAAGACCCTATTCCCCTCCTTGGCGATTGAAGGGTTGCGCGTGGCCCTGGGCGCGCCCTATCTGATGGTGCAGACCATGGCGGGCGACGCCGATGTGGCGCAGACCGGCTCCATTGAAGGGTTGATCTTCCCCAACACCACCTTTGCCGTGCCCACCGATGGCAACGGCGAGATCTGGCTGCACCACACCAAGCCCACCAAACAGCGTTATGTCTCCGCCGCCAAAGTGCTGGATGGAACCGCCGACCCCACCAAGCTGACGGGACACATCGTATTTATCGGCACCTCGGCCAAAGGGTTGCTGGATCTGCGTTATGGCCCCTTCGGCATCATCCCCGGGGTGGAGGTGCATGCGCAGATCGCCGAGCAGGTGCTCTCCGGCGCCTATCTGGAGCGTCCGGCGTGGATCAACGGCGCGGTGGTGATCTTCCTCATCGTCATGTGGGTGGTGCTGGTGGTGCTGCTGCGCGGGCTCAACGCCGTGGCTTCGGCCATGGTGGGGGTCGTCGCCGCTGGCGCGGCGTGGTATGGCGCGTGGTATGCCTTCTCCCAGGGCGCGGTGCTGGTGGACCCGCTGTTCCCCACTCTGGCGGTGCTGCTCATGTTCGCCGCCTACATCGGCCCCAAATATCTGCAATCCGAGCGCGAGCAGAAGTGGATTCAGGACGCCTTCTCCGCCTATGTGTCGCCCAACCTGGTGAAGCATCTGGTGGAGCACCCCGACCTGCTGCAGATCGGCGGCGAGGAGCGGGTGTGCAGCTTTGTGATGACCGACCTGGCCGGCTTTACCACCCTGATGGAGAAGAACGACGCCAAGGAGATGGTGGATCTGCTCAACGTCTACCTGGATGAGATGGTCAAGATCGCCTTCGCCCATGACGGCACCCTGGACCGCATCGTCGGCGATGCGGTGGCGATCATCTTCTCCGCGCCGGTGGAGCAGGAGGATCACGCCAAACGCGCCATCGCTTGCGCCCTGGAGATGGACGTGTTCGGGCGCAAATTCTCCGCTGAGCAGCAGGCGTTGGGGGTCAACTTCGGCAAAACCCGCATCGGCGTCAACACCGGCGTGGTGATGGTGGGCAACTTCGGCGGCGAGACCATGTTTGATTATCGCGCCCTGGGCGACCCCATCAACACCGCCGCGCGTCTGGAGAGCGTCAACAAGCATTTGGGCACCAACATGTGTGTGGCCCACTCCACGGTGGAGCTGTGCGGCGACGATTTTGTGGGGCGTCCGGTGGCCGGATTGGTGCTCAAGGGTAAGTCCGAAGCGATCTACGCCTACGAGCCCATGAGCGCCGAGACCCTGGCCAGCGAGCGCGTGCAGCGCTATATGGCCGCCTATCAACTGCTCAAACAGGGTGATGAGAAGGGCCGCGCCAGCATCAATGAACTGGCCGAACTCTACCCGGATGATCCGGTGATTCAACTGCACAAAAAGCGTCTGTCTGCGCCGGAAGCTCCCTGCAGCGATGTCATCGTTATGAGCGAGAAGTAAGCGCCGCACAGAGGCTCTGACGCGACACCCAATAAAAAAAACGCCCCGAGCGCAGGCTCAGGGCGTTTTTTTATTGGGGCTTGAGATGCGCCGGATCAGCCGTCGGCGGTGATGCGGGCGATCAACTCTTTTTCACCTTGTGGGCGTCGAACACGTCCACCTGACAGGTGCCCGCCGCTTCGTGGCCGCCGCCGCCGAACTGCAAGCAGAGTTCGCCGACGTTGGTTTTGGAGGAGCGGTCGAAGATCGATTTGCCGATGGCGAACTCGATGTTCTGACGATCCTTGCCCCAGTGGATGTGCATGGAGATGTTGCACTGTGGGAACAGCGCATAGACCATGAAGCGGTTGCCTGCGTAGAGCACCTCTTCATTGCGGAAGTCCAGCACGATGAGGTTGTCGTGCACTTCGCCGCGGGCCTGGATCTGGGTCTTGAAGTAGTACTCCTGTTCGAAGTAGAGATCGACCCGCTCCTTGACGTGGGGCAGGGCCAATACCTCCTCCACGCTGTGATTGCGGCAGTAGTCGATCAACTCCATCATCAGATCATAATTGGAGACGGTGAACTCCTTGAAGCGACCCAGGCCGGTGCGCGGGTCCATGATGAAGTTCATCAACGCCCAGCCGGTGGGCTCGAAGATCTCCTCATCGGTGAACTGGGCGGTGTCCGCCTGGTCCACCGCCGCCATCAACTCCGGGTCCACATTGTGGAAGGTCTCGGCGCCGCCGTAGTAGTCGTACACAACCCGCGAGGCCGACGGCGCATCGGCCACCAGAATGTGATTCTCCGGCCGATTCTCCATACGCACCGCTTCACTGTGGTGGTGGTCGAACGCCAGATGCACGCCGGGCACGTAGGGGAGGTTGGTGGTGATATCGCGGTCGGAGACCGGAATCTTGCCATCCTGCATATCCTTGGGGTGAACAAAGAGAATGTCATCAATGAGCTCTTTTTCACGCAGCAGCATGGCGCAGACCAGGCCATCGAAGTCGCTGCGCGTAATCAGACGATATTTGGACTGCTCACCCATCAGGAACCCCCGCAAATCGTTCTTAAGAAAGAGTGTTCTGGCGCCATAGGCCTTCATGATGCGCACGATCCCATGGGATCGAAAAAACGCGCGCATCGTGTTGAATACAATTCGCAATCAATTCATACCACAGTTGGCCGGGGCCATGTCAGGTTTTCCTGTAGAAAAATCATCGTTCAGCGATTTTTGCAGTGGGCGGCGCAGGCCGCATGTCGGCATCCTGTTTGAGGCGCTCTTCACGAAGAGGGATGGCGCGGCTCCGTCTTGGGCGCGTCGTGCTGTCGATATACAGAATTCGCACAAATGCGCATAAACGCCCTCTTGCGTTGCCAAAAATTCTTCTTTCTTTGGTAAATCGAGACTATAGCCAATTCCATGCATGACGATCTCGCTTTGTGACGCCGCCAAAGTGTGAGATTATTCAATTGCGCTATCTAACAATAAAAAATACTTGTGGCGGCTTGTACGAAAGGCAAACAGCCATGCGGATCATACTGTTAGGTCCTCCCGGCGCAGGCAAGGGAACGCAGGCGCGTCTGGTTTGCGAGCGTTTTGGACTCGCCCATCTCTCCACCGGCGACATGCTGCGTGAGGTGGTTAAATCGGAGTCTCCGGAGGGGGCGGAGATCAAACGCGCCATGGTCACCGGGCAACTGGTGGATGACGCCATGATCACGCGGATTGTGGCGCAACGCACCGGCAAGGAGGATTGTGAGAAAGGTTACCTGCTCGACGGCTATCCGCGCACTGTGGCGCAGGCGAAGATGCTCGACGCCATGCTGCGCGAGCGTGATCAGCAGGTGGATTACGTGGTCGCCATCGCGGTGCCGGATCGCTCCCTGGTGCGGCGCATCGTCGGACGCAGCACGTGCACGCTGTGTGGCGAGGGGTATCACGACGAGTTCAAGCCGAGCCATTTTGCGGATCGGTGTGAAAAGTGCGGCGGTCCGCTCAAGCGGCGCGCCGATGATAATGAACACACGGTCAAGCAACGCATTGTCGTCTATCATCAGGAGACCGAACCGCTCATTGAGTACTACCGCCGCCAGGGCGTGTTTCATACCGTCAACGGGGATCAGGATCTGGCTCGCGTATCGCGCGATTTGTGCTTGACGCTGGGGTGCGGACGCGCGCGCGCCTCCACCACGGAGACGGCGGCGTAAATCAGTATTTTTGAGCGCTTTTTGGCTTGATTTGAGGGGAAAAAGCAGGCTTCAATACAGACATCGTTCCATCATCGTTGAGGGCGCATTGCGCGGCGATTCGCCGACGGAAATTCCGTCGCGTTGCGCGCGCAGTGCTTTTGGAGAGCCGGGGAGGGGTCTTCGGCGTGTGCCGTGCGTCCCAAGAGCGGGCGACCGGTTGCGATAGGGAGATGGGGATGGTCAGTTACAGTGGGTTTGCGCTTTTCCTCTCGTTGGCATGCGGCGTAGCCGCTGTGGTCTGGGCGTTTCGTGAACGAAGTTGGATTTTGGGCTTGAGCGCGGGCAATGCGCGCATGCAGCAGATCGCCGGTGCGGTGGAAGAGGGCGCGCGCGCCTATATGAAGCGGCAGTATCAGACCATAGCCTATGTGGGGCTGGCGCTGTGTCTGGTGATTCTGGTGACCTTGGATATTCCCACGGCGATTGGCTTTGCTGTGGGCGCGATCCTTTCAGGTTTGGCCGGATTTTTCGGCATGAGCATCTCGGTCAAAGCCAATGTGCGCACCGCCGAGGCGGCCCGAAACGGCATTGATAGCGCCTTGCAGGTGGCCTTCAAGGGCGGCGCCATCACCGGCATGTTGGTGGTGGGGTTGGGCCTTCTCGGCGTAGCGGGGATGGTGGCGGTGCTGCTGTCGTCGTTCCCGGGGCTGGAGACCAATGTGGTGCTGCGGCCCTTGGTGGGGCTGGCCTTTGGCGGCTCGCTGATCTCCATCTTTGCGCGTCTGGGCGGCGGCATCTTCACCAAGGGCGCCGATGTGGGCGCCGATCTGGTGGGCAAGGTGGAGGCGGGCATTCCTGAGGATGACCCGCGCAATCCGGCGGTGATCGCCGACAATGTGGGCGACAATGTGGGCGACTGCGCCGGCATGGCCGCCGACCTGTTCGAAACCTATGCGGTGACGGTGGTGGCGGCGGTGCTGCTGGCGTCGTTGGAGATGGCCGGTTTCGGCAACGCGCTGATCTACCCATTGGCGCTGGGCGGGGCCTCCATTCTCTCCTCCATCATCGGCATCGGTTTTGTGCACGCCCAGCCCGGCGAAACCAACGTCATGGGCGCGCTCTACAAAGGTCTCAAATGGGCGGCGCTAGTCTCGGCCATGCTGTTCTTCCCCATCACCTGGTGGTTGATGTCGGACAATCCTCTGGGCATCGGCGTGGGCGCGCTTTACGTCTCCGCGCTTATCGGCATCGCCCTGACCGCCGCCCTGGTCTACATCACCGAGTACTACACCGGCACCGAATATGGGCCGGTGCGCATCATCGCCAAGGCTTCGGAGACCGGTCACGCCACCAACATCATCGCTGGTCTGGCCATCTCCATGCAGTCCACGGCGGCCACGGTGATCTCCGTGTGTCTGGCCATTGCCCTCTCCTACGCCTTCGCCGGGCTCTATGGGGTCTCCATCGCGGCGGTGGCCATGCTCTCCATGACCGGCATCATCGTTGCGCTGGACGCCTACGGCCCCATCACCGATAACGCTGGCGGCATCGCGGAGATGGCCGAGCTGCCTGCTGAAATCCGCAATATCACCGATCCGCTGGACGCGGTAGGCAACACCACCAAGGCGGTGACCAAGGGGTATGCCATCGGTTCGGCGGGGTTGGCGTCGCTGGTGCTGTTCGCTGATTTCACCCACGAGGTGCAGCATGTGCTGGGCGAGCCGTTGAGCTTTGACCTGTCAGAACATGAGGTGATCATCGGTCTGTTCCTGGGCGGCATGTTGCCCTATCTGTTCGCCGCCATGAGCATGGAGTCGGTGGGCCGCGCCGCCGGGGCGGTGGTGGAGGAGGTGCGGCGGCAGTTCCGCGAGATCCCCGGCATTCTGGAGGGAACCGGCAAGCCGCAGTATGACCGCGCAGTGGATCTGCTCACTGTGGCGGCGATTCGTGAAATGATCATGCCGTCGCTGTTGCCCATTGGCGCGCCGCTGCTGATTGGTTTCGCGTTGGGGCCGGTGGCGCTGGGCGGCATGTTGATGGGGGTGATCGTCACTGGCATTTTCGTGGCGGTCTCCATGACGGTGGGCGGCGGCGCTTGGGACAACGCCAAGAAGTACATTGAGGATGGTAATCATGGCGGCAAGGGTTCCGAGGCGCACAAAGCGTCGGTGACTGGCGACACCGTGGGCGACCCCTATAAGGACACCGCTGGACCGGCGGTCAATCCGATGATCAAGATCGTCAATATCGTCGCGTTGATGATTGTGGCCCTGATCTTGTAAGTCTTGTGTGGGACGCAGCCAGAGGATAAAAAAGCCCCGGCGCACTGGCCGGGGCTTTTTTTTTGCGCCAAGCTTCGGGCATACTGGGCATATCCCCATGCGAAACCAAATCTGCACAGAGCGTGAAATGTTTGCATGATGTAGGTCGGCTTGCGCTGACTATTGGCCGTCGACTGGTCGGCGGCGGGGTCTGGGGTCCGCGCCCCCAGCGCCACAGGCGAAGCCGTATCAACAATCAATGGGCGGAGCCCACGGTTTGGTCTTTGGGAGCTCGAGGGCGGAGCCCTCGATATCTTCCAGCGCCCAAATGTTCACTTTTGAATGCTCGTGGCTCTATAAACTCAGGGATGGGTTAATCACATGTTCAAGCGCAGTTGGGACAATACCCGGCGCATACTGGCCGTGTTGCTGGCTCTGGTGGCCAGCGGCATGTTCTGGTGGGGAGACTACCTGCCGGGGGCGTTCCTGGCCGGGGTGTCGCTGGTGATGATCCGTCCGGATCTGGCCCGCGTGGGACGGCTGTTTCAGAATCTCTTCTGGGGCGCGCTGTTGGGGCTGGGGGTGGTGCTGCTGCTCACCGGCGGTTGGCTCTATGTGGCGGGCGTGGCGGCGGTGGCGGTCTACGCCTTCTTCAAAATCTGGGGCGTGCCCGGCGCAGGGGTCTATAAGAAAGTCCGCAATTTCCGACTCTTTCCCGCTAAAAAAAAGCGATTGAAACTGTCTGAGGCTTGGGGCTGAGTTGCTGGGTTTGCGCTCTTTCCCAATGTTCTGACGCTTTTCCTCTCTGACGCTCTGTTTTTCTGACTCTTTCCCGCACACATTGGCGCCCTGTTCCGGTCTGCGGCCTACGGCATTCGCCGTCCTGCGGACGACGGCGCCGTGCGCCTGCTCACCGCCGTTTCCCCGTTTGCCTCCGTGCTGGCTTGGTGGGCTTTACTTCTCTTGATGCTGGGTTCCGGCTCGGCGTTTTTGCATGGGGAAACGGCATAAAGATGAAAGATATTGGGGCGCTGCCCCAAACCCCGCCAGGGCGCCGCCCTGGACCCGCCAGGAGGCCAGCCTCCTGGGCCTCATGGACCACACGCTTTTGCGCTCCGCCCGCTCACTGCTTCCATCGGCCCGCCATCTTGCCGCCCGTTCCTTTGCCTACTTGGGCGCGTGCAGGCGCTCCAGCCGCAGTCGGCTGCGGTTGTCGAACAGTCTGCGCGCCCCCAGCCCCACCGCCGCAAACGCGCCAAATCCCACCCCCGCCGCAATCATGAACATGATCAGAATCTGATAACGCACCGCCGTCATCGGGTCCGCCCCACCCAAAATCTGGCCGGTCATCATGCCCGGCAACGTCACCAAACCCGCCGCCGACAAAGTATTGAGAATAGGGATCATGGCGCTGCGCACCGCCTCCCGGCGCATAGGCAGAATCGCCGCGCGCCAATCCATGCCCAGGCACAAACGCGCTTCGATCTCCGCCCGGCGCCGCCACGCCTCTTCAGTGATGCGCGACAGCCCCAGGGCGACGCCGTTCATGGTGTTGCCCAGCATCATCCCCAACAGCGGAATGGCGATCTGTGGCGTGTGCCACGGGTCGGCGCGCACGATCACGATCAGCGCCAACACCGTGATCGCCACCGAGGAGAGGAACATGGAGACCAAGCCTACGCCGTAGCCCCAAATGCCGCGCAGACGCCGCTTCTGCCGCGCTGACGCCTCGCGTCCGGCGATGAGCAGCATGATGGAGCCCATCAGCGCCACCCAGCCCGGATGGGTCTGAGCAAACAGCGTCTGCAACACCAGACCGATCAGACTCAGTTGAACCACCGTGCGGGTGGAGGCGATGAGTACTCGTGACCCCAATTGTAGATTCTGCAGCCAGGAGAATCCCGCCAATGCGACCACCAGCAGCGCCGCAATGGCCAGATCCGGCCAGCCCACCAGTTGCGTTGGATCGTTCACAGCGTCACCTCCTCAACCTGCTTCTCTTTGGTGATGCGCAGCATACGCTTGGCCACCCGTTTGGCCTGGGCCTCATGGTGCGTGACCCAGATGGCGGGCAAATCATCCTCTTCAATGCGCGCCAGCAGCAGCTTCTCCACCTGCTCGGTGGTCTCCGGGTCGAGGTTGGCGGTGGGCTCGTCCAACAGCAGCGCGCCAGGCGACCCAGCCAACAGACGCAATAGCGAAAGACGCTGCTTCTCGCCGCTGGAGAGGCGATCCACGCGCCACTCCAGGCACTCTTCTGAGAGTTTGAGCGCCTGTAGCCACCCCTTCAGGGCTGTCGCATCCAGATTCTCCGGCAAGTGCGCGCCCACGGTGTCGTCCCACCATGCTGATTCGGCCGGCAGGTAGCCCACCTGCCGCCGCCACAGATGGGCGGCGATGCCCTGCTGGGCGTCGGCGTGCAGATGAATATCGCCATCGTGAGGGTCGAGATCGGCGATGGCGCGCAGCAGCAGGCTCTTGCCGCTGCCGGAAGGGCCCATCACCGCCAGAGTCTCTCCTGGGGCTACGGCGAAGGCATAGTTCAGGCCCGTGGCCACGGTCAGACTGACCACGCGCAGACCGCGCTCTTTTAACGCTACTTCACTGTTCATTGAATTTTCCAAGACGTCTGTTCAATGGAAATGAGGAGGGTTTCTACAAAAAACAGGTGGCCGACAACTTCCAGCCGGGGTATCCTGCGCCTTTATTTGGATTGTGCGCTCAAGGAGCATGTTGATGGCAAAGCTGGAGTTTCTGGTTGGCAACACCCCGTTGGCGGATTTGGACAAACTGGGTAAGCCGTTCCCTCATGTGCGCCTGCTGGCCAAACTGGAGGGCAACAACCCTGCCGGATCCGTCAAGGATCGCGCCGCCCTGAGCATGTTTCAAGGCGCCATCCGCCGCGGCGAACTGACCCCAGGCACGCGCATTATCGAAGCCACCAGCGGCAACACCGGCATCGCCCTGGCCATGATCGCCGCGCGCCTGGGCTACCCTATGACGCTGATCATGCCCGAGAGCATGACCATCGAGCGCCGCGCCTCCATGTCCGCTTACGGCGCCGAGATCGTGCTCACCCCCGAAGGGCAGAGCATGGAGGGCTCCATCGATCTGTGTCGGCAGATGGTGGCCGAAGGGCGCGGCATCAACTTCGACCAGTTCTCCAACCCGGATAACTGGCGCGCCCACTTCCATGGCACCGGCCCGGAGATCTGGCGCGACACCGAAGGCGAGGTGACCCACTTCGTCAGCGCCATGGGCACCACCGGCACCATTATGGGCACATCCCGCGCGCTCAAGGCGTTCAATCCCAAGATTCGCGTGGTGGGGGTGCACCCGGAAGAGGGGGCCAAAATCGCTGGCATTCGCCGTTGGCCGGAAGCCTACCTGCCCAAGATCTACGAACGGGAGTGGGTGGATGAGATCCTCTCGGTGGGCGACGCCGAAGCCAATGAGGTCACCCGACGTCTGGCCAAAGAGGAGGGCGTGTTTTGCGGTCAGTCCGCAGGCGGCGCGGTGGCGGCGGCGTTGAAGCTGGCGGCCACCATTCCCGCTGATCAACAGGCCACCATCGTGGTGATCCTGCCCGATCGCGGCGACCGCTACCTCTCCACCGATCTGTTCCGCTGAGTTCTTAGCGAACGCTGTATAGCGCACAGCCCGGGGATTCCGCGGGCTGTGCGCTTCGCTCACTTCTTCTTTTTTTTCTTGCTCTCATCGATGCGGAAGCGACGGAACTTGCCGCGCTCATCCACACTGTCCGGATCGGTGCGGGCGAGGATGGCGCTCCACAGATTGCGGTACGCCTGCGCCTCTTCGGAGGTGGGCGCATAGGCCAGCAGCGGCGCGCGCTTCATGCCCATGGCCTCGATGAGGTTGGAGTCGGGGATGGTTGCCTTCAAGAACGCCGGGTGTTTAAGCGGCACGGTGCGGCTCACCACCTTGTGGATCGGCTTGGCGGCGCTGACCTGATTGAAGAACGGCAACACTTTGAGCTTTTCGCTGCGCTTTTGGTTGAGGAATTCGATCAACCGGTTATACGCCTTGAGCGACAGCGTGGTGGGGATCATGGGCAGGGTCAGGGCGTCGGACATGCGGAAGATGTTTTCCGCCAGCGCCGACAGGCCCGGAGGGCAGTCCAGAATCACCCGGTCGTAGGATTGCCGCAGCGGCTTGAGAATGCGCAGCAGCGCCTCCTCGCCGTGCTTGGCGTGGTGCAGGTGGATGTCCAGATTGCGATAGGAGAGGTCCGCCGGCAGCACGTCGAGGTTGGCGTAGCCGCTCATGCGCAGCAGGTCGTCCAGATCGTGTTTGCGCCGGATCAGCCCTTTGAGGCCGCCCTTGACCTTGGGGCTGACGCACATGTAGTAGCTGCTGCTGCCCTGGGGGTCGAGATCCCACAGCAGCGTGCGCGCGCCCTCCTGGGCCGAGAGCCAGGCCAGATTCACCGCTGTGGTGGTCTTGCCCACGCCTCCTTTGAGATTGTACACCGCATAGATTTTCATGCTGTTTCCATCCGACCGCCGCCGCGCCGCGCGTCGCGCCCGATGCGCGACGGCCTTGCGTCACTCGGCGCAGGCGGTTATATTCCTAAATTTGCGCGTTCAGGCATCTTGCCTTGGAACGCTTAAGTTTGACCTGAAGACGCTCTTTCAGCGAGAACGGGAGAGACCCATGCGCGTCGCCGTGACCTATGCCGAAGCCCAAAAACAGCTGCTTCTGGAGTTCGAAGTGCCCGAAGGCAGCACCTGCGAGGAGGCGATTCGCAAATCGGGCGTCCTGGACAAGTTCCCGCAGATCGATCTGGAGGTCAACAAGATAGGCGTTTATAGCAAATTGGCGCAGCTTGACCAAGTGCTGTCAGAGGGCGACCGGGTGGAGATCTACCGTCCGGCGGTGGGCAAGCCGAAGAAAAAGGAGCGCCCGGCCAAGAAGCCCGCGCCCGCCAAAGCCGCCGAAGGCGGTTCTGTGGCCGAGCAGTCCAAGGCCGATAAGATCGCCGCCATCAAGGCCAAAGCCGCCGCCGCCAAGAAGGCCAAAGAGGCCGCCGCCAATGGCGAAGCCGCCCCGGCTGCGGAAGCCGCGCCAGCGGGCGACGCCGCCGCCGATGACAAGGCCGCCAAGATCGCCGCCGTCAAGGCCAAGGTGGCCGCCGCCAAGGCCGCCAAAGCGGCTGCTGCGGCCAAGGCTGCGGAAGAGTAATTCACCGGTTACGCCGGTTGAGGGATTATCAAAGCCCGCGCATCAAGTGCGGGCTTTTCCCATTCTCACCCCCTGTTCGTTCTTACCCCTTGTTCGTTCTAACCTCCTGATTGTGATAAGGCGCGGCTGTGCCCCGATATCGATTGTTGGTGGAGTATGACGGCGCCGCCTTTCATGGTTGGCAGCGGCAGAAGGGGCAGGCGTCGGTGCAACAGGCCATCGAAGAGGCGCTGGAGCCGCTGTGCGGCGGCCCGGTGACCCTGCACGGGGCCGGGCGCACCGACGCCGGAGTCCATGCCAGCGGGCAGGTGGCCCATTTCGACTCACCGCGCGCGCGTCTGCCCGGCGCGTTTCGTCAGGCGCTCAACGTCAACACCCCCCACACTCTGACCATTCGCTCCTGCATGGCGGCGGACGACGATTTCCATAGCCGTTTTCACGCCTACTACCGCGAATACCTCTACCGCATCCATACGCGCTTTACCTATCCGGCGCTGCTGCACAATCACATCTGGCACCACCCCAAGCCGCTGGATGTGGCGGCGATGAACGCTGCAGCCGAGCATCTGCTGGGCAAGCGCGACTTCTCCGCATTCCGCGCGGCGGCGTGTCAGGCTGACGACCCGGTGAAGATTCTGTCCCTTGCTGAAGTGAGCCAGGCGGGGGAGGAGATTCATCTGCGCATTGGGGCCAACGCCTTTTTGCATCATATGGTGCGCAATATCGTTGGTTCGTTGGCGCTGGTGGGGCGCGGCGAGTGGACGTCTGAGCGATTTGCTGAGGTGTTGGCGGCGGGGGATCGCACGCAAGCGGGGCCGACGGCCCCGGCGGGGGGCTGACATTGACTCGGGTGGAGTATCCGGGCGGATTGGAGTGGGAATTGCACCATCAGCCCGTTCGCTAGACGCGCAGAGTCCATCGAAGGCAGGGAGTATGGCCGATGGTGGGAGGTGCGGGTGAAGCGCGGCAGCCGGTGGTCCAAGAGGTCCAGGAGGCTGGCCTCCTGGCGGGTCCAGGGCGGCGCCCTGGTGGGTGCAGGGCAAAGCCCTGCCGGGGTTTGGGGCGGAGCCCCAATATCTTTTATCGCCCACACATGCTGAGCAAGTTAAGAAAATTTCCAGGTGTGCGGGTCCAGGGCGGCGCCCTGGTGGGTGCAGGGCAAAGCCCTGCCGGGGTTTGGGGCGGAGCCCCAATATCTTTCATCACCCAAACATGTTGAGCAAGATGAGAGAGTTCGCTGTGTGCGGGGCCAAGGCGGCGCCCTGGTGGGGTTTGGGGCAAAGCCCCAATATCTTTCATCATCCCATCACACAGAACGCCGCGCTGGACAAGCTTACCCCTGCACCGGATACCCGGCATCGGTGATGGCTTGGGCGATGGCGTCGCGGGCGGAGTCGTCGCCCTCCACGGTGACGGTGGCGGCTTCCAGATCGATGTTCACCTCTTCCACGGCGTCGAGGGCGTCGAGGGCTTTCTCCACTGCGCCGACGCAGTGCTGGCAGCTCATGCCGGAGACTTTGAATTGCATGGCGGACATGGGTTACTCCTGCTGAATTCTGGTGGGAACAACACTATACTCAGTCGAATTCAAAATTGGACATTGGCGATTTTGAAAATGAAAGATATCGAGGGCTTTGCCCTCGAGCTCCCAAGATCAAAAGATAAACCGTGATTCGGGCCATCCATGGCCCTCACCCTTCGGGCTCGCTATCGCGAGTCCGATTCGGCAATCCTGCCGAATCGTGGGTCCGCCCACACCCGCTGGGGGCGCGGCCCCCAGACCCCGCCGCCGACTGGTCGGCGGCCAATAGTCAGCGCAAGCCGGGCCTGTGTCACGCAAACATTGAGCATTCTGAGTTTGCGTCATTCTGGTTTCAAGCGCCTATATCTGACAACAGAATAGAGGGCTGTATGGATTGGATCAATGCCGCGCTGCTGGCGCTGGTGCAGGGAGTCACCGAGTTTCTGCCCATCAGCTCCTCTGGCCATTTGATTCTGATGCCCCATGTGATGGGCTGGAAGGATCAGGGGCTGACGTTTGATATTGCGGTGAATACCGGCACGTTGGCGGCGGTGATGCTCTATTTTCGCCACGAGGTGGCGCGCATGCTGCGCGGAAGCCTGCTGATCTTCACCGCCTCCGGGCGCGCCGACCCCGATGGGCGTCTGGTGCTGCTGCTGGCCGGGGCGACCATCCCGGTGGGGGTGGCGGGCCTGCTGCTGAAGGATTGGGTGGCCACGGTGGCGCGCGATCCGCTGGTGATTGCAACCACCTCCATCGTGTTCGGACTGCTGCTGTGGTGGGCCGATCGCGCCGCCAAGCATCTACGCGGCTGGGAGAGCATCGGCTGGCGCGATGTGGCGATCATGGGCGTGGCGCAGGCCATTGCGCTGATCCCCGGCACGTCGCGTTCGGGTATCACCATGACCGCCGGGTTGGCGGTGGGGTTGACGCGGGAGGATGCGGCGCGCTTCTCCTTCCTGATGGCGATTCCGGTGGGGCTGCTGGTGGCGCTGCTGGACCTGAAGGACATCATCAGCGGCGAAGCGGGGATGATGGATCTCTCCCTGCTGGCGTTTGGCTTTGTGGTCTCGGCGGTGTGTGCGTTGGCGGTGATTCACTGGCTGTTGGGCTGGCTCAAGCGGCAGAGCATGCTGCCGTTTGTGATCTATCGCCTGGCGCTGGGCGTGGGGATCTTTGTCTGGGCGGCGGGGTGAGTTGATGTCGCTGGATTGAAATTTTTTGGTGTTGGTTTTGGAAGGTGAAAGATATCGAGGGCTTTGCCCTCGAGCTCCCAAGGGCCAAACCTTGGGGCGTTGCCCCAAACCCCATGATGGCTCTGCCCTCAACCCGGCAGGGCTCCGCCCTGCACCCGCGGGGCTCCGCCCTCGACCCGCTGGGGGCGCGGCCCCCAGACCCCGGCAAATCGCGCCAATAAATGTCGCGATTTGCCACCTTTCGCTTTCGGGCGTGAGTGTCGAGCCGTTTATGCTGGGAGGCTGTTGAAAACGCCCCAGAGGGCTCCCGCCGCCATGAGCAGGAACAGGCCTCCCGCCAATCGATGCAGCAACGCCAGCGGCAAACGCGAGAACACCGTCTTGCCCGCCACTGCGCCCAGCGCCGACGTGAATGTCAAAGCCATCGTGGCGCCCAGCCACACAGCCTCGGGCGGATGAATCCCCGCCAACGCCGCCACGCTCAGTTGCGTTTTGTCGCCCATCTCCGCCAAAAAGATCAGCAGGAACGCCGAAACCGCTACGCTGCGTCCGCTGGCGGCAATGGGCTCCTCTTCGTCATCGGATTGCGACGCTTCGCGCAGCGCCTGCACGCCAAACCACGCGAACAGGAGCGCAACGGCGGCCAATAACCAGGGGCGGGGAATCCAGTGGGAGAGGGCGGCGCCGAACAGCGCCGCCAACGCGTTGAGCAGGGCGAAGGCGGCCACCGCGCCGATAATGACCGGGCGCGCGCGACGATGCCGCGCCGCCAGCGTGAGGCAGACCAGTTGGCTTTTGTCGCCAATCTCCGCCAGCGCGATGAGCGCGAAGGCGGCGCTGGCCGGTTGCAACCAAGCGTCCAAAACTGACTCTTATACTGCGGGGTGCGCGTTAATAGCCGACCGCCACGCGGCGTTTGGTTGCCGGGTGGGATTCGCTCCAGGCGCGCTCCAGCGGCTCGCTGAGGACGGCCATGATTTCGCGCATCAGAGTGTTGGCCGACTCCACCGGCAGGCGCTCGCCGCGTTCGACGATCACCAAGCGGTCGAATTTGTCCATGGGCGCGCCTTCGCGCAGATGGAACACCCAGGCGTCGCGCCGCCAATGGCTCATGCGCGGCAGGGCGCCCTCCATCATTTCCGCGACCTGATCGGCCAGTTGCGCCTCTTCCGGCGAATTGCGTTTGTCACACGCCAGCACGTGGGCGCCGCGACGGGGGTTCCAGTAGCCGACCATCTCAATGGCGATGTGGCGATTCAACCACAGGCACAATTGGTCGATGATGGCGTTAATGGGCAGATCGCCTTGCAGAGCTTCGCGCAGAGAATCAATCGCCAGAGCGATGCGCTTGTCATCATAGGCCACATGCAGCGGGTGCAGGGGGATGGCGCTGGCGGTTTCGCGGGTTGTGTGGATCGCTTGTAAAGTCATCTCGTCCTCCAGGCTCAAACCCGTCCTTGGGAGACGTGGCGTGGCGCTGCGCGGGCGGTTGTGCCATACTTATCAGCCGCGATTCGGCTGTGGCGTCAGGCTTGTTCTGTCGTCACGCGCAACTGCGTCGTCCGTTACTACCATCGGATGCGAAAAGCGCGCCATCAACCATTTTTTCAGGTAAAGTTTTCGAATAAAGAATATTTGTTCAGAATAACAGTGGGTTGTTTGATATGAGAAAGTTGTTTGTATGGTTAATTAATTGTGGTAAGGCGCGCTGGTCTCCCTGTTTTGTCTAGAATGTTTTACTGTGTAAGAGGTTTTTGCCATGTGGAAGCGATTTGTGACGCTGGCTGTCGCGTGCGGCGCTCTTCTGGTCGGCGCGCCAACTTTTGCGGCGGAGTCGGAACAGGCGATGCCGCAAGCGGTGACGCGGCTGCAGACGTTCCTGGACGGCATGATCACCCTGCAAGGGCGCTTTACCCAGCGCTCGGAAGTGGCCGGGTCAGGCGACCTGCAGGAGAGCCGCGGTCAGTTCGCCGCCTTCAAGCCGGGCAAGTTTCGCTGGGACTATGAGTCGCCCACGCCGCAGATGATCCTCTCCGATGGCGCGACCCTCTGGTTCTATGAACAGGAGCTTGAGCAGGTCACGCGGGTTCCGGCAGAGCGTATGGATCAATCCCCCGCCACCTTCCTGGTCAACGGCGGGCGCATTGTCGATCAATTTGGTTGGCGCGTGCGCCACAGCGATGCCTGGAACGCCGATACCGTGGTGTTGATGCCCAAGAGTCAGGAGGGCGCCGCCGCGCAGTATCAGGAGATCGCCATCACTCTCGCCCCCAATAAGGATGCGATTCTCAATCTGGAGGTGACCGACAATCTGGGCAATCGGTCGTATATCTTCTTTCAGGATATGCAGCGCAATGAGCCCATCGACAAACAGAAGTTTCAGTTCACTCCGCCTAAAGGGGTGGATGTGATCGATGGCTAGGTTTGTGCGTTTGTTGTTGGTCTTGGAAGAGTAAAGAGACTGGGGCGTTGCCCCAGACCCCACCAGGGCGTTGCCCTGGACCCACCAGGAGGGACGCCCTCCTGGACCTCGGTTAGTTTACCCTCGTGCGCGTATCCGGCCTGTGTGCGTTTGCCGTCAGATCTGGATGTGTTCGCAAGCAACAGAATTAAAGGAACAGAGCGATGCCGTCTTTTGACGTGGTTTCGGAAGTGGACCTGCAGGAAGTGGACAACGCCGTCAATCAGGCGTCCAAGGAGATTGGAACCCGCTACGACTTCAAGGGCTCCAAAAGCGAGCTGTCGCGCGATGACAAGGTGATCAAGATCCTCGCCGACGACGACTACAAGCTCGAACAGGTGATCGACGTGCTCAAGACCAAACTGGTCAAGCGCAAGGTCGATCCCGGCTATCTGGAGTATGGCAAGGTGGAGCCCGCCTCCGGCGCCATGGTGCGTCAGGAGATCACCATCAAGGAGGGGGTGGAGACCGAGTTGGCCAAGAAGATCGTCAAGGCGATCAAAACCGCCAAGCTCAAGGTGCAGGCCGCCATTCAGGGCGAACAAGTGCGCGTCACCGGCAAAAAGCGTGACGATCTGCAAGAGGCCATCGCCCTGATTAAAGAGCAGAAATTCGAACAGCCGCTGCAATACACCAACTTCCGCGATTGAGTCAGAACGCCATGAGTCGCAAGGTGGGGATCATCTCCCTGGGGTGTCCCAAGAATACCGTGGACACCGAGAATATGCTGGGGCGTCTGGTGGGCGAAGGGTATGCGCTCACCGGCGATCCCGAAGAGGCCGATGTGCTGGTGATCAACACCTGCGGCTTCATCGCCGACGCCGAGGCCGAATCGCGCAGCAATATCGCCGCCATGGCCGAGGTGCGTTGCGCCCACCCGGATAAAAAGCTCATCGTCACCGGCTGTCTGTCGCAGCGCTACGGCGATGGTCTGAAGGCGGACTATCCCGACGTGGATCTGGTGGTGGGCTCGGGGCAGTATGACAAGATCATCCCGCTGCTGGCGCACCCGGCCGAGGCGGGCGATGCCGATCTGTTCGCCGCGCCGGGGCAGATGAGCGACCACAATGCGCCGCGTCTGCTCACCACCGCCGAACACACCGCCTATCTAAAGATCGCCGAAGGGTGCAACAACACCTGCGCCTTCTGCATCATTCCGCAGTTGCGCGGGCGCTTCCGTTCGCGCGCGTTGGATGATCTGGAGGCCGAGGCGCGGCAGTTGGCGGAAAACGGCGTCAAAGAGCTGGTGTTGGTGAGTCAGGACACCACCTGGTATGGGCGGGATCTGACCCCCCGCGCCGACCTGGCCGAGCTGCTGGAGCGGTTGGCGGCGATTCCGCAGAAGCCGTGGATTCGCATGCTCTATCTCTACCCGACGCTGATCAACGACCGGCTGCTGCAGACGGTGGCGCGGCATGACAACATCCTGCCCTACTTCGATATCCCGCTACAGCACGCCCACGACGCGGTGCTGAAGCGCATGGGCCGCGCCGAGCGCTCCGACGGCATCCGCGCCATGTTGGACAATATCCGCGCCACGGTCCCCGATGCGGTGATTCGCACCACCTTCATCGTCGGCTTCCCCGGCGAGAGCGAGGCGGAGTTCGAGTTCCTGGCCGACTTTATCGAGGAGGCGCAGTTCGACTGGATGGGCTGCTTCGTCTACTCCGACGAACCCGAGGCTCCGGCCTATCAACTGCCCGGCAAGGTGGATCGCGAGATCGCTTTGCAGCGTCAGGGCGCGTTGATGGAGCGGCAGATGGCCATCACCGCCGAGCGCCTGCAAAGCTGGGTGGGGCGGACCATTCCGGTGCTGGTGGAGGGGGAGGATGAAGAGGATCCCGATCTGCTCATCGGACGCGGGCCGGGCATGGCGCCGGAGGTGGATGGGACGGTGTTGATCACCGGCGACGATCCGCTGGAGGAGGGGCAGTTGATCCGGGTCCACATCGACGAAGCCGATGCGTATGACCTGGTTGGCCATCCCGTTTGATATGGGGCAAATCCGCCAATACAGCACAAACGAAAATTCGAAAATCGGGACATTTATGGCCCGATTTTCGGGGGGCTGGGGTCCGCGACCCCAGCGGGTCACGGGCGGCGCCCGTGCGGGTCGAGGGCAGAGCCCTCGTGGGTCCAGGGCAAAGCCCTGGTCGGGTCTGGGCTGAAAGCCCAGTCTCTTTCATCTTCCAAAAAACTCTCAGAGACCCGCCATGACTGCTGAAGCCCCCCTGGCCGATCGCATGCGTCCCCGCTCCCTGGAGGAGGTGGTGGGTCAGGAGGCGGTGACCGGCCCAGGCCAACTGCTGGCGCTGGCGCTGGCGGAGGGGCGCATTCCGTCGATGATCCTGTGGGGTCCGCCCGGTTGCGGTAAAACCACCATCGCGCGGGTGCTGGCCCACAGCGCCGACTACCGTTTTGAACAGCTCTCTGCGGTGTTGGCGGGGGTGAAGGATGTGCGCGCGGTGGTGGAGCGTGCGCAGAACTCCCGCGCCGAGGGCGAGCCCACCATTCTCTTTGTGGATGAGATCCACCGCTTCAATAAGGCGCAGCAGGATGCGTTTCTGCCATTTGTGGAGAATGGCGACATCACCCTCATCGGCGCCACCACTGAGAATCCCTCCTTCGAACTCAATGGCGCGTTGCTTTCACGCTGTCGGGTAACGGTGTTGCAGGAGCTGGAGCCCGATAAGCTCATTGTGCTGCTGGAGCGGGCGCTCACCGACGCCGAACGCGGATTAGGATTGAGCCGCACGCAGATCGCCGATGACGCTCTGGAGCTGATGGCCGAGCAGGCGGCGGGGGATGCGCGCTATGCGCTGAACATGCTGGAGACCTTTGTTGATCTGCATGCCCAGCCCTTGGCCAAAGGCGAGACCCTGAGCCGGGAGCAGTTGCAGAACAGCCTGCAGCGACGCGCCGCCCTGTATGACAAAAAAGGCGATGGGCACTATAATCTGATCTCGGCGCTGCACAAATCCCTGCGCGGCTCCGACGCCGACGCCTCGCTCTACTGGCTGGCGCGCATGCTGGGCGGCGGCGAGGATGGTCTGTATGTGGCGCGGCGCATGGTGCGTTTCGCCAGCGAGGATATCGGCAACGCCGACCCCCAGGCGCTGGCCATTGCGATTCAGGCGCGCGACGCCTACCACTTTCTCGGCCCGCCCGAGGGGGATCTGGCGCTGGCGCAGTGCGCGGTGTACTTGGCCACCGCGCCCAAAAGCAACAGCGTCTATGTGGCCTACAAGAAGGCGCAAAAACTGGCGCAACAGAGCGGCCATCTGGCCCCGCCCAAGCACATTCTCAACGCGCCCACGCGCATGATGAAGGAGCTGGGCTACGGCAAGGGGTATAAATACGCCCACGATTACGCCGACGCCTTCGCCGCCCAGGAGTGTTTCCCTGACGCGCTGGCGGGGACGGTGTTGTATGAACCGGTGGAGCGCGGGTTTGAACGCGAGATCGCCAAACGGTTGCAGTGGTGGCGCAAGCGCAAGCTCGAGGCGATGGCGCAGGCGCCGGAGCCGGAGCAGGGAGACGAGTCGTGAGTCAACTGGTGTGGGTCGCCGTGGGCGGCGCGGTGGGCGCGGTGGCGCGGTATGGCGTCTCCAATGGCGTGTATGGCTGGCTCGGGCGCGGCTTCCCCTGGGGCACCCTGGCGGTCAACTTCTTTGGCTCATTCCTTATGGGGCTGCTGTTTGTGCTGATGGTGGAGCGCACGGCGCTGCCGCTGGAGCTGCGCTCCAC
Source organism: Magnetofaba australis IT-1 (assembly GCF_002109495.1). NCBI lineage: Bacteria > Pseudomonadati > Pseudomonadota > Magnetococcia > Magnetococcales > Magnetococcaceae > Magnetofaba > Magnetofaba australis. The sequence continues at coordinate 578,922 of NZ_LVJN01000019.1, forward strand.
CATTCTGGTGGGCGGGCTGGGGGCGTTCACCACCTTCTCCACCTTCTCCATCGAGACTCTGCAACTGATCGAAAAAGGCGCCTGGAGTCTGGCTGCGCTCAATATGTTCGCCAGCGTGAGCGTCTGCATCGCCGCCGTCTGGGCCGGGGTGTGGATGGCGCGCATGATCTGAGCTGCGCATCAGCTATTGCGAAACAGTCAGGCGCGCAGGTAACTTGAGTCAGTTCACCTGATTGGGCGATCTGAGGTTTCCATACATTTAACACATTTAGGGCACTTTCCATGGGCGTTGTGATTGTCACCGGTTCGACCGGACTGCTGGGATCCCACATTGCGCGACTGTTCGCCGACAAAGGCGTGGACGTGGTGGGCGTGGATAACGATCTGCGCAAGGATATCCACGCCGCCTCCCAATGGAGTGGCGAGCAGACCCGCCGCGATCTGCTGGAGCACGCCGTTGACTATCGCCATGTGGACGCCGATTTCCGTGACGCGGCCGCCATGGATCGCCTGTTTGCGGAGTTTGGCCGCAATGTGCAGGCGGTGATCCACTGCGGCGGCGCGCACAACCGCGCTTTTTGCCAGGCCAACCCCGCTGAGGCCTACGCCATCAACGTGATGGGAACCAACGTTCTGTTGGAGACCCTGCGCAAGCACAGCAAACAGGGCGCTTTTCTCTACCTGAGCAGCATGCAGGTGTATGGCGAGCACGCCAATGGGCTGCCGTTGATGGATCTGGGGCGGCGCTGGGAGCTGCTGGATGGCCACCCCTACGCCGACGATGGGGTGGATGAGAGCATGTCCATCGACGCCACCCCCCATTCGATGCTGGGCGCGTCCCAAGCGGCGGCGGACCTGATGGTGCAGGAGTATGGCCACTCCTTTGGCATGAACACCGCATCCATTCGTGTGGGCTCCATCGTGGGGCCGTGCCAGGGCGAGCATCCGCGCGATGATCTGGGTTTGAACCGTCTGGCGGAGTGCGCAGGCAGTGGTGAGCCGTTCGTGATTCATGGTTACCAGGGCAAGCAGGTGCGCGACCCGCTGCACGTCGCGGATCTGGCCAATGCGCTGTGGTTCAAGTTCCAGGCGCCCAAACCGGCGTCGGTGTACAACCTGGGCGGCGGACGCAGCATGGCCTGCTCGGCGCGCGATGCGGTGGAGCGCATGCAGCGGCTGTCGGGCAAAGAGATCGAATTGAACGTCGAAGAGGGCGCCCCGGCGGGGGGGCAGGCGTGGTGGGTCACCAACACCGCCAAATTCCGCCAGGAGTTCCCCATGTGGCGCCCGCGCTACGATCTGGACGCGCTGTTCCAGTCGCTGCTGGATGCCAAACAGTAACGAATACGGGCGATGCACAGCCGTTGTGAAAAAACGGTTGTGTTAATCAAGGTTCACATTGAGGACATCATCCGGTCATTCCCTTTCGGCATCTTCCCGACCCATAAATAACGGGTAGAGAATGAAAGGAGAGCGAAATGTCCCTTCAATTTAACGACTCCTGCAACAAACAACTGACCGCCGTGGGCGCGCCGATTCACGCCCTGGCTCCTGAAGCGATGGCTCGCGGCCACCGCGACGCCCTGCGCGATCTGCGCGAGCGCGCCTGGAGCTTGATCCTGCGCGATACGCGCTTTTCCGCCGATCAAGCGGCGCTGCTGGATGCGGAAAATCTGCACTTTGGCCGCGATGGCTTCGCCACCGTGATGCTGCTGGAGGCGGGTGAAGTCGGCGCCCCGCGCAGCTACCTGCCGTCACAATGTCTGGCCCCGGACGCCGCTTCGGCGGTGGAGCGTTGGATGTGCGCCGCGCGCATCTTCACCGGCGCGCTGTTCCGGGAGATCGACGAGCATGGCCGTCTGGGGCAACGCCTGGGCGCTATGGGCGCGCTGTCGCAAGCGGGCACCGCCGCCTGAGTTTTGCCCCGGCGCGCTGACAGCCAGTCACCGGACAGAAATCAAAGCCGCCCGACTTGCGCCGGGCGGCTTTTTTTGTCGACGGTCTGATCTGGATTGCGTTATCGGGCCAGTCCGCGGGAGTCCCCTTTCTCCTGGCGGAATTTTTCAATCAACACGCCAGCGCCCCGCGCCGAGCGGGCGGTGGTGTAGGTGTGATACTCGCCGTCCTTCTCATACATGAGACGGCACGCCTTTCTGCCGCCGTGCCAGCGTTCAAATTTGGTGCAGAACACATTGCCCGCCACCCACCATTTGCCGGTATCGCCAATTTTTTTGCTGCCAAATCCCATGCTGATGGCGCTCATGCCACGCTTGGTCGGAGCGCCGTATACTGCGCCGCCCTGCGCAAAGAAGATAGAGAGTTGTTTTCCCTTCATGATGTTGTCGCCGCTCATGGTGTTGCCGGAGAGAACAGCGCGCAGTTCCGCTTCCTGGAGCGGACGTCCTTTTTCGGGATCTTCCGGCTCAGGAGCAGAGGGGCTGGGCGCCGCTGGCGCGGACGGCGGGGCGCGAGTGGGCTCTGGAATGCTGGCCATCTTCTGTTTCAACTCTTGATAGCGCTGTTCATCTTGGCGCAATTGCTCATCGCGGAGCTTCTGGCGAGCCAGTTCGGCCTCGCGGGCGCGGCGGGAGGACTCCTCCTGCTCGGCGCGCAGGCGCTCCTGCTCTTGGCGCAAACGCTCCTGTTCCTTCTGCGCCTGGGCGATTTTGCGATCAATGGCGTCCTGGCGCTCCTGTTTGTCCCGCTCCATCAGGGCGATGAGATCATTCAAACGCGCTTCCAGCTCATCGGCGGCGGCGCTCTCGGGGTTGATTTGACGCAGTTTGTCCAGGTGGATGCGCGCTCTGTCGGGTTGATTGCGCCGCAGCGCCGTATCGCACTGCTCGGCGATGCGCTGTTCAATGTGCGCAATCCCCTTGCGCGCCTCGGTATTGGCGAAATCCAGCGTTAGCGCCTGTTGATAGCAGTCATAAGCGTTTTGTGGCGGTTGGTCTTTGGCGGTGGGCGGCATGGTCAAGGCGTTGCGCGAGAGCATCAGATCGCACGCAGGCAGTAGCGCGGCGGCCAACTCCGGTCCGCTCTTCTCCCGTGTCTTGGGCACAAACCAGAAGTCCGACATCAGCGAGGAGTGGTCCCAGGGGATCTGTCGATTGTGGGTGGTTTGCGCCACGTCGCGGCGCACGGCGGTCATGAGTTGGCGCACCTCCAGACCGGGCTCGTCGATGTGTCGAAGCAGCGCCTGGGTGAAGGGGCTGTTGCGGGATTCGCCATCGGCGGCGACATTGCCCGGCTGGGTGGCGTAGGCGATGAGAGTGCCCAGACCCGCCTGCTCGCGCGCCAGACCGCCGGAACCGGCGGCGTCGCGGCTGAGTCCCATGCTGCGCGCCAGATTGCGCGCCAGGGGGTTGTTGCGGCAGGCGTCCAGAAACACCAGATTGGTGCGCTGTTCGCGCTCCAATTGGGTCATGATCAGGCGCATGGGGATCGCCTCAAACGGCAGATCCTCCACGTCTTGGAGCGCCGCATCCACGGGGACCAGATAGTTGCGTCCCTGCACCTGCAGTCCGTGTCCGGCGTAGTAGAAAAGGCCCACGCCCGCGCCGCGCAGTTTGCGCGCAAAGTCGCGAATGGCGCGCTCCATGTGGCGCCGATCCAGGTCCAGCCCATCCACCACATCGAAGCCCAGCGCGCGCAGTTTGCTGGCCACAGCGCGGGCGTCATGCTCGGGATTGCGTAGCGCGCCCGCATGTTGATAGGCGCTATTGCCGATCACCAGCGCCACGCGGCGGGCGGGATCGGTGGCTTTGTCCAGCTTCAGGCCGCGATCTGCGGCGGCTTGGGCGCTGTTTGACGTGAGCGCCAGGAGGAGCAAAGCAGTGGTCAGGAGGCGAGTGAACATGGACGCACTCTTGGGCAGGCGGTGAGCAGGCGGTAAGTTCACAGCTAAGTGGGGAAATCATATCTGTTTTGCGCCGCGGACGGAATCCCTGCCTGTCGATCGCCGGGTAGCGGTTGAAAATCGGCACAAAAAAGAGGGGCCCGAAGGCCCCTCTTGGGTACAGCATTGCCGATGTGGCGTAAGCGAGGATTACAGGTTGTAACCGCGCTCGTCGTGGTCGGCCAGGTCCAGACCCATGGTCTCGCCCTCTTCGTCCACGCGCAGGCCCATGATCACGTCGAGGATCTTGAGCAGCAGCAGGGAGACGAAGCCGGAGTAGACGATGGTGAAGCCCACGCTCTTGGCCTGAGCGATCACCTGACCGCCGATGGAGCCGCCAACCATGTCGGCCACAGCCACGGAGCCGCCCAGGGTGTCCGCAGCGAACACACCGGTGAGCAGAGCGCCGACGATGCCGCCGATGCCGTGCACGCCGAAGGCGTCCAGGGAGTCGTCATAGCCGCCGATGCGCTTGATGGTGGTGGCGCCGATGAAGCAGAAGAAGCCGGCGGCGACACCGATCACCAGGGCGCCCATGGGGCCGCAGGTGCCGGAGGCGGGGGTGATGGCGACCAGACCGGCCACAGCGCCGGTGACCACGCCCAGCACGGAGGCTTTGCCGTGACGCGCCCATTCCACCAGCATCCAGGTGGCGGCGGCGGCGGCGGTGGCCAGCTGGGTCACCAGCAGGGCCATACCGGCGGTGCCGTCGGCGGCCAACTCGGAACCAGCGTTGAAGCCGAACCAACCCACCCACAGCAGAGCGGCGCCAACCACGGTCAGGGGCAGGTTATGCGGGGGCATGGCGGTGTTGGGGTAGCCTTTGCGCTTGCCCAGCACGATAGCGGCCATCAGCGCGGCGATACCGGCGTTGATGTGCACCACGGTGCCGCCGGCGAAGTCCAGCACGCCGTCAGCGCCCATCCAACCACCGCCCCACACCATGTGGCAGATCGGCAGGTAGACCAGGGTGCCCCACAGGATCATGAACAGCAGCATGGCGGAGAACTTCATGCGCTCGGCGAAGCCGCCCACGATCAGGGCCGGGGTGATGATGAAGAAGGTCATCTGGAAGGTGACGAACACCGACTCGGGAATGGTGCCGGACAGGGAGTCTACAGTCACGCCCGAGAGGAACAGTTTGGAGAAGTCGCCCATCAACCAGTTGAGGCTCCAGCCGTCGCCGCCGCCGAAGGCGACGGAGTAGCCGTAGATGGCCCACAGAACCGACATCACCGCGGTGATGGCGAAGCACTGCATCAGCACCGACAGCACGTTCTTGGCGCGCACCAGGCCGCCGTAGAACAGAGCCAGGCCGGGGATGGTCATCATCAGCACCAGCGCGGTGGCGACGATCATCCAGGCGGTGTCGCCGGTGTTCAGGGTGGGGGCTTCTTCGGCCCAGGCGGCCAGGGGGGTCAGGGCCAGCGCGCCGGCGCCGGCCGCAAGCCATTTACGAGGGAAGTTCTGCATCATTTCAGCTCCTTGGGAATCGTCTGGGTCGGGAGAATTACAGCGCGTTGGGGCCGGTTTCGCCGGTGCGGATGCGAATCGCCTGCTGCATGTCGAAGACGAAGATCTTACCGTCGCCGATTTTCTCGGTCTTGGCGCCTTTTTGAATCGCTTCGACGGCTTGGTCGAGCATGTCGTCATTGACGGCCAGTTCGATCTTCAGTTTGGGCAGAAAGTCCACGCGGTATTCCGCGCCGCGATAGAGCTCGGTGTGGCCCTTTTGGCGGCCAAAGCCGCGCACTTCGGTGACGGTGATGCCGGTGATGCCCACCGCAGTGAGGGCTTCGCGCACCTCGTCCTGCTTGAACGGTTTGATAATGGCCACAATCCACTTCATGTCGCTCTCCTTGAAAGCCGGGCTGCTCCGCTCGAGTGCGGAAAATAAGAGGTTCCGAGGTTGTGCTTTGCTCCAGCGCGTGGCGGAAACTGCGCTGTGCACAGTCCAAACGCGTGGGGTGAGACACGCAGCAGAGAGCAGGGCGTGTGCCACCATTGGCAAATTACTGAAAACACGGGGATCATTGTAAGGTTGGTCTATCTTTTATGCAGCGTATGCATATATTTTGTGCAATACAGGTGATGAATAATTCATCTTTCCTCGCAAAATGCACATATATTAATCATTCTTGCGGTTTGGTTGCTGAGAGTTGCGCCATTGTGCGCCACTTGGGCGGGAAAATTGGTCGATCGCGCGCCATCCATTGGAGTCCGCCGGGCGGGTCAGTAGTATGGGAGGAATTTTTTCCATTCTACGCCCGGGCGTAAGCGGGCGGCGGTGAGGCGAAGCGATGAGCAGAGCGGCGCGATTGGCGTCTCCGGTTTTGGCGGCGGCGTGGACCATCATCATAATAGCGGTCTCCATTCAGGCGGGACTCTATGTATCCCACAATGCGTCGGCGTTGATGGCCCATGCGCCGCTGCCGCATTTTCTGGCCGTGCCGCTGACCAACCAGACCGAGGCGCCCATTGTCGCCACCTTGATGGGGGTGATTGGCGGCTTTCTCACCTTCTTTGCGCTGGGCTACCTGTGGCAGGGGGTGTTTGACGCCATCCGTTTGGGGGTGATCAACCACCGCCTGGATGTGGCCGCGCGTCGCGGCAGTTTTGAACACCCCGATTCGCCGCCGGGGGATTGGGGCTGGGCCTTCTATCCGCTGTTTGCGCGCCAATGGCGCGACTTCATCGAAACCCTGCATCGTCAGGACCACCCCGACAAGTGGCCCGATCAGATCCGTTATCAATACCGCGCCACCGCTCCGGCGGAGATCTACTTCAATCCGCAGGTGCTGGTGGACACGCCGATGAAGGTGGAGTTCTTCCGCCACCTGCCCGGCGTCCTCACCGGCGCGGGCATCGTCAGCACCTTCGCCGGCATTCTCTTGGGGTTGACCGAGTTCAATCCCACCGTGGAGGCCGCCCAGGTCACCACCCAGCTCAAGCATCTGTTTACCGGCGTCTCCACCGCCTTTGTGGCCTCCTTCCTGGCCATCCTCACCGCCATCGTCGTTACTGTTTCCGAGAAGTTGCTGCTCTACTGGCGCTACGCCCAGGTGACCTATCTGCAAGGGCGCCTGGACGATCTGTTTCGCGGCGGCGTGGACGCCGACTATCTGGCGCAACTGGCCCAGCGCGGCATGGGCGCAGGCGGCTCCGAAGCGGGGGTGAATCCCGACGACTTAGAGCTGGGCGCGCTGGCGCTGGAGATGCAGGCGGCATTCGCCAAGGCGCTGGCCGAGCCGGTGAAGCTCATCGCCGCCGCCGCCGAGGGGGCCGCCGCCGAGCAGCGCGCCCAACGCGAGGCGCTGCAGGAGGCGCGCGACCATCTGACGCAGATGGCCTCGGATCTGGGCCGTGCGGCGCAGACCTGGGAGACCGAACTCACCGGGCTGGGCGAGTCCATGCGCATGCTGGCGCAATCCAACGATGAATCCGGCATCGCCGAGGCGCTGCAGTCGTTGCAGTCGCTGCACGGTCTATCCGAGGTGATGGAGGCGCTCAAAGCCTCCATGGCCGCCGGATCCGAACTGCCGCAGACCCTTGCGCGCATCGCCGAACAGAGCGAGGCCGGGCCGCAGCGCATCGCCGAGGCCATTGCGCGTCTGGAACAGGCCGCCTCTGAGCGCGCCGATTCCCTCAATCAGAGCCTGCAGAGTGAGCGTCAGGCGTTGGGCGAGCAGTTGGCCGCCGCCGCCAGCGCCCATTCCGAGGCGTTGGCTTCCGGGCTGGAGCAGGAGCGTCAGGCGTTGGGCGAGCAGTTGGGCGAGAGCTGGCGCGCGGCGCTGGCCGAGCAGATCGCCGAACCGCTGTCGCGCATGGGCCAGGAGCAGGGGGCGATGATGGCCACCCTGTCGCAGACCCAGCAGGCCCAGGCCCATGAGATCGAACAGGCGGCCCAGGCGCGTGAGGCGCAGGCGGCGCAACTGGCCGCCATGGTCAACGATCAGGCCCACGCCCTGACCGATCTGGAGGCGCTGCGTCTGGGCGCCTCAACCCAGGAGGACGCCTTCCATGAAGTGAGCGAACTGTTGGGCGCGGCGCGGGGGCAGTTGATGTCGGTGGCCGCGCAGCACAATGCGCTCTCCGAACGCATGACCCACATGGCCGACAGCCACACCGAGGTCGCCGAACAGGTTGCGGGGCTGAGTGATAACCAGAAGGCCCACAACGAGCGCATCAGCATGATGATGGCGGGGCAGTCGGCGCAATTGGATCGCCTGGACGCGCTCAAAGAGGGGGTGCAGGAGGCGCGCGACGGCGTGGCGGCGCAGACCGAACGGCTGGACCGCTTCGACGATATGGCCGCCGAGCAGCAGCGTATTCGCGGGCAGTTGACTGAACAGGTGGGGCAGCTGCGTAAGCTGGACGCTCTGGGCGAAGCGCAGCAGGGGTTGCGCGATCAACTGGCGGGGCAGGGCGACGGCATCCAGACCCGCCTGAACGAACTGGCCAATCTGCAACGCAACGCCCGTGAGCGCATCGACGCCATGGGCCAACAGGTGCAGCGCGCCATGGGCGATGTGAGCGCCGAGGAGCGCTTGGCCGCCGGTCAGGCGTTGCGCATCGCATTGCAGGATCTGCAGAGCATTCAGAGCGGCTTGCAGGAGCGCATCAATGCGGTGGCGCTGGCGCAGGATGACGCGGTGCAGCGTCTGACCGTGCTGGATGCGGCGCAGACTTCAGCAGCGGAGCGGGCGCAAAACGCCTGGGACGCCGCCAGCGCCCAGTTGGCGGCGCTGGATGACGCCGCGCGCACCCACAGTGAAGCGTTGCGCGAGGGTTTCACGCCGCTGCGTGAGGAGATGCAGATGGCGCGCGATGCATTGACGCCGCTGCAAACCGGGGTCGACGCGCTGCGCCAGGAGGTCGCCCCGGTGCGCGATGGGGTCAACGCCATTCAGGATGGTCTGACCCCGCTACAGACAGGAGTGACCGCGCTGCGCGATGGCCTGACGCCGCTGCGCGAGAGCGTCAATGCGGTGCGCGATGGTCTGACCCCGCTGCACAGCGGGATGGATGCGCTGCGTGAGGAGGTCGCGCCGGTGCGCGATGGCGTCAACGCGGTATTCGAAGGCTTGACGCCGTTGCAGTCTGGCATGGAGTCGCTGCGGGTTGGGCTGGCGCCGGTGCGTGAGAGCATGACCGCGGTGCGTGAAGGCATGAATGCGGTGCGCGATGGCCTGGAGCCGCTGCAAGCCGAGGTGCAGGGGGTGCGCGACGGGCAGGCGGCGTTGCGCGATGGCATCGACTCTTTGCGTGAGAACGCGACTCAGAGCGTGGAGCAGAGCCATCAGTTCCACACAGGTATGGAGAGTCGCCTGCAGGCGTTGGCCGAGCAGGGGCGCGCCGTGGAGGGGCGTCTGGATGCTTCGCACAATGAGATGCAGAGCATGCAACAGACGGTGGAGCGCAGCGCCGAGAGCTTGGCGCGCCTGAGCGATGCGCAACAGGGCTTGGCCGAGAGCGTGGATGGCGCCATTGATGAGATCGCCGCCGCCCGCGACGCTGCTCAGGATGCGGCCGGTCAGGCGCAGTTGGCGGCCCAGGGCGGACAGGAGGCGTTGGGGCTGCTGGGTGATCAGAGCGACCAGATGGCGCTGGCGCGGGACGCCCAGGAGCAGGCCCTCGGCGCCCTCAATGAGTTGCGCAGCGTGCTGGCCGATGCGGGCGACCACAATGTCGCCGCCGCCGAGCGCGAAATGCAAATTCTGCAGAAAACCGAGGCCGCCCGCGAAGCGATTACGCAGATGGGCAACGCCGTGGGCGGGGTCAAGCAGACCCTGATGGCGCTGCGCGCCGACCGCGAGGGCGACAAGCGCCAAGCCGACGCCATCACCCAGACCTTGGAAACCCTGCAACAGGGGCGGACGGAGGATCAGGCGCAGAGCGCCGAGATCAAGCAGACGTTGGAGACTCTGCGCGATGGTCGCGAAGAGGAGATCCGTCACGGCGAGGCGATGAAACAGGAGATCGTCGCCCTGCGCGAGATGCAGGAGAGCGCGGGCGGCACCCTGGGCAGCGTGTTGGGCAGCGTTGGCGGCGCGTTGCAGGATCTCTCCAAATTGCTGGAGGGACAAAACAAAGCCCTGACGCAACTGGAGGCTTTGAGCGGCCAGCAGAGCGAATTGACGCAAGGCCTCAACGCCGCGCGCGATGCTTTGAGCGATGTGCAGACGCAGTCCCACAACGCCGCTGAGGCGCAACAGGCGCTGGGGGAAAACGTCGACCTGCTCAAGGCGCATCAGGCCGGGGTCTATACCGGTCTGGAGCAGACCCAGAGCGGTATCGAGCATTTGCAAGAGACTCTCGATGCGCTCAAATCACGCATCGAGGCGCAGGAGGATCCTGATCAGTCGCCGCTGATGGAGCGCGCCGCGCGCATGCAGGAGCAGCTGGAGCAACTGCGCGATGGGCAGCATAGCGCCGCCGAGCGGCTGCGCGCCTTGAGCGAGCGTCACGGCGAGTTGCTGGAGGCGCAATCTCAGGGCCGCGAGCAGAGCGAGCAGGGCTTCGAGGCGCTGCGCGAAGGGCAGGCGGGGTTGCGCTCGGCCATCGACAGCGCGCGCATGTCGGCGGCGGCGGCGCTCTCCGGCGTGGGCGAGTTGCAGGAGGGGATGGAGCCCATCCAACCGGCGCTGGAGGCTATCGAGTCGCATCAAGCTGGGCTGGACGCGGCGCAGGAGGCGATGCGCACGGCGCTGGCCACCCTCTCTCAGGAGACCTTGGGGCTGCGCGAAGGCCAGAGCGGTCTGCAGGAGAAATTGGGCGCGCTGGGCGCCGGGCAGGAGACCGGTAACGCCATTCTGCAAGCGCTGCAGGAGCAGGCGTTGGAGATCGCCCAGGAGCAGGAGCAGTTGCGCGCCGGCGCAGCCACTACGCGGGAGTTGATCCAGGCGCTGCAGGAGCGCCAGGAGAGCGCCCGCGCCGCCCTGGAGGGCGCGCGGGTGGCGGCCACGGCGGCGCTCTCCGGCGTGCACGGTCTGGAGGAGACGCTGCAAGGATTGGCCGAGGGGCAGACGCAGACCCGCGACGGGGTGGCGTCGCTGCAAGGGCTGATCACCGAGTCGGAGTCGCGTCTGGACGCTTTGGATGCGGCCCAGGAGGGGATTCGCACCGCGGTGACCAGCGTGGCCAGCGAAGCGCTGGGTCTGCGCGACGGGCAGAGCCAGACGCAACAGGCGTTGGCGGCGCTGCAACAGCTCCTCAGCGGCTCCGAGTCGCGTCTGGACGCCCTGGATGCGGCGCAAGAGGGGCTGCGCACGGCCATCACCAGCGTGGCCAGCGAAGCGCTGGGGCTGCGCGAGGGGCAAGAGAATTTGCGCGGCGATATCGCCGGGGTGCGCGACGCTCAGAACGGCGCGCTGGAGACGCTGGCGCGGGTGCGTGAGGCGCTCACCGGACTCGAAGTGCAGGGCGCCGCCCGACGCGCCGAGTTGGAGAGCGTGCAGGAGTCGCTGGGCGCCCTGATCAGCAACCAGGAGGGCATCGACGCCGCCCTGCTGGGGGCGCAGGAGGCGGCCAAGCAGGCCGCCGAGGGCGCGGGCGCGTTGCAGGCCAGTCAGCAGCAGTTATTGGAAATCGCCAGCGAGGCGCGTGAGCGCAGCGCCAGCGATAGCGGCCATCTGGACGCCATCGCCTCGGCCCAGCAGGGTTTGAGCTCGGCCATGACCAGCGTTGCCAATGAGGTGATCAGCGTGCGCGACGGCCAGGTGGATCTGCAACACACCGTGGCGCGTTTGACCGATCTGCAGAGCGAGGCGGAGTCGGCGCTGCGCGAGTTGAATGATCGTCAGATCGGCGCCACGGCGGCGCTGGAGTCCGCCGAGCAGTCCGCCGCCCAGGCCGCCGATGCGGCCAATGCGCTGTTCGACGGCGTCGGCGGCATCGAACGCGCAGTGGCGCAGATGCAGGCGGATCAGCAGAGCGCCGCCGAGGATGCGGCGCAGCAGCAGGCGCGTCAGACCGCTCGCGATGAGGCGCTGGACGCCATCAATGCGCAGCAGCAGGCCGCCAGCGAGAGTTTGCAGAGCTTGACCCAACGCGCTGCGGATCACAGCGAGGCGCTGGCGCGTCTGCATCACGCGGTAAGCGAGAGCGAGCGCGGGGCTCAGGCCGCCAGCGGCTTGCTGGAGCGGTTGACCTCGATTCAGGGCGAGGCGATGGATCGTCTGGCGGCGCTGCTCAACGATGGCCGCGAGCAGGATGAGCGCCTGACCAGTCTGGATGCGGCGCAGCGCGAACAGGCCGAGCGCATGCAGCAGGCCAGCGCCGCTCTGGAGCGATTGAGCGAGGCGCAGCAGGGGGTGGTGGAGGCGGCGCAGAGCGCCCGCGAAGCCCTGGCGCTGATGCAGGGGCAGCAGGAGCGGGAGTCCGGCGCCATCGATCGTTTGAGCGCGCAGTTGGAGGAGAGCGCGGCGCAGCAGCAGGGGATTCAGGGCGCGCTGCTGGAAGGACGCGAAACCATGGGACAACTGCTGGACGCCCAACGCAGCGCGCAGCAGACGCAGGAGGGCATCCACGCCAGCGTGCAGGGGCTCCAGCACGGTATGGGCGAGTGGCTGCAGAGCGCCAACGAGTCTCGCGAACAGGTGCGTCAGACCCACGCCGCCAGTCAGGCGTTGGCCGATGGCCAGCAGCGTCTGGACGCCTCCCTGGAGAGTCTGATCGCCGCCCAGCGCGAGGCCGAGGCCGAAGCGGCGCGGGCGCATCAGGCCAGCGCGGCGCTGCAGGAGGGGCAGCAGCAGCTGCTCTCCGGGGTGGCGGCGCTGGAGTCGGCGCAGCATGGCGCGCAGGCGCGTAGCGAGGCGTTGAGCGAGTCGCAAAGTCAACTGATGGAGCAGGTGGCGGAAATACAGCAAACCCAGCAGGGGGCGCAGCAGGCGGTTCATGCATTGGGCGAGGCGCTGCAATCGGCGCAGCAGGCGAGCGCCCAGCAGCAGAGCGCGGCGCAGGAGACGCTATTGCAACGGCTGTCGGCGCAGGATGACGCCCTGTTCGGCCTGCGTGAAGCGCTGCCGGAGGATCCCGGCCCCATGCTCTCGGGTTTGTTGGAGCGCTTCACCGCGCCGCTGCGTGACGCCATGATCGCGCTGGATGGCCGCTTGGATGGCCTCAAGTCGGGGCTGGCCGAGGAGCGTGCGGCGCTGGAGGAGGCGATGCGGCAGGCGCGCGAGTCGGCGCAGAGTCTCTCGGCGGAGAGCGAAGCGCGCATGGCCGATCGTCTGGCCCAGGCCATGGAGGCGGCGGTGGGGCGTCAGGACGCTCTGATCGAAGCATTGGAGTCGCTTTCGGTGCGGGTCAACCAGACCATTGACGGCGTGCGTCAGCGTCTGGAGGAGGCGGTTTCCGGCGCGGTGAGCAGCCTGGAGCAGCAGACCCGCCAACTGGGCGAGAGCGCGCAGATGGCCAATCGCTCGTTGCAGGAGGAGATGCGCCAAAGTCTGCAGCAGGCGGGCGCGGGCGAGGAGGCGGCGCAACTGGCCGTGCAGATGCAGCAGGAGATGGCGCGTCTGGGCGAGGCGATGCAGCGTATGATGAGCGAGCAGTCCGAGGCCCAGCAGCAGAGCGCCCGCAGCGCTCTGCGCGAGGCCTCGGACTCCCTGGCCGAGAATCTGGACAAGCGCATGCGCGGCGCCCTGGAGGAGACCAGCGAGCGCATCAGCGCCGAGGTGGCCGCCCACAGTCAGGAGCTGGGCAAGGAGATGGATGAGCGCATCGCCGACAGTCAGGCCCAGGTGGCGCGTCAAGCCGCCGCCGAACTGGCGCAGTTGGGCGAGAATTTGAGTCAGCGGGTGCTGGACGGAGTGCGCGATATCACCGGCGCCGATCAGGCCCGCGCCGAGGATCGTCTCAACACCCTGCTGGGGCAGTTGCAGGAGGATCTGGAGCGCGCGCTGCAGCGACAAAACGAGTTGAGCGGCCAGAAGATGGAGCAGATCGCCGAACAGGGTGAAGCGCGCATGCGCGAAGAGGTGCAGGGCGGCGTCAAGGAGATCTCCCTGACCCAGGCGCGTCTGTCCGAAGTGCTGCGGCGCAAGCTGGATGCGCGCCTGGAGGAGATGCTGGCGGGGCTGGAGGAGCGTCTGGTGGCGGGTGATGATGTGACCCGCGATCAACTGCTTGCCGGGCTGCGTCACGAGCTGGAGCAGAGCTTGCGCGATGGGCGCGGCGCGGCGGCGGCGCCGTCCGACGCGGGCCGCGATGCGCAGATCGTGGCGGCGGTCACCAAGACCCTGGGGGCGCGTCTGGACGCCGTGGATCAGCGGCTGGCGCGACTGGCGCAGACCAGCGGCGGCGATGCGCCCGATGTGGGGCGCTTGAGTTCCCTCAGCGAAGAGATCCTGGCGCGTCTGAACGCCATGGAGGCGCAGACTGCGTCCAGCGCGGAGTCCGGCGATGCGGGCGCCAAGGTTGCGGAGTTGGCCAAACGCATGGATGGCTTGGCCGACGCCGTTTCGGGTCGCGTGAGTACGGCGGTGGGCGCGCTTCAGGAGGAGTTGCGCACGCTGCAGGCGCAGGTCAACGGCGCCCAAAATGCGCTGCGGAAGGAGCTCAATGAGCAACTGCAGCAGTTGGTTCCAGGGGCGACGCGCGGCGCCGACGGCGCGACCGGCGATGTGGCCGAACAGATGATAGAGGCCGCGCGGGTCAACGAGTCGCGTCACAAGGGGATGCTCAAGGCGCTGGATCAGATCAGTCGCAATTTCCATCAGGAGCTGGAGCGGCTGGATGAGCGGCTGGCCGAGCAGAATCGCGCCGCTGGGGTCGAACTGGCCAAACAGGTGGAGAGTCTGTTGATCAAATCCGGCAAGGAGCAGGCGATCTTTGTGGAGATGCTGGGCGAACGCCTGGATGCTCTGCGCAAGCGGCTTAAGGTGTAAGCCGATGGTCTCGTCAGGCTTGGGGACGTCTCTGCTTGCGGAGCGCACTGCGTGAGCGGGCCGCGTATTTTGCGCATGCGCCCCGGCGTCGGCGCGCCGGACACCGTGGCCACCCACCCCCTCATCGGCGCGGCGTGCGCCAAGCAGTCGCGCATCCAGGGGCGCACCGCCTTCTTCGATACGCCGGATCTGGATCTGGCCGCGCGGGGGGTGGATCTGCAAGTGGGGCGCGGGCCTCAGGGCGCGCCGATTCAGCGCCTGCTCAATGTCGGTTTGGCCGCGCCGCATGTGCCTGAAGGGCGTGCGCTGCTGATCTGGCAAGGTCCGGCGCCCAGCGATGCGCAACTCAATCTTTCGCAACTGGCGGCCTCAACCGACACCTTGGGGCAGATCGGCGGCATCGACCTGGCGCAACTGCGGCGTTGCTTTATCCTCAATTATGAGCGGCGCACCTGGAAACTGGCGTTTCCTAACGGCGATAAACTGGTGGTGCGCGAGGAGGTGGGGGCGCTGGATGATGGCGACTGCGTGGAGCCCTATCGCGAGATCGAGCTGGAGCTGACCAGCGGTTCGCCGTCGCGTTTTTATGAAGTCTCGCTGGCGATCATGCACTATCTGCATGCGGCGCTGACGCCGTTGGGGCCACCCGCGCGCTGGCAGGCGGCGCGGCGCCCTGACGCCCTGCAACCGCGCGCGCCGCGGCGCAACGCCCTGCGCCCGGATATGCATCTGGATCAGGCCTATGGCCGCATCAATCAGAACGTCCTCGACGCCATGGTCGCCGCCTTGCCGTTGGTGAGCCATGGACAGGGCGCGGTGTGGATGCAGGGGCACGCCACTCTGCTCGATGGCGTACGGCGATTGCGTTTGATGGAGTCGTGGTTTGCTCCCAGCATCCCCGATGGGATCCGTCAGGCCATGGGCGGCGAGTTGGCGTGGATTGAGGAGCGTTTGGATGAGGCGCGCGCCTGGGGCGCCTTGCGCCAGAGTCTGTTGGCGCCGTTCTCCGAACACTTCGCCGATCTGCCCGGCGTGGCCGCCATGATGAGCGAATCCGACGCCCGCTGGCGCGAGGCCCGCGCGCGTTTGCAGGAGGCGTTGGCGCATCCGCGCTTTGCCCGCTTCCTGCTGGGGCTCTACCACTGGATGACCGGGCGTGGCTGGCGCAATCGCTTCGATCAGGAGGAGCGCTTGGCGTTTGAGGGCGAAGTCAAAACCTTTGCCGCCGAGCAGTTCTCCCTGGGGCACCGCTTTATCCGCCGCCAGGGGGTGCGTTTCGGTTTCGACGCCAGCCATCCCGATGCGCCGGAGTGGCCGGGACGCGCCCAGGATGATGCGCTGGCGCTGTTGGGCGACGCTTTTATCGACGCCAAACCGCGGCGTGAGTACCAAACCGCCATGGCGCGTTGGCGGCGTCTGGCCGAAGAGCAGCGCATGCTCCTCGACGGCATGGCGCCGTTGGGTCGTCTGAAACAGACCCTGCCGCAGGAGCTGCTGCACATGCTTACCGGTTGGTTGGGCGCGCGCGCAGCGGAGATGCGTCATGAAGGGCGCGAGGCGTGGCGCCATGCGGCCAACTGTCCGCCCTTCTGGTTGGGTGCGCCGCCGTTGGACGCCGCCGAGGAGACGCCCCATGAGTAACTGGAGCGACCAGGAGATCGCCGCCGCCCGTGAGGCGCTGGAGGAGACGGAGTTGCCGTCGCGGCCCCAAGGGTTGCTGGAGGCGTTCAAGGCGCAGAGCGCATTTGCGCCGGATCTGGCGGTGGCCGCCGACGCCATCGGTCGTGATATGGCCCTCTCCGCCGCAGTGCTGCGCGCGGCCAATCACAATCTGAGCGGCTATCAGGGTAAAATCGCCTCGGTGCGCGAGGCGGTGATGCTGCTGGGTTTTGGCGGCTTGCGCGAGTTGGTGGCGGAGCAGTTCCTGGATGCGCCGTTGGCGGTGATGGGCTCGCCCGCTCATGAAATTCGTCTGCGCGCCCAGATCTGTGCGCGGGTGTGTGAACTGCTGGCGGCGCTGCTGCCGCAGCGCGCTGGCGCGATGCTCAGCGGGCATCTGCCCAGCGTGGCGCCGGATGTGGCCCACACTTTGGGACTGCTGCACGATGCGGGGGCGATGTTGATGACGCGCCGTTTCCGTGACTACGCCGCCCTGTGTGATGAGCATGTCCACAGCGACGGCGCAGAGCTGCTGGCCGCCGAGCGCAGCCGTTACGGGTTTGATCATACGCTGGCCGGTTGGCTGGCGTGGCGCGATTGGGGGCTGCCCAAGGCGCTCTGTCGCGCGGTGGCGGCGCACCATGATGGGGTGCGCTTTCTGCGCCCGGATCAACCCGCCTCCGAGCGCACGGTGGCGGCGCTGCAGGGGATTCTCAGTCTGGCTTTGCGCCTTGCCGGACAGACATCCGACGCCCAGTGGCGTGAGCAGGGGCCTGCGCTGCTGGTGGCGCTGCATCTGACGCCCTCGGAGTGGAGCGTTCTCAACGATCAGATTGCGCGCGCCGGCGCGTTGGATCCGGCCGAGGTGGAGTAGGAGCGATTATGTCCGTGCGCATCGCCACACAGGCAAGACGGACCGAGACGGCGGATAATCCGTTCTGGATCAGCTATGCCGACCTGATGACGGCGTTGGTGATGCTGTTTCTGGTAGTGATGAGCATCTCCATGGTGGCGGTGGCCTCTCGCGATGAAGCCCGCATGAAGGAGCGCGAAGTGCAGATTGGCGAGATCTTCGACGACCTGGAGCAGGCCGGGCGTGAAGCCAAACTGCCCCTGGTGGTGGATCGCAACGCACAGACCATCGGCTTTGGCGATCAAGCCCAGTTCGGCCTCGATAGCTACTATCTGCACCCGCAGACCATTGAGAGCTTGCAAGCGTTCGTGCCGCTGCTGCTGGATTCCCAGCGCCGCGAAGCGGGTGGCAAGTGGCTCAAGCGCATCCACATCGAAGGCTATACCGACGACATCGGCACCTACCTGTACAATGTGCATCTGAGCCTCAATCGCGCTCAGGCGGTGTTGTGCGCGCTGATGTCCACCGATGTGCCCATGGAAGATAAGCGGTTGTTGCAGCGGATGATTGTCATTGACGGCGCCACCACCACCAGCGTGCGCGAATCCCGCGAGGCGTCGCGTCGGGTGGAGATCCGGTTGGAGTTCCGCACCCTGGATGACACCGCGCCGCTGGCGCCGTTGCTGAACATGGAGATGGGGCGCTGTCCGCTACCCAATAAGCCCGACGAGGTGATCAAAGAGGTGCCGCCGGAGCTGCAAAAGGCCCCAGACGTGTATAAAAAGTCTTGAGACCACAGCGCTATTTTTCCCAAATAACGATTTTTTCCTGATGTGGCGCGGGCTGATTGACGATAGAGTGGAACAACAGACATTATACGGAGATCGCATGGGCGGGTCTTCGTCGTTGCAAGGCGAACAATCGTGCGGCGCGGCCTGTGGCGGGCGGCGCGCGCGGATTCGCCATGAGGGGGAGACACCATGTCCCAAGTACGTTGTCCGGTTTGCGGCGGGCGTCCCGCGCGCATCTACAAATGCAATCACTGTGATGAGATCCGTTGTGGTCAGAATGACTGCACCGGCTCGCGCAGCGGCATCAAAGGGTGGGCCAGCGCCGGCTCCCAGTGCCGAAACTGCAACTCCGGTCGCTACATCCAGATCAGCTTCTTTGCCGGTGAGATGGATGACCTGCTGCGTCAGCACAAGCAGGAGCGGGAGTTGATGAAGAAGAGATAATCCCGCTGTTGGCGCCGAACCGGCCGCGCGGGAGAAGGTGGGATAGCTGCGTGGCGGGCCAGAGCAAGAACCGACCGGGATATTACGATCGCATCACCGAGGCCAGGGAGTCTCTGGGGCTGGGCATGAGCGCCTCGCTGCAGGAGATTGACGCCGCCGTTAAACGCTTGCTCAAGCGTTGGCACCCTGACCTGAATCCAGTGGACAAAGCGGATTTGTGCAATGCAAAGACGCGGGAGATTTTGGAGGCACAGGCGCTGCTGGAGGCGTACTGCGAGAAGTATCGCTACTCGTTTGAACGGCAGGAGGTGGAGAAGTACCTGCCGCCCGATGAGTGGTGGGTCAAACGCTTCGCCTCGGAGAATCCGAGAGAGTAGCTTTCCTTGTGCGCAAGCTGGTTGCGCACAGCTTTCCGCATGATTCTGTTCTCACTTTTCCAGGCTACTGGCAAGCAAAAGCGGGTTGGCGGCGTTACGCCACCACCTCCATAATGCGTTCCATCAGCGCGGTTTTCAGCACGCTGGCCACGCCGGGTTGCGGGTGCAGCAGACGCACCTTGTTGGCGCACGCCTCCTGCAACATCAGCAACAGACCCAGCCCGGAACTGTCTATATGGGTACAGTGGGTCAGGTCCACCTCGATGCTCTCGGCCTTTTCATCCCGGAATTGATTCAGCACCGGACGGGTTTCATCAAACCCGTTGTTGATGGAGAGTTTCCCCCGTGGCGTAATGGCGACGTTGCGACCGGAGATTTTTATGTCTATGGAGGAATCGCTCATCATCGTATCCTTGCCAGATCAGTCAGGAGCAATGCAACGCCGTCTAAAGCGTGCGGTGTGACGCACAGCACTCTCTTGTGCTCTACTGTTTAAACAAGCAGCTATTAAGTGATTATAAATCGAAAAAAAGCGCATTTACAATGTCAGAACATGCAAAACTCCAGAGTTTTGCCAGACCTGGACGGAATGTGAAGATGAACATGGACTCCTGGCGAATTCCAGTATCTGGAATGAGTTGTGCGGCATGCTCCAGCCGGTTGGAGAAAAAGCTCAATGAAGATATGCGGATAAATGACGCCAGCGTCAACTTGGCTACGGCGCAGGCGCGCATTTCTGGTGAGATTTCATTGGCGGAGTTGGAGGCCATTGTCAGCGCCTGTGGTTTTGATGTGCCGCGCCGGGAGGCGCGCTATCCCATCAGCGGGCTCAGTTGCGCTTCGTGTGTGAACAAGACCGAGGCGGCGCTGGCCGCTCTCACCGGCGTGACCCGCGCCACAGTCGATCTGGCCAATGGCGAAGCCTTGGTCGCCTATGTCGCGGGGGTGGTGGAGCCGGAGCAACTGGCCGAAGCGGTGCGCAAAGTCGGTTACGAGATGGATGTGGAGGGCGCCGAAGAGGCCGCCCAAGCCCAGGCCGACGCGCGTCGAGAACAGGAGTTGGCGACGCTGCGCCAGCGGCTCTGGGGCGGCGTGGTTTTGACTCTGGCGGGGATGGCGGCGATGCAACTGGCGCCGCAGAGCGGCTGGCGCAATCTGCTGCTCTGGGCGCTGGCCACGCCGGTGACGTTCTGGTCGGGCTGGGGGTTCCACGCGGGCGCCTGGCGGGTGTTGCGCCACGGCTCGGCCAATATGAACGTGCTGGTCAGCGTGGGCAGTTTGAGCGCCTATCTGTTCTCAGTGTTGGTTGCCCTTAACCCGCCATGGGGCGCAGCCAGCGGCGGCCATGTCTACTTCGACACCGCCGCCATGATCATCACGCTGATTCTGATCGGCCGCTATCTGGAGGCGCGCGCCAAGGGCAGAGCCTCCCAGGCGATTCGGCAGTTGATGGATCTGACGCCGCACCAGGCGATACGCATTGACGCCGATGGCGACGAGCAGCAGATCCCGCTGACGCAGGTGCGGGTGGGCGACCTGCTGCGGGTGCGTCCCGGTGAGCGCATTCCTGTGGATGGCGTCGCCACCGAGGGTGAATCGACGGTGGATGAGTCCCTGCTCACCGGCGAATCCATGCCGGTGGATAAATCCGTGGGCGACGCGCTGGCGGGGGGAACCATCAACGGCCACGGCTCCCTGACCATGCGCGCCGAGCGGGTGGGGCGCGACACCGCGTTGGCGCATATTATCGAACGGGTGCGCCAGGCGCAGGCGGCCAAACCGCCCATTGCGCGTCTGGCCGATCGCATCGCGGGAGTTTTTGTCCCGGTGGTGGTGACGCTGGCGACGCTGACGGGCTCGATTTGGGCGTTTGCCGTGCCTGACGCCACTGTGGGCGAGGCGATGAGCCGATTCATCGCGGTGATGATCGTGGCGTGCCCCTGCGCGCTGGGCTTGGCCACCCCCATAGCGGTGATGGTGGGCTCCGGGCGCGGGGCGGAGTTGGGTATTCTGATTCGTGGCGGCGATGTGCTGGAGAGCGCCGGGCGCATCGACGTGGCGCTGTTCGATAAAACCGGCACGTTGACCCAGGGTAAGCCAGAACTCACCGATGGCCCGGCGGATCTTGAGGCGGCCTCGCTGGCGGGATCGGTCGAGCGTCATGCAGAGCATCCGGTGGCGCGCGCCATCGTTACGGGATTGCAAACCGCGCAGATCGATTGTGAGCGGCCGGTCAAAAGCTTCAAAGCGTTGGCGGGGCGCGGGGTGCGTGGTCGGGTGGAGGAGAAGAAGGTGCTGGTGGGCGCGCCGCACTGGATCATCAGTCAGGGGGTGGACGTTCCGGACGCGCAACAAGCGGTGGTGCGGCAACTGGAAGGGGAAGGCAAGACGGTGATGCTGATCGCTGTGGAGGGGGCCTATCGCGGCTTCCTGGCGGTGGCGGATGCGCCCAAACCGCAAGCTGCTCAGGCGCTGGCTTTGCTGCGGGAGCAGGGGGTGCGCTGTCTTATGGTGACCGGCGATAACGCCGCCGCCGCGCGTTATGTGGGGGCGCAACTGGGGCTCGCCGAGGCGGATATACACGCCGAGCAACTACCCGATGGCAAAGCCGATTTGACTGCTGAGTTACGCAATCAGGGGGCGCGGGTGGCGATGATCGGCGATGGGATCAATGACGCCCCGGCATTGGCTCAGGCCGACGTGGGGGTGGCCATGGGCGGCGGTTCGGATGTGGCCATGGAGACGGCGGACATGGCGTTGATGGGCAGTGACCCGCGCGGCGTGGCCACGGCGTTGGGACTCTCGCGCGCGGTGATGCGCATCATCAAACAGAATCTGTTCTGGGCTTTCGCCTACAACGTCACATTGATACCTGTCGCGGCAGGGGTATTCGCCAGTTTCGGCCTGACGCTATCGCCTGCATTGGCGGCGGGAGCCATGGGACTCTCCAGCGTGACGGTGGTGCTCAATGCGTTGCGTCTGCGGCGTTTTCAGCCGCCATTTTCCATGTGAGACAAGCGGCGCTCAGGTCTCGAAGAATTTGGCGAACTCTTCGGCGTCGGCGGGTTTGCCGTAGTGATACCCCTGCACAAAGTGGCATCCGCGCGCTTTGAGGAATTGCGCCTGCTCCACGCTCTCCACCCCTTCGCCGATGATGACGCGATCCAGGCTGTGGGCCATGGACATGATGGTCTCCACCAGCACCGCCGCTTCATTATCGGAGATGATGTCCGGCACAAAGGCGCGGTCGATCTTGACTCCGGAGACCGGCAGCTTGCGCAGCACGGAGAGCGATGAGAAGCCGGTGCCGAAGTCATCCAGCCACAACTCCACGCCGATTTCGCGCAGGTGATTGAGCATGGACATGGCGCGCGGCTCATCCTCCATAATGATGTTCTCGGTGATCTCCAGCACCAAGGCGCTGGGCGGCAGGCCATTCTTTTCCAGAATTTCCGGGATGCGGTTGTCGGTGGAGAGCTCGCGACAGCGGGTGCAGGAGAGGTTGGCCGAGAGGAAGAACTCTTTGGCCGCCGGGTGCTGAGCGCGCCAGCGCGCCGCTTGCGCCAAGCCGGTGTCGATAGCCCATTCGGTGAGTTCGGCGATCATGCCGGTCTCTTCGGCGATGGGCACAAACAGTTCCGGCGAGATGTAGCCGCGCGTCGGGTGGCTCCAGCGCAGAAGCGCTTCGGCGCCGCGCAGGGCGCCGTCGCTCTGCATATCGAAAATGGGCAGATAGCTGAGGGTCAACTCACGCGCCTCGATGGCCTTGAGCAGATCCTTCTCCAACTGCATCCGCTCCATCGCCTCGTCGTGCATGTCCGAGGTGAAGAAGCGGTAGTTGTTGCGGCCATCGGATTTGGCCTTGTACATGGCCGCATCGGCGTTCTTGAGCAGGGAGTCCAGGTCCTGGGCGTCGTCGGGGAACACCGTCACCCCCACCGAACCGGAGATGGTCACCTCCTGTCCCTCCAGGGTAAACGGCAGACACAGTTGACGAATCACTTCGGCGGCCACGCGCTCGGCGTAGGGGCCGCGCGCCATGTCCGGCAGGATCACGGTAAACTCGTCGCCGCCCAGTCTCGCCACGGTATCGGACTGACGATGGCACTTAAGCAGGCGCCGCGAGGATTCTTTGAGAAGTTCGTCGCCGGCGGAGTGGCCCAGGGTGTCATTGACCCATTTGAAGCGATCCAGGTCGATAAACATCAGCGCCACACGGCTGTCGGAGCGGTCGGCGCGCACCAGTTCGTGTTTCAACCGCTCGATGAACAGGGCGCGGTTGGGCAGACCGGTCAAAGCGTCGTAGTTGGCCTGATGGCGGATGCGCTCTTCGGCGCGCTTTTTTTCCGAGATGTCCCGCAGGGTGGTGATCTGAAACAGGCCGTGTTCGTGGGTCTCGGCACGGGCGGTGATCGCTTCGATAAAGCGCGGCAGTTCGCCATCGTCATGCCGCAGCCGCATCTCCAGCGGGCGGCGGTCGGCTTCAGCGTTGGCTTGCGCCAGCAGCAGTTGCTGCACCGGCTGGCGCTCTTCCGGGTGAAAATGGTCGCTGAAGACGCTTTGGGTGACGGCGGCGGCGTCGGGCAATTGGAACAGCGCGGCGGCGGCGACGTTGGCGTAGAGAATGGCGTCGCCATCATGGGCCACTACGCCATCGGGCAACGCTTCCAGGAGGGTTCCCAATTGTGACGGTTCAAATGCGTGCATATTGGCCATCGCCTACTTACGCCAGATGGACTCTGGCGCCCAGGTAAAAAGACTTAGGGTGCAATCTCGCCAATTTTGTAACAGGTAACGTCGACTCACAACCTATAAAAGAGAAGTGACGCTATTTGTGAAGATATTGGGGGGATTCAGTGGGGGGGAAAGCGTGCGCATATCTGCGCGGCGGCGGGCGCCGCCGCGCAGAGCAGTGCGTTAACCGAAGCGACCGGTGATGTAGCCTTGGGTGCGTTCGTCGGAGGGGTTGGTGAACATGGTCTCGGTGTCGTTCACCTCCACCAGATCGCCCAAATGGAAGAAGGCGGTCTTTTGCGACACCCGCGCCGCCTGCTGCATGGAGTGGGTGACGATGACGATGGTGTAGTTCTCTTTGATCTCGTCGATCAACTCTTCGATCTTGGCGGTGGCGATGGGGTCCAGGGCCG
This sequence comes from Magnetofaba australis IT-1, assembly GCF_002109495.1. NCBI lineage: Bacteria > Pseudomonadati > Pseudomonadota > Magnetococcia > Magnetococcales > Magnetococcaceae > Magnetofaba > Magnetofaba australis. The sequence goes on from NZ_LVJN01000019.1 coordinate 602,980, forward strand.
AGCAGGGCTCGTCCATCAGGATCACCTCGGGCGACACCGCAATGGCGCGGGCGATACACAGACGCTGCTGCTGACCGCCGGACAGGCCAGTGCCCGGCGAGCTGAGACGATCCTTCACTTCGCCCAGCAGACCAGCGCGCTCGAGACTGGTCATGACGATCTCGTCCAGTTCGGTGCGATCCTTGGCCAGACCGTGGATGCGCGGGCCATAGGCGATGTTGTCATAGATCGACTTGGGGAACGGGTTGGGCTTTTGGAACACCATGCCCACGCGGGCGCGCACCTGCACCACGTCCACATTGGGATCGTAGATATCTTCGCCATCAAGGCGGATGTCGCCGGTGACGCGGCAGCCGTCGATGGTGTCGTTCATGCGGTTCAAGCAGCGCAGGAAGGTCGACTTGCCGCAGCCGGAGGGGCCGATCAAGGCGGTGACCTGACGTTCGGGGATGTCCAGGTCGATGCCGTGCAGCGCCTCGTTGTCGCCATAGTACACTTTGGCGTTGCGCACGATCATCTTATGCGCATCCAGGGTCTGGGCGGCGGCGGTTTCATTCATGTTGGCTTGCGTATCCATGTTCAATGGATCTCCCTGTACCAGTCAGCCGCGTTTGCGGCGGGATGAGTCAGTTGTGCAGCAAGAGGCGTAGCGCGCCCTACCAGCGACGTTCAAAGCGTTTGCGCATCACCACGGCGATGGCGTTCATCACCACCAGGAAACCCAGCAGCACCAGGGTGGCGGCGGCGGTCTTCTCCATGAAGGCGCGTTCGGGCATATCCGCCCACAGGTAGATCTGCACCGGCAGCACGGTGGCCGCGTCGGTGAAGCTGCCGGGGATATCCATCACGAAGGCGACCATGCCGATCATCAACAGCGGGGCGGTTTCGCCCAGGGCGCGCGCCATGCCGATGATGGTGCCGGTGAGGATGCCGGGCATGGCCAGGGGCACCACATGGTGCACCACCACCTGCAGCGAGGAGGCGCCCACGCCGCGCGCGGCTTCGCGGATGGAGGGCGGCACCGCATTGAGCGCCGCGCGGGTGGCGATGATGATGGTGGGCAGGGTCATCAACGCCATGGTCAGGCCGCCCACCAGCGGCGCCGAGCGGGGGATGTGCATCAGATTGATGAACAGCACCAGACCCAACAGACCGAACACGATGGAGGGCACGGCGGCCAGGTTGTTGATGTTGATCTCAATGAAGTCGCTCAAGCGGTTGCGCTTGGAGAACTCCTCCAGATAGACCGCAGTGAGTAGGCCGATGGGGAAGGAGACCAAGAAGCAGATCACCATGGTCAGGAAGGAGCCGACAATGGCGCCGTAGATGCCGGCTGCTTCCGGGTCGCGCGACGGGCCATCGGTAAAGAAGCGGGCGTTGAACTGTTTTTCCAATTTGCCCTGGGAGAGGAGCTCCTCGACCCAGGCGGCCTGCTTGTCGCTCAAGCCGCCGTTGCCGTCCACCAGCCCTTTGAGCTTCATGTCGACATCGTCGGAGGCGAGCATCCACAGGGTGACGGTCTGGCCGATCTGGTCCGGATTTTTGGCTACATAGTGGGCCAGATCAAACTGCACGATGGGGCTGACCAGCCGATACAGATCCTTTTTGTCGCGGCGCGACTTCACCTTGGGGAAGGCGTCGCGCAGGGCGTATTTGACCAGGCGCAAATAGTCGGCCTGGCGCATCTCTTCCGGGGTTTTGCCCTGCTCGTAGATCACCTCCGGGTCGAGATTGACCTGGAGTTGGATCTGGCTTTGCCATAGGGCGCTGAAGCCATTGCCCGCCATGGTGACCAGCAGAATCGCCAGGGCGATGGCGGCCAGGGCGATGCCGGAAAGCCCCATCAGGCGGAAGTTGCGGTCTGCGTTGTTGCGCTTTTTGAGCAGGGCCAGCGCCGATTTGCTGGTAAAGGGATTGCCTACGTTCGTGCTCATTGGCTTCTCAATCTAAGTGGTGCGGATGGAGGACGCGTTCAATCTGATCGATGTGATCAATCGTACTGTTCGCGATACTTCTGCACGATGCGCAGAGCGATGAAGTTCAAGCCCAGGGTGACGATGAACAGCGTCAGACCCAAGGCGAAGGCGGCCAGGGTCTTGGCGCTATCAAACTCCTGGTCGCCCACCAGCAGGGTGACGATCTGCACCGTAACAGTGGTCATCGCCTCCAGCGGGTTGGCGGTCATTTTGGCCGACAGACCAGCGGCCATCACCACGATCATGGTTTCGCCGATGGCCCGCGACATGGCCAGCAGCATGGCGCCGACGATGCCGGGCAGGGCGGCGGGCAGAATCACCTGTTTGATGGTTTCCGCCTGGGTTGCGCCCAGACCGTAAGAGCCTTCGCGCAGGGCTTGCGGCACCGCGTTGATGACGTCGTCAGAGAGGGAGGAGACCAGGGGGATCACCATGATGCCCATCACCGCGCCAGCGGCCAGAGCGCTCTCGCTGGCCACCGTGTATTCAATATTCAACCCGATGGCGTTAAGGGCGCCGATCACCGCATTGCCCCACTGAGAGACCAACGGAGCCACGGTGAGAGCGGCGAAGAAGCCATAGACCACGGTGGGAACTCCCGCCAGCACCTCCAGCAGCGGTTTGCTGATGGCGCGCATCTTCGGCGAGGCGTATTCGGACATGTAGATGGCCGCCAGCAGACCCACCGGCGCGGCGATCATCATGGCGATGAGAGTGATCATGCCGGTGCCGACGAACAGCGGGATAGCGCCGAAGGAGCCGGAGCCGCCCACCTGGTCGGCGCGCAGCGCCGTCTGCGGGCTCCACTGCAGGCCAAACAGGAAATCCAGCAGCGGGATCTTACCGAAGAAGCGCATCGCTTCGAACAGCAGCGACAGCACAATGCCCACGGTGGTGACGATGGAGATGGCCGAGCAGATCACCAGGACCACCGAGACGACGCGCTCCACCTCGTTGCGGGCGCGGAATGACTTGCTGATTTTTCCCCGGGCGTGGCGCAGCGCCAGGGTCATGGCGCTCAACAGCACCACACCCAACGCCATAAAGCTGATGGTCTTGAGATGGGCGTAGTGGCTGACGGCGTTTTTGATCGACAGAGTCACTTCACCGTACAGCGCACCGCCGTTGGCCAACGTGCGAACCTGGCTCATGATGGTTTGGATCGCGTCCTGGCGGGTGTCGTCGGTGGGCAGGTCGGGGAAGCTGCTCATCACCAGCGATTGCAGAACCGTATTCTCCCCCAACAGCCACAGCAGGGTGATGATCAGGCCTGGAATGCCGCACCAGACAGCCACATACAGACCGTGGTAGCTGGGGCGGGAGTGGAGGTCGCTGGTGCGGCCGCTCTTAATCATGGCCAGAGCGCGCGTTCGCCCCATATACCAAGCGACGATCCAGAAGAGGGCGATGAGGAGTAATGCCGTGGCGTACATGTGGCGCGTGTCCCTTCGGCGGCGAGCTTCTGCGGCCCGTGCGGTGTTGATCATGGCGAAATCGACTGCTAAGGCGGCGAGTTTCAGACGCCTTGGCCAGTCGAGCGGCGCATTGTGCGGGGCGTGCGTTGGCGCATGAGGTCCACTGTGTGACGTGTTGGTAACTTTTCATGCCTTTCTTTGCGACGCTATGTTACCGGAGCAGCGTTGAAATTTCGCATAAAAACAAACGCCTCTCCAAAGGAGAGGCGTTTGTTGATGAGGCAATTTGTTGTTGGGGATTTTTTACGGCAACAGCATTCCGCGCAACATGAAGTAGAACATGGCGGCAAGCAGACCGGATGCGGGTACGGTGATCACCCAGGCGGCGGCGATTTTGTACACATGATCGCGGCGCACCAGCTGTTCGCGATAGATGCGGCGCAGCCCTTTCTTTTCGCGTTTGGTCAGGGCTAGTTGGCTGCGCGACTCTTTTAACTGTTTGAGCATGCGGCCTTTTTCGTCAATGCTGGCGTTTTTGAAACGCTCCAGGTATGCCTGTAGCTCCTCTTGCTCCTCCTCGGCGTGGTGTTCGCGGATCTCCTCCACCATGCGCGCGTAGCAGATTTTCAGATATTCACGCAGGAAGCCCACGCCAAACACGCCGCCCACCGCAATGTGAGTGGAACTCACAGGCAGGCCCAGCTGAGAAGCGATAATGACGGTGATGGCGGCGGCCATGGCGATGCAGAAGGCGCGACTTTGATCCAGTTCAGTGATCTCCGAGCCGACGGTGCGGATCAAGCGCGGGCCATACAGCGCCAAACCGATGGAGATGCCGATTGCGCCCACCACCATGACCCACAGCGGGATGGCGGCTTTGGCGGTCATGCCGCCAGAGCTGAGCACGCCATTGATGGCGGCCAGAGGCCCGACGGCGTTGGCGACGTCGTTGGCGCCGTGGGCGAAGCTGAGCAGGGCGGCGGCGAAGATCAGCGGGATGGTAAACAGGCTGTTGACGCTCTCCTTGTTATTGCTCATGGATTTCGCCGCCCGGCCAATGACGGGGAGCAGAATCAGGTAGACAGCCACGGCGATGCACAAACCCACGCCCATGGCGGTGAGGACGTCGGTTTTCCAGATTTTTTTGAGGCCTTTCATGATCAGGTAGGAGCTGAAGGCCCAGGTCATCAGCGCCACCAGTAGCGGCACCATGCGTTTGGAGGCGGAGATCATATCCTCCTGGTAGGTGATTTTGCGCTTAATGATGAACAGGAAAAACGCCGCGATGGCGCCGCCCAGCACTGGCGAAATCACCCAGCTGGCGGCGATCTGCCCCACTTTGGCCCAGTTGGCGATGTGCCAGCCGCCTGCGGCGATGCCTGCGCCGAGCACGCCGCCGACAATGGAGTGGGTGGTGGAGACCGGCGCGCCCAGCGCCGTGGCCAGATTGAGCCAGATCGCCGCCGCCAGCAGCGCGCCCATCATCAGCCACACGAAGGTCTCCGGATTGGGGATCATGGCCGGATCAATGATCCCTTTGCGGATAGTGCCCACCACATCGCCGCCTGCGATGAGCGCCCCGGCGGCCTCAAAAATGGCGGCGATGAGGATGGCCCCTGTGAGCGACAAGGCGCGGGATCCCACTGCGGGGCCGACGTTGTTGGCGACGTCATTGGCGCCGATGTTCATCGCCATGTAACCGCCGATCATGGCGGCGGCCACCAGCATGATATTGACGTCTGGAGAGGCGATGTTGCTGGCGTAGACCATCACGCCGATGATGAACAGGATGCCCAGCCCCAGGCGGCCCAACTCTTTGCGCCCCCAATGGGTGGCCTGTTCAATTTTGTTGATGTCGTGAATTTCCATCCCGCCTCCCGCAGTGAGCGTGCAATACCGTCTGGGAGTTGGCTGCAAACCATCGCGAGCGTCACAAAAAAGCGACGTTCGATCAATGTGTTCAGCGTTACCCCTCAGGCGGCATGCTGGTTTGTTGCAAATTTTTTACAGTTTAAAAGCGTGACGCGAGAGTTTCCAGTCCTGTGTTAATGATTCATAAAAATAGTGCGAAAAAGTTACTAACCGCCCAGTTTGATGTCATAAAGTTCATATTCAGCGGCGCTGTGAAGTGGGGGAAAGGAGAAAATTAGAACGCGAAATCATGGTGGTGAACTGCGGGTATGGCGCAACTCTCTAACACGAAAATGTGCGGGAGTTGGCCGCATCGCGGAATTGGCGGGGAGATATGGAAAAGTCAGAAGGGCAAGCGCAGGGCGCGCGCTCACGCAAGCGAACGTGCGTCGATGTCGGCGTTGCTTGGAGGGGTGGGGAAAGCGGGGCGCGCGACCGCGCCCTGCGGGAATCGAGAATGCGTGGAGATTACAGCAGCGACAGCAGGAAAGCGCTGGCCACGGCAAGGGAAACGAATCCGCCCACCAGAACCGGCCAGGGCGAAAGGGGCTCGCGAGCGACCACGCGAACAGTGATCGTGCGGGTGTATTCAGGGGCTTTTCGCATCGAATGTCTCCTGGTTCAGAGCCTATCGCGGCCGGGTTATACCGACCCTGCATGTTCATTTATGCCGGGAATTCGGAAAAAATCCTAGCGATAAATTTGTAGAACGGGATAATAAACCCCTAAAGCCAGCTTGCGGCTCGCAAGCGCTGTTGCGGTCTGAGGAATTTTGCCGCAGCCGCTGCGACAGGTCGCCGCGTCAGGATTGGCAAGGAGTCGCCCATGAGCTTCTACACAGGCATCCACCATACTGCTTTTGCAACCGGAGACATCGAAAAGACCGTACGGTTTTGGCGCGACCTGCTGGGTATGCGCCTGATCTACGCCTATGGCCAACCCGGCTACCGGCAATACTTCTTTGAGATCTCCCACGACTCGCGCATCTCGTTTTTTGAGTGGCCCGGGGTGGAGGCGCCTGCGCGGCGGCGTCACGGCGAACCGGCCAGCGGACCGTTTACCTTCGACCACTTCTCCATTGGCGTGCCTGACGAGAAGGCGTTGTGGGAGATCATGGGGCGTCTGGATGGGGCGGACTTCGGCTGTTCTGATGTGATCGACCACGGCTACTTTCTCTCCATCTACACCTACGATCCCAACAATATCCCCATTGAGTTCACCTGCAATGCAGCGGGGATCAATGTGTTGGAGCAGGCCGATCTGCGCGACCATGTGGCGCAGACCGAAGCGCTGATGCACTCCGACCCCAATCCCAAGTTCTGGCCGCCGCCGGATCCCATCCCGGTGGAGGAGCAGCTCATTGTGGCGGGCGAGGGCAGCGAACACTTTGAACAGCCCTCCTGGATGATCCGCTGCATCACCAAACCGGCGGACTAGGACGATGGCTCATCTTCCGCTCATGTGATGCGCGTCGAAAAGACGAAAGGCTCCCCGAGGGGAGCCTTTCTGTTTGGTCAAATTTCTGCGCCGTGGCGGATCAGGCGTAAGCCTCCGTCAGGGATTGGGAGGATTCGTAGGGACTGAATCCGTCCTTGGCCGCTTCGTAGGCGGCCTGCACCCGGCTGGAATCGGGGAATTGACGCACCGGGTTCTGTTGGTAGATATTGCGCGCCACAGAGCGACTCTCATCGATAAATCGTTTCATGTCGCTTTCGCTGGGCGCATCAGGCATCAACTCATAGAAGGCCTGTCTGCCATGCTGGGCGACCTGTTGCGAGGTCTTGTTCTCGGTGATCAACGGTTGTGGGGTAAATCCCGAGCTCTTCTCAGAGCTGACGGCTTGATCGCTCGATTCGGTTTTGTGAGCGGTCTTCCCGGCGCTTCCTTGCGCCACCTTCCCATAAGGGGAGGCGTTCGTGGTCCCCGGCTGGAACTGCGTGATGGCGTTCATTTTCCCAACCCTTCACTGAGGTCCGAACTGAGCCTTCCAAGCGGCGTTCGGGCCAGTGATATCCCGGGTATCTTCCCGGTTTACGATCCCTTCTTGGGATCTTTTGGGTATTGTTTCGGATCTGAGGTGCAGGAGCTTGAGGAGAAAATGCGCCTCGGCTCAATTTTTTTTGCGCTGACGCCAAGGGCGCAATGGCTGGAAAGGGCTGTATGGATCATATCCTGTTACTGATCATGGGCGCGGCGGCGCTGTCGGTGGGGCTGTCGGTTCTGCTCAAGCGCCTGAGCATGCCGCCGGTGATCGCGCATATGATGACCGGGCTGTTGATTGGCGAATTGTATGGCCTGCGCCAGGATCAGACCTCCTTACTGCAGTCGGTCTCCGAGTTCGGCATCGTGTTTCTGATGTTCACCATCGGGCTGGAGTTCTCGCCGCGGCAGTTGCGCGCCATGGCGCGGCAGGCGCTGGCGTTGGGCGGCACGCAGATGGCCCTCACCAGCGGCGTGATCGCGGCCATTCTTGTGTTTGGATTGGATATCGGCGGCTGGGAGGCGGCGGTGATCGGCGCCGGAGCGGCGCTCTCCTCCACCGCCATCGTGCTGCGTGAACTCAATGACAACGGCGATCTGAACAAGCCCTATGGGCGTCAGACTATCGGTGTGCTGCTGTTTCAAGACCTCTCCATGATTCCGTTGCTGTTGATGGTCGGCTTGGCCGCGCGTCAAGAGCAGGCGGTGGCGCTGGTGGCGGCGGAGACGGTGTTGGCGGCGCTGGCGGCGCTGGCGGTGATCTATCTGACCGGCAAGTTCGTGCTCGGGCGGGCGTTGGATGCGGTCAGCGATCTGCGTCGCTCCGAAATTTTTCTGGCCATGGTGCTGCTGATTGCGGTGTCGGCGGCGTGGTTGACCCATGCATTGGGCTTCTCCTACTCCCTGGGGGCGTTTCTGGCGGGTCTGATGCTGGCGGAGACGCGCTATAAACATCAGATTGAAGCGGAGATGCAGCCATTTCGCGATCTGCTGCTGGCCACCTTCTTCATTGTGGTGGGGATGCAGGTCAATATCGGCTTCGCCTGGGAGCATCTGGGCTTGATTGTCGTCGCCAGCATCGCCCTGATGGCGCTGAAGACCGTGATGACGACTTTGGCGGCGTGGCGCCATGGGGATCATCACGATGCGTTGAAAACCGGGTTGGCGCTGTGTCAGGGCGGCGGCTTCTCCTTTGCGCTGTTTGAGGCGGCGCGAGCGGCAGGGCTGCTCAGTGAGGAGTTGTTCCAGTGGGTGATCTCCTGTCTGGCTCTGACCATGTTGCTCACGCCGCGTATTCTGGAGTGGGTGCATCAGGATGGCGGCGGTCTGCTGTCACGCTCCCGGGGGGCCGACTTGGGCCCCGATCCGGCGCGTTTGATCTCCTCGGACCACAACCATGTGGTGCTGTGCGGGGTGGATCGCGCCGAGACCGTGCACTTGGAGAAGGGGCACATCATCGTCTGCGGCTATGGCGCGGTGGGGCGCGAAGCGATGCGTCTGCTGGGCGAATTGGGCCATCCTGCGGTGGCCATCGACCACCAACGCAGCGCGGTGGAGGAGGGCGCGATGCGCGGCGATGCGGTGATGTTCGGCAACGCCGCCAACCCCAATGTGCTGGAGCGCGCTTGGGCGCGGGATGCGGCGGCGGTGTTGATCACCCTGGGCGACCGTCGCGGTAAGCGTCTTATCGGCGAGGCGGTCTCACGACTGTGTCAGGATCCGGTGATTGTGGTCACCGCCGCCGATGGCGACGAGCAGCAGTTGCTCAGTGGATTGCCCATCAAGCACCTTGTGCGGCATAATGAGGAAGCCGCCCGCCTGTTGATCGACCATGCGCTTACCTGTGAGGTGCGCCAGCCCTACACGCCGCGCATCTGCCGGGAGTGTGATGATCCAGGCGTCAAACAGTCGGATTGCGCTGCGCCATTGACGCCTCTGTCGGCGTCTGAGCGCGTGGATGGCTGACAGTCGGCGAAAATTGGTATATATTAATGGAGATTTTGAAAAATCCCACCAGCCACCCAGGAGGCGCAGATGCGACGCAGTACTTTTAAAATCGTCAGCGGCATGTTTTTCTTTGCTTTTATTTCCGCTCTGCTGGTTGTGGGCGTGGCGCAAGGCACCAAGATTTTCGTTGACGGCGGCCATCATGGCCAAGCCACCACGCAGGTGCTGGGGCTGTTTATGGCGGGGGTGTCGGTGCTATTCGCCTCGGTGGCGCTGTTTACCGCCGTGGGGTTTCTGCGTAAGCGCGCCGCACAATTGAAAAAGCTCGGCTACAAGCCGACGTTGCGGAATATCTTCGAATGGCAGCGCAGCAGCAACCTGCGTCCCAATGGCCAGCCGGCGGCGAGCGCGAGCGGCGACGAGGCCGCGGCGAGCAAATAAGACGATGCAGGATTGCGGCGTGAATTCCGGCGCGGCGTTCACGCCGGTGGATCCGGTGTTTATTCTTGATCACCCGGGCCATGCGGGCAATATCGGCGCGACTCTGCGCGCCATGGGCAACACGGGATTCACCCAGCTGCGGTTGGTGAATCCCCGTCAGTTTCCCCATCCTGATGTGGCCGCCTTCGCCACCGGTTCCGAGGGGCTGATCGATAGTGTGCAGGTGTTCGACTCCCTCACCGCCGCCACGGCGGATTTGACCCTGCTGGTGGCCACAACACGTCGCGATCGCGGTCAACGTCACACCATCATGACGGCGCGGGAGTTGGGCGCGCGCCTGGCGCGCATGCCGCAGGCGCGTGCAGGGGATGCGGGCGACGGACAACGCGTGGGGCTGCTGTTCGGCGGCGAACGCGCGGGGCTGACCACCGAAGATGTGGGCCGGTGCGCCTGGATCTGCACCATCCCCACCCATGCCGACCACGGTTCGCTCAATCTCTCCCAAGCGGTGCTGCTGGTGGCGTATGAACTCATGATGGCGCGTCAGAGCGCCGAGCCGGTGGCGACGCTGGACCCGGCGCAGGAGCTGGAGCAGCGCGCCCCCGCGATTCAGATTGAGCTGCTCACTGAGCATCTGTTCGATGTGTTGAACGAGATCGGGTTTCTCAAACCCAAGCAGCATCGCCACATGCACGGCAGCTTGCGCACCCTGATTCAACGCGCCGCCCTCGATAGCCGTGAAGTGGCGATTCTGCGCGGCATCCTCACTGAAGTGACCGCACACTGTGACCGCAAGCTCAAACGCGCCGGGATTGATCCGACTGCTTGAGACGCCCGTTCCGGGAGTCGAATCCGTTCTTCCCATTGCCACAGCCGCCGCGCTTGATATCTGGCGGGCGCGTCCGGGCGATATCCTCACCGTCTGCGCCGCCGACGGAACCTTCCATCGTGGCCGTTTACTGGATAACGGCGCTCAGGTGCGTGTTTTTGAACCCTTAATTCCCGCGCCTGAACCGCCTGCTCCGCGTCGTTTGATCCAGTGCCTGCCCAATCGCGAACGCATGCGCTGGATCGTGGAGAAGGCGGTGGAGTTTGGCGCAACGGAGCTGATCCCGCTGGCGTGTGACAAAGCCTATGTGGGCGAGCAAGCGCCCAAGCAGGATAAATCCGCCACCTGGAGCCGGGTGGCCCTGGAGGCGGCGCGGCAGTGTCGGCGCGCGACGGTTCCGCCGGTCAGAACGCCGCAAACGCTTGCTGATTTGCTGGCGGCGCGCGATGCTGATGAGATCTGGTTCATGCTCGATCGCGACGAGTCGCAGCCGTTGGGCGTCTTGGCTGCGGATCTGCGCCATCAGCCGCTTTCGATCCTGGTGGGGCCTGAAGGGGGCTGGAGCGTGGAAGAGCGCGCCGTGCTGCGCGCGGCGGGCGCCGTCACCGTACGGGTGGGGGCGCGGGTGTTGCGCACAGAGAGCGCGGGATTGGCCGTATTGGCGACTCTGGCTGCGTTTGAAACGTAAGCGGGGAGCGTCGGCGCGGCTGATGATTGTTGAATACATTGGATTGGACTGAGTTTTGGAGTTTACAAATCGAGCGCGTTTCGGAATAATGCGGGATTTCTCGAAATTGGCGGAAACCGGAACGCTGTTCACACAGACCTGATCGGCCACAGAATCGCGACTGCTACGCCAAGGAGCGCATAATGGGTTGGAACGATAACGGCGGCGGCGGACAGAGCCCTTGGGGCCAGTCTCCGCGCGGCAATGGTCCGCAACCGCCTGACGTGGAAAAAATTATCGAGATGGCGCGGGCGCGCCTGAGCAACAGCAACATCCCTAGCGGCGGCAAGCAGCTGTGGATGGTGTTGGCGGGGGTGGCGTTGGCGATCTGGATGGCCACCGGCATCTATGTGGTGGGTCCCGAAGAGCAGGGCGTGGTGATCCGCTTCGGCAAATATGTGGAGACCACCGAGTCCGGTCCCCATTGGCACCTGCCGTTTCCCATCGAATCGGTCTACAAACCGAAGGTGTCGCAGGTGCAGCGCATCGAGATCGGCTACCGTTCGCGCGGTCGCAACAATATCGATGTGCCCGCCGAGTCGCTGATGCTCACCGGCGATGAGAACATCATCGATATCGATCTGTCGGTGCAGTACCGCATCGACCATGAAAATAGCCAGTCCGTCGGCATGGAAGGCAATATGGGCGGCGCCGCCAACTACCTGTTCAATGTGCGCAATCCCGGCAAGGATCCGCACCAAGTGGTGCGCAACGCCGCCGAGACCGCCGTGCGCGAGGTGATCGGCACCAACAAGATCGACGTCGCCCTGACCACCGGCAAGGATCGCATCCAGACCCAAACGCATCAGAAGATGCAGGAGATTCTGGATGGTTATCTGAGCGGCGTGAAGGTGGTGACGGTGCAGTTGCAGCAGGTGCAGCCGCCTGAAGAGGTGATTCACGCCTTCAAGGATGTGGCCAGCGCCCGCGAAGACCGCGAACGCGCCATCAACGAAGCGCAAGGCTACAGCAACGATATCCTGCCCAAGGCCAAGGGCGAAGCGGCCAAAATGGTGCAGGAGGCGGAAGCCTACAAGGCCTCTAAAGTGGCCCGCGCCACCGGTGACGCCCAGCGTTTTGAATCGCTCTACACCGAGTACCAGAAGGCCAAGGACGTGACCCGCACCCGTCTCTATCTGGAGACCATGGAGACGGTGATGGGCAACGCCAATAAGGTGATCATTGAACCCAAGGCTGGCGGCAATGGCGTGCTGCCCTACCTGCCGTTGGACCGTCGGATGTATGCGCCGACGGCCAATCAACGCTAAGGGGAGGCACGATCATGACCAATAAAACGCCTCTGATTGTCGTTGGCGTCATCGCGGCTCTGGTGTTGCTGTCGCAATCGCTGTTTACCCTGCATCAGGTGGAGCAGGCGCTGATTATCCAATTGGGTAAGCCGGTGCGCGCCATCACGGAGCCGGGGTTGCACTTTAAGCTGCCGTTCATCCAGACCGTGCACACCTTTGACAAGCGGTTGCTGGTGGTGGATGACGACGCCCAGGAGGTTCTCTCTTCGGATAAGAAGAACCTCAAGGTGGATAACTACACTCGCTGGCGCATCAACAATCCGTTGGAGTTCTTCAAGACGGTGCGCAATGAGTTCGGCGCCGAATCGCGCCTGCGCGACATCGTCTTCTCCAACCTGCGTGAAGTGCTGGGTCAGTACACCATGCACGAGATCGTCGCTGGCGAGCGCGCCAATCTGATGCAGCAGATTCGCGAGTCGGCCAACAAGCAGGCGAAGAACTACGGCATCGAGATCGTGGACGTGCGCATCAAGCGCGCCGATCTGCCGGAAGAGAACAAGAAGGCGGTGTTCCGCCGCATGCAGACCGAGCGTCAGCGCCAGGCCAAGCAGTATCGCGCCGAGGGTGAAGAGGAGGCGGTGAAGATCCGTTCCGACGCCGACCGACAGAAGGAGATCCTGCTGGCCGAAGCGTATCGCGAAGCCGAGAGTCTGCGCGGTGAAGGCGATGGGGAAGCGGCGCGCATCTATGCCGAGACTTACGGCAAGGACAGCAGCTTCTACGAGTTCTATCGCTCGTTGGAGGCGTATCGTAACGCCATGCGTGAGAACAACACCACGGTGGTGCTGCAGCCCGATGGCTTCTTCCGCCACCTCAAAGGCGCAGACGCCCGTTGATCCGCTGGGTGATCATGAGCGGCGCGACGGTGCGCAATGGATGAGTTCTGGACCGCGCTGGGGCAGGCTTTGGGGCTGCTGATGATTATCGAAGGCGCGCCCTATTTTCTTTCACCCAACCGCATGCGCGGCTGGGTGATGAAAATGGCCGAGCAACCTGATGGGGTGCTGCGCCAGACCGGTTTTGTGTTGATGCTGTTGGGCTTGGGCGTGGTGTGGTTGGCGCGCGGATAGTCCAACGGCGAGTTGGATGTCTTGAATGGATGCGCCCGGAGGGCGCTGGCGATGTCTCGCGAATTGAGTGACAAGCGGCTGCCGCTGTCGGCCTTGGGCCATAAGCCGCAACATCTGGTCGGCCATATCGACGCCGCCTCGCTGGAGCAGGCGGTCGCCATGATGGCCCATGCGCCACAACCGGCGCAGGTGGATGTGACTGCACAACGCGATCAGGGCAAGCTGAGTGTCCAAGGGCGCGTCAGCATCGTGGCGCCGCTGGTCTGCTCGCGCTGCTTGTGCGAGTTCGACCAATCGCTAGAGGTCTCTGTGTCGCGGCAGTTTGTCAGTGGCGATGACCCTGTTGCCGAGAGCGCGGGCGAAGTGCGGATGGAAGATGAAACCACCTACTTGAAGGATGATGTGTTTGTCCTGCGGCGGATGGTGGATGAGGAGTTGGTGCTGGCGATTCCGCCTGCGCCGTTGTGTCGCGAAGCATGCGCGGGCATCTGTCCCGGCTGTGGCGTCAATCTCAACGACGAAGCGTGCGTCTGCCGCGACGAAGTGGAGGATGGCCCGTTTGCGGCACTGAAGAATTTGCGTCTGACCGGCCAGTAGTCGGGGCGTCGGGTTTGCGTGATCGCCGTATCGCTTAAGCGAGCGGCATTTAGCAGTTGGTTCATGTTGCAGTCTCTTTATCGATGGAAGTGAACAGGAGTCCCTAGAAATGGCCGTGCCCAAGAAGAAAACCTCGAAGTCCCGCACCCGTAGCCGCGCCGCGCACCACGCGATCTCCGCGCCCAGCCTCTCCACCTGCTCCAACTGCCAGGAGCCGATGATGCCGCATCGCGTCTGCCCCAAGTGCGGTTGGTACAAAGGCCGTGAAGTGGTGGCGATCGAAGAGTGATTGATCTGCACCTGGTATCAGAATTTGTTGTGACGGCGCACACCCCGCCGCGTCTTGACCTGCTTCAGTGGAAGGTGGCCTGACGTGGCGGCAGTGCGACTGGCTTTGGACGCCATGGGAGGCGACAACGCGCCTGACTCTGTTCTGTTGGGCGCGAAGCGCTTTTTGGCGAGTATTCCCAGCGCCGACGTGATTCTGGTCGGCCGGCAGGATGATGTGGCCGCCGCCATGGCTCGGGTGGGGTTGGATGATCCGCGCGTGACCATCCGCCACGCCAGTGAAGTGGTGGAGATGGACGAGAAGCCCTCAGTGGCTTTGCGCACCAAGAAAGACTCCTCCCTGCGCGTGGGCGCCAATCTGGTCAAAGCGGGCGAAGCCGAAGCGTTTGTCTCGGCGGGCAACACCGGCGCGTTGATGGCCACCGCCAAATTTGTCCTCAAAACCCTTAAGGGCATCGATCGCCCCGCCATCGCCGCACGCATGCCGTCCAAAGCGGGCCAGTGCGTGATGCTGGATCTGGGCGCCAATGTCGATTGCAACTCTGATCATCTCTGCCAGTTCGCGCTGATGGGCTCTGTCTACGCCCACTCGGTGTTGGGCGTCGAGGCTCCGCGCGTGGGTCTGCTCAACGTCGGCGAAGAGGAGATGAAGGGCAACGAGGTGGTCAAGGTGGCGGGCGAACGTTTGCGCTCGGACACCGACAAATGGTTGCCGTATGGCGAATATATCGGCAACATTGAGGGCACCGATATCTACAAGGGCGGCCCTGATGTGGTGGTGTGCGACGGCTTTGTCGGCAATATCAGTCTCAAAAGCAGCGAAGGGGTGGCGCAGATGCTCACCCACTTCCTACGCGAGGCGTTTGGCCACTCGTTACTGACCAAATTGGGCTATTTGATGGCGCGTCCCGCGCTGCGTCGATTCCGCGATCGTGTGGATCCGCGCAAGTACAACGGCGCCATGCTGTTGGGGCTCAATGGGGTGGTGGTGAAAAGCCATGGTTCGGCGGACGAAACCGCCTTCGCCAACGCCATTGAGGTTGCCTATCATCTGGCTGTGAATGGCGTCAATGACGAGATCCGCAGCAAGGTCGCCAGCGCTCAGGCGCAACAAACCACGGAGGACGCCTCATGAGCGGTATGCGCGCGCGCATCATTGGCACGGGCTCCTATCTGCCCGAATATTGCCTCACCAACCAAGAGTTGGCGCAGAAGGTCGACACCTCTGATCAGTGGATCCAGGAGCGCACCGGCATTCGCCAGCGCCACATCGCCGCCGATAACCAGGTGACCTCGGATCTGGCGGTGGAGGCGGCCAAGAACGCCTTGGACGCCGCAGGCGTCGCCGCCGATACGCTGGATCTGATTCTGGTGGCCACCACCACGCCGGATCTCACCTTTCCCGCCACCGCCACCATCGTGCAGCATAAGCTGGGCGCGCACACCGCGCGCATGCCCGCGTTCGATATCCAAGCGGTGTGCACCGGCTTTATCTACGCCCTTTCAGTGGCCGATCAATACATTCGCTCCGGCGCGTGCAAGCGGGTCCTGGTGATCGGCGCCGAGACCTTCTCGCGCATCATCGATTGGAGCGATCGCGGCACCTGCATTCTGTTTGGCGACGGCGCTGGCGCGGTGATTCTCGAAGCGGAGCCAGAGAGCGGCAGTGGCCTGCTCTCCACGCACATTCATGCCGATGGCTCCTATGTGGACCTGCTACGGGTCTCCTGTGGCGTCTCCCATCGCGGCGCACACATCCTCAATGAGACCGCCAAAGTGGATGACGCCGGGCGTGCGGCTCTGTTGGAGGGCTACGGCTACGTGCAGATGCGCGGCAATGAGGTATTCAAACGCGCGGTCATCGCCCTGGAGCAGATCGTCGACGCCACCCTCGAGGCCAACGGTTTGCAAAAGAAGGATGTCGACTGGTTGGTGCCGCACCAAGCCAATATCCGGATTATCAAAAGCACCGCCAAGCGTCTGGCGATGAGCCTGGATCAGGTGGTGGTCACGGTGGATCGCCATGGCAACACCTCCGCCGCCAGCGTGCCGCTGGCGCTGGATGAGGCGGTGCGCGATGGTCGTATTCAACCGGGCCAATTGGTGTTGATGGAGGCCTTTGGCGGCGGTTTCACCTGGGGCTCGGCGCTGGTGCGCTGGTAACCCTGTTTCGCGCGCATGCGCCCAAGTATCGGGCGATTCGCCGATGATGTTTCCCCGTTCTGCTTCCCTGTTGTGGCCAAGGCGCGCTGGCATGCACCGTCCCCACGCACTCCTCCCTTTGCTTCTCATTCTGGCGCTTCTTGGCGGCTGTGATCTGCGCGTGGATGTTCCACTGCTGGATCAAATCCGTCAGGAAGGCGTGCTGCGCGTCCTCACCCGCAACGCCCCGACTGTCTATTTCCAAGGTCGCGATCGTGAAATGGGCTTTGAACACGATCTGGCCATGCTGTTCGCGCAGGAACTCGGCGTGCGCGCCGAGTTCGTGGTGCATCACAACAGCGCCGATGTGCTCAATGGTCTGCGCAACGGGCAGGGCCACTTGGCCGCCGCAGGTTTGGAGCGCACCGAGGAGGGGACGCAGGCGTTCCTGTACGGACCCGTCTACCAGAATGTCGATCTGGAGGTGGTGTGTCGTCGCGGCGGCGTGCGCCCGGAAAATCTGATTGAACTGAGCCGCGCCAATCTGGTGGTGGGGGCTGGCGGCGGCTATGAAGCGCGTCTGCTGGAGTTGCGCGCGCTGGCGCCACAGCTGGACTGGATCGCGTTGGAGGATCTCTCGACAGAGCAGATTCTGCAACTCGTCGAAGCTGGGAAATATGACTGCACCATCGCCTCCTCCAACATCGTTGCGATCAACCGGCGGTACTATCCAGAACTCGTCGTAAAATTCCCCTTGGACGCGGGCAATGCGCTGGCTTGGGCGTTGCCCAAGCGCGCGGTGTTCCTGCAGCGCGAGTTGCAGCGCTGGTTTGAAAAAATTCGCGCCAACGGCCAGTTTGATGATGTGTTCGAGCGCTACTACGGCTATATGACGCTGGAGCCGGAAGACTACGACTATGTAGACAATCGGAGCTTTGTGCAGCGCATTGAGAGTCGATTGCCTCAGTATGAGCGTTGGTTCAAGAAGGCGGGTCGGCGCTATCGCATCCCCTGGCGGCTGCTGGCGGCGCAATCGTATCAGGAGTCCCATTGGAACCCTGAGGCAAAGAGTCCCACCGGCGTGCGCGGCATCATGATGTTGACGCGCGTTACCGCCAAGGCTTTGGGGGTGAGCAACCGGCTGGACCCCAAACAGAGCATCATGGGCGGCGCCCGCTATCTGGCGAATATGCGAAGACGCTTGCCAAGTGAAATTACCGAACCGGACCGCACCTGGATCGCGTTGGCGGCGTATAATGTGGGGCTGGGCCATGTGATTGACGCGCGCACCCTGGCCAAGCGTAAAGGGCTGAATCACAATGAGTGGCCAGCCTTACGTGAAGTACTGCCGCTATTGGCGCAACGCAAATACTACCGTACCCTCAAACGCGGATACGCGCGCGGGATTGAACCTGTGTTGTATGTGCGCAAGATCCGCCATTATCGCGATATTTTGGAAAAGTTGGATGGTGGCGGCATCGCGCCAACCCCGCCACAAACCGTGATCTCAAACAGTCCTTCCGCAGCGTCTGTCGACGCAATGAGAACCTCGATGGCCACAGGTCAGGGTCTCCAGCATCAACAACAAGGCTCTGAGGGGGGGCTCTCTGGCCAAAATGGGAGCGTCTCATCTCCAATGCGAGAGACGTCTTTGGCAGTGGAGACGCGCGCGGAACCGCAACCGCGCATGGCTGAAAAGCCGAGACCCGCACCGCGACCAAAAAAACGTCAGTCCAACAGGTAACAGCCGCGACATACCGGGTCGTTGAAGCGTTTTGTTCAGGGCCTGTTATCAAGAGCACCGACAACATCTGGACCTCCACCCATCAAACAGGGCGCGCCATTTCTCCTCTGCATGGCATACTGATTGCTTGCTCTTGTTTACTGTTAAGGTGAGATTTAGCTTGAGCGTACGCGTACAGATTTGTGGCGCGCATGCCGATAAGCTTTTTAGGAAATGTTTCGGCAACGTCTGGATCCATTTGAGGCGTCCGGATTTGCAGGAATGGCGGATTCTCATTTGCTATCCTGCGCCAAAACAGGTAGAAAACATCATTGATGCATTCCTTAGCCGCGCGAACCTGTGCAGGCCAGAAATACGTTTGCAGCGTTAATCAGATTCTACGGGCAGAGCCATGAAGAAGAAGTTAGTTCGCACTTTTTTGCTCGCACTCGCCATCGTATTGGCGGTTGCGTTGCCCTATCAGGCGCTCAAAACGCTGGACTCCTATCAGGCGTATGAAGATAGTAGAGCCTACAGCAATTTGCGGCTCAGGAGCATCGGCGATGCCAAAAAGTATGCTGCTGGCGTCAAGCGCTACAAAGAGTTTAAAGATAAAGTCGAGGAGTATGTAATCGCCGCCAAGGAGTCCGGCGCCGAAAGCAAAGCCTGGGTGCGGTACGAGGTGGATATTGAAAATCGCGCGGTGCCGGTCTCACTGATGCGTGTGCTGCTTGATAATGCGCGCCATGGCGAGCAATATTATTTTGATCCTACAGAGCTTGAGATCACGTCGCCCGTCTATGTCAATGAGGCCGGGCAAGGCATCCAGTCGCTGCTGACCGAAGACGGCGCGGAGCTTGGTTCGAAGGTTCTGGTTACACTGAAGGGGACCTATATGGTCTTTCAGCGCCAATGATGAAATCTTCAGGAGATCTGACCCTCATCGAAGTTGATGGGGTGACCTATAAGCTGAGTAAGAGTCGCGCGCACTTGGTGCCAGACCTGCGCGAAGTTCATGGCGGCAAATGGGTTGTCAGCGACTATAAAGGCGCTGAGCCGCGGATGATGTCAGTGGAATCCCAGGCGCGCTATGCCGACGTGTTGGTCCAGCGCAAGCTGCAAGAACTGGGTGAGATTGGCAATCAGACCCGTGTGCTGACGCACTGGAAGCAGGCGCGGGGCAAAGGCTCTACGGATATCTGCTTCACCATCGTTGACAATGACGTCATCAGTCCTTACGAGGACGCCGCGTTTGATGATGAAGATCACCATTTGCAGTTCTCGCATAATGCGTTGCTCTATTCCGTGCTGCGTAATATGGGCGGCGGAAAAGTGACTGCGGTGCTGTTTGAGCATGACCGTCATGTGGATTTCATGATTGGACGTTCGGGCAAAGTGCTCGGCGCCGGTCGGCTCTCCTCTTACGCAGCCACAGAAGAAGCAAAAAGCGCATTGGCGGAGTCACTGGCTGACGAATTGAAGCGCATGTGTGAGGAAGCGCACGCCAAAATCGATCAGATCATTCACTATGGATTCCTTGTGGCCCAGGCCGGGGCTGAGGACAGCGATACTGAAGCGAGTCTGTCCGGCACGCTGCAAGGTTTCGGCGCGTCGACCAATACGGGGAGCGAAGAGACCGGTGGTTGGGCCCAATCCACCGCGCATTCCGCCAGTGATGTCAAACTCGATTCTGAATGGGTGAAAGTGACAGCTGAACGGCTCGGCTGCGATTGCAACATGCAGAAGGCCACGCGTCTGAACCTGGATGACGGCGGCTTTGTTATGACAGGCTTGCCTGCTGTCCTCAAGCATTTGGATACAGCCGACTCCTCGTCAACCATGGCGGCTAAGTTGAGTTATGTGAGTACCCGCCTGGCCCCGATGATGCTCTTTCTCACCGCGGTGGTGACCCTGCTGCTCTTCTTTACGGGTTGGTGGTTCGACAAAGAAGCCAATTCCATCATTTTTGATGAATCTTTAGAGGGGCAACTGACAAGCTCAACGCTGCCTCAGGTGGAAGGCGCGGTCTCCCAGTATGACAATGGCGTCATTGGTTTCAGCGAAAAACTCGCCAGCTTACGCGACTCCATGGATGTTCAGCAGATCTTGCATGATCTGTCTGCTGCGCGTGAGGACAAGAGTATCTTCATCGACAAGATGAGCGTGGCTTTTGATCAGCAGAAAAAACCGATCATCAAAATCGTGGGCCGGGTCATGGACCCGTTTGAGAAAGCAAACCAGGATTATGATCACTTTTTGACTGCTTTGAAGAGAGTCAAATACGTGGTGAAAGCCAAGAAGTTCACCACGGACATTACCCAAATTTTCTTTAACGTCGACTTAAGCAGAGAGTGACCGTGAACACAAAGATGTTTGGGGTGATCGCCCTCTTAATTGTCACTGCATCCCTCGTGGGAACAGGTGGTTACGCTGTTTTGATCTACTCGCAAGAGGGCGCTTTTGCGAAGCAGAAAACCAATGTGACGCCTTCGATGTTCCCTGATTTCCCACGGCTGCCGGAAATTAAGAAGGCGCCCGACGTTGACAAGGAGTTGGAGAGCGTCTTGGAGGCGAATATTGGCATGTTGGGCCAACTGCGCACGCCGCGTAGTCGCGAGACAGGCGGCATCAATTTGGCGATGATCGGCTACTCCAACACCTCCATCAGAAGCCAGGACGCAGTGGATCTGGCGCCGCCCGAAGATTTTGGCTCGCGCATTATCTCCATGGCGTACGTTGCGGGGAAAGATAAGTTCGCCGTCATTGATGGCAAACTCTATCGTGAAGGCGAAGAGTTCCAAGAGGGCGCGCGCATTCGCACAATCACGCCAGAGAAGGTGCTTATTGCTGGCCGCGAAATCCGTCAGTGGGTTGAGGTGTTTAATCCGGTTGAAGTGGCCGCTGTGGAGCCGGTTCAGGAAGATCCCTTGCTTGCAGATGCAAAACTGAAACAGGAACAGCAGAACATCAGCGCAAAAGGGCCAGGTAGTCCAAAAAATGGCGCATTTGGCGTGAACTTCGACTCCCTGGGCGGCAATGTCAATCAGGCTGGTCAGACGATGGAAACACTCAAGAGCTTAACAGATATGATCAATACCTTGAAGCAGTAGGCAAAGGGTGTGATGAAAAAAAAGGCCGCCTCTAAAAGGCGGCCTTTTTTTATGCGTGGTTGCGGAGTTTCAACTCCTTGGGGTGCGGATTGAGATAGATTTGATCCAGCAGGTAGTCGCACTCAAATCGGCGCGCATAACTGCGGATAAGCGTGATGGGCACAATCAAAGGGAGATTTTGGGCGCGGTAATCTTCAATCGACTGGAGCAGCTCTTGCTTGTCACAAGCCGTGAGTTGGTTTTTGAAGTATCCCATCGCATGGTGCAGGGCGTTGACGTGTCGGCTGATTCGCGCCGGGGTCGCCATCAATTTGTGTATGCCTGTATGATACGCATTCAGGCGCGCTGAGAAGTCGCCCTGCTCGCCTTGTGCGACAATTTGCCCGAGTAATTTGAGACCATCAGCATGGCGAGCCATAAACAGTAGCTTATGCCGCCGATGAAACTGTTCTAAGCCGTTGCTGGTTGGGCACTGATCAATCAGCTCCCGCCAGCGCTGCTCCACAAAAAGACGCTCGACAAAGTTTTCCCGGATGCGTAGATCGTGCAGCCGTCCCTCTTCTTCCACCGGTAGCGTTGGAAAACGTTGCATCAGAGCGTGGGCAAAAAGCCCACGACCTTCGGCGATGGGGGCGTTTTTATCGTTGTAGACTTTGACGCGCTCCATGCCGCAAGAGGGGGATTTGCTTTTGAGCACAAAGCCGCACAATGGGGCTTGTTGCTGTAAAGCATCAAGCTTTGTATCACACCAAACGCGCATGTGATCAGTGACATCGCTCTGTGTCAAAGGGATCTGCATGCGCGGAGCGTCGGGATTGCCTATCAGACGAAAGGTGGGACGAGGCGTGGGGTATCCCGCCTCAACTTCCGGGCACAGAGGCACAAACTCCGCATATGCGCTGAGAATGTCGGTGAGGAATCGATCTCTCTTGTGGCCGCCGTTGTAGCGGACCTCTTCTCCCAACAGGCATGCGCTCACGCCGACTCGGATTTTATCACTCACCTGTCGCTCCATCTCTACGCATCTGGCGCGCGCGCGCGGAAATGTGATTACTCTTCTTCTGGCGCATCGTTGATGTCGGCGAAGATGACGCGATTGCGCCCCGAGCGTTTGGCGCGGTAGAGCGCATTATCCGCGCTCTTGAGCAGCGTATCAGGTTCATCCCCTGGGGATTGCGGGTAGACCGCGACACCGATGCTGATGGTGACTTTCAGGCCATCGACAACCATCTCCTCAATACGCTCGCGCAGACGGTCAGCAACCTTGATGGCGCCTTCCGGATATGTATTGGGGAGGATCGCCACGAACTCTTCGCCGCCGTAGCGGCAGGGGAAGTCGATGTTGCGGAAATGATCCTTCATTTCGGCGGCGATTGCCTGCAGCACCCGGTCACCCTGATCGTGCCCATGTTCGTCATTGAAGCGTTTGAAGTGGTCGACGTCAAAGATCAGTAGGCCGAGTTGCATATGGTAGCGTTTGGCTCGATTGAGCTCTTCGGCCAGCACCTCGTCCAAGCGGCGACGATTGAGCAGACCGGTCAACGCATCGGTGGTGGAGAGTTCGCGCAGTTGGCGTTCGAGTTTCTTCTCATCGGTCACATCGCGGATCAACGCAGCGGAGCCGATGCGTTCGGAACCATCATCGTTCTTGATGGAGCAGGCGTAGAAGTTGAGCACGCGGCTGTTGTAGACGATGGTGTCAGGCATCTCCAAGCCGTTGGTGTCGAGATAGTTCTGCACGTAGTCCGGGTCATCCAGCAGATTGATAAAGCCCTCTTTGACGATCTGTTGGTCGGATTTGCCCAGCAAGCGTTCGGCGGCGGGGTTGACCAGCACCACCTCGCCCAGAGGGTTGGTCACCACGATGCCCTCCTTGGCGGAGAGAATGATGGTGGTCAGCTTGTTGCGCTCGGATTGCAAGCCGCTGTAAGTGCGTTGTAACTCATTGGTCATGGTGTTGAAGATCTGGCCCATGCGGCTGAGCTCATCCTTGCCGTCTTCAGGCACCTTGGAGTTCCAATCGCCATTGGTGACATCGCCCATGGCGTTGCTGACGCGATTGATGGGGGCGACCACTGAGCGATTCACCACCAGAAGCAGAAGAAGGATGATGACGCCCAGCGATACCACCAGCAGCAGGATGCCTTGCATCTTGGCGTGGGCAATATCGTTTTGCACCGGCACCAGCGATGTTGTGAGTTTCAGAATGCCGCGCAGACGCTCGTTCTCGCCATGGCAGGCCGCGCACTCTTCACCGCTATGGATTGGCGCCCAGAAGGTGACGCTGCTCACGCCGGAGTTTTCATCCATGGCGTAGTCAGCCACATAGCCTTTGGCGAAAAGGCCGCTATGGACTGTCGAGCGCTTGGTGTCGCTTAATACTTTGTTCGGCGGCTTGGGGTTGCTCTTAATGTGAAACGCCTCATCGCCCAGTCGACTGTTCACGGCGTTGATGGTTTCGTTGTCGTGAAACGCTTCAACGCCATTGACGCGCAGAATACGAAAATCGATGATGCCCGGCGTGGCGGTGAGATTGGCGGCGAAGTCTTCCGCCACCTCAGCGTTCCCAGAGAGCATGACGGTTTGCAGTGTCTGGCTGACGCTGGTGGCCAGCAGCCCCATGGTGCGTTCGTTTTGCGCCAAGATAGCCTGTTCCTGCTGGCGCAGGAAGAAGAACATCATGGCGCACAGGCCGACCATCACGGCGGAGCCGATGAGGAAGAGAATTCGGTTGCCGATGCTGTGTATGCTCATGGACCAATCCTGCAAATTAGGCAAACGCCGAAATCGGCCAAACAGTGGGAGCCCTTATTGTGGGCGCAATTAATTCCTGCTTATTCGCATATATTTACAAAAACACAGTATATCAGCCGAAAGGGCGCATGAGAATGTCTGTCTGCGTTTACGCTGGGGTTTTGGAGAGGGTCGATGGTTGAACCGTACTGGGCGTTGGCGTTGGTGTGTCTTGGCTGGGGCTTAAAGCGGGTCGGCGCCATGCGCGCTGACGCCGCTGTTGCGCTGAATGCATATGTGGTGACGGTGGCTCTTCCCGCACTGGTCTTGCTACGACTTCCGGGGTTGCGGCTGAATGCCGAGGCGATCGTGCCAGCGGTGACGCCTTGGCTCTTGTTGGCGCTCTCAGCTCTTGCTGTGCTGGGATTGAGTCGGGTGTTTTCCTGGTCGCGCGGGGTCACGGGGTGCCTGTTGCTCACAGTTCCGTTGGGGAACACGTCGTTTTTGGGGTTCCCTTTGGTCGAAGCGTGGTTTGGGCCGGAACCTGTGGTCTATGCGATGATCTACGACCAGCTGGGGACGTTTCCATTATTGGCGTCTTATGGCGCGATCATTTTGGCGACCTATGCCCATGGGGAGCGTCCTGGGCCGCTGGGAATCGCCAAGCGCATTCTCGTGTTCCCGCCATTTGTGGCGCTGTTGGCGGGGTTGGCTTTGCATGGCGTGGTGTGGCCTGAGGCGATCAGCGGGCTGCTGGAGCGGGTGGGCAATTCGTTGATGCCTGTGGTGATGCTGGCGGTGGGATTGCAATTGGAGCCGCGTTTGAGTCGTGATCTTTGGGCGCCGATGGGACTGGGGTTGGGACTGAAATTGCTGGCCGCGCCGTTGCTGTTCGGCTTGGTTGGCGCGGCGATGGGGCTGGCGGGCATTGGCTTTGAAGTGAGCGTATTTGAAGCGGGTATGGGCTCCATGATCACAGCAGGGGCCTTGGCGGCGTCTGCGGGTTTGGCGCCGCGCTTGGCCGCCGCCATGGTGGGGGTGAGCATTCCCCTCTCGTTCGTAACACTGCCGCTGATTCATGCGCTGTTTGTTGCGCGATAACGCGCGCCATTGCGCTTTGCCTCGGAGTGCTGTTGGATAGAGATGATTTGCTTAACCTTCTGATCCAGTGAGCTGTTTGTTGATGACGTCGTTGAATCCCGATCCCGGTTGGAGCCAAGCGCAAGCGCGCGAGACAGAGCTGTATTGCCGACTGCGCAATCGACAACGGGCGCAGGAGTTGGCGGGCTTCTATTTGCGTTTTGTGTATACGCCGGTGGATGAGGCGTTATGCCGCCGTATTGTGGCGTTGATTGCTGAGCAGGGGTGCGTCGCGCAGACGGTGACGCCACACTGGGTGCGTCAACGATTGCATCAGCTGCGTCAGGCGCGGCCAGAGTGGTGGGGCGAGCAGCCGCGGGAGTATGCCTGGGACCAACGTTTGCGCGAGCTTGACCGGTTGAGTCGGGTGATGGGTGTGGCGTGTGATACGGCTCAGGGGGATTTTGTGGAGTAGGGGACGGCCCATTCGCAGATTATATAGTCACCGCAATTCTGAATTGCACAGGCTCCTCAATGATTGTGTGACACAGGTAAAGCTTGCGCTGACTATTGGCCTCCGGCTGGCCGGAGGCGGGATTCTTAAGGGTCTGTGACCCTTAAGCGGGTGTGGGCGGAGCCCTCGATATCTCCTCGCTTCAAATGTTTAATTCTCTTCTGCGGCGACTATAGCGATCCGCGCAGTGCAGCCAATGCGTCCTGCGCATCCTGTTCCAGCTCTTCTATGCGCTCGGAGTCCTGCTCCCATGCGCTCATTTTCTCGCTCAATTCGACATTGAGTCGTCCATGACGCTCCACCATGGGCTGCAATCGTTGCTTATTCTGCTCTTCGTATAGCGCTGTATCAGCCAGGGCGGCGTCCAATTCGCCCTTTTCGTTCTCCAGGGCCTCAATGTCGCGCTCATGACGCGCCAAGCGTTGTTTGAGCGGTTTGGTTTGTTGATGCAGACGGTTGCGGATCTCCGCCTCCAGCCGTTTGAGCGTTTTCGCATCAGGCGCTGTGGAGGGGTTGCTGGCGTCAGCGGCGCCACGGCTCGAATTGCTCAGGGCGTCGGGCGTCTGCGACAACTGCTCCAGGTAATCCTCCAGTTCCCCTTCCCACGGGCGCACTGCGCCATCGCCCACCACCCAGTAGCTGTCGCACGCCGCCTCCAGCAGATCACGATCGTGGGACACCAGGATAATTGACCCGGTGTAGGACTCCAGCGCCTCTTCCAGCGCTGCGCGCGCGCCCATATCCAAGTGGTTGGTGGGTTCGTCCAGCAGCAGCAGATTGGCCCCCGAGAGGAACAGGCGCGCCAATGCCAGACGCGCTTTCTCACCGCCGGAGAGAACCGCAACACGCTTCTCCACGCTCTCGCCGGAGAATAGCAGCCCCCCCAGCACATTGCGCACCCCGGTCAGGTCCATGCCTTTGGGTGCGGCGCGCCAAGCGGCGTCCAGTACGCTCTCTTCTGGATTCAGCGCCTCTAACGCGTGTTGAGCGAAGTGACCGGGCTGAACGCGATCCCCCAAAGCGAGCGTGCCAGCATCCACAGCCAGAGCGCCGCTGAGCAGCTTGAGGAAGGTGGATTTGCCCTGGCCATTGGGACCCAGCAAGCCGATCTTGCCGCCACGAATCAGATCCAAATTGAATCCAGTGAAGACCTGGGTTTCGCCAAACGCTTTGTGCACATTGCGCAGGGTGGCCATCTCTCGAGCGCAAGGCGGCGGCTCCGGCAGGCGGATCACCGGCGCTTTGCGCGCAGACTCTGGCAACTCGATGCGCTCAATCTTTTCCAGTTGTTTGACTCGGCTCTGCGCTTGCCGCGCCTTGGTGGCTTTGGCGCGGAAGCGGGTGATGAAGCGGGTCAACTCGGCGATGCGCGCATCCTGCGCGGCGGCCTGTTTCTCCAGCAGAGCCAGATTGGTCTCTTTCTGCTGCAGATAATCGGTAAAGTCGCCTTTATAGCGGGTGAGTTTGCGGCCCTCCAACTCGACAATGACAGTGCAGGCGCGTTGCAGCAGGCCGCGGTCGTGGGAGATGAGTAGAAACGCGCCGGGTTGATTGGCCAAGTAGCGCTCCAGCCATGCGGCGGACTCCAGATCCAAGTGGTTGGTGGGTTCGTCCAGCAGCATCAGATCAGGGCGCGAGAAGAGCAACTGCGCCAGCGCCACACGCATGCGCCAGCCGCCGGAGAAGGCGTTCAATGGCTGCGCCAATACTTGGGGCGCAAAACCTAACCCTTGTAGAATGGCGCCGGCGCGCGCTTCGGCGGAGTAGGCGTCGATCTCCTCAAGACGGTGTTCGGCTTCACCCAAGTCGTGAGACAGGCGCATCTGTGCGTCGGCGTCGGCACACTGCGCCAACTCTGTATGCAGCGCGTCGCGTTGCTTGAGCAGAGCGGTGAGTTCGGCATCGCCCAGCAGGGTCTCTTGCAGGATGGAGCGTTCGGATGGGGAGAGCTCTTGGCGCAGGACGCCAATGCGCAGGGTGGGCGGCGTCAGACGGCGTTGACCGCCATCGAACTCCTCGATCCCTTCGATAATGCGGAACAGGGTGGTTTTGCCTGCGCCGTTGGGGCCAATGAGCCCCGCTTTTTCCCCCGGGTGCAGCAGCAGGCTGGCCTGCTGCAACAGCACCTGGGGGCCATACTGTTTATCGATGGCGTCAAGAGAGAGCATGAGACTGTTGTGACGACTGGGCGCAGCAAGAGTTAGCGCACATACACCTCAACGCGACGGTTGCGCGGTTCGGCGACGTTATCAGGGGTTGGCACCAGCGGGTTGTTCTCGCCGTGGGACTCCACTTCCACCAGTTTCTCTTCCACGCCCTCTTCGATGACCAGATCCCGCACCAATTGGGCGCGCTTGAGAGAGAGGCGATAGTTGTAGTCTTCGTTGCCCACTTTGTCGGAGTGTCCGGTGATGCTCACGTTAGGCGCGGTGCGTTCGCGCACCGTCCGCAGAATGATGGGGAGTTCACGCTGGGATGCATCGGTCAACTCGGCGCCGCCGGATTTGAAGTAGAGCACAAACTTAACCGGCTTCTCCGGCAAGGTTTGCAGCGCTCCGCCAAACTCAGCCTCAATTTCGCTGCTCTTCATCACAAAGGGCTCTTCAAGCACGGCGTCGGCGTCATCCATGCCCACAGCGGCGTTGGCCTGGTCAACCCGTTGTTGTCCGGTATTGTTCTCCACCAGGATTGCGCCGACTTTGCCGTCCAGATTCTCCATCAGAACCACAAAGCTTTTGGGCTTTGGCTTGAGCGGGCGACTCAGTTTCAGTTTATAGTCGATCCACTCCAGGTCCGATTTGGCGTAGCGCTCGTCCACCTGGTAGCGCATCTCTTTGAGTCTGCGCACAAAGTTGGAGAAGTTTTGGCTGGCTTCGGCAAACCCGCCCAATACGCGCCCTTCCAGTTCAACAATGGGTGTCTTGTTGGCGTCATAGGTGATGCGCAGATGGTCAATGCGCATGCTGTTGGTGGCGGCTGTGGTGACTTGATGCAGGATATAATAGAACGAAGGCAGGTTTCGAACGCGCTTGAGACGTTCGCTGAAGTCCACCACTTCGCGCTCCTGCTCCGTCAAGACATCTTTTTTCGGCTGTGCGGAGGCTGATATCGGCAGCAGAAGCGTTGTCGTTAGGCCCAAACACGCCAGGACGATGACGATATGTCGCAATGCGCGAGGAGTCTTCAGGTTCCACAGCATAATGGCTTACCGTTGAATTGACAGCAGAATGTGTCGTGACAGATAAGTTTCAGCAGCTCGCACAAGCCTGCTGAACAAAAGATTCTACACTTTATAGCATACGCGGCGCCATCCACAAGCCATATGCGTCTTTTCATCTGCATCCATCAGCCGTGTGGGCAAACAAAAACGCGCCCCGCTCAACCGCGGGGCGCGTTCTCTGTGACGACCAAGATGCAGTCAATCCGCCGTGGTTTGTCGGATCACTCCACTTTCACCAGGAAGCGGGTGCCGCGCACGCCGATGGTCCCGGTCGGGGTGTTTACAGCCACCTTCTCTGGCGCCAGCTTGGCGATGGTGCCGGAGATGAACTGCAGCGTGCCCTTGGTAATCTTGGAGCCAAACGCCAAGCGGTTATGGCGCGGCTGGAACACAAAGCGGTCCACCACGAATTCGGTAGCGGGGCCGATGGAGATCATGGTGTTGTCCTGGAAGGTCACGCCAATGGAGCCCCCATCGCCGGTGGTGAGCAGGTCATCCACGTAGATGGGGTCGCCCAGGTTCAGCGCCACGTCCTGACCGGAGCGCACGATTTTGGCGTCGCCCTCGAACTTCTTGATATTGCCGATGGGGTCAGCGGCCTGCGAGATGCTGGCGAAGCCGATCATGACGACGGCGGCGATGAGCGTGCGCAGCAGCGACTGAGAGGCGGATTTCAGGGCGAACATGGGGTTCTCCAATTGCAAAAAATGGATGAGATTATAGAACGCTCTACTGTTCTTATTTATTCTGTAACCGACGTTGTGGGGAAGTTGCAAAAAAAAATCCACTCACGACTCTTTTTCTGGACCCGGCAACCCGCCACTTTGACGATCCTGCTCCAGCAAGGCTTTCAACTCATCGAAAGGCAACGGTTTGCTGAACAGGAATCCTTGAATCATATCACAGTGTTGTTGTTGCAGGAAACTGGCTTGAGTCCAGTCCTCCACCCCTTCGGCCACCACTTTCAGGCCCAACGAGCGGGCCAAGCCCAAAATCGCCAGAATAATCGCCTCATCCCCTTCGCCCTGACCCACGCCCATGACAAAGGCGCGGTCGATCTTCAACGTGGAGAGGGGGAAGCGCTTCAGATAGCTTAAAGAGGAGTAGCCGGTGCCGAAGTCGTCTACGGCGATTCCGGCGCCCATCTCCTTAAATTGGTTCATCACGCCGATGGCTTTCTCCACATCGCGCATGACGATGCTTTCGGTGATCTCCAACTCAAGGCGTTTGGGCGAGAGTCGGGTCTGGGACAGCGTGGCGTCGACGAATTTGGCGATATCGCCGTGCTGGAACTGACGACCAGAGAGGTTGACGGCCACATGCAGCGGACCGAATCCCGCTTCGTTGAGGGCTTGGGCGTCGCGACAGGCGGTCTGTAGCACCCATTCGCCCATGGGGGCGATCAGTCCGGTCTCTTCGGCCAGCGGAATGAACGCGCCGGGAGAGACCATGGAGCCATCAGGCAGTCGCCAGCGGATCAAGGACTCCATGCCGACGATGCGTCGCTCGGGAATGGAGACCTTGGGCTGGTGAAACAGGATGAATTCGCCGTTATCCACCGCCTTGCGCAGTTGGCTCTCCAGCGAGAGACGCTGGGAGGCTTTTTCGCCCATGGCGGCGGTATAGAAGCGGAAACCATCGCCGCCCTGGGTCTTCATGCGACTGAGGGCGACGTTGGCGTTGCGCATCAGCTCCTGCGGGGTATCGCCATCGTCGGGGGAGAGCGAAACGCCGATGGAGGCGGAGATGGTCAGGGTTTGTTCGTGGATGTGCAGCGGGTTTTTGATGGCGTCCAGCAGTTTGGAGACCACCACGGCGACGGAATCGGCGCTATCGGCTTCGCGTTGAATGATGCCGAACTCATCGCCGCCAATGCGCGCGATGGTGTCGCTGCCGCGCAGTTGCGCGGTCAGACGCTTGGTCATGGCGATGAGGGTTTGGTCGCCGAAGTCATTGCCCAGGCTGTCGTTGATGAGGCGGAATCCATCCAGCCCGATGATCATCACGGCGAAGCGTTCGCCGCTGCGCAGGGCGTGGTCGCGCACCTGTTGCAGACGGTCCAGGAACAGATTGCGCAGCGGCAGCCCGGTGAGGGCGTCGTGATGCCCTTTTTCGCTCAGGTCGTCGGCGCACTGTTTGACCTGGGACAGGTCATAGAACACGGCGACGAAGTTGCGGGTGTTGTTCTGGGTGTCGGGTATGGCGCTAACCGTGAGCATCTCGGTATAGGATTCGCCATTCTTACGGCGGTTGAGAATCTCACGGCGCCACTGCCCGCTCTGCTTGACCGCCTCAAAAATCTTCGCTTGGCCGCCGTCTTCTTCCAGCGTGTCGCCGCGCAGCAGCGGGGTGGGTTTGCCAATCACCTCCTGCATGCTGTAGCCGGTGATGTTGGTGTAGGCGTGGTTGACCGACAGCGCCACGCCGTTGGCGTCCATCACCACCATTCCTTCGATAGCGTTTTCATACAGTTGTGTGGTGACGCGCAGCTGGTGGGAGATCTCCAGCATGGCCGCGCGATAGCGCTGCGTCAGGTCCGCCAACTGTTGATGCAGGGTTTCGTCGGAAGGGGGCGCAAGCAGTGTGATCAGGTGGCTCAGTTCCGTGTCACTGGCCACCGGGCTGGAGTGGGCCATCACGGCAAACGACGCGCCGCTGGCGGGCTGCGCCAGTAACGGTTGCGGCTCGGAACTGGCGACGCTGAGACTGAAGCCAGGCAGCAGTTGCTGGATCGTCAGCGTTTCAATCTGCTGTCGCGTGCGCGCAAAGCGCTCAAGCGCGGCGGCGTTGGCGTAGCAGATCGCGCCCAGCGCATCGACGCCCAGCACCGGGCAGGGCAAAGCGTCGCCGAGGACAGCGCTGTCCGGCAGGAGGCTCATTTGCGCGCCCATCCGTAAGCGTGAGCAGTCTGTCGTGGCGTCGGTTGAATCACGTTCCATCCGCTGGTTGAGGGTCCGTCTCGTCTTTGCGCGGCGGGGGGCTGGCGGTTCGGTCGAGCAGCGCATCGGCGGTCTCCACCATCTCCCGACCGAGGATCGGTTTCATCAGGTAGGAGCCGACGCCCATCTCGCGCGCTTCATCGGGGCCAGCCAACTCACTGTACCCGGTGCACAGGGCAATGGGAAGGTCGTTACGCAAACTCCTCACTCTTTCGACAAGTTGTAAGCCGGTCAAGCCCGGCATGGTTTGGTCTGTAATGAGCAGGTCGAAGCGCTGCGGATTCTGCTCAAACGCGCGCCAGGCCTCCACCGGGCTGGAGAAGGCCTCCACTTGAAAACCGGCGCGCTGCAACTGACCCTGGGCGGCGTCCAGCACCTCCAGTTCGTCATCCACTAACAGGATGCGCGCGGAGCGCCGGGAGCGGCTGGGGGCGAGGGGGGAGGCGGGTGAGGGGAGGTTGTTTTGCGCTTGCCCCTCTTCGGCGGTGAGCTCGGCGCGGGGCAAATAGACGCTAAAGGTGGAGCCGGAGCCCTCTTGGCTCTCTACGGTGACCGCGCCGCCATGTTTGTTGATGATGCCATGCACCACCGACAGCCCCAATCCGGAGCCCTCGCCCACTTTGCTGGTGGTGAAGAAGGGGTCGAAAATATGCTCCAGATGGCTTTGCGGGATGCCCACGCCGGTATCGGAGACCGAAAGTACGAAGTAGGAGCCCGGCGGCAATCCGCTGGGGGGATCCGGCAAAATACGGTTCTCCAGGGAGATGGAGAGCACGCCGCCGGTCTCACGCATGGCGCGGGCGCCGTTGGTGCACAGGTTCATCATCACCTGCTGTAATTGGGTGGGATCGGCGCGCACCATGCCGTCCTGCTCATCCACCCGGGTTTCGATGCGGATGGTGCTGGGCAGGGTGGCGCGTAGCAGCTTGACCGATTCGCGCACCACGGTGGAGGGGTTTTGCGGCGACATCCCTTCGTCGGAGGGGCGGCTGAAGTCCAGCAGCTGTTTGACCAGATCTCGCGCGCGTCCGCCTGCGGTATAGACCTGGGTGAGATTGCGATGGATCAGGCTGTCGGGCTCCACCTCGCTCAGGGAGAGTTCGGTGAACCCCAGAATGGCGCTAAGGATATTATTGAAATCGTGCGCAATACCGCCCGCCAGAGCGCCGATGGCCTCCATCTTGAGGGCCTGACGCAACTGCCCCTCCATATTCTTGCGCATGGTGATGTCCTGGATCACCCCAACCAGTCCACCAATCTTGCCATCGGCGGTATAGAACGCGCGCTTATTGAAAATGACGTCATGGGAGGCGCCATCGGCATAAGTGAGCCGTCCTTCGTAGCGCTGTTCGCCGCCGCGTTGGAAGAGATCCATGTCGGCCTGTTCATATTTGGTGGCGGTATCGACATCGAGCAGATCGTGCACGTTTTTGCCGATGAGGTTTTGTTCGCTGATGCCGAGGATACCTTCAAAGGCGTTGTTGCAACCCAGGTAGCGGCCACGAATATCCTTGTAGAAGAGCGGGTTGGGGATGTTGTCCATGAGCACGTTCTGGAAATGCAACTGGTCGCGCAGGCGCTCCTCCACCCGCTTGCGATGGGTGATGTCCCGCGCCACCAGTATCACCGAGGGCTCATGAATCTCCGGGTGCTTGCCCAGTGGCGTCATGCGCCCTTCGAAGATGCGCCCCCCCTCTTCAACGGCCAGATGGAACTCGACGATCTGCAAGGAGTTGGTGGCCAGGGTGCGGGCGATGGCGTGTTCAAACTCCTCTTCCACCCCCTCCACCGTGACGCGGTCGAACTGCCGGTTGGCGATCTGCGCGGCGTAGGCGCGGCGGGTGGGTTCATCGGAACTGAGCACCTCCAGACAGCCGCCATGGGCGTCGAGAATCAACACCACGTCCGGCAGCGCCTTGATCACTCCCAGCAGACGCTCTTCTGCGCGTTTGCTGCGCATCAATGTCTGTCCGGAGGAGACCAGCAGTTCATCGAGAATCTTCGCCAGCACCCCCAGTTCGTCACGCTCATGATTGACAGGGGTTTCCAAGCGGCAGGCGTCGAGCTGATCGGGAGAGATGCGCAGCAGGTGCGCAACGATCTGATTCAGTGGGGTGGAGATGTTGCGCTGCACCACCCGCAGCAGCAGCAGGCCCAACAGCAGGCTGCCGCCAAATCCCAGTAGCACGGTCAGCAGCGCGCGTCGCCAGTAGATCTGCGCGGCCAGCGGCGCATCCAGCATCCATTGCAGTCGCCACGGTCCGGGCGCGCCGGCGACATGCAGCAGCGTCTCCAGATCGGCGGAGTCGCCCAGCATCCAGGCGGAAACCTGTGCAGTAAAGCTCTCTTTTGGCGAGCGCTCGGCATAGGCCAGGGGTTTGCCATTGGCGTCGCGCAGCGTCACCATGGTGACAGGATTGGCGTGCAGCAACTGCTGCGTGAACTCGATTGCAGACTGGGGCGTCAGGGGGTGGTCAAAGGCGTCGAACTGGGATTGGGACTGGATGCGCAGCAGGCGGGTCTGCTCGGCCACGATGTGATGGCGCTCCCACTGCATGTCCCACAGCAGGTATCCCAGCGTCATCACAGCGCCAATAGCCAATGAGATGGCCACAGTGATGGCCGCCAGACGCGACGACAGGCGGTGAGTCAGTTTGTGCGCCATGTGACGCTGACTCCTAAATGCGGGTGATTTTCATTTCAAACCGAACCAGTATACTGTGTATGCGCATGATATCCAAGCGCTTTGTGAGCCGTTTTTGGGGCGGCGTGGGGAAAAAAAGCCAGAGCGGCGGCAGGGTTTTGGCAAGCCGTATGCAAACGGATTGAAAGTTATGGGAGCGCGCGCTGAGCACGACCGGTCATGCGCGGTGATTCACTCTGGCTGGGAGCTCAGGATGACGGAAGCGGCATTGCTGTTGTTGGTATTGGCGGGCGCAGGTCTTTTGGCGGGCGTGGTGATTGAGATGAATACGCCGGACGGCGCCGGTTGGATCGGTCGCGAGGGCTGAACCGGACGTTGATGGCGTGTCAGCACAGTGACGAAACGCAAAAAAGCCGCTTCCAGTAGGAAGCGGCTTTTTTGTTGCGCCATGATGGCGGAGGCTAGCCGACTGTCTGATAGTAGATATTCTGTACGTGATTGGCGTCGGCCAGGAAGTGCCAGCGCTCCAGCATCAGGCCGAAAATCTGCACGATGAAGGCGGCGAACATCAGGTCCAGGATATCCAAGTGGCGTCCAGCGATGAGCAGCGCAATGGGGATGGGGAAGCTCAAGAAGAGGAACGCCCACTTGACGCTGCAGACAAAGCTGGGGCTCTTGCCGTGGAAGTACTCCTTGGTGTTATAGGAGCCGCCCATGAAACCCATGGAGACCTGACGGATTTTGCCATGGTGCACGCCCATGGCCGACTTGTGGGTCACCGCCGGGCGCAGGCGTTTGTTGCGGCGCAACTGGATGATGCGGGTGACCATGCCGGTGAGGGTGATGGCGATGGCCCAGGCCAGGATGTAGTCGGAGACGCGCCCGGCTTTCTGCACCGCCAGCACCGCGCCGGCGGTGTAGCCGGAGGCGCTGCCCAGCAGGGTGTAGTTGACCACAGTGAGGCCGCAGCGCCACTCCGGCAGGAACTTGACGCTGGCGTAGACCATGCCGGTGCAGATGAACAGCAGCAGGCCGACGATGGAGGCGATCCACCCCACCAGCAGGGTCAGTTCGATATTCACCAGACCGCCCAGGGTCAGGTGCGGTTGGTTGAAGTCAAAGTAGTGCATCACCCCATACAGGGCCACGAAGCCCATGAACAGGGGCAGCATGATCACTTCGCGCGACAACCACGAGGTGCGCCAGCGCGCAATGGCGCGCCAGCCGCGCGTCGGGTGGCTGAGGTGGAAAGTGGAGGCCAGCAGACCCAGGGACAACAGGATCAATGCGCCCAGCGCGCCCAGGGCGTAGAAGGTGTCGCCGGGCAGCGGCTGCGCCTCTTGCAGGCGCAGATAGGTCTGCGCCGTGACCATGGCGAACAGAAGGCCCTGGCCCGCGCCGATCAGAGTGGTGAGGAAGATCACCGAAAAAGCAGGTTTCATAATATCGCTCCCGATCGATCCGGCTTAGCCGCCGGACATGAAATCGTCCAGGGTGTGGGCGCCCTTTTCCAGCGCCGACAGCTCGCCTTCCACCGCCAGCGGGTTGTCGGTGCGCACCAACTCCTCGGGCTGAATCTCCAGCTCGGTCTTGCGCCGGGGCAGGTAGTGGTTGGAGGGCTTGGCGCCCATCTCCGGCATCAGCACAAAGCCGCCCTTTTCGCGAATCGCCTTGGAGGCGGCGGAGTCGGGATCGTGCACGTCGCCAAACAGGCGCGCCCCCGCCGGGCAGGCCAGCACGCAGGCGGGTTTGCGCTCGGCTTCGGGCAGGTTCTGGTCATAGATGCGATCCACGCACAGGGTGCACTTCTTCATCACCTTCTGCCCGGGGTCGAACTCGCGCATGCCGTAGGGGCAGGACCAGGAGCAGTACTTACAGCCGATGCACTTGTCGTAGTCCACCAGCACAATGCCGTCCTCTGCGCGCTTGTAGCTGGCTTCGGTGGGGCACACCGGCACGCAGGGGGCCTCTTCGCAGTGCAGGCAGCTCTTGGGGAAGTGGATGGTCTCCGTGCTGGGATACTCGCCCACTTCAAAGGTCTGCACGCGGTTGAAGAAGGTGCCGTGGGGATCGGCCCCATAGGGGTTGACGTCGGTGAGCGGGCCCGCCCAGCCGGAAGTGTTCCAGCTTTTGCAGCTGGTGACGCAGCCGTGGCAGCCCACACAGATGTTCAAATCGATGACCAGAGCCAATTGGGTCATGCTTCGTCCTCCCGGCTTACTTCTCTTTGGGGGTGGTGACGCCGATGGCCTTCTTGCCCCCAGCGAAGTAACCGCGCAGTTTATCCTTGATCGCGATCATGCCCGGCAGAATGCCCATGGGGCGAAACTGCGGCGCGGATTTGAGCTTGCTGTCGGGCGGCGCGATGCGGGTGATATTGACGCGCACGTCGAACCACGCCGCCTGACCGGTGACCGGGTCGGAGTTGGAGATATGGTCGCCGGCGTCGTGAGCGGGCAGCTCCTCGGAGATCAGGTGGTTGAGCAGGAAGCCCTGGCGCGACTCGTTGGCGTCGGGGGAGAGCCCCCACGCGCCGGAGGCTTTGCCAATGGCGTTCCAGGTCCAGATGGTGTTGGGCTCCACCGCTTCGGTCAGACGCGCCATACACTCGATCTTACCCCACTGGGACTCCACCCGAATCCAGTCGCCATCCTCAAAGTGGCACTCGCGGGCCACGCGGGGATTGACGTACATGTAGTTGTAGGTGTGGATCTGTCGCAGCCAGGCGTTCTGGCTGTCCCACGAGTGATACATGGCCATGGGGCGCATGGTCAGGGCGTGGTAGGGGTACTTGTTGGTGTCCAGCAGTTGCGACTCCAGCGGTTCGTAGTAGAACGGCAGGGGGTCGAAGTAGGTCTCCACCCGTTTGCGCAGGCGTTCGGGCGGACGCCGTCCGGGACGCTTGCCCTGGGCGGCGAGGCGGAACTGCTGCAACACCTCGGAGTAGATGTGGATGGAGATGGGCTCGGCGTAGCGGATCATGCCGTGGTGGTTGGCCCAGTTGAGATAGCCCCGGTTCCAGTTGCGCATGTACTGATAGGCGCGCGGCAGCTCCTGATGGAACACGCAGCCGTGCTGCTTGTACATCTCCCACTGGTTGCGGTTGGGCTCGCCGCGCATCATCTTCTCGCCGTTCTTGCCGCGCCATCCAGCCAGGAAGCCGACGCCGGAGCCCGGCGCGGTCTCGAAGTTGACGATGAAGTCGGGGTAGTCGCGATATTTGCGCTGGCCCTTGTCATTGACAAAGGCGGGCAGTCCCAGGCGGGTTCCCATCTCGATGAGCACCTCCTGGAACGGTTTGCACTGCCCTTTGGGCGGCAGCACGGGGATGCGCACCGAGTCCACCGGCCCATCGAATTCGGAGATGGGCCGGTCGAGCATCGACATGGCGTCGTAGCGCTCCAGATAGGTGGTGTCCGGCAGCACCAGGTCGGCGAAGGCGACCATCTCGGAAGCGAAGGCGTCGGCCACCACCAGGAACGGAATCTTGTAGTCGCCGTTCTCATCCTTGTCCTTGAGCATGTCGCGGACTTCGGTGGTGTTCATGCTGGAGTTCCACGCCATGTTGGCCATGAATAGCAGCAGGGTGTCGATTTTGTGCGGGTCGCCGCGCCAGGCGTTGGTGATGGCGTTGTGCATCAGGCCGTGGGCGGAGAGCGGATACTCCCAGGAGAAGCCCTTGTCCAGACGCACCGCTTCGCCCTCCTCGTCGACGAACAGATCCTCCGGCGACGCGGGCCAGCCCAGCGGCAGCCCTTCCAACGGCGTGTTGGGGGCGACATCGGCGGGGGACTTGGGCGGTTTGGGGCAGGGCGGCACCGGACGCGGGAAGGGCGAACGGTGGCGGAAACCGCCAGGACGGTCGATGGTGCCCAGAATCGACATCAGGATGCTCAGGGCGCGAATGGTCTGGAAGCCGTTGGAGTGGGCCGCCAAACCGCGCATGGCGTGGAACGCCACCGGGTTGCCGGTGATGCTGGAGTGCTCCTTGCCCCAGGCGTCGGTCCAGGAGATGGGCAGTTCGATCTTGTGGTCGCGGGCGGTGACGCCCATCTCATGGGCCAGCTTGCGAATTACCTCGGCGGGCACGCCGGTAATGCGCTCGGCCCACTCTGGGGTGAAGTCCTCCACCCGCTCCTTGAGCAGTTGGAACGAGGGCTTGACCACGGTGTCGTCGTCCAGGCGGTACTCGCCCAGCAGTTTGGGGGCCACCCCTTCGCTGCGCGAGGGCACCGGCTGGTTCTTCTCCAGATCCCACCACATGCGGTCCTGGGGGTCGAAGCAGCTGTCCGGGGCCTCCTTGCCGCTCTTCATGAACAGGCCGTGGTCATCATTGTCCGGGCTCTGGATCACCAACTCGGCGGCGTTGCTGTACTGGATGAGGAATTCGCGATCGTACAGACCCAGTTTGATCAGTTCATGGATTAGCGCCAGGATCATGGCGCCGTCGGTGCCGGGACGGATGGGGATCCACTGGTCGGCGATGGCCGAGTAGCCGGTGCGGATGGGGTTGATGGAGATCACCCGACCGCCGCGGCTCTTGAATTTGCCCAGCGCCGCCTTCATGGGGTTGGAGTGGTGATCCTCGGCGGTGCCGAAGATGACGAACACCTTGGCGCGATCCAGGTCGGGACCGCCGAACTCCCAGAACGAG
Organism: Magnetofaba australis IT-1; assembly: GCF_002109495.1. NCBI lineage: Bacteria > Pseudomonadati > Pseudomonadota > Magnetococcia > Magnetococcales > Magnetococcaceae > Magnetofaba > Magnetofaba australis. The sequence continues at coordinate 642,230 of NZ_LVJN01000019.1, forward strand.
CCGCCGATGGTGTAGATCATGCCAGCGGCCATGTTGACCGAGCAGAAACCGCCGTGGGCCGCGTAGTTGGGGGTGCCGAACTGCTTGGCGAACAGGCCGGTGAGGGCCTGCATCTGATCGCGGCCGGTGAACAGGGCGAACTTGGCCGGATCTTCGGCGCGCAGTTTGGTCAGGCGCTCGGTGAGGGTGTCGAACGCCTCCTCCCAGGTGATCTCTTCAAACTGCGCCTCGCCGCGTTCAGCGTGTGCTTTGCGTTTGAGAGGCTTGAGCAGGCGCGCCGGGGAGACCTGTTTCATGATGCCCGAGGAGCCCTTGGCGCAGATCACCCCATGGTTGAGCGGGTGGTCGGGGTTGCCCTGGATGTGCCGCACTTCGCCATCGCGCAGGGTCACCCGCACGCCACAGCGACAGGCGCACATGTAGCATGTGGTGTTCTTTACCTCAACGCGGCCTCGTTCGAAGTCGCTGGTCGTGGTCGGATCTTCCATGGCGTGGTTTTCCGTGGGCTTAAGCGTGGTTGGTCTGAGGCGGCGACAGGCCGGGAAGCGTCAGAGTGGCCGGATTTATCGCGCATAAAGCGGACTAATGGACATAAGCGCGCCTCATTACAGTATGATCATATTCTTATATAAAATTCGGCCATGCGCGTCAACATCCGCCAGCTTTCGCAGGGCAAAGCCGTCCCAGACCGCCCAATGCAGTATTAAAATGGGTATGCGTTGGCGGCGACAATCTGTTACTTTTTCAGCTATGGGGCGCACGGTTGCGCCGGTGGATTATGGTCGATGAGGGCTTGGGCGTCATGATCAAAAAGGAATATCTGGATAAAATCCCGTTCTTTAAAGGGTTTACTGCTGAGCAGAAGGCTGAGATTAGCGCCCTGGAGGATGTGCGGTTTTTGAAATATCGCGCCAATGAGGGCATCGTCAACGAAGGCGATCCGGGCGACTCCTTCTACATCCCGCTGTCGGGCTCCCTGTTGGTGTTCAAGAAGCCCATCGGCGATCCCATCGCCACCATCAAGCCGGGCCATCTGTTTGGCGAGATCGCGTTTCTGAGCCCGCGCAAACGCACCACCAGCATCTCCGCTGAATCGGAAACCATCGTCATCGAGTTCAAACGCTCAATGATGACCAAGCTTAGTCATGATACGCGGGACCTGGTCAAGGACAAGTTGATCAATATTCTGATCCACCATCTGGACGCCCAGCGCGCCTTCTTTGAAGAGGCCAACGCCAACTATCATAAGAAGCAGCAGCACCATGACGATGGCGAGTCATACGCTCATGGCGAGGCGTCCGCTCATGGCGAGGCGTCCGCTCATGGCGAGGCGTCCGCTCATGGCGAGGCGTCCGCTCATGGCGAATCCTCCAACCCCTTCGAGCAGGCCAAGCAGGAGAACGCGGAGATCAAAACCCGCCTGATTTACGAAGGCAAGGATGGCATGAAGATCTACCACCTGGGGCTGCTCAAGGCGCGCATCGTCAAGGGAGAGAACAGCAAAGAGGTGGATATGGCGCCGCTCTCGGAGTCGCTGCCGGGCAATATGCTCAAGGCGTTGGAGAAGAAGGGGCTGGATCCGCGCGACTATCTGACCGCCAATGGCTATCTGGTGCCCAAGCTGGCGGAAAGCGTGTGGAAACAGGCGATGACCCTGGGCGCGGTGCAGAAAAAACAGCAGCAGCAGAACATCGATCACTTCCAAAGCATTGACAACCTCTACTCCTGACCGGAAAAGGGGATAGGGGAATTTTACGCGCCGTGTCCCGCTCTAAATCTGTAGAAGGCGCGTAAGTTGGCGAAAATCGTGATGTAAAAAAGCGATTCGCTGGGAAAGAGTTTTCAGGGGGCGGACATGGACGAAAAGCGCACACGGCAAAGGGCGAAACAATGCGGCGTTTGGTCGCCGCTGTGCTTGAGTGTCTGCGCAATTCTGGCAAGCGCATCGCCGTTGATGGCGCAGAGCGCCCCCCCAGATGTGGCGGCGCGCGCCAGTTGGGATGCGCCGCTGCCGCAGTGGATGTTCCCTGCGCGCGGGACGGCGGAGGTTGCCATGCTCCCGCGCTCGGACCCCGGTTCATCGGTCTATGTCAATGACGCCGAGCGGTCGGAAAGCGTCTCCGGCGTGGATATGCGCCAACCCACCAATGCTGTGTGGCAAGAGCAGCGTCGGCAGAAAGCCAAACAGTGGGCGCGCGGCCATCTGCGCGGCGCGTTCTCTGAGCAACAACGCCAGGCGCGGCGTTGGAAAGCCGCCCAGGATGCGCAAGCCGCCAGCCCCAGCGACGCCGATGGCGCAGCCGCGACGGGAGCCCCTCTGGCGCAAGGGTGGAGCGTGAGCGGTGTGGATCGCTTTACCTGGCGGAACCGCGACACCCGCGGCGGCGTGGCGGATGTTGAGGCGGGCGTGGATGTGAGCGATCAACGCTTCTCGGCGCAGTGGCGCACCGGCGATATGCGCATTCAGGGCGATGTGGAGGCGGGCGAGGGCGCCAGCCTGGAGGCCAGCTACTCCCTGGGCGCCAATATGTCGCTCAACACCCGACTGCACTCCGAAGGCGATGCGGTGAGCATCAACTACTCCAGTCCGTTCTGATTTTCAGCCGATTCGGACAATGGCGGCCGTGTTGCGCGCGCCGTGGGCGTGGACGGCCGCTTACCAAACATACCCCTTTTCATACCCCAAACGGACCAAGAGCTGCCCAGCCAACAGTTTGAAAAGCGTTTTATGTTCTGGCAGCAGATGGTTCACCCAATCTCCGCTTTTGCCCTTACGTTTGAATGAGCTGGGCAGTTTGTTGGCGGCCATGGTCGCCGAGGGCTTGTTGAAGGCGGTCTTCTCCACAATGGCGTCGCGACGCGCGGCGTCCATGGGATAACCAATAAAACGGCTGATGCGATCGATGCTTTCGGCTTTGTGCTCCACCATCTGCTCGAAGGTGACAATCTGATAGGGCACGCCGGACTCGATCCACTGTTGAATCCAGTTATCCATAATCGCTGTGCTGCCCGAGGTGTGGGCGTCATCGGCGCCATTGAACCCGGCTAACAGCAGAGTCAGCGCCTGCTCCTTGGGCAGCAGTCGAACGATGTTGCCGATGTAGTTCTCTTTCGTCGCTTTTTCATCCATATAGTGGTAGTAGAACGAAACCAACTGGTCGCGCGGGTCGCGGTACTGAATGATGACGCGGTAGTTACGCTCTTTGAGCGCCGCCACCAACGACTCGGTGGGATACCAGTGGCCGATGGGAAAGGCGCCGTCAGGCATCTCAGTGAGCAGTTTTTCCGTCACCAGGTTGGAGCTCTCTTCATTGGGCCAATAGAAGGGGTTTCCGGTAATGCCCTGGGCCACGTCGGAGATCAGGTGCGTGCCGCATTTGGGGTAGGAGACAATGAGGAAATTTTGCGGTTCATCCGCCACCGCGAGTTCCGCGGGATGCTCTCCATGGTACGCTGCGTTCTGCGCCAACTCAGGCTCGCGCTCCAGGGCCATGTGAAGATGCCTATCAGCCTCCTCAAAACGGGAAAAATGCTTCAGGATCTGGCTGAGTTCAAAATGTGTTTGCGGTTGCCCAGGATTGATCTCCAGCTCTCGTCGATAGTGCTCCATGGCTTCGCCCACTTCGTATCGCTCAATTCTGTAGCGTCCCAACTGAAGATTGGCGCCGCGAAACATCGGGTCGATTTTCAGCACGCTTTCAAAGCAGCTTTTGGCCCACTCCGCGTGATCCTGATCCGCCAGGACAACGCCCAAATTGTAGAGCAGGTCTGGGGAGCCCGGGTTGAGCTCCACGGCGTGCGCCAAGACTTTAATCGCCTCCTCTTTGCGTCCTGCGCGATAGGCCAGCGTTCCCAGAAGCGTTAATACATCCGAGTTTTCCGGTTCGCGTTTTAGCGCCTCTTGGGCGAGAAATACGCCCTCTTCGAAGCGGCCCATCTGCTGAGCCTCTTTGCCGGCTTCAATGAGCTCTTCGGTCGACATGTTGGCGATGGTTTGAAGGGTCTCTTCAACAGAGGCGGGCATGAGCATTCCTTCGTGTATCAGGCAAAATAAGTCGTGGAAACACAGTGGCGTTACTGAGATGTGCGCACATTGGGCCAGGGGTTGTGGCTCTCCATGCGCGACTGGGTATTGTTCTGCGCCGAATCGGCGATATGCCGTTTGGTCTGCTCGCGGCTGATGGCGCGTTGGCGCATGCGTTCGGCGCGAGTCATCGCCTCATCGCCGCCAAAAGGGTTGCCCCAAAACAGGAGAGACGCCAAGCCGATGGCTACGGCCAAACCGGAGATGAGATAGATCGCCAGTTTGAGCTTGTTTGTGCGCTCTTGTTTTCGCGCGTCGGACGAGGCGTTCTGTGGAATACTGGCCATGGCGGAGGCTTCTCTTTGCAGTGTTTTGATTGAAGCATGACGCAGAGCGTCTGCACGCCGTCATGCAAATAGCTTACCTGAGTCCCCAGTTTCGGGGGGGCGACCACATTTTTGTGGCGATAGAGGCTGCGGGTGACGTTTCAGAGCGAACGAAATATGTTCAAGTTCCTCTAAAGAGTTAAGGCGTTCGTTCGTCTCCCCCCATGAGACGGGCGACGTTCGGGAGGAAAGCTCTGCCCAAGCGGATCTCTTTCGTCTCTCTCCTCATTGCCTCCGCGTCCGGGGCCGTCGCGCTGTCAGCGGCGTGTGTCGGGCGCGATTTTTTGACGCTATTTCCGCACTGTTGGGGCGTGTTAGGCGCCATCTCCCTGGCTTTGTTCGCTTGCATGGTTGGCATCCAAGGCGCACAATTCGGAAAACCGCCCGCGCGTGAGCGATATTTTAACGCGCACCCATTATCCGGGGGATGCCTTGATGAAACGTCGCGATTTTCTCAAATCCACCGCCCTGGCAGGGGCTGTCGGCGCTACCGCCGGAACCTCCGCCGCTCTGGGCGGCGCCGCCTCCGCGCAGGCCGCCGTCACCGGCATTCAAAAGTATGGAACCCTGGGCAAAACCGGGCTGAAGATGTCCGACATCTCCTTCGGCGGCGGCCATCTGCCGTCGGGCTCCATGCTGCTGCGAGCGATGGATCAGGGCATTAACTACATCGACACCGCGCCCGACTACGGCGCCTCCGAATCCCACATCGGCGAGGCGATGCCACGCATTCAGCGCGACAAACTGATCATCGCCACCAAATTCTGCCGCCAAGGCGCCTACCCGGGGCACCTGCCGCTGGGGACCAAAAAGGCGGAGTACATCGCCATGGTCGAAGAGAGCCTTCAGCGCATGAAGACCGACTACACCGACCTGCTCTTCGTCCACGCCATGGGTGAGAAGAACGATCTGGAGGGCGAGCGCAAACGGTTGTTGGATCCAGAGATGCTGGCGGCGTTTGCCGTCCTCAAACAGGCGGGCAAGGCGCGTTTTCTGGCGGTCTCCTCCCATGGCCCCTACAACATGGAGACGTTGATGCTGGAAGCGGTCAACTCCGGCCACTACGACGTCATCATGCCCGCCTTCAACTTTATGAAATTCCCCCGCATCAGCGAGGTGATGAAAACCGCCCACAGCAAAGGGATCGGCGTGGTGGCGATGAAGACGCTGGCCGGAGCCAAAGGGGCCAACCTCAAGGAGCCCGGTCCGTTTGAGCACGCCGCCTTCAAGTGGGTGCTCAAGCATCCCGAAGTGGCCGGGTTGGTGGTGACCATCAAGAGTCGTCGTGATCTGAATCTCTATGTGGGCGCCTCCGGCCAGGCCTTCAGCGCCGCCGACCAGCGCCATCTGGATCAGTATGCAGCGCTGTATGGCCGCGAATACTGCCGCACCGGCTGTTCGGACTGTGAAGCGAGCTGCCCGGCGGGCGTGCCGGTGGGGCATATCCTGCGCTATCGCATGTACTTCGAGGACTACGGCCAGGAGAAGCAGGGTATGGCCCAATACGCGCAACTGGAGACCAATGCCGAGGCCTGTGTGGCGTGTGATGGTCAAGCCTGCAATGCCGCCTGTCCCCACGGTTTGCCGGTGGGCGGCATGGCGGCGGCGGCGCATCGGATGCTGACCCTGGCGTAACTCATGCCCAACCCCGTTCGCGAACCCCCCGCATGGTTGCGCGGCGGCCTGCTGGCGCTGTTGCCTCTGCTGGTCGTCGCGCTTTATGTGACCGGACAGAACTACGATCCGGGTCTGCTCGCCTTCAAAAGCGAGGAGGGCGCAGGCGGCGGTTTGGCGGCCAAACTCACCCAGTCGCCTCCGCCAGGTCTCGCTGTGATGGGCGCGCCGCGCGCCTACGACAAAACCAACCTGTATGAATACATCGACGGCCACGCCGACGCCTTCATCAGCGCCGGTTTTCAAAGCCTGACCGTGGCCGACTACGCTGTGGACGCCAACGCCCCGGCGCCCGATCTGACCGCCGACATCTACCATATGGGCACGCCGCTGCAGGCGTTTGGCATCATGATGGCCGAGGTGACGCCGGACTCTCAAAGCGTGACCATGGGGCAGATGGGCTTCGTCAGCGGTGGCGTGGGGCTGTTTCTGCATGGTCCCTATTTTGTGCGTTTGGGCGCGCAGGGGCCCAATGCCGCGAACATGGACTTTCCCGCCGCCGCCAGCGCGGTGGTCGCCGCCCTGGGCGAGGCGGATGCAGGCAAGTTGCGTGAGCTGTTCGCCTTCCCGGATCTGGGCAAGGTCGTGCGCACCAACTACGTCAAGCAGGACTATCGCGGCCTGTCGTTCTTCAAAGGGGTGATCGACCGGGAGTTTGAACGGGCCGACGGCGGCGTGCTGACGCTGTTCCTGATGCAGGGCGCGCCCGCCGCCATGACGGAACTGGAACGCGCGTTGACGGTCTATGCCCAAGAGGAGGGGCTTACGCCACAGATCACGTCGGAGTCCAGCGCCAAACTGATCGTTTTCCAGGATCCCTATGAAGGGGACTGGTTCGTCTACCTCACCACCACCCGCGCTTGGGGTGGTTTCGCCAAGGCCGACGCCGCGCTCCTCGATCCCATTCGCCAGCTCGCAAACGAGTTGCCGCCCTTTACACCCGCCGGGGAGAAGTCGCCATGAGCGAGGCGGAGACGCCAACGCCGCGTCGGCGCAAAAAACAGCACTCCATCCATGATCGCGTGGTTACGCCGCAGAGTCGGCGCGACTTCCTACGCCACACCGCCGTCACCGCCGGTCTGGCGGTGGGCGCGGTGGGGATCGGGCTGGCTTATCGCAGCGATCAGCCCATCGCCCGGGCGCCCAAGATTCTCAAAGTCCTACCGGACTTTCGCGTGGATGACGCGCCGCAATATCCCAAGCTGGCCATCATTCGCGGCCAGGATGTGCCGCGCATGACCCGCGCCGCCGTAGCGCAGTTGGGCGGCATCGATCGCTTTATCAAAAAGGGCGATCGGGTGGTGATCAAACCCAACGTGGGCTGGGACCGGCAACCGGAGCAGGCCGCCAACACCCGCCCGGAGTTGGTGGCGGCCATGGTGATGTTGTGTCGCGAAGCGGGAGCCGCCTCGGTCACGGTTACCGACGTCTCGCTGAACGATCCCCGGCGCTGCTTCTTCCGCTCCGGCATCCAGGCCGCCGCCCAGGAGGCGGGGGCCGATGTGTGGCTACCGGGCAATAGCGACTTCATCGACACCGATATGGGCGGCAAGCTGCTTACCGAGTGGCCGGTGGCGGCGGCGTTCCACGAAGCCGACAAGCTGATCAATCTGCCCATCGTCAAGAACCACTCCCTGTGCCACGCCACCCTGGCGATGAAGAACCACTACGGCATGATTGGCGGACGGCGCAATCAGTTGCACCAGGACATCCATCAATCCATCGTCGATCTGGCCGCCGCCGCCAAGCCGACCCTCACCGTCATGGACGCCACCCGCGTGTTGATGCGCAACGGCCCCACCGGCGGCTCCCTGGCCGACGTCTCCATTGAGAACACCCTCATCGCCGGAACCGATGAAGTGGCCATGGACAGTTTCGCCCTCGGTTTCCTCAAGTTGGAGAGCGCCCAGTTGAACTATCTGGCTATGGGCGAAGCGCGCGGGTTGGGGGTGGTGGATTGGAAATCCCTCAATCCCCGTGAGGAGCAGGTGGGGTAGTGGTGAGGGAAAAGATTGGAATGCTTTAAGATATCGAGGGCTACGCCCTCGAGCTCCCGAAGATCAAAGGCCAAACCGTGGGGCTCCGCCCCACACCCCGCTGGGGGCGCGGCCCCCAGGCCCCGGAAAATCGGGCCATAAATGTCCCGATTTTCCACCGTTTGAACTTTGCGCGACATGTTTCGACGCAGCGGGCTTGCGGGCTGAATAGGTCCAACATCATGAACATGCCCAATATCCGCGCCATCCGGCGCATCTACGCCATCTTCTTCTTCGGCCTGTTCCTATGGCTGCTGTGGATCCTCGACCCGCAGCATATGAAAGGCTACGAGACCGGCCTGATCCTGGAGTTGAGCCCGCTCACCGCCATCGCCGGGTTCTTCACCAGCGGCACCGTCTACCTCGGGCTGGCGTGGGCGCTGCCCATCATCTTCCTGACCCTCTTCTTTGGCCGCTTCTTCTGCTCCTGGATCTGCCCGCTGGGCATTCTCAACCAGTTCTCCAGTTGGCTGTTCAACCGCCGCCGCCCGGTGGATCAGTACAAAAACAACGCCTATCGTCCCATCTTCCGGCTCAAATACTACATCCTCGCCGGACTGCTGATTCTCTCCGCCTTCGGCGCGCTGCAGATCGGCCTGCTCGACCCCATCGCGCTGCTGACGCGCTCGTTTACGGTGTCGCTCTATCCGGCCATCAATCAGTGGGGAGTTGGTCCTTACTTGAACCAACCGATCTTCCTGGGCGGGGCGCTGATCAGCGCGCTGCTCATCGTGTTGATTCTGGCCAACCGTTTCATTACCCGCTACTGGTGTCGGGTGCTGTGTCCGTTGGGGGCGCTGCTGGGGGTGATGTCGCTGCGTGCGCCGTTTCGCATCCGTCGCGACGTGGACAAGTGCACCGACTGCAACAAGTGTCTGGCCAACTGCCAGGGCGGCTGCGATCCCCACGCCGAACATCGCGTCTCCGAGTGCCATGCGTGCATGAACTGCATCGAGGATTGCCCAGAAGGCGCGCTGCACTATGGTTTGCCGGAGTCGCGCACCTCAGCGGCCAAACCGTTCGACATCAACCGCCGCCGTTTGGGCGAGGTGGCGGTGGCCTCGGTGGTGTTCTACCCCATGCTCAAGAGCGCGGTCTCCGCCTCCACCAAGCCGCAACACCAGACCATCCGCCCGCCGGGCTCATTGCCGGAAGAGGAGTTCAACGCCCGCTGCATCAAGTGTGCGGCGTGCATGCGGGTCTGCCCCACCAACGTACTGCAACCGGCGCTGCTGGGGGCGGGCTTTGAGGGGCTGTGGACGCCGATTCTGGTCAACAAGATCGGTTGGTGCGAACACCACTGCGTGCTGTGCGGACAGGCGTGTCCGACGGGGGCGATTCAGCGCATCTCGGTGCAGGAGAAGGTGGGCGAGAAGCCGTTTGAGAAACCGGTGAAGTTAGGCACGGCGTTCTTCGACCATGGACGCTGTTTGCCGTGGTCCATGCATACCGAGTGCGTGGTGTGTGAGGAGGTCTGCCCCACCACTCCCAAGGCGATCTGGTACAAGCGGGTGGAATTGCTCAAGCGCGATGGTTCGGTGGTGAAGTTAAAGCAGCCGTATATGGCGCCGGATTTGTGCATTGGCTGCGGGATTTGCGAGAACAAGTGCCCGGTGGAGGATTATGCGGCGGTGCGGATTACCTCGGTGGGCGAGACGCGGTCCAAAGCCAACCAGATGCTGCTCAAAGGCAAGTCGTAACGGGCCAGACCAGCACGGAGTAAAAGTGTGTGCGGGAAAGCGGTCGAGTCAGGGTGACTATTGGCCTCCGGCTGGCCGGAGGCGGGATTCTTAAGGGGCAGCGCCCCTTAAGCGGGTCGAGGGCGGCGCCCTCGTGGGGTTTGGGGCGAAGCCCCAATATCTTTAAGCCTTAAGCCGTTTCCCCGCTGAACGGAGTAGGCGTCAGCACAAAGCGGCAAGAGAAGCACGACTTGACGAGCCAGCCAGGAAGCTGTCGGGGAAACGGCGGTGAGCGATATGTCGGCCAAGCCGACAGGAGCGAATGCCGTAGAAGCCGTAGCCAGGGAAAGCCAACAAGTGTTGGTGAAGTTTCTGAATATGCGACAGGTATGTATAGGATCGTCCGCTCCAAGGGAGTCGAGGATGAGCGCGCTACCGCCTTGAAAAATTTATCCTGCGCTGTTTGCTCTGTGTCTATTCCGCTAGCAGGGTGCTGAAATTATGATCTCTTCTCCGCTCACCAGCGCCGGGAAGATTTTTTTCTGAGGTTTTTGAGTTCTGATTGAGTTGAGCCCTCCCTGTTTGTCCACTTATGCGGTCAGAGGGCGGTCATTCCAGCCCTTTTGCGTTCATATTTCCGCCAACTTGCGCATTCGCACCAAATTGTATGCCGCCAAGGCAAAGGTGAAGGCCCATTCCACCCTCTGCTGGCCAATGAAGCGCGTTTTTCATCGTTCCAACCGTCTTGATCCAGCCGAACACCTCTTCAATGCGTTTGCGCTTTCTCTGGCTGATCACATAGCCTGCATGCCGGGTCGTGCGTCCATCAATGGCCGAGCGGCGATTGGTGGTGTTTTGCGCCACATGCGGCGTCACTCGCAGAACTCTCAAGCTTTTCACAAAGTCTTGCGTGTCATAGCCTTTATCCGCTCCCAGGGTGACCGGGTGACGCCCCGGCAATTCAGACGCCATCTCCAGGGCGGCGTCCCGCTCTGCTGTGCCGCTGGCGCAGGTTAATCGGGAGTCAACCACCAGACCGTTGCGATTCTCCATCAGGGCGTGGCCCATGTAGGAAAGTTTGGCCTCTTTCCCTTTGCCTTTGCGGTGGAGACGCGCATCGGGATCTGTCGTGGACGCATGGGTGTCGTTGGCGCGCGTCTGTTTATGAAAATCGACTTCCGGGTTGCGCGATCCTCCGCTGGGCGGATCGCCAGAGCCATCGCGCGGGCGAAAGCTCTTGGTTGACGCCCACGCTTCGATCAATGTCCCATCCACGCTGAAATGTTCGTCAGACAGATATCCGGCTTTGCCAGCCTGGTCTTTGATCTGATTGAAAAAATCCCGAGCAACCTGGGTGTTGATCAACCGCTCCCGGTTCTTGCTGAAGGTCGTCACATCCCAGACCGGATCATCCATCGACAGCCCCACAAACCACCGATACAGCAGGTTGTAATCCAGCTCTTCCATCAACATCCGCTCACTGCGAATGGAGTACAGAACCTGGAGCAGCAAGGCGCGAAGCAGTTTTTCCGGCGCGATGGAGCGCCGTCCCGTCGGGGAGTAGAGTTCCGCAAACGCGTCGCTCAACTCAGCCAGCGCCTGATCAACCAGCGCGCGGATTGATCGCAACGGGTGGCGCTGCGGAATCCGGGATTCAATGGAAACGTAGCTGATCAGTGAAGCTTGCTGAGTATCATCTCCGCGCATAATCCCAACCTTTCCATATGATATCGTTGAGAATTATTATATCATGACGATAATGGACAAGCTCGGATCAAGTAAGACTTTTTCAGCACCCTGCTAGTTTCGGGCTGCGGTGAAGGGAGGTTCGTTTATACTGTTGTCCAGATAAGATAAATAATTTAAAATATCATGGGTTGTGTTGCTTTTGTTGGCGTTAACAATAGTCTCAGGGAGTTTTCACAAATGAGTCATCGATTGGTGAATTCTATACGATACAATCATGTTTTGGTAGTGGCTCCGTTTAGCTGATTTTGTATAAAACTTGCATGGATTTGGCCATCGTTCTCACATGGATAGTGGAGAAAACAGATGGCCATGATTACCGTGCATTGCCCAGAATGTGGAAGCCAAAACGTTGTAAAGAATGGAAAACAGTCCAATGGGAAGCCGCGCTTCCGCTGCGACAATCCAGACTGTAAACGCCGCTATTTCCAAACGACCTACACCCACAAAGGGCGTCAACCAGAGGTAAAACGTCAAATCCTTGAGATGACTCTTAACGGCGCTGGGATTCGTGACACCTCTCGCGTCCTGGGTGTCGGGCGCAACACCATCACCCGAGAGATAAAAAAACACCGGAATCTCACAGGTGAATCTTCCACTTCTGGCTGAACTGGCTTCCGATACGCCGGTCGACGTGGTTCGGGTTGATCAAGCAGAAGCTGATGAAATGTGGTCCTATGTCGGCAGCAAGGCCAACCCTCGATGGATTTGGCATGCCATCGAACGCCAGTCAGGCCGCGTCCTGGCATATGTCTTCGGAACTCGGAAAGATGCTGTGCTCAAAGAGCTGCGTAAACTGCTGGAGCCTTTTGGCATCGCCAACCTGTTTACCGATGATTGGGGCGCTTACCATCGCGTCCCATTGGCCCCAAATCATTTCGTGGGCAAGCGCAACACTCAGCGTATTGAGCGCAAGCATCTGACTTGGCGCACTCGCATCAAGCGACTGGCCAGAAAGACCATCTGCTTCTCCAAATGCGAGGTGATGCACGACACGGTCATTGGCCTGTTTATCAACCGCTACGAGTTTGGTCTGGAAATATAGTGATCAGCTAAACGGAGCCACTACCGTAATTTCGATCAGGTTATTTGCGTAACGCAGGAGTCTGGTCCGCCAATAGTTGGGTAGAACCTGCGATTCACTATGCAATGATTTTCTGGTTCGCTATGATGAAAAGCGCTGTGATTCGTTAGCTGGCGAAGGCGTACACGCGAGTTGCTATCAGGGACTGGCGGACTACGGAAATGTCGGCGACAACCGCTACTTTCCTAGGTGTCGGGTCCCCCTGAAACCGGACGGCATAATTCCCACCACAAGATTGGCCAGTAGACACAACATCGCCCCGGCCAATGCCGCCAGGGAGACCACATTGGCGATCTTCTGCGCCGTGGACATCTCGAACTCATACGGATGGTAGCGCAGCAGCTTCATCAACTGCGCATGCTGATCGAGACGGAAGTGGTCGCCGGGCTTGCACTGGTTTTCGTCCGGATAGACGTAGCAGGCCGGATTCTTGAAGTTGAAAATATTCTTTTCAAAGCTCATATCCGCCGGACCGGGGCGCAGCGGACGCCAGGGGAAGCGGCCCAGGCGATAGCCGAAGATCGGCTCATAACAGAGAATGGGCGACTGACGCACGATGAGCGAGTCGTTGCGGTTGGCGTGCAGTAGGGGGCGACCTGCGCCATCACGATACATCAGCAAAGCTTCGATCTGGGGCGCGTAATCCTCACGCTGTTTAACGGCGTTGTACTCTTTGACCACAGCCGTGGGGTCATACCCTTGAGCTTGATAGTGCTGTTTGTCAGTCAACGCGTTCTGCGCGATGACGCCGCCCACACAGAGCGCCAACGCCAGCCAGGGCAGGGCTTTGTTACGCCAGGGCAGGGCGTCGAAAGCCCATGCCGCCGCCATGGCGACCAGCACGGTGTAGATCACCAGCCAACGACCCAAAAAACTGGAGCTGCCGAGGACTGGCAGACTCTTGAGAAAGGCGTTCCAGTGCGGTTCAAAGGTGTTGATGGCGAAAGGGAAAAGAATCAAGAGCGCCAAAACGATGCTGTGTGTCTTGGGGCGTGACCAGTCTTTGCTCCAGGGGCGTTGGCGCAACCACAGTAGCGCCACAATCGCCAGGATGATCAGCGGAACCAGCGAGAGGCCATACTCGAACTCATGGCGCTCCAGCCCCCAGGTGCGGTTGTCCATGTAGTGGTTGATGGTCTGCAGATCTGGCGGCGTCCAGAAAAGTGAGCGGACCAGCAGGTCCAATCCCATGAGAATGGTGCGAAAGCCCGGCAACAGATAGTCGACGCGAGGGAATTGCGACAGGAACGCAAACGAGGCGACGATTTTCGCCGCGCTAATAGCCACAGCCAGGACGCACACCCCCGCCCAGATCAGCAGCGGGCGGGCGCGCCAGTGCGTTTGTTGCATGTGCAATGCAGTGGTCAGCAGCAGCGCAAAGGCCATGGCGGGCATCAGCGAGCCCATGCCGGAGATCATGCCGTAGGCCAACAACAGCGCCGCGCCGCTCAACCAGCCCGCTGTTGCCAGTCGCCCGCCCGTATTCACTGCGCGCAGTAGCAGAAAGGCCGCCAGCGGCGTGAGCATGATGGGGTGAAACAGCACATGACCGATGGCTAAGCGATAGGCGAAAAAGCCGTTGAAGGCGAACAGCGTCGCTCCCAGCAGCGCCGCCATGGGCGAGGTTTTGAAGCTATCGCGCAGCAGCAGCCACATGCCCACATAGCCCAGATAGGCGAACAGCAGCAGGGTGATCTGCAACACGGTGAGCGGATCGACGAAAAACGCCAGCCACTGGGGAATCGAGAAGTAGCCGTTCTGCGGATGGGGGAAGGCGGGCAGGCCGCCGCAGAAGGCCGGTGTAAACCAGGGCACAGAAAACAGACCGTTGACGGAAAACCAGTTGTAGCCATCCAGCATGGCCGGAATAAAGCCGGTGTGGTCGTGGCCCAACTTGCCGCTGGCGTTGGGAATCAACGCGCCAAAGATCATCTGATAGGGGATCAGCAGCGCGCCGCCAAACAAAAGCGCCAGCGCCGTTTCGCGTTTACTCGCCTTCATGGTCTGTTTCCGTTTTGATCCTGGTTGTCCTCTCCCCGGAGCTCTGCGCCGGGGAGGTCACCTTAGCACACTCCCTGAGAAAAAAATGCGCCTGGCGGGTTGCATTTTTCCTGCCCCGTTCCCATATAGGCGTTCGAACATCACCTATCAACCCCCGCAAGCAACCGGACCCGACCATTTTTTAGGCGGTCCGAGCCGCGTAAGGAGAATACGCCCCATGAGCGCCGCCGAAACTCGCCAGTTTCAGACCGAAGTGCGTCAACTGTTGGATCTGATGATCCATTCGCTCTACAGCAACAAAGAGATCTTCCTGCGCGAATTGATCTCCAACGCCTCCGACGCCAACGATAAAATTCGCTTTGAAGCGCTGGCCAACGACGCCCTCTACGAAGGCGATTCGGAGCTGAAAATTCGCATCGAGTTCGACAAAGAGGCGCGCACCGTCACCGTGCGCGACAACGGCATCGGCATGAGCCGCGATGAGGTGATCGCCAATATCGGCACCATCGCCAAATCGGGCACCAAGGAGTTCTTCCAGAGCCTGACCGGCGATCAGGCCAAGGACGCCCATCTGATCGGTCAGTTCGGCGTCGGCTTCTACTCCGCCTTCATCGTCGCCGATAAGGTCACCCTGGAGACCCGTCGCGCGGGCGAAGCGAAGGGCGTGCGTTGGGAGTCGGCGGGCGATGGTGAGTACACCCTGGAGGAGATCGAGCGCGCCGAGCACGGCGCGGCGGTGACTCTGCACCTGCGCGAAGGCGAGGATGATTTCCTCGATCACTGGCGCCTGTCGAGCATTGTGCGCAAGTTCTCCGACCACGTCACCTGGCCCATCGAGATGCTCAAGCCCGAAACGCCCAAATTCGGCGAAGAGGAGGAGAGCGAAGCGACCAAGGACGCCGAGACCGTACCCGAGTGGGAGAAGGTCAACAGCGCCTCGGCCATCTGGACCCGCTCCAAGAGCGAGCTGTCCGATGAGGAGTACAAGGAGTTCTACAAGCACGTCGCCCACGACTTTGAAGACCCCTTGAGCTGGACCCACGCGCGCCTCGAGGGCCGTGTGGAGTACTCGGTGCTGCTGTATATCCCCAAAAAGGCCCCGTTCGATCTGTGGGATCGCGACCGCAAGCACGGCGTCAAACTCTACGTGCGCCGCGTGTTCATCATGGAGACCACTGAGGAGCTGTTCCCTCGTTACATGCGCTTCGTGCGCGGGGTGGTGGACTCCGCCGATCTGCAACTGAACGTCTCCCGCGAGATTCTGCAACAGAGCCCCACCGTGGACGCCATCAAAAAAGGCGCGGTGAGCAAGGTGTTCTCGCACCTGGAGGAGCTGGCCAAGAACGAGCCGGAGAAGTACGCCGAGTTCTGGAAGGCGTTTGGCTCGGTGCTCAAAGAGGGCGTGATCGAGGACTTCGCCAACAAGGAGCGCATCGCCAAACTGTGCCGCTTCGCCTCCACCCACACGGGTGAGTCCGAGCAGACCGTCTCCCTGGCCGACTATGTGGAGCGCATGAAGGAGAGCCAGAAGAAGATCTACTACATCACCGGCGAGACCCACACCGCCTGCCTGGCCAGCCCGCACCTGGAGATCTTCCGCAAGAAGGGCATCGAGGTGCTGCTGCTCTCCGACCGCGTGGATGAGTGGCTCTCCACCCATCTGAACGAGTTCGACGGCAAGCCGCTGCAGTCCATCACCAAGGGCGAGCTGGACCTCTCCGAGCTGGAGGGCGAAGAGTCCGAAGCCGAGAAAGAGGCTGAAAAGCAAGCTGAAGAGGCGATCAAGCCGGTGGCGGAGAAGCTCAAGGGCGCGCTGGGCGAGAGCGTCAAAGAGGTGCGCGTGAGCCATCGTCTGGTGGACTCCCCGGCCTGTCTGGTGAGTGAGGAGTTCGATATGAGCGCCTCCATGGAGCGGCTGCTCAAAGAGGCCGGGCAGGACGTCAGCGAAGCCAAGCGCATTCTGGAGATCAACCCCACCCATCCGCTGATCAAGCGGCTGGAGAGCGAGGGCGACGAGAGCCGCTTTGCCGATCTGAGCCACGTGCTGTTCGACCAGGCGCTGCTCAGCGAAGGCGGCCAGTTGAAGGATCCGGCGTCGTTCGTGAAGCGTCTGAACGGTCTGCTCACCGATATGGCGAGCTAAGAGATATCGCGCATGTGTTGCACTGAGCGCCGCCCAACCGGCAATGGTTGGGCGGCGTTTTTTTGGGGGGCGGGGATGGACTATTATATCGGCTGGGATGTGGGCGGCTGGAATTGTGACCGCAATCCCAACAGCCGTGACGCCATCGCGATTCTGGATGCCGATGGCGCATTGACGGGGCGGCGGGTGTGGCGCGGCAATCTGCGTCAGAGCATCAACGACGCGCCGGATGCGCAAACGTGGATTGCGGCGCTGTTTGCTCTGTGCGGCGCGTCGCCGCCAGCGCCCGGCGTCGCCATGATCCTGGCCATCGATACGCCGCTGGGCTTCTCCGATGAGTTTCGCCACCTGTTGGCGGGCGAGGCGGTGGAGGCGATTGGCGACGACTTCTCGCGCAACCCCTATCTCTACCGGCAAACGGAGATCGAACTGGCCAAGCGCGGGCGGCAGCCGCTCTCGCCCCTCAAGGATATGATCGGCTCCCAGGCTGCCAAGGGGATCCACGTGTTGTCGCGTTTTGGATTGGAGTCGATCGCCTGTGGCGTGTGGCGCAATGAGACGGCCAACCTCACCGCCATTGAAGCCTACCCCGGGCCGAGCAAACACTCGCCCACTCTGCGCGTCATGCAGGCGGGGATTCCCGGGTGGGCGGCGTTGCAGGGAGATTGCCAGGACGCCATCACCTGCGCCCTTCTGGGGCAGATGTTCGATCAGCAGAGAAATTTGCTCTTCGAGCCGCTGCCAACGGTCTCCCCAGCCGAAGGGTGGATCTGGGTTCCCAATGATGCGCTGGAGCCTTCGCCAGGGCCCTAGATCACCGTGTCAGCGTCAATTTTCGTTGTAGCAGGGCGGCGCTCCAGCCAGATGTTGAGCATGGAGAGCAGCTTGGGAGGATCGATGGGCTTGGGCAGGTAGTCCGACGCCCCCGCCTGCAAACAGCGATTACGCTCGCCCTGCAGCGCCTTGGCGGTGAGCACGATCACCGGCAGACGTTGATAGTCGGGATCGCGGCGAATCTCCTTGAGCACCTCATAGCCGTCCATATCCGGCATCATGATGTCCAGCAACACCACCTCAATGGCGTCATCTTCGTGCAGTCTCTCCAACCCCACGCGCCCATTTTTCGCCATCACCACCTCGGCGCCCTGACTCTCCAACAGGCTGGTCAGGGCGAAGATATTGCGCATGTCGTCTTCGACCACAAGAATGCGCCGCCCCTCCAGCAGAATTGCGTCTTCGTCGATAGTCGGACTGGTTGCCGCCACCAGCGTGGCCGGTTTGCTTTCGGGCGGCTGCACAGTGGACAGGTGCACAGCGGTGACGTGCGCAGGCTCTTCCGCCGTTGCGGAAGGCGTTGGCTCAGACTGCTCCGAGGCTGCGGCGGGCAGGGCCAGCGCGTCGAGGAACTCACAGCACAACGCTTCGCGCTCCTGGGCGGTGGCGTCGGCCGGGCAGGTCCACACCCCGGCGGCGCGATCCTCCTTGAGTTTGGGCGCGCCGCTGGCGGCCAGCTCCAGCACCGCCAGGGCGTCGCGTTTGACCGCGCCGCAGAGGCGCTCGTAGAGATGGCTCTCATCCACGCCGGATAACGGCGTCGCCAGAATCGCCGCCAACGGATTGTAGAAATTGGCCAAAAACAGCGCCGAGCCCATATCGCCCGCGACCACCGCGGCGAACCCCTGGGCGCGCGCGGCCTCCAGTTGATCGCGCACCGGCTCGTGCTCATTGCCGATCACCAGCACGCTGGCGTCGGTGGGGCGCAGTTTGCGGCGGTCGTCGCGAATGGACTCCACGTCGGTGTCCTTCATATGCGGCGTTTGCGCTTCGGCGCTCTCCTCTTCGGCCTTGCGCAGCGCCTGGAGATCGCCCACCGGCAGCAGCAGCGTGAAGGTGCTGCCTTCGCCCTCCTGGCTCTGCACGCTGAGTAGACCAGAGAGCAGGGTGGCCAACTCCTGACTGATGGCCAGCCCCAGGCCGGTGCCGCCATATTTGCGCGAGGAGCTGTCATCCACCTGCTTGAAAGGCTCGAAGATCAGCTTCAATTTGTCGGCGGGGATGCCGATGCCGGTGTCGCTGACGCTAAAGCGCACCCACGGGATGTCGGGGAAGGGGTGGTCCACCGGCAGGCCGCTGGGGGCATGGGTGGGTTCGAGGGTCACCGTGACTGCGCCGGTATCGGTGAACTTGATGGCGTTGCTGATCAGGTTCTTGAGGATCTGTTCGACCCGCTGGCGGTCGGTGTGCAGCGCCTCGGGCAGGTCGGGTTTGAGATTCATTTTGAATCCCAGTCCCTTATTGCGCGCCACATGGGAGAACAGCTTCTCCAAGCCGTCGGCCAACTCCGGCACACTGGCTTTGTCCTTGAATATACGGATGTGTCCCGCCTCAATGCGGGCCAGATCCAGCACCTCGTCGATGAGCGATAGCAGGTCCGAGCCGGCGGAGTGGATGGTGTGGGCGAACTCCACCTGCTTTTCGTCCAGATTGCCCTTACGGTTCTCCCCCAACAGTTTGGAGAGGATGAGCAGGCTGTTGAGCGGCGAGCGCAATTCGTGGGACATGCTGGCCAGAAAGCGTGATTTATAGCGGCTGCTCTGCTCCAGCTTCTCGATGGTCTCGCGCAGTAGATCCTGATGAATGGAGAGTTCGTTCTTCTGCTGGCGCGTCTGATCCAGCAGTCCTTGCATGCGCGCATGGGCGTCCACCCCGGTCAGGGCCAGGGCCAGGGTGCCGCATGCGCGCTCTAGAAAGCGCCGCGTAGCCTCGCTGAAGGCGCGTCCGGAGCCCAATATCATAACCCCTTTGACCTCTTCGGTGCGGGCGATGGGCAGGCCGATGACGTGCCGTGGCGTGAGCTTGCACACCCCCACATCAATGCGCGCTTGTGGCGTTTGCAGGGGGTCTAACGTCAGTGCGCGACCGCTCTTGGCCACTGCGCCGGGGGCGCCTTCGCCCCAGGGGATGAGCGTCTGTTTGGCGATCTGTGGATCCAGCGCATAGCCCGCCATGAGGCGCAATTGCGCGGGCTGCTCGGCATCCTCAGTTGGTTCGCTCAGGTAGATGACCCCCATATTTAGCTCCAGCAGGGGGCCAAGGGTGTCCAGCGTCTCCTGGCACAGCGCCTTGTCATCATTGAGGCCGCGCAGTTGGCGGTTGAGACGGCGGATGGCGCCCACGCTCCAGGATTGCGTCTCCAGCTCTGCGGCCAGGGGGCGAAACAGAGTCAGGTAGAGAATCGGCGCAGCCAGCACGGTGAACGTCAGGGCGCTGATGAGCGCCAGCAGCGGCGCAGCGTAGCCCTCTACTGACAGATTGATCAGCATGATGGCGACAAACGCCGCCGCCAGGATGGCGCCCATGGCCAGCAACGAATAGAGCCAAGGCGATTTGCCTGAGGCGGGGAGGCGGGGGGCGAGGGGCGAAGGTTGTTCCACCATAATTCAGGATTATCCTATGAGCCAATGACAAGTCGAATTTATTCCTACAGCATCTCTTGAAACGGCGCGCGCTTCAAGGCTGTCGTGGCCGCCGTGCGCCGAACATGGGCGCGGTGTTGTCAGCGCGCGGGCAATCTGGCAAAATTTATGGATTTTTCCAACAAGGCAGTGACGGTCTGGGAGGGCGGATGTCCACGATTCTGGTAACCGGCGGGGCGGGCTATATCGGCGCCCATGTGTGTAAGGCGCTGGCGCGGGCCGGGATGACCCCCGTGACGCTGGACAATCTGGTCTATGGCCATGAACGGGCGGTGAAATGGGGCCCGTTCGAGCGTGGCGATATCGCTGATGGCGACTTCGTGCGCGCGGTGATCGCCCGCCATCAGCCGCGCGCGGTGA
Source organism: Magnetofaba australis IT-1 (assembly GCF_002109495.1). Lineage (NCBI taxonomy): Bacteria > Pseudomonadati > Pseudomonadota > Magnetococcia > Magnetococcales > Magnetococcaceae > Magnetofaba > Magnetofaba australis. Next base: position 662,839 of record NZ_LVJN01000019.1, read on the forward strand.
TCCATCTGGCCGCCTTCGCCTATGTGGGGGAGTCGGTGAGCGATCCCGGACGTTACTATCGCAACAATGTGGTGGGGTCCCTCACCCTGCTGGAGGCGATGCGCGATCTGAAGGTGCGGGATCTGGTCTTCTCCAGCACCTGCGCCACCTATGGCGAGCCGGAGCAGGTTCCCATTACCGAAGCCGAGAAGCAGCAGCCCATCAACCCTTACGGCGCCTCCAAGCTGATGATGGAGCGCATGATGGCGGACTTCTGCGCCGCCCATGGCATGCGTGCAGTCGCGCTGCGCTACTTCAATGTCGCCGGGGCCGACCCCGAGGGGGAGATCGGCGAATCCCACGATCCGGAGACGCATTTGATCCCGCTGGTGCTGGAGGCGGCGTTGGGGCAGCGCGAGGCGATCACCCTGTTCGGCGACGACTATCCCACTCCCGACGGCTCCTGTATCCGCGACTATCTGCATGTGAGCGATCTGGCCGACGCTCACCTCAAAGCGCTGACGTGGTTGGGGGGGCATCCGGGATTTGACGCCTTCAACCTGGGCAATGAGCAGGGCGCATCGGTGCGCGAGGTGGTTGAGACCGCCCGCCGCGTCACTGGTCGGGAGATTCCCCTACGCATCGGCGCGCGTCGCGCGGGCGATCCGCCGGTGCTGGTGGCCAGCAGCGCGCGAGCGCATCAGGAGCTGGGCTGGCGGCCCCAGTTGGGCGCGTTGGCGGACCAGATTGAGACCGCATGGCGCTGGACCCTCAGTCAACACGGTTGAGCGCCGGGCTGGCGCAGGGCGTTTTCTCCGTGGCGTCAACGGGGGGCGTGGGCTATACTACAGAGCTTCCACGACTCGTGGTTGGCCCGTTCTGAAGTGCGTCGCGGGGGCGTCCCGCATCGCGCGCTGGGCTTGTTGACTCATATTTGTTGCGCTATTTGCGCGTATCCTGACCGTTTATTCTGGAGTTCGTAGAGCATGCTCAACGGCAAGACAATTCTGATCACCGGAGGCACCGGCTCGTATGGCAAAAAGTGCGTTGAGGTGATCCTGCGTCACTATAAACCGCACAAGCTCATCATTTTTAGCCGCGACGAACTCAAGCAGTTTGAAATGGGCCAGGTGTTCAGTCAGGAGAAACACGCCTGCATGCGCTACATGCTGGGCGATGTGCGCGACAAAGAGCGCCTGGTGCGCGCCTTCCATGGCGTGGACTATGTGATTCACGCCGCCGCGCTCAAGCAGGTGCCCGCCGCCGAATACAACCCCGATGAGTTCATCAAGACCAACGTGCATGGCGCCATGAATGTGGTCGAGGCCGCGCTGCAGGCCGGGGTGAAGAAGGTGGTGGCGCTCTCCACCGACAAAGCGTGCAATCCGGTGAATCTGTACGGCGCCACCAAGCTCTGCTCCGATAAACTGTTCGTGGCGGGCAAATCCTTCGCCGGCATCGACGGCACGGTGTTCTCGGTGGTGCGTTACGGCAACGTGGTCGGTTCGCGCGGCTCGGTGGTGCCCTTCTTCGAAGAGCGCAAAGCCACCGGCCAACTGCCCATCACCGACCCGCGCATGACCCGCTTCTGGATCACCCTGGAAGATGGCGTGATGTTCTCCCTGCGCGCCCTGCAGGATAGCAAGGGCGGCGAGATCTTCGTGCCCAAGATCCCCTCCATTCGCGTGCCCGATCTGGCCACCGCCATCTGCCCGGAGTGCGAGCAGCCGGTGGTGGGCATCCGTCCCGGCGAGAAGCTGCACGAGGCGATGATCTCCGAAGACGATTCGCGCCACGCCATCGAATTTGAGCACCACTATATTATTCAGCCCGATGAGCAGCTCAAACAGGAGCTGGTCGCGCTGGGCGGCAAACGCTGCCCGGAAGGGTTCGACTACGTCTCCGACGCCAACCCCGACTTCATGACCGTCGAGGAGTTGCGCGAGATGCTTGATCGCATCAAGGAGGACTACCAGATCGAGGACCATCGTTGGGCCCTCGACGGCATGCCCAAGTAAACATCGCAGCGCCGCGTCCGAGGCTTCGGACGCGGCGTTTTGCCTGTTCCCGTCGCCAATCGGCTCTGTCCCGGCGGCGGGATGGATGACCGCCCATGCACAGCAAAACACTCCACGTCGGTTACGATGACCGCGTCACGCCGGTGACCATCGGCGACACCAACCCCCTGGTTCTCATCGGCGGCCCCTGCGCCATCGAAAGCTACGACCACGCCATGATGATGGCCGATCGCATCGGTCAGATCACGCGCAAACTGGGGATTCCCTGGATCTACAAATCCTGCTACGACAAAGATTGCCGCTCCTCGCCGGAGAGCTTCCACGGCGTCGGCCTGGATGACGGTCTGCAGATTCTGGATAAAATCCGCACCGAGACCGGTCTGCCCATCACCTCCGACTTCTCCTCGGCGGATTGGGGCGCGGCCACCGGCGAGGTGGTGGACCTGATGCAGGTGCCCGCCTATCTGTGTCGCCAGACCACCATTCTGCGCGCCGCCGCGCAGACCGGCAAACCGGTGCATCTGAAAAAGGGGCAGTTCATGAGCCCCTGGAACATGAAGAACTCGGTGCGCAAGATCGAGCATTTTGGCGGCAACGAAGTGCTGCTGACCGACCGCGGCACCTTCTTCGGTTACAACATGCTCATCAATGACATGCGTAACTTCCCCATCATGATGGAGACCGGTTATCCGGTCTGCCTGGACGCCACCCACTCGGTGCAGTTGCCCACCTCCATGGGCAACATCTCCGGCGGTCAGCGCGAGTACATCCCGCATCTGCTGCGCGCCGCCTGCGCGGTGGGGGTGCACGCCATCTTCATGGAGGTGCATGACGATCCGGCCAACGCCCTGTCGGACGCCAACACCGTGTTGGATATTCAGTACCTGGAGTATTGCCTGTCTCACGCCAAGGCGATGCATGAAACCCGTCTGGCCCTGTTCGAGAAGTGGGGGGAAGATCGTGTCCACACCGACGACTGATCTGAAAGTCCGCGATGTGATGCTGCAGCCGGGGAGCTTTCCCCAGTGTGAGCCGCGTCTGTTTCTCAAGCTGGCGTTGGAGAAGATGAATGCCGAGAAGCTCGGCATTGTCTGCATCGCCGAGGCTGACGGCAAGCTGGCGGGCATCTTCACCGATGGCGACATCCGCCGCATGCTGCTCAAGGACCAGAAGCCGTTCCCGGCGCTGTTCACCGATGACGTCATCGTGCATGCGGTGAAGAAGCCCACCACAGTGCACCCGGACGATAGCCTGATGCAGGCCATCGAAGTGATGGAGCAGAAGGAGATCTGGGATCTGCCGGTGGTGGATGAGAACGGCGCGCTGTGTGGCCTGCTGCATCTGCATCCGGCCATCAAGGCGCTGCTGGGCATGGCCTGAGCCATGGGCGACGCCGCCCAGCAGATTCTGGCGGTCATCCCGGCGCGCTGGGCCTCTTCGCGTTTTCCCGGTAAGCCGTTGGCCATGATCGCTGGCAAACCCATGCTGCAGTGGGTGTGGCAGCGCGTGCAGGCGGCGCCGTCGGTGGATGCGGTGGCGGTGGCCACCGATGATGAACGCATTGTCGAACTCTGCAACGCCTACGGCGTGGACGTGGTGATGACTTCGCCCGACCACGAGACCGGCACCGACCGCTTGGCGGAAGTGGCGGCCAAACGTCCGGCGCGTCTGTATGTCAACGTGCAGGGCGATGAGCCGTTGATCGACCCGGCGGCCATTGATGCGGTGGCGCGCTGTCTGGATGCGGCCATCAGTCGCGGTATTGGCGTCTCTACCGCCTACATCGAAGGCGCCACGCCGGAGCAGGAGGCTTCGCCCTCCAGCGTGCATCTGGTTCCGACCCTGGATGGCTGCGTGTTGACCTTCTCGCGTCTGCCCATTCCGCTATCGTTCCGCGAAGCGGGAACCCGCAATGTGCATGTGGGGCTCTACGCCTTCACCGGCGACGCCCTGCGCAACTTCTCCCAGTGGGAGCGGGGTCCGGTGGAGCGCGCTGAGAGCATCGAGTTGATGCGCTTCCTGGAGCATGGGCAGCGCATCGCCTGCACGCCCATCGCGCCTGGCTCCATCGGCGTCGACCACCCCGAGGATATCCCGCTCGCCGAGGCGGCCTTGCGCGCCCGTGGCGAGGCGTGATTCTCGGCGCTTTTGGAAGATGAAAGATATTGGGGCTTTGCCCCAAACCCCACCAGGGCTTTGCCCTGGACCCATGAAGGCGCTGCCTTCAACCCGCCAGGGCGCCGCCCTGGACCCGCTGGGGTCGCGGACCCCAGACCCCGGAAAAGTCGGCCATGAATGTCCGACTTTTCCCCCTTTCGTTTAGCGCAAGTGTGATCACTCTGTGCGTCGCTCCTGTTTTCTACCGGATACTCTCCATGCCCGTTCCTGAGAACCTTGAAATCAAACAGCTCGATCTGGAGCTTAATGGCAGCTGCAATCTCAAATGCGAAATGTGCCCCCAGGCCCACGGGCGCGAGCGCGAGTTCCTCAGCAAACTCCCCACCGAGGTGTTTGAGAAGATCGTCACCGACGCTCTGCAGTACGGCGTGCAGTCGGTCTCCCTGCACGGCTCCGGCGAGCCGACCCTGAACCGCGATATGCCCGAACGCATCCGCTTTATCAAGGAGAAGGGGCTCAAGTGCGTCTCCTTCACCAATGGCGTGAAGCTGGACGAGCAACTGGCGCGGGAGATCATCGACGCCGGACTCGACGTGCTGCGCATCTCCGCTGTGGGGCACGATCGCGAAGCTTACCAAAAGTGGATGTCCAAGGATTGCTACCTGGAGGTGCGCGATAACATCAAGCGCTTCGTGGAGCTGAACAAGGAGATGGGTGGGCGCACCGAGGTGCACATGTACCATCTGGCCAGCGACTACGCCAACCGCGACGCCGAGGCCGCCGCCTATCAGCAGAACTGGGTCGCCTACACCGGTGCCTATGCGGAGATCTGGCTGATGCACAACTGGTCCGGGGACCAGGATATCCCCTATGCCCGCCAGCAGATCACCGGCGCCACCCAGCGCCGCACCTGCGGGCGCCCCTTCTCGCCGCTATTGCAGGTGCGCGCGGGCGGGCTGGATGGCCATCATGGCGCGGTGGTGGCCTGCTGTATGGTGCTGGGTAAGGACTCCCAAGGGGTGTTGGGCCATCTGGATGATCAGTCCATCGCCGAGGTGGTGGGCGGCGACGCCTATAACGCCCTGCGCGCAGCGCACCGGGAGGGGCGGTTTGACGATATTCCCTACTGCGCCAACTGCGATCAGCTCTATGACCTGCCCGAATCCCTGGTGTGGACCAATATTCCCGGGCGCAAATATGGCGAATCCAAAGTGGCTGCGGGGGTGGACCACCGCACCTATGGGGAGAAACCGGCGTGACCTATCAGCCGCAGGATTTCGCCATTCTGGTCCCCACCAAGGATCGACCGGAGAAGATGCGCGAGATGCTCGACAGCGTGCTGGCGCAGAACATCCATCCGGGACGCATCATCGTCATTGACGGCAGTGACAATCCCATCGATGCGGTCACCGACGCCTATGCCGACAAGCTGCCGGTGGAGCGTTACGCCTGTCGTCCGCCGGGGCAGATTCGCCAGCGCAACATGGGGATCTCCAAGCTCGATGAATCCACGCCAGTGGTGATTCTGCTGGATGACGACATCGTACTGGAGCCGGGCGCATTTCAAGCGCTGGTGGATTTCTGGAACGCCCACGCCGAGGATTGCGCTGGGGTCTCCTTTAACATCGTCAATATGGACGCCAACCAGCCTTCGACCTGGCGGCGTTTTTTTCTGATGGATGCGTGGGGACCGGGTAGGGTGTTGAAATCCGGCTATAACACCTCGGTTTGCAACGTGTCTGAGAGTCATCGCACACAGTGGCTGCCCGGCGGCGCCACCAGTTGGCGGTTGGAGCTCTTAAAGAAAAATACGCATGAAGAGATTTATGCGAAGCGCGCCCTGTGTGAGGATCTGATCTTCAGCTTCCCCATCGGCGCGCAAGGGGCGGGCCTCTACGTTTGCCACGACGCCCGCGTGCGCCATGAGCATGTGACCGACCACACCAAAAAGGCGGTGCACCGCTACTATGGCAAAGTGGAGACGCTGTGGCGGCTCTTCTTCGTCAGCCGCAACGACGCACTCTCCATCGGCTGGTTCCTGTGGAGCATGTTGGGGACCATCCTGGCGGACCTGATCAATGGCGCGCGCCGGTTTGAGCGGCGGCGCTTGGAGCTGGCGCTGGGACGCACCGACGCCCTGCTCAAAGCCGCCTGGGTCAAGCTGCGCGGCAAGCCGTTGGTGGAGGCGCTGCGCGAGGACGGCTGAGCGCGCCAAGCACAAGCGTTATTGTCCTATAGTCGCTTGAATTCCGAATGACACACTTCCAAACACTCAAATGTTTGCGTGACGTAGGCCCGGCATGCACTGACTATTGGCCGCCGACTGGTCGGCGGCGGGGGCTGGGGGCTCTGCCCCCAGCGGCCACAGGCGAAGCCGTATCTCACAAATTGGGCGGAGCCCACGGTTTGGATTTTGACTTTGGGAGCTCGAGGGCATAGCCCTCGATATCTTTCATGGCCAATATCCCAACTGTCCGATTCTGATTTCAACTGACAATAGCGACTATATTAGTTCTTGGGCGCAGCGGCCTGGACCAGCACCACCCGGTTGCGGCCCTGCTCCTTGGCTTGATACAAACCGCTATCGGCGCGCTGAATCAGGTCATCCACATCACCGCTTGCGCGCACCTGACTGACGCCAAAGCTGGCGGTGACATGGCCCACCACCGGGAACTCCGCCGCCTCCACCGCCGCACGCAGCTTCTCCGCCGCCTTGCCCGCCTGCTCCAGGGTGGTGTTGGGGCAGATCACCAGAAACTCTTCGCCGCCCCAGCGTCCCACCGCATCCACGGTGCGGATGCCCGCGCGCAGCACCTCAGCCATCTTCACCAGCACCCCGTCCCCGGCTTGGTGGCCAAACTCGTCGTTGACCCGCTTGAACTTGTCCACATCCAGAATGATGACGCTAAAGGGGTGGTTGTAGCGCAGGAACAGGTCGTAGTCGCGCGAAAGCGCCGCATCCAGATGGCGGCGATTAAACAGACCGGTGAGCTGGTCGGTGATGGAGATGCGCTCAATGGCCTTCTTGTCTGTGATGTCGCTGCCCACGGCGGTGTAGCTGCTGATCTGTCCGCGGCTATCAAACTGCGGCGTAATGCTCACCTGTTGCCAGAACGCTTCGCCATTCTTCTTGATGTTCTGAATCTCGCCCTGCCAGGTTTTGCCCTGTTGCAGGGCTGACCACATCTCTTCGTAGAGGGCGCCCGGGGTGTCCGGGTGGCGGATCAGCGCTTGGGTGGAGCCGATGAGCTCGCCCGCCGCATAGCCGGAGACATCGCAAAACGCGCTGCTGACGCTGATGATGCGGCCGCTCTCATCGGTGGTGGAGGTGTAGACGTTGCGATCGACAATGCGATGGTAGGCGTAGATCTCTTGTGAGGCTTGATCCAGCTTTTTCTTCATGCGCGCTGGAATCAGCGCCACCATCCATGAGAGCGGAATGGAGATCAGCAGCACGATCAGGCCGATGATGGCGGCGCTGTGGAGGTTGGCCTCCTGCAGACGATCCACCAGCTCTTTGCGCGGAATGAGCAGCAGGCGCGTTTCGTCATGGTTGGGCAGTTGTTGCGCCAGCGAGAAGAGGGCGAACTCCGGTTCGATCACCTCCTGGTTGGCCAGCGCGCGCTGGGCGATCTCCGGGAACTCGGAGGTGAGCTTGGGGCGGCTGGGCAGGTAATGGCTCCAGGACTTTTCCGGATCCGTGTGCGTCAGAAACTCACCGTTTTTATCGATCAGGTAAATGTGGAAAAAGCGCGAGCCGGTGAGCGCATCCAGCAGGCGACTGGCGTGCATATTGATGATGACGATGCCGGCAAACTGGTTGTCCGCCCACACCGGCGTGGCGATGCGCAGAGTGGGCGCGATGGGAACCTCAATTTTGCCGTTTTCCACATTTAAATCGATATTAGAGCGCCATAGCTCCCCTGCGGGCAGCCGCGCGGTCTCTTGAAAGTAGTAGCGGTCGCGTTTGTTCTGCAGTTTGTCCGCGGGCACAACGATGGGCGCGCCCTGATTGCTCTTGCGGTTGACCCGCGCGCGCTCCAGACCGTCGGCGTCGAGATAACGCGCCTGCATAATGTCGGATTCGCTGGCGGCGATGGTCAGCAACAGCGAATTGAGCGTGTCGCGGTCCGCTTCCGCTTGGGACGCGGCGAAGGCGCGCAAAATGGGGTTATCCGCCAGCGCGTGGGTCATGTCCTCGATACGCCTGACAAACTGCCGCAGGGTATGTTGCTTTTGATCGCGCGTGCTTTTGGCCTGGGCGCGGATCTCCTCAATGACATCGGTGAACTGAAGCTGATAGTTGATGGTCGAGGTGGCGCTGGCCACCAGGATGCCAAACACCAGAAACAGGCTGGCAAACAGAGCGTAGTAGCGTTTGGCGCTGAGTTCAGCGAGGTGCATGGGTGGGCTTTCCGACAAGTATGCTTTCCATGATGGGCCCGGGCGGTCGTCTATTGCTCCAAACTTTGGCGGAAATGCGTACAGAGGGTTTGAAAGTCTGTTTCACGCGAACTGGAGCTTCGCCACACCATACCGATCTCCCGGTGCGGGCCTGACTCCTGTAAGGATACCAGTTTTATCTCTTTTTCGCCAATTTGCGCATCGCGCACAGCCATCTGCGGCACGAATGTGACGCCCAATCCCCCTGCCACCATCTGCAGCAGGGTGTAGAGGCTGGCGCCTTGAAACGCCGCTTCGGCGCCATGGCCTTGCAGGCGGCAGGCGGAGAGCGCGTGGTCGGTCATGCAGTGGCCCTCCTCCAATAACAGGAGATCGCCCGGGGAGAGGTCAGTGGCGGAAACCTGAGCCTTGTCACATAACGGGTGCTCTTTGGGCAGCGCCAGAAGAAAATCCTCCTGCCAGAACACCTCAGCATGCAGCGCGCCGATGGGGTAGGGAAAGGCCAATATCGCCGCGTCCAAGCGCCCGCCTTGCAGCATCTCCACCAGGGTGGAGGACTGCTCCTCCACCAGGATCAACTGCAACTGTGGGTAGTGTTGGCGAATATCGGGTAGAATACGCGGCAGCAGAAAGGGTCCGATGGTGGGAATGACCCCCAATTTCAAGGGACCACAGAGGGGTTCATCGCCCCATTTGGCCAATCGGGTCAGCTCTTCGGCGTCGGCGATCAGTTGGTGCGCGCGTTCGGCGATGCGCTCTCCCAGAGGGGTGGGCATGACTGAGCGTTTGGTGCGCTCCAGCAGGGTGGCGCCCAGGCGGGACTCCAGATCCTGAATCCCGGCGCTGAGGGTGGATTGGGTCACCCCCATGCGGGCGGCGGCGCGGCCAAAGTGGCGCAACTCCAGCACGGCGATGAAGTATTGCAACTGGCGCAGGGTCGGAAGATGGATCATCGGATTTTCCTGTCAGTGATAAGAAAATAACCAATTGGACCGATTGTGCGCCTGGTGCTAGGGTGATTGCAACGTTCACTATGTATTTGGCAGACAGCAGTGGGAGAGAGATGATGAAACCGATTGTGATTCTCGGCACGGGTTTGGCGGGCTACGGCGTGGCCAAGGAGCTGCGCAAAAAGGGCGCGAGCGCGCCGCTGATCTTGATTACCCAGGACGATGGCCGCTTCTACTCCAAGCCGATGCTCTCCGGCGCCCTGGGCAAAGGGCAGGACGCCGATGCGCTGGCGTCGGCCAGCGCCGAGAAGATGGCGCAGGATCTGGACGCCGAGGTGCGTGTCCACACCAGCGTGGACGCCATCGATACCGCAGCGGCGGAGATCACCATCGGCGCTGAGCGGATCGCTTACGCCAGTTTGGTGCTGGCGGTGGGCTCTTCGCCGATCCGTCCGCCCATGCAGGGCAGCGGCGCCGAGGATGTGCTCAGCGTGAATAATCTGGGCGACTACGCCCGTTTCCGCGCAGCGCTGGAAGGGACCAAGCGGGTGGCGGTGATCGGCCCGGGCTTGATCGGTTGTGAGTTCGCCAATGACCTGCTGCAAATCCAGCGGGATGTGACTCTGATCGGTCCGGACAAGTGGCCCATCAGCGCGCTGCTGCCGGAGCAGGCGGGGCGCGCCCTACAACAGAGCATGGCGCAGGCGGGGGCGCAGTGGGAGCTGGAGACCTTCAATGGCGACATCGAAAAAACCGCAGACGGCTACCGCACCGAGCTGAAGAACGGCCATGTGGTGGAGGCGGATCTGATTCTGTCGGCAGTGGGGGTGCGCGCCAATATCGGCCTGGCGAAAGAGGCGGGGGTGACGGTCAATCGCGGCATCGTCACCGATGCGCAGATGCAAACCAGCGCGCCCAACGTTTACGCTATCGGCGACTGCGCCGAAGCCCACGGGCGCAATCTGCCCTTCGTGGCGCCGCTGCTGCTGCAGACCAAGGCGGTGGCGGCGACGTTGACGGGAACCCCAACTGAGGTGGCCTATCCGCACATGCCGGTGATCATCAAAACCACCCTGCACCCCATCGTGACGCTGCCGCCTGCGCCGGGCGCGGCGGGGGCGTGGCAAGTGGAGGGCGACGCAGAGGGCGTGTTGGGCCGCTTCCACAATGAGGCGGGCGAGATGATCGGCTTCTGTGTGACAGGCAATCAAACGGCGCAGAAGTCGGCCCTGGTCAAGCAGATGGCGCCGGTGGGCGGATAACGCAAGAGAATATTGCAGGGGAGTGGCGGAGGGCGGCGCGATTGGCTCAAGGAGAGCCGGTCGCGTCGTTTTGCATTGGGGGGGTTACTGGGCGTCGTCGTCGCTATCGGGATTGGCGTGCTTGCCGTCGACAATGGCCAGCACCTTGTTGCCCGGTTCGGTATAGATCAGATTCTTGAAGCTCATGGCGCGGGACATGGCGATGCCGCGTCCATGGGTGTCAAACGCCCGTTTGGGGTCGAACTCCAAATACTTCTCCCAGTCAAATCCATGCCCTTCATCTTCGATGAAGAAGTGCAGGTCGCCTTCATCATCCATGGCGTAGGTGACGCTCACCGACTTTTCGCAATGTTCCGGCAGATCCAGGCGGCGCTCCACCTCTTGAATCCAGGCGCCCTGAAGATTGAGCGCGCTCTTCTCTTCGTAGGTGATGCCCAGATTGCCGTGTTCGACCGCATTGATAAGCAGCTCTGAGAGCCCCATGGCCACCTGGTCGGGATCTGGACACAGCGAGGCCAGGAAGGCGGCCAGATCCAACCCCTCATCCAGGGTGCGGAATTCAAATGCGCCGCTCTTCATCAGCTTCATGATGCTGCTGAAGCGTTTGGCTTCGGTCTGGAGTTGGCGGAAATCGCGGCGCTCGGCGATGGCGGTCTGCACCACCGCCAACAGCGTATTCTGGTCAAACGGTTTGGTGATGTAGTAGTAAGCCCCGGCGCGCAGCCCCTCCTGGATCTCCTCCTGGGAGGTCTTGGCGGTCTGGAACACCACCGGGATCTTCTTCAGTTCCGGGTCCTCTTTGACCCGCTTGAGCAGGCTCAAGCCATCCAGACGCGGCATCATGCGGTCCAGCAGCACCACATCGATGGCGCCACGGCGCTCCTGCATCACCTTCCAGCCATCTTCGCCATCTTCCGCCAGCAGCACTTCATAGTGTTCCTCTTCGAGTAGATCGTCGAGCAACTCGCGGTTGAGGGGGTCGTCGTCAACGACCAGAACGATGGGGGTGTCCGCCATAAAGAAAACCTCGTGAGATCCCTATCCAACAGCCAGTAATAAATTTCATTCAGAGGGGTCGCGCGGCGCATCCTTGGGCGCAAACGGCATGATGCTGGGAATCATGACATGCAGTTCGGTGCCGCCGCCATGGGTCAATTCCGCCCAAATCCGTCCATGGTGGGCGCTGACAATCTCTTGGCAGATGGCCAGCCCCAGTCCGGTGCCGCCAGCGCCGGTTTTGGTTTTGCTCGACTGCACAAAGCGGTCGAAGATCAACTCCAGCTCGTTTTCCGGCACGCCCACGCCGTGGTCGCGCACGCACAGATGCACGGCGGGCACGATCTCCGGGTCATTTTTGCGTCGTCCGCCGCGCATGGCGTCCTTGTCCAACAGCAGTTCGATGACGCCGCCGGGTTCAGAGAACTTAATCGCATTGGAAAGCAAGTTTCTGACCACTTGCAGCATCTTGCCTTCATCCATCAACGCAATGGTCTCCTGCGCCAGAAGGGTGACCTGTACCTCCAGATCACGCTCTTTGCTCAGGGCGTCGAACTCATCGCAGGCCATGCGCACCACATCGGCCAGATCGGCGTTGCGTTTGATAAAACGCATGCGGCCCGCTTCCAGCTTGGCCAGATCCATCAGATCATTGAGCAGCTCCAGCAGCCTCTGACCGCCGCGTTGCACGTTGGTCATGTAGCGTTTGAGCTTGTCGGACTCCTCGCACTGGGTGCTCTCCAGGCGTTTGAGCGCGCGTTCGGAGAAGCCGAGGATGCCGTGCAGCGGGGTGCGCAGCTCATGGCCCATATTGGCCAGAAACTCCGACTTGGCCTGTTCGGCGGCCAGCGCCGCCTTCTCGGCGTTCTTGATCTCGATAAGCGAGCCCAGGGTGTTGGCGATGGTGCGGATGAGCCGCTGCTCGCGTTCGCTAATGTGGCCGCCAACGGTGATGTAGAGGGTGATCACGCCCAGCAGCTTGCGCCGTTTGCCCAGAATTTTCACCGCCATATGGCCATGGGGTGAGATCTCCGGATATTGCAGATCGTGCAGATCCTCCTCCTGCGAGCAGCCTTTGGTGATCAGCAGGTCGGTTTCCGGCTGTTGCGCCAGGCGTCCGCAGACGCAGTAGCCATAGGTGACGGCGCTGCACAGGGTGGGGATGGGGCTATCCTCCACCCCCTGATGGGTGGCCAGCAGCAGCACGTCGGGCTGGTTGTCGTCGGTGAGGAAGATCGCCCCTTTGGGCAGCATGTTGAACTGCGGCAGCGCCAGGATGATACTGAGCGCCTGATTGAGAATATCCTTCAGCGGGGCCAGTTGTAGCGCCAGGCGGGTGATCTGGTGGATCACCTGCTGGTTGGCGTGGGCCGCCTGTTCGATCTCCACGCTGCGTTGCAGGCGCGCGGAGATGTCGCTCTGCTCCTGCATTGCCTGCTGCAGCGATTGGGTCTGCTTGTCCACCGCCCGCTTCAGGTGGGTGACGTCGCGATAGACCACCCCCACGCGATCCGCCGACAGCGGCAGACAGCGGATCTCCATCCAGCGCGCGCCCTGGCGGGTCTGGATCTCCTGCGGCGGCATGTGCACGCTTTGCTGATGCTTGAGGGTATCCAGGCAGGCGTCGTAGAACTCGATCTCCTGCGCATCTGGATGCACCTCTTGCGGCTTCATCCAGATGCCGGAGTTGTTGGGACCGACGAAAAAGGCGTTGGCGGCGTCGTTGAGCCAACAGCAGATCAACGGATCTTGCGGTTCGTTGTGCTGATGCCGCCAGATGGTCACGCCGCTATCGAGCCGACTGACCAGATAGGCGCTCTCCTGGCAGTAGAGTTTGCCGCTGTCGAGAGGGTCGCGGGTGGCGCCTTGGCGGGTCTGGTGGGCGTGGGCCCGATGCAGCACGATGCGTTGCTGCAGAAACTCCGGCGGGCAGTTGGTGGGCAGAATGTCGCGCACGCCATAATCGAGCAGACGCGCGCTCAGATCCGGGGAGAGATCCGCCAGAATCAGAATCGGCGCCGGGGCGCAGGCGCGATTTTGTATCTGATTGTACAACGACAGCAGCGCCGCCAACTCAGTGGTCTTTTGCAGGTGCAGGATGATCACCGCTCCCTGTTCAAAACGGTCGCTCTCCGGCATCGGCTCCAGCCGCAGCAGGCGTATGCGCAGCTCGGGCGTCTCATCAAACGCCCGACGCAGCGTTTCGCCGCCGGGCGGAGCGTCGTCGAACCAAATAACAGGCAGTGCGCTGGGTTCAATCATTCCGTTGGGCTCTCTTACCCATCCATCAATGCGCGAAATGCCAGTAGATTATCATACGTGATAACAGCTTGCTAAGGCTCTCTGTCGCCTACTGTTTTGCGGCGGCCAATTTGTCCATCCACACTTCCAGCCCCTGGACGTTGATGACGATGTCCGGGGCCATCAGCGCCTCTTTGGTCGTCAGGTCCAGATGTCCGCCTGCGCCCGCCCGCTCCAGAAACTCCAGAAACAGCGCGCGCATGCCCTCGGACAGGTGCGCCGTGCGCTCCGCGCCGGGGGCTTGCGGGGCGTTGCGGCACAGCGCCACAATGCGTTGCAGTTGGGCGTGCAGCGCGTCGCGATGCTCAGGGCGGTAGGCCAGGGCGTCGAAGTGGGTCAGATAGAGCCACTGGGGATCCTTATCCGCCAAGCGGTCGATGGCGGCGTGAGCGGCGTCGGGGTCGAACTGCACCGGGGTGGTGGTGGGGTAGATCCAGGCGGCGCCGTCGTGGTCGAATTCGCGATAGGAGATGCCGAAGGCGTCGCCGGTGAACAGGCCGCGGGACTCGTCGTCCCACACCACATAGTGGTGTTTGGCGTGGCCCTCCACATGCAGCAGCTCCAGCGGGCGGCCCGCCAGCTCCAACTGCATGCCGTCGGCGCTCTCAATCACGCGTTCGGCGGGGGCGGGGACGATCTCGCCATACAGGGCGAAGTATTTCTCTTCGCCATACACGGCGATGGAGCCAGCGATGAGTTTGGACGGATCGATCATGTGGCGGGCGCCGCGCGGGTGGACCACCAGCTTGGCGTTGGGCAGACTCTCTAATAGCGCCCCGGCGCCGCCGGCGTGGTCCAGGTGCACATGGGTGATGAAGATATAGTCCACATTCTCCCGCGCCACCCCGGCGCGATCCAGAGCGTCGAGGAAGCGCGGCGCCGAGAAGCGGGTGCCGGTCTCGATGATGGCGCCGCGGCCGTTGTGCGCCATGACATAACCGGCGGCCAAGCCGGGACGGACATAGTCGACGTCAACACGGGTCAGACCGTGGGGGAGATCGTGCAGAATGGCGTGTTCCATAGCGGGGTGTGATCCTTGATGCGAATTTCCATTGTGATGCCGGTGCACAACGCCGCAACGACGCTGCCCACGTGTCTACAGAGTATAGTAAACCAAACCTGTCGCGATTTCGACATGGTGGCGGTGGATGATGGCTCGATTGATGGCTCGGCGGCGTTGATCGAACAGTGGGGCGCGCAGAGCGGCGTGGCGGTGACGCTGCTGCAGCCGGGGCGGGTGGGGCTGGCCACGGCGCTGCAGTTGGGGCTGGAGGCGGCGCGTGGGGCGTATGTGGCGCGCATGGATGGCGATGATGTGATGGCCCCGCAGCGGTTGGCCAAGCAGGCGGCTTTTTTGGACGCCAATTCGCACATCGACGTGGTGGCGACCCAGGCGCGCATTGTGCCCGAGGCGGCGCGCAACCCAGGTCTGGATCGCTATATGGCGTGGCAGAACGGCTGTTTGACGCCGGAGCAAATCGCCCGGGAGATCTACTGGGAGTCGCCCATTGCCCACCCGACCACCATGTGTCGGCGGCGGGTGGTGTTGGCCCATGGCGGCTATCGGGAGGGGGATTTCCCCGAGGATTACGAGCTGTGGCTGCGCTTGATCCACGCCGGGGTCAAGTTGGCCAAGCTGCCGGAAGTGTTGCTGGATTGGCGCGATTCGCCGACGCGCTTCTCCCGCGCCGACCCCCACTGCGCGCGCGCCGCGTTCGATCGGGTGCGCGCCGACTACCTGGCGCGTGATGCGCGCATAACCGGAGCGCGCCCGGTGGCGGTGTGGGGGGCGGGGCGGCGCACGCGGCGGCGGCTGGATGGATTGTGGGCGCGCGGCGTGGCGTCGGTGGCGTGGATCGATATCGATGCGCGCAAAATCGGCAATCGCATTCAGGGCGCGCCGGTGGTTGCGCCAGAGTGGCTGCGGGATACCGCGCCGCACCCTTTTGTGCTAGCCGCCGTGGCCAGCCATGGCGCGCGGGAGTTGATTGAGGCGGATCTGTCCGACATGGGCTATCAACCCGGCGAAGATTACCTGATGGTGGGATGAATTGCCGGGCGGGGCGGACCGTTTTGCCGCATTTCTCGCTGAAAGTGAGAGTAACTATTTGACATAACGTGTGTTATAGGTTGGGTCTGAGTTTTGCATTGAATGGGTTTGGCGTCTATTGGGAATAGTGCGCCAAATCATTCAATGCGAGAGGTCCGCGTGTCCGAACCGATTCAACCCGTCTCCGAAGCCGTGACCCGCGCCAGCGCTTACGCCGAGCACGCCTATGCGGAGATCACCCGCGCTAGCGGCAAACGCACGGCGCCACAGGATCGTGCGGCGGAAACGGGCAAAAGCGCGTGGAGCGCCGAAGCGGGGGTGGTGCTGCTCAGTCGCGCCGCGCAGACGCTCAAAGGGTTGATCGCACAGGGGCGCTCGTTGGGAGAGGCGGCGCTCAAGAGCGCCCATGCGCTGTATGACTTCGCCGGACGCCTGCGCACGCGAGCGCCGGAGCAGAAACCCACCCCGGCGCCTGCTACGCGCGGACGCACGGCCTCATCCACCGGGCCTTGGGCGCCGGAGGCGTATCGGGTCAAGCTCTCGCCCTCGGCCAAATTGGCGTTGGGGGTGATGGATCACATGCAGGCGGATTCCGATGCCCAGGCGGCGTTCCTGCGCAAGGTGGCGCGCGCCGAGCAGGCGGGGCGCTATGCCGATGGGGAGTTGGAACAGGCGCGCGAGGCGGTGGACTACTGGCTGACGCCGTCGCAAGAGGGCGGTTCAGGCTGACGGCGGCGGGGTGGGCTCAGGACCCATGGCGCGCAATGCGGGGCTCCACGACTGCTGCAGCCAGGTAACGCCGGTCTCCCACACGCCGCCGTCATCCAGCCGGTGCCAGCGGTAGCCCGGCGGCTGCGCGGTGATGTGCAGGGTGGGGGTCTTGGGCAGAAACTGCACGCAGGTGGAGGGGGCGCTCACCAGGCGCGCGCCGCTGGGCAGGGTGGTGTCCAGCGCCTCATGGGCGTGGCCGCACACCACCCCTTTGACCTGCTTGTGCTTCTCCAGTAGCGCCAACAGCGCCGCGCCATCCTTGAGAATCTTCGCTTCAAACCACGCGCTGCCCGTGCCCACCGGCGGGTGGTGCAACCAGATCTGCGTCGGCGTGTCGGGATCCTTGCTCAGCAGCGCATCCAACTCCGCCAGTCTCTCTTCGCCCAACAGCCCGCCCTCGTCGCCGTCGGGGTCGCACGAATCCAGCAATAGCAGACGCCAGCCCGCCAAACGCAGTTCACCCAGGAACAGCCGAATCGATCCGCCCTGGGCAAACGCTTGCTGCATGGTCGCCACATCATCGTGATTGCCGGGAATGGCCAGAAACGGCAGATCGCAGCCGCTCAACGCCGCCATGCAGTGGGCGTAGGAGGCGGCGCTCTCATCCTGCGACAGATCGCCGGTGAGCACCCCCAGGGTGGCGTCGGGGTGACTCTGACGCAGATCCGCCGCCACCGCTTGCAACGGCGCCAGTGCGGGGATGCTATCGAACAGCTTGCCGTCGGCCTCGGCGAACAGATGACAATCGGAGAGTTGCAGTAAGGTGACCATGCGGCGCCGGACTCTTTTTGGCCGCCCCGGGAGGGCTGCGCAGGAGGAAGTGAGAATTGATGCATTCTACCATTGACTAACCGATGCGCCATTGTCTATTTTGATTCCTCCCAAGCCGGGATGGCGGAACTGGTAGACGCACCAGATTCAAAATCTGGCGCTGGCGACAGCGTGCGAGTTCGATTCTCGCTCCCGGCACCACTGCTTAGACTCTGGCCCCAATGCCTTATGGTTTTGGGGCTTTTTTCTGTCTGAATATCCTTAATGAATTCAATGCTTAGCGCAGACCCCGTTTTTCTCCGATTCTCTCCGTTTGCCCCAAAATCGCCCCCAAACTCTCCGTTTGCCGACACATTCTCTGAAAGCTGTGGACCTTGGCTTTAAGGTCAACAGCCTGTTGACCATGGAGAATCGGGCACTTAGCTCATACAATTTTTTTGTGGGTTTGAAATGCGAGCGATGACCGGTTGATACGGATTGCGGAAAAAACTTTCAGAATGTATTGTTAAGTGTCTGGAAATCCGAGTGCTTCTCGCTGATCTGGCCAAGCGTCAGGAAAGCCTCCCATCAACAGGTCCAGGGAAACGAGCCTTGGTTGACGCCCATCAAGAATGGCTTCTACGATGTCAGGAGCCAGCATGGTAATGCGCATGATGCGACTTAGGTAGGCGTGATCGATTTTCTCCTTTGCGGCCAATTCACGAGCATTGGCGGACTGTCCCGACTCAATCTGTTTGCGCCAGTAGAAAGCGCGCGCCAGAGCCCGGATCAGCGCCTCGTCCTTGCGTGGCTTGGTGAGGGGGAGATCCTGACCATTGGCGGCCACGATCTGCTTGCGCAGCCCCTTGCGCCGTAGATTGATGGGGATGGTGATGGTGAGCGTCTTTCTGTCGTCTGAGAGCTCTGTGGTGGCGTCGGGATGCATTATGCGGCCTCCTGGGTCTGGAATTCCTCGATGAGTTGCTCAAAGCCTTCAATGCGCAGCTGAATCTGAAGCTGGTCTTCACGCAGCGTGACGCGCCGCACCAGCAGCTGAATGAGTCGCCCCTGCTCTCCGGGGAAGAGCTCCGCCCAGATGGGCTCTATGGCTTTGAGGACTTCGACGATGCTGTTTTCAGAGTAGGCGGGACCGGCGCCATCGTTGGTCTGCCGCCAGACGCGGGCGACCACTTCGGGGGCGCGCACCAGGTGCTCAATGTGGGCCAGAATGAGCGCCTCAATCTCCCCGGCGGAGATGTTGCGAATGTCGCAGTCGCCGTAGCTGTGTTTGGTGGCGGTCATGCAGACGTAGTAGCGATAGTGCTTGCCCTGTTTGCGGGTGTGGCTGGTGGTCATGGCCCGGTTGCAGTGGCCACACTGCATGATGCCTTTGAGCGGGAAGGGGCTGTCGGCGCGAATGGGCCGCTTGCCGCGCCGATTGTTCTGCTCGAGGATGGCGTGGACCTGCTCCCACTGCCGCGGGGTGATGATGGCCTCATGCTCGCCGGGGTAGACTTCGGTCTTGAACACCACCTCGCCCAGGTAGACGCGGTTGTTCAGGATGCGGTAGAGCGCGGTTTTGTCAAACCGCTTGCCGGGATTGAAGCGCCCGGTCTGCGCAGTCCAGGACTTGGTGGTGTGGCCAGCGGCGGTGAGTTCTTTGCAGAGCTTGGTGGAGGAGCCAATTTCGATAAAGCGGTCGAAGATAAGGCGCACCAGCGCCGCCTCATCAGGATTTATCTCCAGCCGTCTGGCGCGCACATCGTAGCCCAAGGGCGGATTGCCGCCCATCCACATGCCCTTTTTGCGACTGGCGGCGAACTTGTCGCGGATGCGCTCGGCGGTGATTTCGCGTTCGTACTGGGCGAAGGAGAGGAGCATGTTCAGTGTGAGCCTGCCCATGGATGTGGCGGTGTTGAAGCTCTGGGTGATGGAGACGAAGGAGACATGATGGGCGTCGAAGAGGTCGACCATTTTGGTAAAGTCAGAAAGCGAGCGGGAAAGCCGGTCGATTTTGTACACGACGACACAGTCGACCAGTCCATTCTCAATGTCCTTCAGCAGACGCTGTAACCCCGGGCGCTCCATGTCGCCGCCGGAGTAGCCGCCGTCGTCATAGTCGTCATGAATGAGCATCCAGCCCTGGGATTTCTGACTGGCGATGTAGGCCTCGCACGCTTCGCGCTGGGCATCAAGTGAGTTGAACTCCTTGTCCAGCCCTTCGTCGGTGGATTTGCGGGTGTAGATGGCGCAGCGGGTTTTCGTCATTTGCGTGCTCCCAGCCAGAAGAGCTTTCCGTTCCAGCGCGTGCCGGTGATATCCCGCGCGATGGCGGAGAGGCTCTTGAATCGGCGTCCTTGATATTCGAACCCGTCATCGAGGACGGTGCAGTGGTGCTCCACGCCCTTCCATTCGCGCACCAGGCGCGTGCCGGAAACCGGCAGGCCGTCGTTACGCACCGGGTTGGGCGCGCGCTCCATGGTCTTCTCCTGCGCCGCCAGCGCCTCCAGTTTGCTGACCGTGGCCGCCGACAGGCCGCCCCAGGCCAACTCCTGGATGCGATAGGCCAGGCGCTTGATCAGAAACGTGCGGTTGTAGGGCGGGGGTTCATTCCGAAACAGATCCACCCACATCTTCTTTAAATCGTCAGTGGACTTCTCCGGCAGCGCCGCCACCCGTCTCAATACCTCAGTCGTCATGGGGACCATCTCCTTGGTTTTGTAAGGATACTTGGTTACCATACAGGCTCGTATCGAACTCACAGTCCAGGCTATTCCGCCGTGTTTTCAGCAGGGTGGGCGCGTTGCGTTTCTCCAGCAGGCGACACACGCCCGCCGAGAGAATCTCGGCAATCTCGTCGAGGCGTTCTTCGGGGCTGAGCAGGTCTGGGTGGATGGCGGTGGGCATTGTGATCGCTCTCCTGGAAATGTGTGCTGAGAGCGACCGTAACACGCGTCTGAACAATCAAACAAATACAAGTGTGTTTGTGATGAGGGCGCGGTATGACAAAGTTGCCAGAGGTATTCTGAGGTAGGTTACAGCAGTTCGCGTCCAACCCAAATGACGCGGCCAATGATCTCCCACTGGTCGGATTGATCAGCGCTTATCTCGTAGGGCGGGTATTTGTCGTTGTCACTGATCAGTTGGGTCTTGCCTGGTAGGATTCGAAGTCGTTTAACAAAGAGACCGGTGGAAGAGCGCAGCACAAAGATTCTGCCGTCCATTGCTTGGCGCTGATTCATGGAAACCAATAGTGTGTCGCCATCGCAAAGCGTCGGCGTCATGCTGTCGCCCATGGCCTGAATGATACCCAGAAAGCGCGGGTCGAGATTTTTCTCTTCCAGCCATGCGGTCTGAAAAGCCAGTCTATCCAGCACTTCCTCTTGAAGGATCTCATTCCCAGACCCTGCGCTAGCCTCTACAGAAAAGCGGGGTATCAGGGTATATCCGTGCGCAGTCGGTTCTGTTTTCTGTGGCGCCCCTTTGGGGAGGTGGGCTTCGTCTGCGCCCATCAGTTTGGGCGAGCCCCAGCGGCGCGGCTCCTCGCCATTGGCTAGCCATTCCGGGCGCACATTGAGAGCCTCGGCGATCTGCAAGAGACGGGTGGTGGAACCGTCGCCCTCATGCTCGAGTTTGTGGATTAAGCCCTGGCTGACCCTGGCGCGTTTGGCCAAAGCCATTTGCGAGAGTTTAAGGGCGGTGCGCGCTTCGCGCAGGCGTGTTGCGAATGTGCTCATAGTGCGGAGGATGGCAGATTGTTGCGTGGAACGCAAATATATATGTGTTTGAAAACTAATTGGTATGGTGTTAGGCTGTGCATCAATAAACTATGCCCATGTCCACTCATAACGCGCAACTCGATTTGATGAAAGGATGATGCCGAATGCCTCTGCCGCCCAAACAGTTCTTCACGCTTGCCGAAGTGGCGGAGCGATGGGGATGTTCGGAGCAGGACGTCCTGGCCTACGCCATGGATGGTCAAGTGATGGTGAGCGTGTGGGTGCTGCATGCGCATGTCGAGGTGTCAGAGAGCGTGGTGCTGGGAGATGGTGGAAAGACCTTCCACCCATTTATAGAACAGTACCGCACCGGTCTGCTGCCACTGGATATGAAGGATGTCGGTCTGCTGTGGTCCTACGGCAAAGCGGATATCCGGTCATTGGCGGACACCCCGGAAGGGGATCGCCAGAAGCTCAAGCGTTTTCATATTCCTGGTCTTGAGGGCGACGATGAGACCGGGTTGCCTATGACGCCTGCGGATGTACGGTTGAGCGGTGAGGAAGTCCGCCAGTTCGAGAAACGTCACCATATTGAAGCAGAAGAACCCAACATCTCTCCTACGCAATTTCCTTCCCACCCCTCGGACGCGGACAGACCGTATACTGGTCGTCATGGCGTTTCCAATCGTCACCGTGACCGCGCGGAGGCGGTTGCCCGGACGCTATGGGCGCAGAATCCTAAGATCCCCTGCAAAGAGATGATTAAATCGACAGCGATTGTCGACATCGCCTGCGAAGGGAAGGGGTATGCCGCCAAGACGCTGCGCAATTGGCTGGCGCCGTTCCAACCGGGGCAGTGAGGCGTCAAGCAATGGGCATGGTGTGGCGGCATTTGGGATATGCAGAGCATCCCCAGAATTCGCCATGTTTGCTCTTTCGGCGCACCATGGCGCTACCGCACTGCGTGCAAGCGCGCGAAGGGTCCACCATAGCAGCATTCGCCTTGCGCGACCCTCTGCGCGCGCCCGCGCCAGCGGCCCGGCGTGACGACAGACGCCGGGATCTGGTGGCGATCGCCAACTCGGGCAGATTGTGAAAGGGATTGATCCCCATCTCCTGGCGTTTTTTGACATTGCCGATCAGTTTGTTGAGCCAGAGTTCGGACTTCCCCAGAAACTCGTCTAAGGAGCTGCTGCCGTTGGCGATGTCATCAAGCGTCTGCTCCCACACCGCCGTGGTGGCCGGATCCGTCACGCTGTGGGGCAGGGCGTCTACCAATGCGCGAGCAGCTGGCGAACTGATGAGGTGTTTCTTCCCCTCATTGGCGAGCAACTGGCGTTTAAGCAGCGTCTCAATGATGGATGCCCGGGTCGCTTCAGTGCCGATGCCGGAGGTCTCCCGCAGGATCTTGCGTAAACGCGGATCCTCAACCAGTTTGCCCACCGATTTCATCGCCTGGATCAGCGTGCCCTCTGTGTAGCGATTGGGTGGCTTGGTCTGCTTGGCGGTCAACTCCGCCTTCTCAATTCGAACATCCTCACCAACCTGAACAGACGGCAGCGACTGCAAGTCCTCGTTGTCGGTGGATTTCGCCTCTTTTTGCGGTTGCCCCAGAGCCTGTTTCCAGCCGGGCGCTTTCTCCACCCGTCCCGTGGCGCGGAATGCTTCTTCACAAACCAAGGTGTCAATGATGGTGGCGTCGTATTCAAAGGGTGGGAAGAACTGGGCCAGATAGTGGCGCCGGATCAGATCGTAGAGCAGCGACTCCTCGCGGCTCAGGCTCTCAATCTTAACCTTGGCGGCCGTGGGGATGATGGCGTGGTGAGCGGTGATCTTTTTGTCGTTCCAAGCTTTGGAGCGCAATTTGGGGTTGGCGTTTTGGACCAAAGACGTAATTGACGGGTCGCTTGCCGCCATGGCCTGTAGCACTTTGGATGCATCCTTGAATTGCTCCGTAGGCAGAAAGCGACAATCGGTGCGCGGGTAGGTGACGGCCTTGCGCTTTTCGTACAGGGACTGCGCGACCTCCAGTGTCTTCTTGGCGCTCATGCTCCAACGGCGTGAGGCCTCCTGCTGGAGTGTGGAGAGTTCAAGCGGTAGAGGAGGGGGTTCCTTAACCCGCTTGGTCTCTGCCTTGGTGACCTTCCCGACCTGGCCCTGGACCTTCTGAATGACGGATTCGGCGACAGCACGATCCAGACAACGGCCTTCATCGTCGGCATGCTGCTTTTGTGGAATCCATTTCGCGTTGAACGCGCCGCTGGCGACTCGGTGCAGCGCGGTGACGTCAAAGTAGTCCACCGGCTTGAAATTCTCGATCTGCCGGTCACGATCCACCACGAGCTTCAATGTAGGTGTCTGGACCCTTCCCACGCTCAGCACGCCGTCATATCCCCCCTGACGGCCAATAATGGTGTAGGCGCGGGTTAGATTCATACCGACCAACCAATCGGCGCGCGCTCGCCCCAAGCCTGCCTGATACAGCGGCTCTGTCTGTTGCCCTGGCCGGAGGGCGGAGAGCGCCTTGCGGATGCTGGCGTCATCCAGAGCCGAAAGCCACAGCCTGGAGACCTTTCCACGATAGCGACAGCGCTCCAGCACCTCGCGACCAATGGTTTCACCCTCACGGTCGGCGTCAGTGGCTAGCACCACCTCCGAAGCTCCCTTCAGCAACTCCTTGATGACCTTGAACTGCTTGCCGCCGCGCTTGGTGAGCTCCAGCTTCCAGACATCAGGCGTCATGGGGAGCGTATCGAGTCGCCACTGCTTCCATTCCGGTTTGTAGCGGTCGGGCTCTGTCATTTCTAGAAGATGGCCAATGCACCACGTCACGCGCACGCCAGAGCCTTCGACGTATCCTTCACGACGCGCGGTGGCGCCGAGAACGCGCCCGATATCACGCCCCTGTGAGGGCTTTTCGCACAGGTAGAGGATCAATGACGCTCCAAACTGTCTAGATGAGAGGGAATCTCACCTAAAAAAGTGAGATTCCCTTTTTCCCCGAGGCCAAAATTCCGCATTGCGGAACGTGAATTAACATTATGGAAACAAATAGGAAATAAACATCCTGCAATGTAAACGTTGTACGCTCAAGGGAATCTCAGAGGGGGTGTGAGATTCCCTTTTTGCATTTTTTTCGGATTTTATGTTTACAGAGCAATCAAAAAAACCATTTAGAAGCAGGTGGTTGCAGATTCGATTGTAGGCACAAGGGAATCTCACACCCTACTTTTGGGAATCTCGCGAGATTCCGTATTTAGTTAAAATAAATGATCGTGTACGGTTAATTTCAACAGCAACGCCAACGCAGAAAGGGGCGCTGATGAAACGCAATCAACAAACCGTGGACAACCCTAAATTGATCACGCCTCAAGAGGCGGCAAGGATCCTGGGGGTAGAGGCCACGACCCTGGGTAACTGGCGACACACCAAACGCTACGCACTACCTTATGTGAAGGTGGGGCGGAAGGTGATGTACCGCACGGCCGACGTGGAGAAGTTTATCGAATCGCGCTATGTGACGCACTGATCAACCCCATTTAACCAGAACGTCTCACCGAGGGCTATGCGCTCGGACGGGATTCCTGCGGCCTGAATCAGCCCAGGAGTTCTATCAGTGATGATGAGTGATGCAAGGAAAGTTGTAGTTAGCCAGAGAGAGTTCAGCAAAACCCGCCGCGCTGTTGATTGAAATCGACGGCAGGGCGGACCCGAACCGCGCGTCTAGGGAAACGTACCCGAAAAGCCCGATTCCTGGCGGGTCTGGCGCGCGGCATTTCCAGGATCTTCAATCAGGAGGAAGAACATGAACAGCGCCCCACAAACCACAAACGCTCATCAGGATGACCTTTCGGTCTACAAGCTCTTCTACAAGCTCGAAGAGATCGACCCGCTCACCTGTGATGAGGGGACCGCGCCGGGGATCGATTTCTGGCCCGACGCCATCTCCGCCTGCGTGATGCACATCACCCCCGCGCTGGCTCAGCAATGGCTTGAGCGGAACGTCAAGAACCGTAGCCTTAAAAAACGCCATCTCCATGAATTGGTCTCGGTGTTGGAGAACAACCACTGGCGGCTGAATGGTGAATCCATCTGCTTCTCCAAACATGGGGAATTGCTTGATGGTCAGCACCGCCTGCACGCCATCGAAAAGAGCGGTATCGCCGCTGCCGCCATCGTGGTGTTCGGCGTCGACAACGGGGTCATGCGCACTTATGACCAGGGCTCCAAGCGCACTACAGCGGACCACCTCAACATCAACGGTGAAAAACACTACGTCAATCTCGGGGCGGCTCTTCGGCTTCTGTACATGTGGAGCACTGAGCAATTCCACAAGGATGGGCCCAAGTTTTCCCCTGACCAGGAGACCTTGGAGAATCTGCTTCAAGAACACCCCAAGCTGCGAGAGAGCATCCAATTCGGCAATAAGGCTCGCCGGTTCATCAACGTGGCCAACGGCGCGGTGTTGCACTTCCTCTTTCGCCGCACGCAGTACGTGATGAATAGCGATAAAGAGACGCCTGCAGCCGACCATTTTTTCAACAAACTCACCACTGGTGAAAACATCACCAAACAGGATTCCGTTTATCGTCTGCGCGAAGCGCTTCTGGTCAATCAGACGAGCAAAAAGCTGAATTCAGTTCAAGTTCGCGCCATGACCATCAAAGCCTGGAACCTCTTTGCCCAGGGCAAAAAGCGCGGCTGCATACACTGGGATCCAGCTGAAGAGCCCTTCCCCCAAATCCACGGACTGGACGAGGAGACCGAACAATGAGCGCTGTCACCCCCTTCAACTACGACAGCTTGATCGAACCGATGATCGAGATCGCCAAACCAGCTGCGGAGCGGATCCGCTTGCGCATGCGCCGAACGGCGGAGGACATCATCGCCATTGGCCAGGATTTACAGCGTGTGAAGGATGCGATCCCTCACGGGAGCTTTGGCCCCTGGATCCAGGCTGAGTTTGAGATGACGGAAAGCAGCGCCCTTCGTTTCATGCGGGTTGCTGAGCGGTTTGGAACCAAATCCGTCAATTTGACGGATTTGAAACCCTCAGTTCTCTACTTCCTCGCGGCCCCCTCAACGCCAGAGGAGGTCATCGAGAAAGCGGTTGAGAAGTCGAGTGCAGGCGATTCGGTTTCCAATGCGGATGTGAAGAAGTGGAAAGAGGAGATCCGTGAACTCAAACAGCAGAGCCGGAAAAAGCAGGAAGATTTCAAAGCCGAAGTCGCCACCTTGAAGCTCGATCTGAAAAACCGGTCAAACCGCAACGCGGAGTTGACCCGTGAACTCCAGGATGTGCGCCGCGAGTGCAACGACCTGCGCAATCAAGCCAGTGCGCAAACCGCCCGCGCTGAGGTGGTGATTGATGCGGAGCCGGTCACTGTGCATGAGCATGCGCCGATGCTGCCCAGGGAAACTCTGTTCACCCTGCTTGGCGAATTGGAGAGCGCCATCAAACCCATACACGCGATGCTCCACGTCGCGGACCTTCAACCCATACACGACCGTCTGCGTAAAACGCTCGCCATCGTCGAAGTGGCGATGAGCAGCGCCGACAACAACCTGATGCAACGGAGTCAGTGATCATGAACGACACCATCACCCTCAAGCAACTGCACACCATGCCCCTCGGTGACGTCGCCAATCTGGACGGCGCCGCCCTGGCGGACCTTCAGCAACAAGCCAACGCTGCTCTGGAGCGCGCCAAAAGCGCCAAGGAGTTTCTCGATGGCGCCATCGCCCGCAAATACGGGGACCTCATCAAACAGCTGCGCCAGCAGAGCGGTAAGGACTTCGGCACGGTGCGTCTTAATGATGGCAACGTGCAGGTGGTTGCCGATCTGCCCAAGCGCCCCCACTGGGATCAGAAACGGCTGGCGGACCTGTTTCAGCGCATCGCCAAGGCGGGCGAAAATCCGCATGAATATCTGGACGTTGCCTTCAAAGTGCCCGAGAGCAAGTTCAAGGCGTGGCCGACGCAGATCCGCAGCGCGTTCGAGGGTGCGCGCACCGTTAAGCCGGGCAAACCCACCTTCAAGCTGACCGTGTCGGCTGAGAGCCAGGAGGCGGCGTGATGAGCAGCACGATAACGCGCCGAAGGGATTATCCCAGCGATCAGGAGCGCTACACGCTCTCATTCCCTACTGGCATGAAAGAGCAGATCAAACGCGCGGCGCGCGCGCAGAACCGCAGTATGAACGCGGAGATCGTGCATCGGCTTCAGCTGAGTCTAGAGCAATGCGCGCCACGCTGTCATGTGGCGGGTGAACAACCTTTTGACATGGAAGGGAAGTGAAATGGATGCCTTTGAGTTTCATAACAAGGTCCAAGCGGTGATGGACGCCATTGAGTCGCTGCCCATCGGACAGGCCTTGGCATGGGAGATTGAACCAGCGGAGTTGGGTAGCGCCCACCTTGAGCTGAGCAGAATCAAACGTCGATTAGAAAATGAAATTCGTTTGACCAACCCGAGCCTGGAGGGGCGGCAATGAGCGGCTTACCCATTATCAGCGCCGATGCGCGCATGGCGGAGCCGAGGAGCGACAAGGGCGTGATCTTCGGCAAATCCGGTATCGGCAAGACCTCGTTGCTCCACACCGTCGGTGCGGCCACCACCCTGTTCTTTGATCTGGAGGCTGGCGATCTGGCGGTGGAGGGATGGCCCGGAGACACCATCCGGCCCCGCACCTGGGACGAATGTCGAGATTTCGCGGTGTTCATCGGCGGCCCCAATCCGGCGCTGCGCGATGACCAGTACTACAGCCAAGCGCACTACGATGCGGTGGTGCAGAAGTTCGGCGATCCCAGTTTGCTCGCCAAGTACCGCACCATCTTCGTCGACAGCATTACCGTGGCCGGGCGTCTCTGCTTTCAGTGGTGCAAAGGTCAGCCACAGGCATTTTCGGAGAAGAGCGGCAAACCCGACATTCGCGGCGCCTACGGTCTGCACGGTCAGGAGATGATCGCCTGGATTACCCATCTGCAGCACACCCGGGGCAAGAATGTCTGGTTTGTCGGCATCCTTGATGAGAAGACCGACGACTTCAGCCGTCGCTACTTTGCCCCACAGATCGAGGGGGCCAAAACCGGGCTGGAGCTTCCCGGCATCGTCGACCAGGTGATCACCATGACGGAGATCCGCCCGGAGGAGGGACCGTCCTATCGCGCCTTCATCTGCCACACGCTCAATCCCTGGGGGTATCCCGCCAAGGATCGCAGCGGACGACTCGAAATGATCGAGGAGCCCCATCTGGGTCGCCTCATGGAAAAAATTCACCAGCCGGTGAAACCGGCGGCGGAAAGGCTGAGCTTCGAACGCCCTGAGAAAGTGACCGAAGCCGCCCCCGCCGCCGGGGCCCCCGATAGCCTGCAACAGCAATAAGGAGCACGATCATCATGAACGGCAATTGGACCGACTTCAACGATGCTGAGAGTCAGCAGAGTTTTGACCTGATCCCCCGTGGGACCATCGCGCCGGTGCGCATGACCGTCAAACCCGGCGGTTATGACGATCCCAACCGGGGATGGACCGGCGGCTACGCGAAGCAGAATCCGGAAACCGGCGCGGTGTATCTGAACTGCGAGTTCGTCATTACCGCTGGTCAGTACGCCAAACGCAAGGTGTGGAGCCGCATCGGCCTGTTCAGCCCCAAAGGGCCGGAATGGGGCAACATGGGTCGCTCCTTCGTGCGCGCCATTCTCAACTCAAGCCGTGGCTTGAAGGACAAGGACAACTCGCCCAACGCGCAGCAGGCGCGGCGCATCAACGGATTTGCCGATCTGGATGGGATCGAATTCCTGGCCAAGATTGATGTGGAGAAAGATCAGCGCGACGGCTCAGACAAAAACACCATCCAGTTCGCCATTACGCCGGATCGGAAGGAGTATGAGGGGTTCAACGCCAGCGTTGCCCCGGCTCCGGCGACGCCTCCCGCCAATCAGGGTTGGCAGCAGACTGCGCCACAGCAACAGCCCGCTGCGCAACAGCAGTCCACCGCGCCCCAACAGCAACCGGCGCAACCTCCCACTCAAACGCCCAGTTGGGCCCAGTGAGGGGGTGAGAGATGTTGCTCAGACCTCGTCAACAACAGTTCGTGGAGCGGTCAGTGACCGCTCTCCACGAGCATGGCAACACCATTGCGGTTGCCAGTACCGGATTTGGCAAGACGATAGCGCTTTCCGCAGTGGTAGGCCGGATGCTGAAGGACACTGACCATCAGGCCTGTGTTCTGGCGCATCGGGATGAACTCACCCGTCAGAACGTGCTGAAGTTCGCCAAAGTCAATCCGGGCATCTCCACCTCCGTGGTGGATGCCCGAGGCAAGTCGTGGCGTGGACGCGCCACCTTTGCCATGGTTCCGACCCTGGCGCGGCAGAAGAACCTGGATTCGATGCCGGGTCTGGATCTGCTGGTGATCGATGAAGCGCATCATGCGGCGGCGGCCAGCTATCGGCGCATCATCGATACCGCCTTGGAGCGCAATTCGGCGTGCCGCATTTACGGTGTTACTGCGACGCCAAATCGTGGGGATAAAAAGGGCCTGCGCCCCATCTTCTCCAATGTTGCCGATCAGGTCCGCCTGGGAGAGCTGATCCAGGCGGGCAATCTGGTCAAACCCCGCACCTTCGTCATCGATGTCGGCGCACAGGAGGCGCTCAAGAGCGTCCGCAAGACGGTGGACGACTTCGACATGTTGGAGGTGGATCGCATTATGAACAAGGCCCCGGTGACCGAGGCCGTGATCAAGCACTGGAAGGAGAACGCCGGAAATCGCAAGACGGTGGTGTTCTGCTCCACCGTGGATCATGCGCGGAATGTCACCGACGCCTTCAACGCCGCTGATGTGGAGGCGGTGTTGATTCACGGAGAGCTTCCCTCGGCCGAGCGAAAGGCGACCTTGGCCCGCTTTGAAAAGGGCTCCGCTCAGGTGGTGGTCAACGTGGCGGTGCTCACCGAGGGGTATGACTTTCCGCCCATCTCCTGCGTCGTGTTGCTGCGCCCCAGCTCCTACAAATCGACCATGATCCAGATGGTGGGGCGTGGTCTACGCACCATTGACCCCAACGAGCACCCGGGGGTGCTCAAGACCGACTGCATCGTGTTGGATTTCGGCATCTCCTCCATCCTGCATGGCTCCCTGGAGCAGGACGTCAATCTCGATGGCAAGGAGATCCAGGGGCAAGCGCCCACCAAGGAGTGCCCGGAGTGTCAGGCCATTGTGCCGCTGGCGGTCCGAGAGTGTCCGTTGTGCGGCTACTACTGGGAGCCACAGCTGGATGCTGGAGAGGGTCCGGAGGCGATTACCGACTTCATCATGTCGGAGGTGGACCTGCTCAAACGCTCCAGTTTCCGCTGGGTGGATCTGTTCGGCGATGACGCTGCGCTGATGGCCAATGGCTTTACCGCCTGGAGCGGGATCTTCTTCCTCAACGGCAACTGGCACGCCGTCGGCGGAGCCAAAGGGCAGCCGGTGCGGCTGCTCTCTATCGGCGAGCGCACGGTGTGCTTGGCAGCTGCCGATGATTGGCTCAATGAAAACGAGACCGACGAATCGGCGCACAAGACCAAATCCTGGCTGAGTCAGCCGCCTACGGACAAGCAGCTCAAATACCTGCCGCCGCAAATGCAGATGGATATGGGGCTGACGCGGTATCAGGCGTCGGCGTTGCTGACCTTCCGCTTTAACAAGACCGCCATTCGGACGCTGATTCTGGAGGCGGATCGACGCTCATTGGCAGAGGCGGCGTGACATGGCAACGGCGTGGACGCGCAGGCGCAGCAACTGGCATGACCAGGCATGGGGATGGATCTCCCTGCCACCTGGGTTGCGCACGCAGCGCATCAGCCTCTCGGCACTGGGCCGGAAGGAGCGCGCCGTGTTTGGGAAAATTCTGAAACAGCATCCCGGGCATGTCCTGATCTGGCTGCTTGGCTCGGTCAGGGCAACGCCTGCGGATTTCATACTGGAGGCGACAGACATGGTGGACGCCACCGAATTGGAGAAAACGGCTATGGCCGCCACGCTGCCCATGCTGGGCGAATACGTGGGCAACATTGGCATGCATCGACCTTTGGCGGACTACAGCAAACAGGAGGTGATGACGTTGGTGGAGGTGGTGATCACCGCCTA
The DNA here is from genome assembly GCF_002109495.1 of Magnetofaba australis IT-1. Lineage (NCBI taxonomy): Bacteria > Pseudomonadati > Pseudomonadota > Magnetococcia > Magnetococcales > Magnetococcaceae > Magnetofaba > Magnetofaba australis. Next base: position 694,290 of record NZ_LVJN01000019.1, read on the forward strand.
CCAGGAATTCATGGCCAATGCGCGGCCGCACAGTAAAGAGATTCCGTTCTGATCCAAGGAGACCCGATATGGAAAGAAAAATGGAAAGCCAAATGGTCGAGATTGGCGCGACATCTCTGCCAGTGATCGAATATCGAGGCACGCGCGTCATCACCCTCGCCATGGTGGATCTGGCGCACCAGCGTCCGGCTGGAACGGCATCGCGGAACTTCAAAAGCAACCGAAATCGGTTTGTCGAAGGCGAAGACTTCCATCGCATTGATTTTGCGCAAAAAGACGAATTTCGTCCGATGGCGTTGGAGATCCCGCCGCGAGGCATGATCCTGCTTTCAGAGACCGGCTACCTGATGTTGGTGAAATCCTTCACCGACGATCTGGCCTGGCAGGTCCAACGCGCGCTGGTCAATCGCTACTTCCAACTGCCGCCGCCGAAATCAAAGGCGCATGAGCTGCTGCGCTCGGTGCAACTACTGGTGGAGCACGAAGAGCGTGTTCAACGCCTTGAATCGGCACAGTTGGAGCAGCAACGCGTGCTTGATCAGATTGCCCAGCGCCAGGATGACATGGATGGAGATACCGGCTACATGACCGCTCTGGCCTTCTGTCGTCGGGAGGGCATCCCGGCTCCGCTCTCTTTTGCCAAACGGCTGGGAAGCAAGGCCTCGGACATGTGTCGCAAACTCTCAATCCGTATGGGGCAAGTCCCGGATGAGCGGTGGGGCTCGGTCAATAGCTACCCCGTGGAGATTTTGCGGGAGTGCCGTCAATCCATGCTGGGGGGGTGACCATGATGGATTTCAATCACCAAGCCGGAGGCATTGCCCCCGCCATCAACCACCTGATCGATGTGGCTCTGGAGGAGGAGAACCGGCAACAGACGCCGCGTTCCTACTTGGGAGCCTCTCGCCTCGGCGTGGAGTGTGAGCGCGCGCTCCAGTTTGAATACGCCCATGCGCCCAAAGATCCGGGCAAGGACTTTGATGGTCAGCTACTGCGCATCTTCGCCGCCGGTCACCTGTTTGAGGATATGGCCATCAACTGGTTGCGCATGGCGGGCTTTGAACTGTTCACCACCAAGGGCAATCGCCCCAACGGCGAGCAATTTGGTTTCGAGGCCGCAGGCGGACGTATCCAGGGCCATGTGGACGGCATTCTTGTCTCCGGGCCGAAGAGCGTCGACATGACCTACCCGGCTTTGTGGGAGTGCAAATCCCTCAACGACAAATCGTGGAAAGATACCGTCAAGCGCGGGGTTGCGCTCTCCAAGCCCATTTACGCGGCCCAGATCGCGATCTATCAAGCCTACATGGAGCCGGAGATCGAAGGGATCTCGCAGAACCCGGCTCTGTTCACCGCCATCAACAAGGACACCTCGGAGATCCATCACGAGTTGGTCTCGTTTGATTCTGCGCTGGCGCAGAAGATGTCGGACAAGGCGGTGCGGATTCTCAAGGCCACGGAGGCGCATGAGTTGTTACCGCGCATCACGCGCGAGCAGTCACACTTCCAGTGCCGCATGTGCAGCTATGCCGATCGCTGCTGGGGGCTGGAGGGATGATTGGCTCGCATCCATACCTGGACTTCAACGATGCCGGACCGCAGTCGGAGCTGCCCGGCATCACCGATCGAGGTCAGGAGAAGGAGGAGATCAAAACTCGGCTGTTGGGCCGAGTTGAAGAGGCGCTGCGCTATCTCATGCCTGCTGGGAAGGTTCGTCACGGCCAATTCCATATAGGCGATGTGGCGGGTGCCCCTGGCGAGAGCATGAAGGTGGAGCTCTCCGGCGAGAAAGCGGGCGTCTGGTATGACCATGCCGAAGGCAAAGGCGGCGACATTCTGGATCTGTGGGCGCGCTCGCGAGGAATCGATCCTGTTACCCGGTTTGGCGATGTAATGAACGAGGTGCGCGCCTGGCTGGGCGATCCGATGCGCGTCACCACCTCTTCCGCGCCATCCCAGCGCCGCGAGCCGCCCATGGATGATCTGGGCCCGCACACCGGCAAGTGGGACTACTTCGACGCCGATGGCAAGTTGCTGGTGTGCGTCTACCGCTACGATCCGCCAAACCGGCGTAAGCAGTTCCGGCCTTTGGATGTACGCACGGGCAAGTGGCAGGCCCCGACAATCCAGCGCCCTCTCTACAACCTGCCCGGCATCGCCCAGGCGGATGAGGTGGTGTTGGTTGAGGGAGAAAAAACGGCACAGGCGCTCATCGATATCGGCATTACGGCCACCACCTCCATGCACGGCTCCAACGCGCCGGTTGAGAAAACCGACTGGTCACCACTACGCGGCAAACGCCTCATCATCTGGCCGGATCGAGACAAGCCCGGCTGGGAGTATGGGCAGTCGGCGTCGAAGGCGATGAAAGCCGCTGGCGCAAAGTCCATCGCGATTCTGATTCCGCCTGCGGAGAAGCCAGAGAAATGGGACGCCGCCGACGCGGTGGCCGAGGGAATGGACATCCAGACATTCCTCCGAGATGCGCCGCGCGCTGCTCCTAATGGGCCAAGACGCCGTATTCGTCTGAGCGATTGGACCTTTGATCGCTACCAGGGCCCAGCGCCAGAACGGAAGTGGCTGATTGATGGTGTGTTGCCTCTTGGCGTTCCAGGCATGGTCGCCGCCATCGGCGGCGCGGGTAAGAGCATGCTGCTCATGGATTTGTGCGCCAAGGTGGCCCAGGTCGAGTCGGGCTCGCCGATGCCTATGGAGGCGCTAGGCGGTCCCCTGGTGTCAGTGGCGGGTACGGCGGTGATGTTCACCGCTGAGGATGACGCCGATGAGGTGCACCGTCGTCTGGCCGGTTTGGTCGGCGCCCTGCCAGACCCAAGCCGTTTGATCGTAGTGCCACTGCCCAACGCGGGCGGCGCCATTCCGCTGGTCGCCATGGGCCGCGAAGGTCCTGTGCTCACCGATGCCTATGAGGAGATGCGCGCCGAACTATTGGAGATCCCGGATCTGCGCCTGGTGGTGATTGATCCGCTACAGAGCTTTGCGGGAGGCGACGTCAACAGCGACCCGGCCGCCGGAGCCATGTTCTTTGCCAGGCTTGGCCGCATAGCCGCCGAAACCGGCGCGACGACGTTGGTTGCGCACCACTTCCGTAAAGTCGGCATGAAGCCCATTCACACCGCCGCAGAGGCGCGCGAGGCGATACGCGGCACCACGGCTCTCGTTGATGGTGGGCGCTGGTCCTACGCGCTGTGGGAGGCGGACTCGGATGAGGCGGAGAAGGTCTGTGAAAAACTCAACGAACGCTATATCCGCGAGAAGGTTTTCAAGGGCGCTGTAGTCAAGAGCAACTGGCCAACGGACAAGAGTATACGGACCTATGTCCGTGATGCTTCAACAGGCTTGCTGGGTGAAAAGACCATGGAGCTTGCCATGGGCGGGAAGGACTTTGGCGATTTACTGCAGATTCTGGAGCAAACCATAGAGAAGGCGGCTGCCAATGGTCAGCCATTCACAAAAACAGGGGGCAATGGGCTTCATGAGCGTCGTTCAGAGCTGCCTGCTGAGCTTTTGGGCGTTTCGCGAAACAAGATCGTCTCAATGGTCGATGCGTTATTGACCACAGGGCGCTTGGTCTTGTGCATGGCCGAAGGCAGCACCATCAAAAAGTGGCTGGATGTTCCACAGGGGGAATTCGCTCTCGGAGTTGGCCAATTCCAACTAGGATCCGTCCTAAATGAAGGGGAGTAAATCAGAGTCAAATTGAGGGATGGTTGTAAGAGGAATAGTCGTTCCCGGTAGAGGTGGGAACGGGGTGGGAACGTGGCGTTCCCAGCACATTCCCATTTTGTAAAATAGGGGTTATGTCTATGAAATAAAGGTGAAAAACAGCGTTTGCAACATTTGCGTTCCCGGTGCGTTCCCGGTTTTGCAACATGCTGAATTTACAGACAAATTGCGTTCCCGCTTTTTTACTACCCTACGGGTAGGTATGGGGTGGGAACCAATCCCCACCCCCATACCGGTATCATCGGGATTCAATTCCGGGCTCCGGAAATGGGGGCGCGGGTGGTGGCCTGAGATCTTGGCGGGTCCGGCCACCACCCTGACCAAATCAATCCACAGGAGGAATGAAATGGCTGTTCAGAGTTTGCCCCAACAGGGGCCGGATGGGAACAACGCGGTTTTGGCATTAGACCTCGGCTCACAAATGGGCTGGGCGGTGCGTCAGCCGGATGGGACCATCACCAGCGGCACAGTGTCGTTCAAGCCGGGCCGGTTTGAGGGAGGCGGCATGCAGTGGCTGCGCTTCAAAGCGTGGCTGGATGAGATCCATGGCGCTGTCGGCGTCGGGCGCGTGGCGTTCGAGGAGGTGCGTCGGCACATCGGGACCACAGCCGGGCATGTCTACGGCGGCTTCCTGGCGCACCTCACCGCTTGGGCGGAGGCCAACGGCGTGCCCTACCAGGGCGTGCCGGTGGGGACGATAAAAAACACGCCACGGGCAAGGGCAATGCCTCCAAGGCACAGGTGATCCACGCCATGAAGCGGCTGGGGCATACCCCGGCGGATGATAACGAGGCCGATGCTCTGGCGCTGTTGCATTGGGCCATCGCCCAGGAGGTGGCGTCATGATCGGTGGGCCGAAGTCTCCATCAAGCTCTCTCGGGCCGATGCAGCCACGCACCATCAACGCCGAGGGGACAAAAGCCTATGGCTGGAAGGCTCACGGCATTCTGGTGGTCAACGCCGCTGACCCGCGCCTGACTTGGCCCGAGCGGGAGTTGGTGAAACAGCTTGGCGAGAAGCTCTACGGGCGTGCACGTCAGGAGGTGTGCCATGTCTGATCGTGAACACTGGACGCCTAAGCAGGTGATCGACAGACTGGAAGAAGCGGCCAAAACGCTTCGGCGTTTGCCAGAAACCGGTCCCATGGGCTTACGCGCCTCTTGGCCAGAGGTGCTGCATGACTACTGGGACGCCTATGGCTGGAGCAAGGCCAAGACCCGGCTTGGACCGCCGTCTCCAGACGCCATTGATCGCATGGACGAATGCTTCGAGTGGCTGAGGTGGCTGGAGCCTGACGCCGCCAAACTGGTGTGGGCGCGCGCCTGTCGGGTGAATTGGAAGATCATCTGCGCTAAGCGCGGAGAGCACCGCTCGACGGCGTGGCGGTATTGGAGCGTAGCGATTCTGAAAATCGCGACGAAACTGGAAGATCCCTCGTGGCGGCGGTCCGCCGCGTAGGAAATGATGGACTTGGCGTGGGGGCGTTTATGCCCCCGCTGCCCCACTCGGGAGATCAGGATGCGTTTTATATTTCTTGCCCTGATGCTGATGCTGGCGCCGTCACTCGCGATCTCTGCGCAGGACGTGACTATTCCTCACCACATCAAGTCGTTCAGCCAAGCCAAACGGCTCCTTCCCAAGGTCTACAAAGGCCATCGCGAGACATTCTACTGCGGGTGCGGTTACGACAAGCACAAGAACGTGAGGCCAGGCCAATGCGGTTATGAGCCCCGCAAGAACGCAAAGCGCGGAGGTCGGATTGAATGGGAGCATATCGTTCCCGCCCACGCTTTCGGGCACACTCGTCCCTGCTGGCGGGAGAAACTCTGCGAGACCAAGAAAGGAAAGCTCTACAAGGGCCGTCGTTGCTGCGCCAAGATTGATCCTGTGTTTGAAGCGATGGAGTCAGACCTTCACAATCTCGTTCCCGCTGTGGGCGAACTCAACGGTGATCGCAGCAATCGCAGCTTCGGAATGGTCGCCGGTGAACCCCGCGTTTATGGCGCCTGTGACTTTGAAATCGACTGGGACACCGACCGCGTTGAGCCGCGCCCTGAAGTCCAAGGAGATGTGGCTCGAGCGTATTTCTACATGAACGCCACCTACGGGCTGCCAATCAGCAAAAAGCAGCGTCGGCTGTTTCAGGTCTGGATGTCGCAAGACCCTGTTGACGATTGGGAGCGTGAACGCAATCGTCGGATTGAGAAAATTCAGGGCAACGCCAACCCGTTTGTGAAGTAAAACGTCGCGACATCTTAGTGCGCGACACTTCCCCCAGGATTTGCTAAGATTCTGGCTAAGATCGGCGGTCGTAGCGTGAAGGCGCTTGGCCGCCGTTTTTTTTGGCGCATGCAGGTGAGAGTGCTGGCGCCCTGATTGCTGACGTAAACGGCAACAAAGGCAGAAGTACCGTTTCAAAGCCCGCTCCGGATCAATCTGGGGCGGGCTATTTTTTTGGGTGAATCCAATGTCCGACACTCCTTGGCTCCACTTCACCAACGCCGAGTTGACCTGCCACTGCGGTTGCGGCCGTATGGAGATGGATGTCGGTTTCATGGCGATGCTTGAGGACCTGCGCATCGCCTTCGGCAAACCGCTGCCGGTCACCTCCGGCTATCGCTGCCCAGAGCATAACGCCGCCATTTCCGTCACCGGGCTCAACGGTCCGCATGCGTCTGGCGCGGCGGTAGATGTGTTGGTGAGCGGCCAAGACGCCTACGACCTCATCGCCTTGGCCAAGGCGGCGGGTATGACCGGCGTTGGAATCAAACAACACGGCTCGCATCACACCCGCTTCATCCACCTCGACGCGCTGCCCCGCGCAACCAACCAACCGCGCCCGACCATCTGGAGCTACCCGAAATGAACGACCCCAAATGGGCGGACATCATCGTCGGGTTGTTCGGCTCGCTGTTTATCGCGTTTGCCGCCATCATGCCGCTGTTCATCACGGGCGTGCTCTGATGGGCATCCTGGAGAAGATCATTGGCGGCGCGGCGGCGCAGCCCATTGAGGCGGTGGGCAAGGCCCTGGATGGCCTGTTCACCTCCGACGAGGAGCGCTTGGACAAGCAGGCGTTGTTGACCCGTCTAGCCCAGCAACCGGCGGCGCTTCAGGTCGAGTTGAATAAGATCGAGGCGGCGCACCGTTCCACCTTCGTGGCGGGCTGGCGCCCGTTTCTGGGCTGGGTGTGCGGCGTTGGACTCTCCTTCGCCTACGTGATCAACCCCATCATCCAGTGGGTGACGGGGCAGCCCGGACCGCAACTGCCGCTGAACTTCATGCAGGAGTTGGTGGTGGCGATGCTGGGCTTGGCGGGTCTGCGGACCTGGGAGAAGCACACCGGGAGGGCAAAATGAGCAACTGCGAGAAAGAGTGCCCGTACTCGGCGGAGATGGCCACCCTGGCCAACGAGCTCAAGCACATCAACCAACGCCTTGCTATCGGTCAGCAGAAGTTTGACCGCATGGAAGCAACCCTTGATCGTTTGGACGCTGCTGAGCAACGCCTCGTGGGTGGCTACAAACTCTTCCGTCAGATCCTGGCGCTGCTGGCGCTCATCGCGGCGTTCATGGCAGTGCCGTTGATCAATAAGCCGTAGACCTTCAGTTCAAAACCGAAACTCGGTAACCATATGAATCCGAAAAATATTCTCTGGCCTGGGGTGTGGTTTGTAAGCGTTTGAAAAGTGGTTCCTTTTTCGCCGAAAACTGATGCCGCGCGCAATGGCCCGAGAGCTCGCTAGCGACAGAGGCGTTTTATTGGTTCGCGGGTTCGCGTTCGCGGTGAATGAGATCTCATGAAAGTCCCCAGCAATCGGCGTCTGGCCAAGCATCTGGGCGTGTCAGAGACAGCGGTGCGCAAGGCCGAAAAGGCGGGTCGCATTCACCGCGAACCGGATGGTTCGTGGGATCTGGACACCGTGCTGGCCAACTGGTCGGCCAACACCGACGACGTCAATCAGCGTAGCGCCCACCCCAAGGGCATGAAGCCGACGCCGACAGCGGCGGTGAACAGCGTCCGTGAGACATTGCAGCAGAGCGGACAGAGTGCTGGCGCTGGCGGCATGACCTTCATGCAGGCCAAGACGGCGGACATGGTGCTGCGCGCGCAGTTGCGCAAGATCGAACTTGAAGAGAAGAAGGGCTCCCTGATCGATCGGGAGCAGACCCTGGCGCGGGTGTATCACCGGGCCAGAGAGGTTCGTGACTCCTGGCAGAACTGGCCAGCGCGGGTCTCCTCGCGTATGGCGGCGGAACTGGGCGTCGACGACCACACCATGCACATCTGCCTGGAGCAATACGTGCGCGAACATTTGGAAGAGCTCTCCGAAGCCAAACTCTCTCTGGAATGATGGACAATGCAGATTGCTGATTTGACGCTGGAGCAGTGGCCTCTGGAGCGGTTGATCCCCTATGCCCGGAATCCAAGGCGCAACGATGACGTGGTGGATCGCATGTGCGCGGCGATTCAGGAGTTCGGCTTCCGAATTCCGGTGGTGGCCCGTAGCGATGGCCAGGTGGTCGATGGCCACCTCCGTCTGAAGGCCGCCAAGCGGCTGGGACTGGAGTCGGTGCCGGTGGCGCTGGCCGATGACCTGAGCGAGACGCAGATCAAGGCGTTCCGGCTGCTTGCCAATCAATCCGCCAACTGGGCGGAGTGGGACAACGAACTGTTGAGCTTGGAGTTGAACGAGCTTCAGGACGCCGATTATGACATCGACATCATCGGCTTTTCCGAGGAGCAGCTTTCAGATCTGCTGGAGAGCCTGGAGGACGACGCTGATGGCGGCGGTGGCGCCGTAGCCCAAAACGATGTCATCCCCGAGCCGCCTGCCAATCCGGTCACTCGTCCTGGCGACATGTGGATTCTCGGCGACCATCGCCTTCTGTGTGGCAGCAGCCTCAACGACGATGATGTGATTCGGTTGATGAACGGCGAGCGTGCGATTCTCTTTGCCACCGATCCGCCCTACTTGGTCGACTACGATGGGACCAACCACCCGCAGAACAGTGCGCGCAAAGCCAAGGTCGCCAAAGGAGAGACCAGCGGCACGGACGGCAACAAGGATTGGTCAGCCAGCTATGGCGTGACCTGGGACGACTCCTCCCAGGGCCCAGAGCTCTACGAGGGCTTCATCAAAGCCGCCATTGAGCATGCCATCGAGCCCAACGCCGCTTGGTACTGCTGGCACGCATCCAAGCGCCAGGCGATGCTGGAAGCGGTGTGGGAGAAGATGGGCGCGTTTCAGCACCAGCAGATCATCTGGAACAAGGAGAAAGGTGTCCTCACACGCTCGAAGTATCTGTGGAAACACGAGCCCTGCCTGATGGGCTGGATCAAGGGCAACATGCCGCCGAAGATCGATGGCGCGGAATTCCTCTCTACTGTCTGGGACATTCGTGGACTCTCCGGTGAAGAGCGCCCCGATCACCCCACACCGAAACCCCTGGACTGCTTTGCCATCCCCATGCGCCAGCATGTGGAACGGGGCGGCCTGTGCTACGAACCCTTCAGCGGCTCCGGCTCCCAGATCATGGCTGGTGAGATGACAGGGCGGCGGGTGTTCGCCATGGAGATTTCACCGGTCTACGTGGACGTGGCGGTGAAGCGCTTCATCCAGGCTACCGGCAAGATTGCCTACTTGGATGGGGCTGGCGGGAAGAGTTTTGAGGAAGTGGCGGCGGAGAGAGACATATCCAGTTCAACCGCTTGACTTGAGATCTAGAATGGAACGGAATACCCCCATTATCCTTTCTATAGGGGGCATTCCATGACATCAGCCTATGAGTCACTCAAAGAGTATTTAAGCAACCGGATGCGGATGAGCCACATCTACCAGCCGGTTATGATTCGTCAGATTCTTTTGAACGGTGATCAGATCACTCGGAGGGAGGCGGCCCAAGCTTTCTTGGCCGAGGATCAAAGTCAGATTGAGTATTATGAAAAGTGACCGCGCAAATGCCGGGTCGCGTTCTGGCTAACAACGGGGTGATAATAAAAACTGGTCAGAAATACGAATTTGCGGAGTTGTATCGAGGAGTTACGCCAGAGGAAAGAGCTGAGCTGATAGACCTTTGCACGCAAAAGCTTCAGGAGTATCTCGAGGGCCGCCCTGACCCTTGGAACCACCGGAGAAAAGGGAGTGGTTATATTCCAGGCAGCCTTCGCTACGACGTACTTGCCAGGGCAAAAGGGCGCTGCGAAGCGTGTGGCGTGTCAGCAATGGAAAAAGCTCTGGAAGTTGATCACATTATCCCCCGAAATCATGGCGGAAAGGATGATCCAGATAATTTGCAGGCGCTCTGCTACACCTGTAATGCGCAAAAACGGGACAGAGATCAGACCGATTTCAGAGAGGTTGCCCAATCTCTTCACCATCGGGATGAAAGCTGTATATTTTGCGAGTTGGAAAGAATGCAGGAGGTTGATGGAGAGGGTTTGGCGTTTGTCTTAGAAGACAGTTTCCCTGTATCGATTGGCCATACATTGATTTTGCCCAGACGTCATGTCGCTGATTATTTTGATCTTTACCAACCTGAACGAAATGCTATGGAGCGGCTCCTGAAAGTTGCTAAGCAACGCCTCTCAGACAAGGATCCAATGATTAGTGGCTCCAACATTGGAGTCAATGTGGGGCAATCAGCCGGTCAAAGTGTTTTCCACGTTCATATGCATTTGATCCCTCGGCGAGATGGCGATCACCCTCAGCCCCGAGGGGGCGTGCGATCTGTAATTCCAGGCAAAGCAGACTATTGAAGTGTGATGTGTACGATCTCAGCATCATTTTAACCCATCTATCACCAGCACAACCCGGTCAATTGGCCGGGTTGTCTGCTTTTAGGTGCGTGGAAGGGTCAGTCTTCAACGATGCGGTAGATCGTCCGTTTCCCTTGCTCATCGGTGACGCGCTCGCTGGTGACGTTGAGTCCAAGGCGTTTGCGCAGGGCGCCGGAAATAGCCCCGCGCAGAGTATTTCGATTCCACGAAGTAGCGGCCTCAAGCTGTTCAATCGTTGCGCCTTCAGGGCGTTTCATCAGGGCGATCATGGTCGCCTGCTTTGAGTTCTCTCGGGGCTTTGGCGTGCGCTGTTTGGCAGCGACCATCCCGGCTTGGTAGGCGGCTTCCAGGGCGCTCTTGATGGCCCAGACAGCGCAGTCATGAAAATCCAAATCGTCTAAGCGCCGAGTCTCTAGCGTGTCGATGTCCAGGTGCTTAGAGGCGATCTCTTCGAAAAGCGCATCCGGCGCAATCGAAGAGCTGTCCGTTTGCGGCTCTGCGGGCTCTTCAGCTTGAGTCTGAGGCAGGAGCCGTTCTGGCGGCGTTTCGCCGATGGCCGCGTAGCCCGCAGCGTTGAGACGCCATTGTCCGTCATCCTCCTGCGTGATGACACCGTGCTTGGCCAAGGCGTTCACGATCTTGATCGCTGCGCCGCCCTTCATACGGTTGGGCAGGGGGTGGACCGCGCCATCTTCGCGCAGCGCGGCGTTGACGAGTACGGTGAGTTGGGGGCTGGTCATTTTGTTCATGATGGTCTCCTTCAAATCCATTCGTTGCCGATGCGGGGCAGCAGGTCGCCG